>QCNW01000005.1 GCA_003210025.1 Pelagibacteraceae bacterium AG-426-M19
TTGGACGCTTGTTTGGACCAATATTTAGATCAAAAAAGTTAATTGAGAATAATTTGGAACAATCTGGCATTGTAGACAAAAAAAATTATAATAAAATTATCAGCAAAATATATGGAAATTATGGAAGAATACTTGCTGAATATCCTTTTCTTAAAGCATTTAGAAATAACAAATTAAATAAATTTATTGAAATAGACGGGCTTGAAAACCTAAACAAAATTAAGAGAGAAAAAAGACGAGCTGTATTTATATCTGGTCATTTCAATAATTTTGAATTAATGGCGCTCCAAATTGAAAAAGCTGGTATAAATTTGTGCGCTATTTATAGACCGCTAAATAACTTGTTCCTTAACAAAACAATGGAAGAAATTAGAGAAAATTTTATATGCAAAAATCAAATTAAAAAAGGAAGATCAGGGACAAGACAGATTATTGAAAATATAAAAAAAGGTAACTCAGTAGCACTAATGATAGACCAAAGAGTAAGAGAAGGTATAAAAATTGATTTTTTCGGTAAACCAGCTAGTACTACGACCATACCTGCACAATTAATTAAAAAATATAAATGCGATTTAGTACCTATTTATATAGAGAGAAGAAAAAATAATTATTTTAAAATGTTTGTTTCAGAACCAATTAAAATTGGGAATAATAAATCAATCAAAGAGATCACTGAACATCTTAATAAGATACTTGAAAAAATGATTTTAAAAAATGTAGACCAGTGGATCTGGACTCATGATAGGTGGAAGACATAATCAGTTTTTATCTAATAAATCTCTTTTCATTGAGGCCTCAACATACGAAAAGTAGGCTTCCTGTTCCTCAACGTTCCAATAATTTAAGTTTTCAAGTGGTATTTTTTTTTGTGAAATAGCACAAATCACATGATCACCATCTTCAATGATCTCAAAATTGTTTGCTAAGTATTTTAATTTAGCTAACTTATTTAACATATTTAAGATATATATTTACTAAATGAAAATTGCAATTATTGGAAGTGGAGGACGAGAGCATGCTCTAGTTCATCACTTAAGTAATTCAAAAAAAATAACAAAAATATATTCAATACCCGGTAATGCTGGTACCGAAGAAATATCATTAAATATTGATCTAAATTTAGAAAATTTTCAAGACATATATGATTTTATCTGTAAGGAACAAATTGAATTGGTAGTTGTTGGTCCAGAAAAACCATTGGTCGAAGGATTGGTAGATTTCCTAGAATCAAAAAATATTAAAGTTTTTGGTCCTAGAAAAAAAGTTGCTCAATTAGAAGGGTCAAAGATATTTACAAAAGAAATTTGTGAAAAATTTAATATACCAACTGCTAAATTTAAAATTTGTAAATCCAAAGAAGACTCATTTATATTTCTATCGTCATCTAATTTTCCTCTTGTTGTAAAGGCAGATGTTCTTGCTGCAGGCAAAGGTGTTTATATTTGTCAAAATGTTGATGAGGCTAAAACCGCTGTTAATGAAATATTTAATGGTAAATTTGGGAAAGCAGATCAAGTGTTAATTGAGGAATTTCTGGAAGGTGATGAGATGAGTTTTTTTATTATTTCAGATGGAATTAGTTATAAAACTTTTAATACAGCTCAAGACCACAAAAGAGTTGGTGAAGGTGATATTGGCAAGAATACAGGAGGAATGGGGGCTTATTCACCTTCAAGCTTAATTAATAATGATTTAGAAAGTAAAATTTTAAACAAAATAATTGAGCCAACTTTAAAAGCTATAAATGAAATGAATGAGAAGTATGTTGGTTTTTTATATGCAGGCTTAATGATAAAAAATAATGAACCATACCTAATTGAATATAATGTCAGGATGGGTGATCCTGAATGCCAAACTATATTACCTTTAATTGACTTTGATTTATTAGAAATAATAAATGCTTGTTGTAATTCAAAATTAGGGACACAAAAATTAAATTGGAAAAATAAAAAAAGTATGTGCATTGTATTATGCTCCAAAGGATATCCTGAAAAATATAATAAGAATGTTGAAATTAAAAATTTAAAAGAATTCAAATCAACTAAAGATAATTTTATTTTTCATGCTGGAACAAAAAGTTCTGGAAACAAAATTGTAGCAGTTGGTGGTAGAGTAATAAATTTTGTAAATATCTCAGATAGTTATTTATCAAGCAGAAAAGAAATCATTAATCAGATTAAGAAATTGAATTGGGAAGATGGTTTTTATAGATCAGATATAGGTCATAAAGTCATAAATAAATGAGAGTAATTGGTGGAAAACTAAGAGGGAAATTAATTCATAACCCTACAGATAAAACAACAAGACCATTAAAAGATATGGTTAGAGAGTCGATATTTAATATTTTAGAGCATTCTAAGAATGAAAAAATTAAATTCAAAAACGGCATTGTTTTAGATTTATTTTCAGGATCTGGATCATTTGGTATTGAATGTTTGTCTAGAGGGGTAAAAAAAGTTTATTTTTTTGAAAATTACGAACCTTCTATAAAAATTTTAGTAAAAAATCTTAAAGAGTTAGATATTGATAAAAATTCAGTCACTAATAAAGTAAATGCATACGAAATTTCAACAAAAGATATAAATAATGAAAAAATTGATTTAATTTATTTAGATCCACCATTTAAAGATAAAAATATAAATAAATTATTAAAAAATATTTTAGACTTAAAAATTGCTAGTAAAAGTACACTTATTGTGATTCACAGAAATAAGAAATTTAAAGAAAATTTTATTAAAGATTTTAAAATTCTTAGAGAAAAAACTTATGGATTGTCAAAAATAATATTTGGTAAATTACTATTTTAGAATTTTTTTTGTTTCTGTTTTTATTAATTCAACAGAGGGCTGGTTAATTGGGTTCACATTTAATAAGGAACTTAACATTAGAGTTTCTAAAATAAAAAATGTAAACAGTTCACCGAGAGTTTCCTCGCTTTTATTGATAATCTCAAAACTTCTAAATGATAATTTTTTCTTATTAAATACGTTTTGTGTTGCTTTGGCCTGAGCATATAAAACTTGATATAGGTTTTTCTTTTTTAAATGAGACAATTCCTCAGTTAAATTAGAATTATTAAATCTTAATGGATGTCTTTCTCTGGAGATAAAAAAACTAAAAAAATTATTTTTTGGGCCATCTAAATAGAGTTGTAAAAGACTATGATTGTCCTTTGGCATCGTAGAGACTATAGGAAAAAAGCCATTACCCTTTTTTCCTAAACTTTCCGCAGATAATTGCTGATACCATTTCAAAAAATTATTCAATTTTTCATCATAATTTAAAATGACACAATTTTTTTTTCCTTTAATAATATTTGAGTGAATTGATGAAACATTTTGAATTAAAAAATTTATAAATGCTTTATTTTTTACTAGATAATTTAATCGTTTAAATTTTTTTTCATTTAATCCCATTAATTCTGCTGGAACCATTCCAACTTCAGATAAAACTGAATATCTTCCACCAATATAATTTTTATGGTCTATTACGTCAGATTTAATTTTATTGGCCATACCTCTTAGGATATTCTTTTTATTTTCAGTGATTATTAAATTTTTATTTTTTTTTTGTTTTGTTAAAATGATATTTAAATTTGATAATGTTTCTAGAGTATTTCCAGATTTTGATATAATTATATTTAAACGTTTTTTATTTGATTTTGTAATTTTAAAGTTTTGAAGGTTATTGAAAAAAAAAAATTTTTTTTTAATTTTATTAGAAAGAAAATCATATATAGCTTGCGCACCTAAAATAGATCCTCCCATACCTATTAAATTAAACTCATTATATTTTTTAAGATTTGATAAATTTTTTTTTTTAAATGAATAAATATAATTATTTGTCAGAGATTTTAATAAAGGATATTTCTGAATTAAAATTTCAAAATTCAGAAAGTTAGAAAGTTTTTTTTTATATAATAATTTTTTTTTTTTGTTAAAATTTTTATAAATAATATATTTCGTCTCCATTAATTACTGGATTTTCTTTTTCATATTATTTAATAAATCTGAGCCGCTACTTGAATCCTCAGAATTATCATCATCTTTTATTTTCAGTAAGTCTTTAACTTCTTCATTATTTGATTGACTACTTATTTCCATATCGTCTCCTGGTTTAGGAAGTTTATTCATATCCGGAGGCATTTGTAATGGATTTTTTTTTTTAACCAAGAATTCATCGCTTTGATCAGATCTCTTTTGACCTTCTAAAGCATCTCTAACCCCACCACAAAAAGTTAATAATGGAATTAAGGTAATTAGTAATATTAAATTTAATTTAAATTTTTTCATTTTTTTTTTTATAAAATATTAATTCAGATAAAATAAGGCATAAAATACCAATTGTTATAAATATGTCAGCAACATTAAAAATAAACCAATGATAACCTGCATAATTAAAATCAATAAAGTCTGGAACAGCTCTGTAATAAACTCGGTCAAACAAGTTTCCTAGTGAGCCTCCTAATATTATCATTAAAAAAAAAGATTTAATTTTCGTTTCAATAAAAGCAAAATACAATATTACAAAATTTATAATAATAATTATTGCAGTAAATATGTTATAGAAAAGGTTATCTTCTGAAGAAAATAAACCAAATCCAATACCTGTATTCCAAACCAAATAAATATTTAAGTATTGATTTATATAAAAATCAACTTGTCCTTCATCATTTAAAATATTTAAAATGTAGATTTTTGAAAATCTATCTAAAGCAAAACAAACAACTAAAAATATAAAACCGACAAGAAGTTTATTTAATTTTTCATTTCCCATTTGTATTCAAAAGTCCACAATTTGGTCTCTCACAACTCGACTCAAAAATTTTCCAGCATACTGGACATTTCGTTCCTTGAGCTTTTTTTGCAACTACATCAATACTATTTTTTAAATTTTCATCTTTAATTACTGAAGCAGACGAAGTAATACAAATTTCTGAAAAATTAATATTTTTTGCTTTATCATAAAATTCTTTATTTAACTTTATTTCGATCATTGCCTCTAAACTTGAACCAATTGACTTTTCAGCTCTCATATTCTCAATAGAGATATTTGCCTCATCTCTAATTTTTTTAACATAATCCCAATCTGAGCTAAGTTCCTCATTATTCCAAGAATTTGGAACTGAAACGAAATTTTCTAAATGGATACTTTGGTTGTCTTCTTCTTTTTTGACTAATTGATAAATTTCCTCAGTTGTAAATGACAATATTGGTGCAAACCATTTAAGCAGACATTGTAAAATAATATTTAAAAGAGTTATGCAATTCTTTCTTTTATCGGAATTTAAAGCCTCGCAATATAAAGTATCTTTTCTGATATCGAAATAAAAGGCAGAGAGCTCAACTGTGCAAAAATTTAGTAACTCTTTGTACAAATTATGGAAATTATAAACTTTAAAATTGTTTTTAAAATTTGCATTTATTGTATGAACTCTATGTAGCATAAATTTTTCTAGAGAGTCGAAATTTTCAAATTTAACCTTTTCAAAATCGAGATTTTCATATTGATCTTGAATATTCCCTAAAAGATATCTAAACGTATTTCTAATTTTTCTATAAGACTCAGCATGTTGATCTAAAATTGAGTAATCTATTCTAAGATCCTCAGCATAATTTGACGATGCAACCCAAATTCTAAGTATATCAGCTCCATATTTTTTAAGTATATCTTGTGGAGCAATTACGTTACCTGTTGATTTTGACATTTTTAGACCTTTTCCGTCTACAACAAAACCATGAGAAAGAATGCTTTCAAAGGGCGCAACACCTCTTGTTCCACATGACTCTAGTAATGATGAGTGAAACCATCCTCTATGTTGATCTGAACCTTCTAGATACATAGATGCTGGCCATTTAAGGTCGTCTCTTTTTTCTAAGACAAAAGAATGAGTAGATCCACTATCGAACCAAACTTCAACTATATCTGATAATTTTTCATAATCTTCTGCTTTATACTTATCTCCTAGAAAGATCTGATAATCTTCATTAAACCAACAATCAGAACCTTCTTTCTCATAAATTTTTGCAATATTTTCAAATACTTCATCATCAACTAAAACCTCACCTGTTTTTTTTGAAATAAAAATTGGCAATGGCACACCCCAAACTCTTTGTCTTGATACACACCAGTCTGGTCTAGTTTCAATCATTGATTTTATTCTTTCTTTTCCTTTGGAAGGATAAAAATCTGTATTATTGATAGCTTTTAATGCTTTATCTCTTAATCCATGAGATTCCATGGAAATAAACCATTGTGGCGTTGCCCTATGAACTAGTGGAGCTTTTGATCTCCAAGAATGGGGATAAGAGTGAGTAAGTTTTCCACTTATTACCAAATTTTTTTGTTCATCTAATTTTTCAATAATCAAACTATTGGCCTTAAAAATATGCAAACCCTCAAAATGTTTAATTTCATTTGTATATTTTCCATCACCATCAACAGTTTCAATTGCTTTAATATTATTATTTAAACAAAGATTAAAATCATCCGGTCCGTGACTCGGAGCACAGTGTACGATACCTGTACCTTGTTCAGTGGTAACAAAATTGGCCTCAAGCATTGGAATATCATAATTATATCCCATTTTAGAAAATGGATGACTGCAAACCGTTCCTTTTAAATCTTTTCCTAAAAATTCGTTTAAAACTTTAATATTTTCTATGGAGGTATCTTTTTTAAAAGGTTCTAATAAATCTTTTGCAATTACAATTTTTCTATTAACAAAATTTTTGTTGTCGTTTATTTCAAGCAAAACATATTTAAGGCCAGCATTGTAAGCTAAAGCTTTATTTGCAGGAATAGTCCATGGAGTTGTAGTCCAAATTATTACATCAGCACCATTAATTATATCTAAATTTGAAACTTTCACTTTGAATGCTGCATAAATCGTATCTGAAACATGATCCATGTATTCAACCTCGGCATCCGCTAAAGCTGTTTTTTCAACAGTTGACCAAAGAACTGGTTTATAACCTCTATAAAGGCTTCCTTCTTTAAGAAATTTTCCAAGTTCTCTGACTATTTGAGCTTCAGCATCAAATGACATTGTTGAATAATAATTTTCCCAATCACCGATTACTCCAAGTCTTGTAAATTCTCCCTTATGAACGTCTATCCATTTGTTTGCAAACTCCCTGCATTCTTTTCTAAATTCAATTATAGGAACATCATTTTTGTTTTTTTTATTCTTTTTGTATTGTTCTTCAATTTTCCACTCTATAGGCAACCCATGGCAATCCCATCCGGGAACATAAACTGAGTCCTTACCATCCATTTGATGAAATTTTGTAATTATGTCTTTTAAAATTTTATTCAAAGCAGTACCCATGTGAATGTTGCCATTTGCATATGGAGGCCCATCATGGAGTACAAATTTTTCTTGCCCTTTACTTTTTTGTCTTAACAAATTGTACAGGTCAATTTTCTTCCAAAATTCAATATAATTTGGCTCCTTGTTTGGCAAATTTGCCTTCATTGAGAATTTTGTTTTAGGTAAATTAATGTTTTCCTTGCTCATAAAATTTTATCTTTTGGCAATTTTAATATCTTTCTTTATCTGTTTTTTTAAAGCATCAATATTTTTAAATTTTGTTTCTCCTCTAATAAATTTTGTAAAATTAATAGTTAGATTTTTATTATAAAGATTTCCAGAAAATTTAAATAAATTTACCTCTAATAATAATTTTTTTTGATTAAATGTAGGTCTATACCCAATATTTGCTATTCCTTTGATCTTTTTTCTATTTTTTTCGATATAAACATCAACTGCATAAACTCCTACTTTTGGTATTACATAATTTTTTATATTTATGTTGCATGTAGGAAAGCCAATTTTTCTTCCCATCATTCTACCCTTTTCTACAACACCTTCTATTGACCAATTTCTTGATAAAAGTTGATTTGCAATTTTTAAATTACCATTTTCAATTAATTTTCTAATTAATGTTGAGGAAATAATTTTATTTTTTTTATATAACGGTTTTGGATTAATTAATTTGTAATTATATTTTTTTTGAAATTTTTTTAATAAATTTACATCCCCCTCTCTCTTATTTCCAAATCTAAAATTATTACTAACAAAAATATAATCTGCACTTAACTTTTTGCATAAAATATTTTTAATAAAATTATGACAAGATATTTTGGAGAATTTTTTATCAAATTTTTTATTTATTAAAAAATCTACGTTATAATCACTAAAATATCTACTCTTTTGATTAAGATTTGAAAGTCGATAATTCGTAATACTTTTGTCAAAATACATTTTTGGTATTGGATCAAAAGTCACTACTCCAATTTTTGAATTATATTTTTTTTTATATTTTTTTGCTTCCTTGAATAATCTTTGATGACCTAAGTGTAAGCCATCAAAATTACCAATTAATATCATGGCATTTTGATGTTCTCTTAATATCTTGAAATTTTTGTAGATTTTAATTTTGTTCACCATTTTAATTTTGTTCACCATTTTAATTTTGTTTGAGTGTAATTCACACTGACTCCGTATTTCTTTTCTAATTTATCAATATTATGACTACTTAATTCCTTTTTATGTATACCACTCGTTATTAACAAATTGTCAAAATTTTGAATATTAGCTCCTTTTATATCTGTGTTCATATTATCTCCGATACATAAAACATTTTTACCATTTATGTTAGCAGATAAATTATAAACTGGAGGATAAGGTTTTCCAAAGTAAATTACTTTTCCACCAATTTTCTCGAATATTTTTGCAACTGATCCAGCACAAAACTCTCTAACATCACCTCTATCAACAATTAGGTCTGGATTTGTACACACAAATTTTTTATTTGAAAATTTCTCAAGTAAATCTTCATAATATTCAAGTTTTATCTCATGATCTTCAAATAACCCTGTACAAATAAAATAATCGGCTTGATTAATATTACTAACTTTATTTTGTTCAAATCTTTTAAATAAGTCAAAATCTCTTGGTGGTCCAATGTGATAAAATTTTGCATTTAGAAAATTTTCCATTAAATATTTTAATGAAGCTTCTCCTGAGGTGTATACATCTTCATAAAATTTTTTGAGCCCCATTTTTTTCAAAAAATCAATAACTGTAGAATTTGGTCTCGGCGCATTGGTAAGTAATACAAACTCTTTATTATTTTTTTTTAAATTTTCTAATACTTCAATAGATTCCTCAAAAATTTGTAAGCCATTGTGTATCACTCCCCATATGTCGATAAAAAACAATTCGTAACTGTTTATTTTTGATCTTAATCCATCTTTGTCTAAGTTTTGGGGCATACTTGAGATATAGCTTAAAAATAAGCTTTATTCTTGGGTTTTTTAGACCATAATTTTTATTCAAGATCTTGAAAATTATTAAATATGTCTCTATATGACTGCTAATTTAAAGGAGAATTCGTATGAAGTTTAAACCATTACATGACCGTGTTTTAATAGAAGTTTTGGATAGCAGCGAAAAAACTGCTGGTGGCATAATTATTCCAGATACAGCTCAAGAAAAACCTCAAGAAGGTAAAGTTGTTGCTGTCGGCGGAGGTGCAAAAACTGAAGATGGAAAACTAATACCTATGGACGTTAAAGTAGGAGATAAAGTTTTATTCGGTAAGTGGTCAGGAACAGAAGTTAAAATTGATGGTAAAGAGTACAGCATAATGAAAGAATCTGACATTATGGGTATTGCAACAGGTAAATAATTAATAAGGAGAGTTTAGAATGGCTAAAATAGTAAAATTTGATTCAGATGCTAGAGCATCAATGTTGAAGGGAGTTGATATACTTGCCAATACCGTGAAGGTTACTCTTGGACCAAAAGGAAGAAATGTTGTTATCGACAAATCTTATGGTGCACCAAGAACAACTAAAGATGGTGTTTCAGTTGCAAAAGAAATTGATCTTGATGACAAGTTTGAGAACATGGGTGCACAAATGGTTAAAGAAGTTGCTAGCAAAACTAACGATGAAGCTGGTGATGGAACAACAACTGCAACAATATTAGCTCAAGCAATTGTCAAAGAAGGTTGTAAGTATGTAACAGCAGGGATGAATCCAATGGATGTTAAAAGAGGAATTGATGCTGCTGTAGATCATGTAAAAAATAAATTAATTTCATCAGCAAAAAAAGTAAAAGATAGTGATGAGATTGCACAAGTTGGTACAATTTCAGCAAACGGTGATAAAGAAATTGGTGCAATGATTTCAAAAGCTATGCAGAAGGTTGGTAATGAAGGAGTAATTACTGTTGAAGAAGCAAAAGGAATTGAAACAGAACTTGATGTAGTTGAAGGTATGCAATTCGATAGAGGATATTTATCTCCATATTTTATTACCAATGGTGATAAAATGACTACAGAGTTAGAAAATCCACTAATTCTTCTTCACGAGAAGAAATTAACAAATCTTCAACCGATGGTTCCGTTGTTAGAGGCTGTTGTACAAGCCGGTAGACCATTAATGATAATTTCAGAGGATGTTGAGGGTGAGGCACTTGCAACACTTGTTGTTAACAAACTAAGAGGTGGTCTAAAAGTTGTAGCTGTTAAAGCTCCAGGTTTTGGAGATAGAAGAAAAGCAATGTTAGAAGATATTGCAATTCTTACCGGCGGACAAGTTATCTCGGAAGATTTAGGTATTAAACTTGAAAATGTTAAACTTAATGATCTTGGATCTGCAAAACGTGTAAAAGTTGATAAAGAGAATAGTACAATCGTGAGCGGAGCAGGTAAAAAATCTGATATTGAAGCAAGATGTGCTCAAATCAAAGCTCAAGTTGAGGAAACAACATCAGACTATGATAGAGAGAAACTACAAGAGAGACTTGCTAAACTAGCAGGTGGTGTAGCAGTTATCAAAGTTGGTGGTGCTACTGAAGTAGAAGTTAAAGAAAGAAAAGATAGAGTTGAGGATGCATTAAACGCTACAAGAGCAGCAGTTGAAGAAGGTATTGTTGTTGGTGGTGGATGTGCATTGCTTTATGCTTCAAAAGAACTTGATAGTCTAAAAGTAAAAGGTGATGATCAAAAAGCTGGTGTAGAAATTGTCAAGAGTGCTTTGCAAGCGCCTATTAGACAAATCACAACAAATGCAGGTGTTGATGGATCAGTAGTTGTTGGTAAATTATTAGAAACCAACAAGCCTAGCAATGGTTACGATGCACAATCAGAGCAATATGTTGATATGTTTAAAGAAGGTATTATTGATCCAGTTAAAGTTGTTAGAACAGCACTTCAAGATGCTGCTTCTATATCTGGGTTATTAGTAACAACTGAAGCCATGGTAGCAGATAAACCAGATGAAAAAGATGCTGGTGGAGCTGGTATGCCTCCTGGAGGAATGGGTGGTATGGGCGGTATGGGTGGAATGGGTATGTAATTCTCATTATACTCAAACAGAAAATTCAAAAAGGGCAGTTTTTACTGCCCTTTTTTTTTTGAATTGAAAAAAAATATTTTGAATATATAAGAACGCGCAAATGACAACATCAATACGTAACATCACCATAATTGCTCATGTTGACCATGGCAAGACTACTTTGATTGATAACTTAATGAAACAGAGTGGTTCTTTTAGAGAAAATGAAGTTGTTGACGAAAGACTCATGGACTCCGGGGAACTTGAAAAGGAAAGAGGTATTACAATTCTTGCCAAACCAGCTTCCATAAATTGGAAAGATTCTAGAATTAATATTATTGATACACCTGGACATAGAGATTTTGCTGCAGAAGTTGAAAGAGTTCTTAGTATGGCTGATGGTGCATTATTGTTAATAGATTCAGCCGAAGGGGTAATGCCTCAAACTAAATTTGTATTAGCAAAAGCACTTAAACAAGGCCTTAAACCAATAGTAGTTATTAATAAATTAGACAAAGCTGACCAAAGGGCCGATGAAGTTTTAAATGAGACTTTTGACTTATTTGTCAGCTTAGATGCCAACGAGGAGCAATTAGATTTTCCAGTTATTTACGCAAGTGGAAGATCTGGGTGGGCATCCAAAGAAATAGATGGTCCAAGAGATAATTTAAATCCATTATTAGATCTAGTCATAGATCATGTTAAGCCAGCAGAATTTGACAAGTCCAAGCCTTTTGCAATGCTTTCGACTCTTTTATATGCAGACAGTTTTTTGGGTAGAAGTTTAGTTGGTAGAATTTCACAAGGTACAGCAAAAGCAAACCAACAAATAAAGGCAATTAATCTTGATGGAGAAAAAGTTGATGAAGGTAGATTAACAAAAATATTTAGATACGAGGGGACAAAAAAAGTGCCAATAGAAGTTGGCGAAGCTGGAGATATTGTAGTTATCGCTGGATTAGAAAAAGCAAATGTTGCTGATACCATTTGTGATACTGAGGTAGATACACCAATCCAAGCAACCCCAATTGATCCGCCAACGATGTCTATTAAAATAACAATAAATAGTTCTCCATTAGCTGGTACTGAAGGTAAAAAACTTACAAGTACTCAAATTAGAGAGAGATTAGTTCAAGAGGCGCAGAATAATGTCGGAATTTCTTTTTCAGAAAATGAAAACAAAGATTCATTTGAAATAAGTGGTAGAGGCGAATTAATGTTAGAAATATTATTAACACAAATGAGACGTGAAGGATTTGAAATGACAGTAAGCCCTCCTAGAGTTTTGTTTCAAAAAAATGAAATTGGTGAAAAATTAGAACCTATTGAAGAAATTACTATGGATCTTGACGAAGAATTCTCTTCTAAAGTTATAGACTCCATGAATAAAAGAAAAGGAAAGTTAACAGATCTTAAAGATACTGGAAAAAATAAAAAACGATTAATCTTTCATGCACCAACAAGAGGTTTAATGGGATACACTAGTAGATTTCTTACTCTAACTAAAGGAACAGGAGTAATAAACAGAATATTCCATTCCTATGGAAAATTTGAGGGAGATATGGAAGGCAGAAGAAATGGTGCATTAATTTCTATGGAGCAAGGAAAAGCAGTGGCATTTGCAATTTATAATCTACAGGCAAGAGGAGAGATGTTTGTTACTCATAACGATCCAGTTTATTCAGGTATGATTGTAGGATTGTCACCTAAACCTGGTGATATGATTATAAATGTCATGAAAGGTAAAAAACTTACAAATATGAGGACACAAGGAACAGATGAAAATGTTGTCTTAACTCCCGTAAGAAAGATGTCTATTGCTGAACAATTGAGCATGTTAAATTCTGATGAAGCATTAGAAATTACACCAAATTCATGCAGATTAAGAAAAGCTGTGCTTGATCCTCACGAGAGAAAAAAGCTCTCTAAATTATCAGAAGCTTCTTAAAAAATTATTATTCAGATTTATTTTTAGTAAAAGGCAGCCACTTTTCAAATGCTGATTTACTAGGCCCGTCATATGGAATTGAGTAAGAGTTTGTTCTTGTCAATACTTCAATTCCTTTAGAGAAAACAAAAATAAAAACTATGACAAAAACAATTGTCATTATTTTAAATGGATCAAAATTTTTTGTCTTAAAAACACTAACAGCTTTTGCTTCAGCTCTATGAAATTGTTTAAACGTATAATAAACAGCAAATATTAAACCTATATGAGCAACATATGTCCCTGCCCAACCAAATGCAAAAGTGGCGTATGAAAATACGTATAAACTAAATACTGTTGTCCATATAAAACTCAAGACTAATAATATTTGTAGTCTTACAGTTTTGGGAAGAGCTCTTAAATCATTTTTACTATCGTCAAATAGTATATTCGCTGATTCTTTCATCCAACCTTTTATAGACATAATTTATATTTACAATTTTTATTCAATATTAACAATCGACTAATTGTCCACTAAAAACATTTACTTCGTAACTTTATCCACAATATAAATTCCTAAAGCTACTGCAGGACCTATCCCAAATGCAAATATTATAGTGCCCAAACCAACAGTTCCTCCTAAATACCAACCAGATATAACAGCTGAAATTTCTAAAGTGGCTCGAATTAAAGCAATAGGAAGTTGAGTTTTTTTTGTTAGACCCGTCATCAATCCATCTCTAGGACCAGGGCCTAAATTTGCAATTAAGTATATCCCACTTCCTAGACCGACAAGCAATACAGAAAATACAGCAAGAATATATTTTGAAGAGGTAGCTAAAGGAGGATCAAAAAGAAAAAGCGTCAAATCAATTATCGCTGCTATAATTAAAATATTTAGAATTGTACCAATTCCTGGTTTTTGTTTTAGTGGAAACCAAAACCCTAAAACAATAATACTTATTATGAATGTAGATAATCCAATCGAGATATTTAATATATTTGATAACCCTTCTGCAAGAACAGACCATGGAGAATTACCAGTAGTAGAAACTAATAAAAGAGCCTCCCCCAAACCAAATAAAGTTAATCCAACACATAAGAGTATAAAAGTTGTAAATTTAGGTTTTAAATTTAAAGGTTTTTCTGAACTCCAGGATTTTGAGGGAATATTTTTAATGGTTAAAAACATAATTATTTAGACTATTTATCTTTTAAACATAGAAATTCTATATAAAGTTCTAACAAGTTAATTAAAATAATATGAAATAATGAGAAAATTCTTGGTAATTTTGTTGGTTTTGTCTTCTCTTTTTTTGCAAGCACATACTGATCACTATAAAAATTATTCAAATATAGAAATGGAAATTTTTAAAGATGATGAAAAAATAGGAGAAAGCATTTTTACATTTAAAAAAGAAGAAGATAAATTTATTGTAAAAAATTCAACTAATTTTGAAGTGAAATTATTGGGTGTTACAGTATTCTCAATAAAAAGTAGAGGAACTGAAGAATATATTGGAGATCAGTTAATTTCATTTAACTCAGAAACATTTCAAAACGATAAGAGAAAATATGTAAATTTAATTTTTGACGAAAAAAAAGAGAAGTTTATGATTGATGGATCTTCATATAAGGGTGAGGCGGATAAAGAAAATATAATTGGTCATTGGTGGAATCATAGAATTTTGCAAACCGAGACACAAATAAGTCCATTATCTGGAAGTGTAAAAAAACAAAACATAGAATTTTTGGGAAAAAAAAAAATAAAACTTTATAATAAAGAATATAATGTTGAACATTTTAGACTATTTTCTACTGACCCAAATCTACCTGATGATAAAAAATTAAATTTTGAAATATGGTACAATAAGAAAAAAGCTTTAATTATAAAAGTAGCTTATAAGAGAATGGGTCTATGGGAATATAGACTTAAAAAAATTCAATAATTATTTTCCCGCCACTGTCATTTGATTAATCAACAAAGTAGGAGCATTTGTTGAGTACTTCATCTCTAAATCATTTGCTAAAGTAATATTTTTAAACATTTCCTTAAAATTTCCAGCTATAGTTATTTCACTTACCGGGTAAGTTAACTCTCCGTCCTCAACCATAAATCCTGAGGCTCCAACTGAGTAATCTCCAGTAATGATATTACCACCATGGCCTATAGTCTCTGTTATGTATAGAAACTTTTTTTCTAAATTTAGTAAATCCTTGAAACTTAAATCACCATTTTCAAAGTATAAATTTGTTGTTCCTCCAGATCTTCCATTAGATTTTAAATTTAACTTTTTACCATAATAAGTATCAATTAAATAATTTTTTAAAATGCCATTCTCAACTAGTTTCAAAGAATTAGTTTCGACGCCTTCGCTATCAAAGTTTTGGGAGCCTAATCCTTTTTCAATTTTTGGATCATCGATGATATTAATTGAATTTGGAAAAACTTCAGAATTGATTTGATCTTTTAAAAAAGAAGTTCCTCTTGCAATAGCACTCGCACTTATTGCGCTTGCTAGTGTACTTAATATTCCTTTGGAAATTCTTTTATCGAATATAACCCCAATTTTTTCACTCTTGATTTTTTTTGGGCCTAACTTTTTTATTGCTTTATTAGCAGCTATTTTTCCAATTTCTTCTGGTTTCATCATATCTTGCAAGAATCTTGTGCTTCCAAACTCGTAATCTCTTTCCATTGCACCATTAATTCTTGATACAGCTACGCATGAAGATGAAAAATTTGAGGTTTTGTATCCACCTAAGAAACCATTACTGTTTGCAAGTATAAAATTATTTTTATTTTCAGTAAAACCAGCTTCAGTATTAACTATTTTTTCGTCCGTTGATGCTGTTTCTTCAACTTTTTTTAAAAATTCAATCTTTTTATCATTTGGATAATGTGTTTCATCATAGAGATTAAGGTCTCTTATCTCTTTAGACATTAAATCTTTATCTGGTAACGAATTATTTTCATCTGATGGAGTAATTTTTGTAGCATCAATACAACGTTCTATTAGTTTTTCTAAGTTTGATTTAGATAAATCTGATGAATTAATGCTTGATTTTTTTTTCTCTATATAAGTAGTTAAATTGACAGCAAAACTATCTGCTCTATTTGACTCGTCTAATTTTTTATTTCTAAAACTAACATTTTCTGAAACAGAGTGAATTACTTTTATACCCACATCCGTAGCTCCTAGTTTTTTAGAGTTTTCAATACAATAAGACGCTATATCTTTTAAAAATTCCTGATCCCTTATCATTTAGATTAAAGTTTTGTTCCACCAACAGTCATCTTATTTATAAGAATTGATGGCTGAGCTACTCCTACTGGAACACCCTGTCCAGCTTTCCCACATGTTCCAATACCTGGATCTAATTTCATATCATTACCCACTAATGAAACTTCTTTTAAAATTGATGGTCCATCTCCAATTAATGTAGCACCTTTGATTGGTGATCCTATTTTGCCATTATAGATTTCATATGCTTCCGTACAGTTAAAAACAAATTTTCCTGAAGTTATGTCTACTTGTCCTCCCCCAAAACTTACAGCGAAAATACCTTTATCAACTGAACTTATCATTTCATCTTGTGAATATTTACCTGACAACATCATTGTGTTTCTCATTCTTGGTAAAACCACATGTTTATAACTTTCTCTTCTTCCGCTACCTGTTGACTTAGTTCCCATTAAACGAGCGTTTAGACGGTCTTGCATATAGTTTTTTAAAATTCCATTTTCTATTAAAACTGTATTTTCAGTAGGCGTTCCTTCATCATCTATTGTTAAACTTCCTCTTCTTTGATGTAATGTGCCATCATCTACAATTGTTACTCCTTCACTTGCTACTTGCTGCCCCATTAAATTATGAAAAGCTGAAGTTTTTTTTCTATTGAAATCTCCTTCAAGACCATGTCCGATTGCTTCGTGAATTAAAATTGCTGGCCATCCAGGACCTAAAACAACTTTCATTTCTCCTGCTGGCGCTGGTTTGCTTTCTAAATTGACATTTGCGATTCTAAAAGCTTCATCACAAACATCTTTCCAGCTTTCATCTTTTAGATAATCATCATAACTTTGTCTTCCTCCAACTCCATAAACACCTGTTTCTTTTTTTCCATCTTTTTCTAAAACAACGGAAACGTTGAATCTGACTAGTGGTCTATCATCTTTCAAAATTTGATTATCAGACCTAATAATTTCTATTGATTTATGTTCACCTAAAAAATTTGCAGTTACTTGATTTACAATTGAGCCTTTTGATCTTAAATAGTTATTAACACTTTTCAGCAAATCTATCTTTGAATCGAAAGTCTTGCTTTCAATAGGATTAATATTTTCGTAATATTTGCTGTTAGTTTTAGGAATTTCATGGTTGTAGGTTCCTTTTTTTGACTTTAACGTATCTTTTAAATTATCGCTTGATTTTCTTAGTGACTCTTTTGAAATATCATTAGAATGAGAGTATGCAACAACTTCGCCTGTAACAGCTCTAAAACCATATCCTTGATCAGAATTATAAGTTGAACTCTTTATTTTATTATCATCTAAAACAATAGACTCAGATTTATGATTTTCTAAATATAATTCTCCGTCATCACAGTTTTTTAAGGTTTCAGTAACAATTGCTTCAGCTTGTGATGTATCTATATCTGTTTCTTTGAAGAAATTTGACATCCGAAGAATGTAGTAGTGATTATTAATATATCAACTGCTTATTTGGCACATTTGTAAAAATAAAATATTCAAATATAGTTTAATTATGAAGGTTTTTTTTAACAATTCATGCAAAATCTGCAGAGCAGAAATTAATATTTATAAAAAAGAAAACATAGAAAATTTGAATTGGATAGACATAACTAAAAATAAAAATGCTGAATTAGAAACAAAAAAAACTGATAAAGATCTTCTAAGAAGACTTCATGTAGAACAAGATGGAAAAATCTATGTGGGTATTGATGCTTTTTTACTTATTTGGAAAAGTATTCCAAAATACAAGTTTCTTTATAAATTTTTTAAACTCCCTGTCATTTACCAGTTATTTTATGTTGGATATGAAATTGTAGCATTCTTTTTGTATTTAAAAAATAAACACCAACTAAACTAATGTTGAATAGCGTATAAAATCTGGGTTATAAAAGATAAAAATATAAAAAAAGAGAAAAATAAAATAAAATACATAACTGTAACTGCTCTATTTCTCTTTCTTCTTAAAATAACAAATTTTTTATCATCAAGAAAAGAAATGTCTCTATCACCTGGCACTGGATAGTCATAACTCCATCTCCATAAAGACGAACCAAATCTTTTATCTAGTTTATTATAATAATTTACCCAGGCCAATGACCACATAAACATTAAGAATAAAAATGTTAAAGCTAAAAAAGTTGAGAACATAAATATATTAAATTATATTAAATTTTTTTTATATGTCTATCTGGGGAAGTTTAATTGGTGGGATGATCGGTTTTTCTTTAGGAGGACCGTTTGGGATGCTATTGGGTTCCTTAATTGGTGGAAAAGTATCAAGATCAAGATCAACATTTAAATCATTTGCACAACCTCAACAAGTTTTTGCATTAGCTCTTATAGTTTTATCAGCTAAACTGAGTAAAGCAGACGGTCAGGTTAGTAGAGAGGAATTAATAGCGGTAAAAGATAAACTCAAAATTCCAGAACATGAATTAGATCAAGTTGGAAAAATTTTTAATAAAGCTAAAGAAGAAAGCACTGGTTACGAACCATATGCAAAACAAATAGCTCAGATCTATCAAGGAAATATAAATGTGTTGGAAGAAGTCATTAATATATTATTTTATATTGCAGAAGCTGATGGAAATATAAGTGATCAAGAATTTAGAATGATACAACATGTTTCCCAATTATTTGGTCTTAGTGATGCTCAGTTCAATGGAATAGTTGAGGGTAGGAAATCATCAGATAAACTCAATCCATACGTGGTATTAGAGAGCAAACCTAATGATAATCTTACAGATATTAGAAAAAGATATTTAAAATTAAGTAAAGAACATCATCCTGACTTACTTCTAAGTAAAGGAGTTCCTCAGGAAGTTATTGAGGAAAGTAAAAAGAAAATGAGAGCTATTAATTCAGCATGGGATCAAATCCAAAAGCTAAAGAGTAATTAAAATTGCTCAGATTCTGTCGAGCCTTCCATTGCTGTTGTGGAGCTCTTTCCGGAACTTATTGTATTGGAAACTGCATCAAAATAAGAAGTGCCAACTTCTCGTTGATGTTTAACACTGGTATATCCATCTTTTTCTCTAGCAAATTCACTTTGTTGTATTCTAGAGTAAGCAGTCATACCTTCCTTTTTATACTTTTCTGCAAGCTCGAAAATAGCAATATTTTGCGTATGGAAACCTGCTAAAGTTATAAATTGAAATTTATATCCCATCATTCCAATTTTAGTTTGAAATGTTGCAATCTCATCATCAGATAAATGTTTCTTCCAATTAAATGATGGAGAGCAATTATAAGCCAACATCTTTCCAGGAAATTTTGCATGTATTGCATCAGCAAACTTTTTGGCTTCTTCTAAATTAGGTGTTGCAGTTTCACACCATATTAAATCTGCGTAAGGTGCATAAGCTAATCCTCTTGAGATTGCTTGATCAATACCATCTTTTACATAATAAAAGCCTTCAGGTGATCTTTCTCCAGTTAAAAACGGTTTGTCATTTTCATCAAAATCGTTTGTTATTAGTTTCGCAGCGTTGGCATCTGTTCTTGCAAGAATAATGAGAGGAACGTCGGCAATATCAGCTGCCAATCTTGCTGCTTTTAGATTTCGGACCATGGTTCCAGTAGGAACAAGTACCTTACCACCCATATGTCCACATTTTTTTTCACTAGCTAGTTGGTCTTCAAAATGAACTCCGGCTGCGCCAGCTTTTATAAATTTTTTTGTTAGCTCAAATACATTTAACGGCCCGCCAAATCCTGCTTCACCATCTGCAATAATTGGCAACATGTAATCAGTTCTTTCGCTGCTATTCATATCTCCATCAGCTATTTCCATATGCTGAATTTGATCAGCTCTAATTAAAGAATTATTCATAGACTCAACTAATTTAGGTGCGCTGTCGTAAGGATATAAAGATTGATCAGGATACATTTCACCAGCACTGTTTGCGTCTGCTGCAACTTGCCAACCACTTAAATAGATCGCTTTTAAACCTGCTTTTGCATGTTGAACAGCTTGATTTCCTGATAAAGAACCAAGTGTGTTTACATATGGCTCTGTATTCAACAATCTCCAGAGTTTTTGAGATTGCTGTTTACACATTGAATACTCAATTCTAATAGATCCTCTTAGCCTTTCTACTTCATCTGGCTTATAATCCCTTTGTATTCCTGCAAATCTTTTCAACTCGTACGAGATTTTCTCGGCTGACATTATTCCCCCTTTAAAAAAACTAATTCTTTTTACTTTTCGTTATATTCTTCTGTAAACTCATTCATTCCACTTGATCCCCAATCGCAGTGGTCATCTCTTAAATAAACCCCTCTGCTTCTATGCTCTTGGTGCTCTTGGTGATTTGTAGTTTGAGAACTAGTTTCAATGTTTTTTATAGTATTTTTGTCCATGTAAACTTTATAATTTACAATATTTACAAAATCCACTAAAAATGTTAAAATTCCTGTAAATACAATAAATTTTTTGTAAATAATAATTTACAAAGTTTACAAATAGTAAATGAGTCAAGTAGAATTAAACATTGGTCCAAAAATAAAAGCTTTTAGAAGACAGCTAGGTATGCAGGCAAACAAACTAGCCTCACAACTTAACATTTCACCAAGTTATTTAGCTTTAATCGAGGGTGGTAAAAGAAAAATTGACGGGGAATTACTTTTAAAAATTTGTGAGGAGTTAAGCATCAACATTAGCGATCTAACAAATAAATCAGATATCAATATGGTCAACACAATTTCAGAATTGCTTGATGATCAACTTTTTGAAGATTTGGATATAGTTGGTCCAGAAGTTAAAGATCTAGCAAATAGTAATCCAAAAATTGGTAAAGCTCTAATAAGATTAGGAGACATTTTGAAAAAAAAAGATCATGAATTGGTTAACAAAATTGAAAAACTTTCAGGAAAAATTGTTGATAATAGAAAAAACTCATTTCCTGGAGAAGTAATTTCAGATTTTTTGCAAGAAAATAGAAATTTTTTTCCAAAACTAGAGGAATTTGCAAATCAAATCTTTGAACAAATAAAACAAAATAATAGAACAAGATATATTGCTTTATGTGATTATTTAAAATCAGAGTATAAAATTGAAGTACAAGATATAATTCCTGAGGAAGGAAAACCCTTTTCAAAAATTTATGATAACAAAAATAGAAAGTTGCTATTGTCTGATTATTTGTCTTTAGAAACAAAGAAATTACATGCTGCAGCTCAAATTGCACAAGAGGGGGCTAGTGACATAATAAATTCTTATCTTGATACTTTTAATTATCCAAATGAAGAATCGAAAAAATTAACAAAAGTTGCTTTATTAAATTATTGTGGTGCAGCGATTTTAATGCCCTATAAATTATTTCATTATGAATGTAAAAAACTTAAATATGATTTAGAGTTATTGCAAAATACTTTTGCAACTTCGTTCGAACAAGTCACACATAGAGTAACATGCTTGAATGATCCAAAATTACCTGGGGTTCCATTTCATTTTTTGAGAGTTGATGTAGCTGGTAATATTTCAAAAAGATTTTCATTGTCAGGTATAGAAATACCACGATATGGTGGTGCTTGTCCTCGATGGAATGTATATTCAGCTTTTTCTAGACCTGGTGTTATACAGGCTGCAGTGAGTAAAATGACTAATGGTGAAAAGTATGTATGTATAGCAAGAACTGTTGAAAAAGGTATAGGAAGATATGGACAAAAAAAAAGTATGTTATCTATTGGACTTGGATGTGAAGCCAAATATGCAAGAGATTTTGTTTATACGGAAAACTTAGATTTGAATGACAAAAAATCAGAGATACCTGTAGGGGTTTCATGTAGAACTTGTGATAGACTAGATTGTTCTCAAAGAGCTTTTCCACCATTGCATAAAAAATTTGATGTAGACATTAATTCTAGAGGAGTATCTGTATATGTCAGTGATTAAAAAATATGTAAGTTTTATAATTATATTTTTATTTGTAAGTACAAATAATGTGTATTCAGACAATTTAAATATATTGTTTAAAGAATTGCTTAATGCAAAAAATTTACAACAAGCAGAAAAGCTAGAGGATCAAATTTGGAATAAATGGACAAGACACCCAAACAATGATTATCTGACGAACAAATTAGAGAACGGAACTTATTCCATGTACCATCAGCAGTATAGAATGGCATTAAAACTATTTACAGATGTGATTAATGAGGACCCAAAATGGGCGGAGGGTTGGAATAAGAGAGCAACATTACTATTTATATTGGGGGATTATGAGAAATCGTTAGATGATATTGAACAAGTTTTAGATCTAGAGCCAAGACATTTTGGAGCATTATCAGGACGAGCGCAAATATACTTAAGCTTAAAGGAATATGAAAAAGCAGTTGATGACTTGAGAAAAGCAAAATCTATTTATCCATTAATCAAAAGTGGAGAAAATATAAAGTTAATAGAAAAAATTATCAAAGACCAACAAATTTAATTGTTCTTAGATCTTTTTTTTGCAATCAGCTGGGTTAATGAATCTACCATTAAATCTGAGGCTTTAAAAATTTCGCTTGGTTTAAATTCATGTGAAATATTTTTTTCTTCATTTGTTTTATCTTCAATGACTATACCTTCATCTGGAGAATTATTTTTAATATAAATTAGTATTAACCACTCGTCATCAATTGTCTCATCCCATTTTATAAATATCTCTCCAGTTTCGAATCTTCTGTCTATGCATCTCAAGATAGACATATGTTTAGTTATATATCTTTTATTAAGTTGAAAAACTAAACTATTCGCACTTCTGTAAAAGCTTTCAAGTGCAAACTCAATTTTTTGCCTAGCTAAAGTATAATCCCTTTCTCTTTGAAGTAATTTTGCTCTATCGTCTCCTTCTTGTGTTTCTACGCCTAACGCTTCAACTCGTTCTCTTATTTTCTGATCTCTTATTTGTTGATATTTTAATTTTAGTTTTTCGATACGCTCTTGTAATCCTGAATAATCCTCTCTCTTTTCTCTTAACGCTAATTTTTCTAGTTGTTCTAATTCTTTTACCTCTCTTATTCTAAACTTTTCTATTTGCTTTTCTAATTTTAATTCTTGTAAAAATTTCTTTTGTCTCTCCGCCTGCTCTTTTCTTAGTATAGCCTGTTCTTTTCTTAAGAATAATTTTATATCTTTTGCTCTTTCTCTTTCTAATTTTTGTTCTTGTTTTAACTGGACTTCTTTTTCTTTTAGAAAAGCTAACTCATCTGCTTTCTTCTGTTTTTCAATTTCGATTTTTTCCTTTTCTGCTTGCTCAATTTTCTCAAGTTCAATTTGCCTTTTTTCCTCAGCTCTTATTTCTTTAAAACGAATTAATCTAAATTCTATACTTTGAAAAAATTTTTGTATTAATTTATCAATTGCTAATAAATTAAAACTAAATTTGAAAGAAAACTTATTTTTTAAATCTTCCTCAAGCCTGACCGTTCTTGAAATAATACCCTTTTCGGTACTTGTCTTTAACTTAACTTTTTTTATTTTTTTTCTTCGATTTAATCTTTTTGTTATTTTTTTTTTTAATTTTGGTCTTTTTTTCTTTATTTTTGACTTGGATTTATTTTTTGATTTTTTAACCTTTGTTTTTAAATTTTTTTTTTTAGGTTTTTTTTTCTTTTTTTTCATTTAAGAAATACAGCTTTATCAGCTAATTTTTAATAAATATAGTCTCTAGTATTAGGAACAGATCTAATATCTTTAGTTAGCTGAAGTTGAAATACAACTTGATCTCCCCATTTAAAAGCCATTTCACAACTTGTAAGATAAAATTCCCACATCCTTAAAAATTTTTCATCAAACATTTCTAAAACTTGATCTTTTTTTGATAGAAATCTTTCTCTCCAATTTCTTAATGTGTGAGCATAGTGCATCCTTAAAATCTCTATATCTGTAGCTATAAGTCCAGAATCCTCTATTGGCCTCGCTATTTCGCTTAAACTAGGGGTATATCCACCAGGAAATATATATTTTGTTATCCAAGGCTGTGGGTCTCTAGGTGGTAGATTTGATCCAATTGTGTGTATCAAAGCCACTCCATCCTTTTTTAACATTTGAGACACTCTATTAAAATAGGTTTGATAGAATTTTTTTCCAACATGTTCAAACATTCCAACACTAACTATCCTATCAAATTTTTCATTCAATTGTCTGTAATCTATTAATTTAAATTCAACTTGATTATCTAAATTTAATTCTTTGGCTTTTTCTTGGCTATATTTAAATTGATTTTCTGAAAGTGTAATTCCGGTAACTGAAGCTTTTGTTTTTTTTGCAATGTCAATTGCAAGTGTTCCCCAACCAGATCCAATATCTAAAACTTTTTGGTTAGGTTGTATATGAAGTTTTTTAATTATGTGATCAATTTTATTTTCTTGAGCAGTTTCCAAGGTATCATTCTCATTTTTGAAGTATGCACATGAATATTGTCTTTTTTTATCAAGAAATAAATCATATAATTTTTCTGAAATATCATAATGGTGTGCAACATTTTGTTTAGATTTAACAATTTTATTAAAACTTGTTAAATATTTTAAAGTTCCCTTTATTTTATTTAATGTCTTTCCATAAATATTAATATCTGCTCTTCCAATATTTTTAAAAGCTATATCAAGAAATTCCGTCAAGGTTCCATTTTTTAATCTTAAAGAGCCATTGGTATATGCTTCACCAAAATATAAATCAGGATGGAAAAGTAATTTTTTATGCAAACTTTTGTCTAACAATTGTAATTCTATAGGAATTTCATTCAAAGGCTTTCCTATAACATATCTGTTAGAATTATAATCTATTAAGATAAAGCCATCTTCTTTGAATAAATCATTTAAAAAATTTATAAGTTTCATTATGCTGCTTTTAAGTGCTTAAAGTCAAAATCAAGCTTTTGAAGTTCATCAAAAAATATTTTTTTTTCGTTTTCATTTAATAACTTCAATGGTGGAATTAAATTCTGGTAGTCCTGATCAATTTGCGCCATAAAAGTATGTAATCCAGAGATTAAATTAAATTTATCGAAAATGCTTCTTACTAAACACAATTTTTCGTTTGAAGATTGATCTGATCCATTTTGAAATTTATCGTAAACATCTCTTGCTAAAACTGAAGTAACATTTGTTGTTGCTGTAATTATTCCAGAGCAACCTAATTCAAGTCCTTTCAATAATTTTGACTCTGAACCTGGCATTACTGAAAAATTATCTATTTTCAAATTTTCATACAAATTATAAGAACTGTCTTTTACTCCAACTATTTGACTTGGAAATTTTTTTACTAGCTCTTCAATACAATCAATACTAAATTTATATCCTGAGAGTTTTTCGAAATTATATAAAATTATTTTACATTCATTAATTTCATCTATTATTCTTGAGTAAAAATTAATCACATCGTGATCGCTATACTTATAATAGGCAGGGGGCATAATTAGAAATTTATTAAACCCATTTGATTTGGCTATTTTTATCAAATTAATATTATCAACTAGCGAATTAAGACCGGTTCCAATTATAAATTTGTCCCTATAATTACTTTTTGGTAACAAATTGATTAATTGAATTTTTTCCGAAAGAGATATGAGTTGTGATTGTCCAGTACTTCCAAAAAAAACTACTCCATGGCAACCTTTGTCGATTAGATTTTCAGCATATTTAATCGTTTTTTCACTATTTAACGCCAGACTTTTATCTAATACTGACAATGTAGCTGCATATATTCCATTAATCATAACTTAATTATATGACTATAATTATAGAATAGATTTAAGAAAAAAATAATAAAAAAATATATTCTAAATACTTATGAAAGTTTGTGTTTATCTTAGCTATATAGGTCTTGGAGCAAATTTGTTACATCTAAGTTATGTGCATCAGTTATCTGAAAAGTTTGGACCTATAACAGTTTTTACATTATGCAATAATTTGTCGGATGCATTGGAGGATGATCCTAAAATTAAAGAAGTCATACTAATAGATAAAAAATATAATAAATTTAAAAATATATTTAGTTTTTCATCGGAATTAAAAAAATACAATTTTGATAAAATATTTATTTATTATCCAAGTCCTAGAATATTCATCGCGTGTAAGTTAGCTGGAATAAAAGATATTTATCACTATCCTTTATTTAAAAAGAAAAATCTTCATTTAATCAACACAGCACAAAAGTTTACTGCGAGTGTATTAAACATAGAGAAATGTCAAACATACACAAGAATTCACATAAATGAAAATAAACTTAAAAGTGTCTCAACTTATTTTGATAAATCAAAATTTAACATTGTAATAGGAGCTGGATCTTCAGGTCCAACAACAAAATGGGGCACTGATAATTACTCAAATCTAATAAATGAGTTAAATAAACTAAATAAATTTAATTTTTTTATTTTGTGTGGTCCTAATGAAAAATTAATTGCTAAAGAAATAATGGATAAGGTTGAAGGAGATAATATTACAGATCTTAGTAACAAAAATATCTCAGAAGTAATACCTTTTATAGCTTCTGCAGATATGTATGTGGGGAATGATTCATTTGGTTCACATATTTCATCACAATCTGGCAAACCAAGCCTTGTGATTTTATTAGACTCACCAAAAGCATATACGGATTATACTCCTAATCATATTAGAATTATTCCTGAAGGATATGATGTTAATAATATTACACATGGAAGTGAAATTGATCCAAATTTAATTAAGGTCGAACAAGTGTATAAATCAATACTAAGTTATACTTAAACAACCGATTTTAAGACTGTGTCTTTGGCTTGGTTCACTAAAGTAGCAATATTATTTAATTCTGGACTTCTATCTGGATGAATTTTTTTCATAATTTTTTTATAAGAATTCATCACCTCATCTTTTGTATATTTTTTTTTGGGATCTAAATTTAAAATTCTATATGCTTCATCTAAACTCATATTCTGAGATGACATATTTTGATTAAATTGATTAAAATTAAATCTGCCAGAATTTTTTAAAACTCTAAA
The DNA here is from genome assembly GCA_003210025.1 of Pelagibacteraceae bacterium AG-426-M19. Lineage (GTDB taxonomy): Bacteria > Pseudomonadota > Alphaproteobacteria > Pelagibacterales > Pelagibacteraceae > Pelagibacter. The sequence continues at coordinate 27,494 of QCNW01000005.1, forward strand.
AAGTCCCCATAATCTAAATATCTGAAATAAAGAAATACCTGCTTTCGTTTTAATTAAAGGCAAAATAGCCAACATAAAGGGTAAGGAAAATATATATCTTCCTGCATATGCCATTATTACCGCTAACAATATTGAAGAAATTATAATAAATGTTCTTACAAATTTTGATATTTTTTTTGTTGAGGTTTTGGCAAACCAATTGAGTAAAATATAAAGAATTATAAAGATTATTAGTATTGCAAAAAAAATATTCATAAATTAATTAAATTTAAATGAAAATACCACAGCTTAAAAAAAAACCAGAATTAAAATCTTGTCACAACGTAACTTGGGAAGATGATTATAGTTGGATACATCAGGAAAATATACTTGAAGTATTGAAAGATAGTACAAAATTATTGCCAGAGGTGAGAAAATATCTTGAAGATGAAAATGATTATTTTAGTCATCAAATGTCAGATACAAAAGAAATTCAAAAAGTTTTATTCGATGAGATTAAAGGAAGAATTAAACTTGATGATGAGTCTCTTCCTTTTAAAGATGTAAGATATAGTTACTGGACAAAAACAACAACAAAAGGAAATTATTCTATAAAGTTAAGAAAAAAAATTGATTCTAATGAAATAGAAGAAATTTGGAATGGTGATTTAGAAAAAGAAAAGATTAAAACAGAATATTTTGGGCTTGGAGACTTAGAAGTTAGCTATAATGATAAATTACTAGCTTATTCATTAGATTTAAAAGGATCTGAATATTACACCATACATATAAGAGATATTAAAAGTCGAGAGCAAGTTGGTGAAAAAATTGAAAATACAAGTGGTGGAATAACATTTAGCTTAGATGACAAATATATTTTTTACTCTAAGCTTGATGACAATCACAGACCAAGAGAAATTTACAGGCATGAAATTGGAACTCCTACTAGTAAAGATATTCTTATATTTAAGGAAGAAAGTGAAGCATTTACTGTAGGGATAGGTCTTAGCTCTGACGAAAAGTATTTTTTTATTACGTCATCTGATCATAATACGTCCGAACAGTATTATTTTAAAGCAGATGAAATAATTCCAAAACCAAAACTAATTGATAAAAGAAAAAGAGGGATAATATACTCTGTTAATTCATGGAATGGTAATTTCTATAAACATACAAATGAAGATGCAGAAGATTTTAAGATCGAAAAGACAAATGATTTAGAAAAAAAGGAGTGGGAAACATTTATACCTGCGCGAGAAGAGGTTTTAATTGGAGGATTAATTTTTTTAAATGATTGGATTATAAGATCTGAAACTTCTAACGCATTATCAAAATTAATATTAAGAAATCCAAAAAATGATGAAGAAGAAGAAATATTTTTTTCAGATGAAAAAGTTATTGTTCCTGGTGTGTCATTAACCCAAAGAGATAGAAACACTGATACCGTTTATTTATCATATTCATCACCAAAAACTCCTGGAAGGACTTACCTATACAATCTTAAAACAAAGGAGAAAAAATTAGTTAAAGAACAAGAGATTCCTAGTGGCCATAATTCTGATGACTACATAGTTGAAAGATTAGAGTGTACCTCTCATGACGGAAGAATGGTTCCTATAACTATAACAAGACATAAAAAAACTAAATTAGATGGATCTGCAAAATTATTATTATATGGGTATGGATCTTACGGTAGTTCTATGTCACCAAGTTTTTCTTCAACCAGAATAAGTTTAATAGAGCGAGATATTATATGGGTAACTTCTCATATTAGAGGCGGTATGGAAAAAGGAATGAAATGGTGGAAAGAAGGAAAGTTATTAAACAAGAAAAATACTTTTGAGGATTACATTGCTTCTGCAAAATTTTTAATTGAAAAAAAGTTTACGTCTAAAGGTAATATTATTGGAATGGGTGGATCTGCTGGAGGTCTTTTAATGGGAGCCGTTGTTAACCAAGCGCCTGAATTATTTTTGGGTATTGTTATGGCTGTTCCTTTCGTTGACTCGTTGACCACGAACTTAGACCATTCGTTACCATTAACAGTCGGCGAATTTGATGAATTTGGAAATGCTAAAGATAAAAAAGAACACTTTGATTACATATTTTCATATGCACCTTATAACAATATTAAAAAGATGGATTACCCAAACATTTTGATAACAACAAGTCTAAGTGATAACAGGGTATTATTTGATGAGCCAGCAAAATTTACTGCAAAATTAAGGGATTACAAAACGGATAACAATTTACTTTTACTAAAAACAGAAATGAATGCAGGTCATGGAGGAAAATCTGGAAGAGATGGAGCAATTGAGGAGATTGCAGTTGACTACGCGTTCGCTTTGAAAATAGCTGGAAAATTAAACACTTGATCTTGAAATATCAAAATTAATTACCATATTAGTATTGTTAGTCGCCTAATGGGGCTAGCAATAAATAAACTTGCTTAATTAAAGGAGGATAATATGACAAGTAAGGACCTATCAATTTTCAACTCACTTCGGCCTTTCTCAATTGGTTTTGACGATATGTTTGATCAATTCGAAAGCATGTTGGGCAATGGTGGTTTAAGTATGCAATCAAACTACCCACCCTACAACATAAGAAGAACTGGCAAAGATAACTACTCAATAGAGGTTGCTTTAGCTGGCTTTAACAAAAAAGATGTTGAGGTAGAGTTTGAAGATAACCTATTAACTGTTAGAACTAAACAAGTTGATAGAAGTGAAAACAAAAACCAAGATGGAGAGATAATCCACAAAGGTATATCGCAAAGACAATTTGCGAGATCATTTACAATTGCTGATGATGTAAAAGTGAATGGTGCAGAGTTAAAAGATGGTCTTTTAACAATTGCATGTGAAAGGATTATCCCGGAACATAAAAAAAAGAAACTTATTGAAATTAAATAAGTACCTTGCTTGTGGGGCTAGTCCCCACAAGACTAAATACATCCGCTAGAGCTAAATCCGATAATAATCCCTGAGGCATTCACCTCAAATTTTCTTTCACAAGGAATTCCATATTTTTTTGTTTTGTAGATAAGCATTTCATTTCCAAGTTCATTGACAAAATCTTCTGAAGGTGAGCCCAATTCTAATCTCATCTCATTAACTTCTTTTCCAACGAATTGACCAAATTTTTCATTCTCTTTTTCAGCCACTTCATCAGATTTCTTTTTAATTGTTTGGCATCCAGTTAAAAAAATTATTGTTAATGTGATAAACAGAGCAATAAATTTTTTTGGTAAAGTATAATTTTTAAAAGCAATAATCATTAATACATACCTAAAGTTGAATTATGTTAACAATTTGTTCAAAACTTTCATTAAATTGTTTGAATTTAATACAAATTTGAAAAGATAGGAAATTTTAAAGATTATTGAGTTATTGATTTATTATATTAAAGAAATGCTATGGCAACAGACTTAAGAATATCAAATATATCAAAAATATATCCAGGATGTATAGCTAATGATAATGTATCTCTTCAATTTAAAAGTGGAAAAATATACGCACTATTAGGAGAAAACGGAGCTGGAAAATCTACATTGGTAAAAATTTTGTCTGGTGTAATAAGCCCAGATAATGGTGAGGTTTTTTTAAATGAAAAAAATTTAAAATTAAGTTCTCCACTCGATGCCAAAAAAAATAAAATTGGAATGGTTTTTCAGCATTTCAATTTATTTGAAACTTTATCAGTATTTGAAAACTTAAGTATAGATGCAACTGAAGATAACAAAAGTTTAAGGGTAAGAATAAATGAAATATTAAAAAAATATAACTTTAATATTGACCTTGATGTTCCTGTATTAAATTTATCAGCAGGGCAAAAGCAAAAAGTTGAGATTATAAGATGTCTCTTAAGAAGCCCTAAAGTTCTAATTATGGACGAGCCCACATCTGTTTTGACTGAGCAGGAAACAGAGGAATTATTTATATCTTTAAAAAAATTCTGCGATGAAGGAATATTAATTATTTACATAACCCACAAGTTAAAAGAAGTTTTGTCTTTATGTGATGAGGTTGCAGTAATGCGAAAAGGTAAGGTTGTATCTGTTAGCCAAACACAAAATGAAAAAGTTGAAACTCTCGCAAATAAGATGGTTGGTCAAAAACTAGCGAAAATTAAGAAAAAAATTAATATTTCCAAAAATAAAGATGAGATATTTAAAGTAAAACATTTAAATTTTTATAGCGATGATCCTTTTGAAACAAATTTAGTAAATCTAAATTTTTCTGTAAAGAAAGGAGAATGTTTAGGTATAGCGGGTATTTCAGGCAATGGTCAAAACGAACTCTTTCAAATTTTGAGTGGGGAAATAATTACACCTAATACATCAATCATTTTTCGAAATAAAGAAATTGCTAAACTAAATCCAAAGCAACGACGAGAGTATTTAATGGCTTTTTCTCCTGAAGATAGAATATCTCAAGCAGCTGTACCTGAATTGAAAATTTACGAGAATGTAGCTTTAAATAATTTCAAATCATCAAATTTTTTTGAAAAAGGTTTGGTAAATGAAGGTAAAATTAAAGAACATTCAAAGAAAATACTATCTGATTTCTCAGTAAATACTGACAATGTAGAATTAAAAAGTCAATTTCTATCAGGTGGAAATTTGCAAAAACTTATTTTAGGAAGAGAATTAATTACAGCCCCGGAGTTATTAATTTGTTACAATCCAACTTGGGGACTCGATGTAGGTGCAATCAATTATATTCATGAAACACTAATAAAAATTAATGATCAAGAAAAATCTACGATTTTAATTTCTACAGATACGGAGGAATTATTAAAACTTAGCGATAGAATTGCAGTTATTTATAAAGGAAAACTTTCAAAAATAATGCCTTCAGACGAGGTGACCCCAGAAAAATTGGGAATTCTAATGGGTGGAGGATCTATTGATTAAAATTGAAAAAAGAAATGATGTTCCAACAACATTGTATTTTTTGACACCATTTATTGCAATCATCTTAACAATTGTAGGTGGCGGTATTATTTTCTATACTTTGGGTTTTAATCCAATTGAAGCACTTAAGTTTTATTTTATAACTCCTATTTCAAATTTATATGGTTTTAGTGAATTATTACTAAAAGCAACTCCATTATGTTTAATTGCCATTGGTTTATCATTTTGTTTCAAAAGCAATAATTGGAATATTGGCGCTGAAGGACAATTAACTTTTGGAGCAATTGTAGGAGGTGGAGTTGCTCTCTTATTTTATAATCAAGAAGGATTTTATATATTGCCCTTAATTATTATTGCTGGAGCAATTGGAGGAATGATTTTTGCACTAATTCCTGCAATTCTTAAAACTTATTTTAATACTAACGAAATTTTAGTCAGTCTGATGTTGGTTTATGTCTCAAAGTTAATTTTAGATTACTTAGTAGTTGGTCCATGGAGTAATCCAGAGGGATTTAATTTTCCTGAAACAAGACAATTTAGCGACTCTGCTAGAATGCCACTGTTATTTGAGAGTTTAAGAATTCATGCAGGAATATTTATCGCTCTTGCAGCAGTTCTCGTTGGTTGGTTTGTTCTCTATAAAACTTATTTAGGCTTTCAGATTAAAGTGTCTGGTCTAAGTTTAAAAACTGCAAAATATGCTGGTTTTAAAGGAAAGACTATGATTTTGATTGTTTTCATGATTAGTGGCGCTTGCGCGGGATTGGCTGGTGTTGGGGAAATTACCGGGCCTATTGGACAACTACATAGAATGATATCTCCAGATTATGGTTTTACAGCGATTATTGTTGCTTTTTTAGGTCGTCTTAATCCATTTGGTATAATATTTGCGTCACTAGTAGTTTCTTTGACTTATTTAGGTGCAGAAACGGCTCAAATTTTTTTACAAATACCTCAATACACTGGTCAAGTATTTCAGGGTATGATCTTATTTTTCTTACTCGCATCTGATTATTTACTATTTTTCAAGATTAAATTTCTAAATTTAAAAAAAAATGAGCTTGGACATTAGTTTTATAGGTATTCTAATAGGATCAATTATGGCTTCATCAGTGCCATTAATACTTGCTGCATCAGGTGAATTAATTACTGAAAGATCGGGTGTTTTAAATTTAGGTGTCGAAGGAATGATGATAATCGGAGCAATATCCGGATTTGCTTTGATGGTAATAACAGACAACCTATTTATAGCAATAATTGGTTCTATGTTATCTGGGGTTATAATATCACTCATCTTTGGATTTTTGACTCAATCTCTTCTCACGAACCATGTTGCAACAGGTCTGGCATTAACAATTTTTGGTATTGGTCTTTCAGCAATGCTGGGAAAAGATTTTGTTGGTATTCCTGGGAAAGATTTTCCAATTTTATTTTCGAGTTTAAGAGAAAGTATTCCTTTTTTTGGTCCAATATTATTTGGACATTCAATAATTTTATATTTCGCGTTTGTCTTGCCGTTTTTAACAAATTATTTTTTAAAAAAAACCAAGTTAGGTCTTGTTGTTAGAGCTGTCGGTGACTCGCCTATTTCAGCATCAAACCAAGGTATTAATGTAATTTTGGTTAGATATTGTTGTATTCTTTATGGGGGAGGCATGTGTGGTTTAGCTGGAGCTTATCTATCTTTAATATACACTCCTCAGTGGATTGAAAATATGACAGCCGGAAGAGGATGGATAGCTTTAGCGTTAGTCGTATTTGCAACCTGGAGTCCGATAAAAGTTTTAATTGGTGCAATAATTTTTGGCGGAATATCAATATTACAATTGCATATGCAGGCTGTTGGATTTAGAATTCCAGTTCAATTTTTAATTGCACTACCTTACCTGATGACAATAATAGTTTTAGTTGTAATCTCCCGTGATAGTAGAAAAATAAAACTAAACACCCCAACTTCTTTAGGAAGAATATTCTATAAAGAAAAGTAATGTTAGCTATTCGAAAATAAACATTTTTTTTTTTTTATTTTTGATTAACTTAAAAATATCATAAAAAAAATTTAGAGGGGAAATCAAATGTACAAAAACTTTTTTAGATACTTAATTTCTGCAATTTTTTTAATTACTTTTAGTATTAGTGCAAAAGCAGAATTTAAGGTTGGATTCGTTTATATCGGTCCAACAGGAGACCATGGTTGGACATACCAACATGATGAAGGAAGAAAAGCTGTAGAAGCTGCTGGAATAAAAACTACTTATGTGGAAAGTGTTAAATATGGTGCAGATGCAGAGAGAGTAATTAGACAGTTAGCTCAATCAGGCCATGACCTAATATTTACAACAAGCTTTGGCTATATGGATGCGACCAATAAAGTCGCCAAAGACTTTCCGAACGTAAAATTTGAGCATGCAACTGGATACAAGAGAGAACACTCTAATGTTTCAACTTATTCTGCTAGATTTTATCAAGGAAGAACTATTTTGGGGCATATTGCTGGAAAATTAACAAAAACTAACACTATTGGCTACATAGCATCATTTCCTATTCCTGAAGTTATAAGAGGAATAAACGCTATGACTTTAGCTGCTCAAAAGGTCAATCCTAACATCAAAACAAAAATAGTTTGGGTATTTAGTTGGTATGATCCAGGTAAAGAAGCAGAAGCGGCGCAAGCATTAATTGATCAAGGTGCAGACATAATAATGCAACATACAGATAGTACAGCACCAGTCCAAACTGCAGAGAAGGCAGGAATTTGGTCATTTGGACAGGCAAGTGATATGCAGAGATTTGCTCCAAAATCAATTTTAACATCAATTATTGACGATTGGGCTCCTTATTATGTTGAAAGAGCGATTGCCGCAAGAGATGGAAAATGGAGTCAACAAGATACTTGGCATGGATTAAAAGAAGGTATGGTTGCGATGTCACCATACAATAAAGAAATGGGTGCTGATCTTGTTAAAGAAGCAGAACAGCTTCAAAAAGATCTAGCATCAGGAAAAATTCACTCTTTCACAGGTCCAATATACGATCAAAAAGGTAACATACTTGTTGCAGAAGGAAAAGTTGCTGACGACGGAATGTTATTAGGAATGAATGTTTATGTTAAAGGTGTTGAGGGAGATATTCCGAAATAATTTTTATAGAAAAAATTAAGAAGGCCAACTTGAATGGTTGGCCTTTTTATGAGTGTTTTTTCTTTAAACCGTTTATGTCTATTTCATCATAATATTCTGATGGTTGAACTATCCACGGATCACCATCTAACAAAATCGGGCAAAAATCTGGGGTAAAAGAAGAAGACTTTTTTTTCCAAAGACAAGCTGTTTTTATTTCTTGAATATAGTTTTTTACTGGAGCGTAATTTTTTAACCATTTAATACTTTCATTTAATGTAAGTCCAGTATCAGATAAATCATCGACTAATAAAACATTTTTAAAGTCTTCATTTTTAGCAATTGAGCTTATGTCTCTTGCAAAAATAAGTTCGCCCTGTTTATTTTCTACAGTTTCTCCAGAATAACTTTGAATAACAACATAAGCAGTGGGCAATTTAAATATTCTTGATAGCATATCAATTATAGGTGCTGCTCCCCTCATTATTCCGACTAAAACAGATGGTTTGTAATTTTTTTCAATTGTAAGAGCTAACTTTTCAACTGCTAATTTATAATCTTCATAATTGATTATTAATTTTTCTGCCATAAAATTTGGTAACATAAAAAAAAAAAATTAAAAAGGAGAATTATGAAAGGTTACTGGATTGCAACTTACAGTGAAATTAAAGACCCTGAAAGAATGAAAAAATATGCAGATAAAGCAAAGGAAGCTGTATTAAAACATTCTGGAAAAATTTTAGCTCGGAGTGCTAATAACATTGCACTTGAGGGTAGAGAAATGGTTAGAATAGCACTTGCAGAGTTCCCAGATGTGGAAACTGCTGAAAAATGCTACGATTCTGAGGAATATGTTGAGGCAAGAACATACCTTAAAGACAATGTAATTAGAGAACATATGATATTTGAAGGAATGGAATAACTTAGAAAAGAGGTAAATATGAAGGCATATTGGGTGAGTTTGTATACAGAGATTTTAGACCAAGATAACCTAAAAAAATATGGTGAAAATGCGATACCAGTTATAAAAAAATTTGGTGGTTCTCCTGTAGTTAGAGGAGGCAAACTAAAATATTATAGTGGTGACAAAATATTAAGGACCGTCATTTGGGAATTTCCCAGTTATGATAAGGCCATATCTTGTCATGACTCAGAAGATTATTTAAAAGCTTGGTCTTATGCAGAACAAACTACAAAAAGACATATGTTTATCGTGGAGGGTGCTAATACTGAATAGTATCGTCATCAATTGAACGCCACAAATACCAAGTGGCAACAGAACAATATGGAGAAAATCTTTTTTGAAGTTTTTTTATAAAAGTTTCAGGTGGAAAATATTTTTTTTTATAGTTATTTGATATTGCTCTTAATAATCCAATGTCCTGAACTGGCCAGATATTAGATCTATTATAAGTAAATAATAAAATCATCTCTGCTGACCATCTTCCAATTTGTCTTAAAGTTGATAGGTATATAATTGCTTCTTCGTCGCTCATTTTCGAAATTAATCTTGGATTAAAACTTTTATTTTTAAATTTTTGAGACATTTCCAAGATACCCCTTATTTTTTGACGACTAAGACCGCATTTTTTAAGTTGCGATGTTTTAAGCTTGGAAACAATTTTTGGATTAATTTTTTTTTTACATGCCAATTCAAATTTTTTGAAGACAGAGTCCGCAGCAGCAACACTTATTTGTTGTCCTATTATACTTTTGCATAAAGAATAAAAGACATCTTTTCTAGTAGTTAAATTATTATCTTTATATTTTTTAATCAATGATCTCATAATACTATCTTTTTTTGAAAGATATGTTCTAGCTTTTTTCCAATATGTCGGTGCCTTACTCATTTCTACTTACCGTTACTTGTTTATTTAAAAATATTTCTCTTCGAAATATAATGATTGATGATATTATTACCAGTGAAGCACCCATCAATGTTTTAATTGTAGGAATTTCATCCCAAATAAAATATCCAAAAGATATTGCAAATATTAATCCTAAATATTTAAGAGGTGTAACTAGAGAAACCTCGGATAATTTATATGATTGACTTAATAATAAATTAGCTGTTCCTCCTAACAAGCCAATTGTACATAATAGTAAGAAATCATTGAAAGTAGGCATAATCCACCCAAATGGTATTGATAAAACTCCAACAATTGTAATTGCAAAAGAAAAAAAGAATGAGATCAACCAGACTGGTTCTGTGGATGAAAGTTTTCTAATTGTAATTGCAACGTAAGACATTCCAATACAAAAGATTATTGGAAATAAATAATAAATATTTAAGCTAGAGAATCCTGGTTGGGTAATTACTAAAACACCAATAAAACCAACAAATACTGCAGCCCATCTATACACTCCTACTTTTTCACTTAGTAAAAATATTGATAGCAAAGTAGTAAATATAGGTGCAGCAAATGAAATACTTGTCACTGTTGCAAGTGGTAGGTTTCTTAGTGCCAAAAATATTGCAGCCAAAGCTATCAGTCCTGAACAACATCTTATTAAATGTAATCCTAGTCTATTTGTTTTATAAAAATCTCTAAATCTTGTCTTAGGAACTAAAAAAATAATTGGCAAAATACCAAATAGACCCCTAAAGAACATTACCTGTCCAATTGGATAATCTGATGACCACTTGACTATAACATCCATAAATGAGAAGGCACATATTGATAAAAACATGTATAAAAAGCCTAATTGATTTTTGGAAAGCATGATAATAAGTTTAGATTAATTAAAATTTTTAGCAATGGAAATAGCAACTTTAGCACTTGGATGTTTTTGGGGACCCGAAATAAAATTTAGCAAGTTAGATGGAGTAATAAATACAGAGGTTGGATATTGTGGAGGTAATACTGAGAAGACATCCTATAAAGAAGTATGTTATGGTGACACCAATCATGCAGAAGTAGTTAAGGTTGAATTTGATAATACTAAAATTTCTTATGAGGAAATAATAAGAAATTTTTTTGAATTTCATGATCCAACTACTTTAAACCGGCAAGGTCTAGATGTAGGTACTCAGTATAGAAGTGAAATATTTGTTCATGATGAAAATCAAAATAAAATCGCTAACAAAGTATTGAAAGAAATTAACGACAAATTTAAAGGTAAAATCGTTACCAAAATATCAAAATCAAAAAATTATAACAAAGCCGAAGATTATCATCAGAAATATTTGGAAAAAAGTTTCTAATGTCACTTATATCAACTGAGTGGCTAGAAAAAAATCTCTCAAATGTAAAAATAATTGACGGCTCTTGGCATATGCCTGCAACAAATAGAAGTGGTAAAGAAGAATTTAATAAAGAGCATATACCAAATGCGATTTTTTTTGATATCGACAAGAATTGTAATAAATCAACCGACTTACCACATATGTTAACTAACATTAGTTCGTGGGAAAATATACTATCATCTATGGGCATATCAAACGAAGACGAAATTGTGATTTATGATAATTCTGATGTTTTAAGTGCTTGTAGAGTATGGTTTAATTTAATTTACTTTGGCCATGATAAAAAGAAAGTACATGTTTTAGATGGAGGTTTTAATAAATGGAAAAAAGAAAAAAAAATAACTTCTGCTAATAATATAATTATTCAAACAACTAGCTATAAAGCAAAAGAAAATAATGGAATGGTTAAGAGCAAAGATCAGATTGACCAAAATATAATTAAAAAAAAATTTGATTTAGTTGATGCGAGAAGCAAAGATCGTTTTATTGGTATAACTCCAGACCCAAGAAAAAATGTAAGAAGTGGTTCAATACCTAATTCAATTTGCTTACCGTTTAAAACTCTTATCAATGACGATTTTACTTTTAAAAGTAAATCTGAAATTTCTTCTTATTTTAACGATTTATCCTTAAATGACCCAGTAAATGTTGTGTTTTCATGCGGTTCTGGGATCACAGCATGTGTTTTGGCACTTGCATATTCTCAAGTAAATAATAAGTATCTACCAGTCATTTATGATGGTTCATGGGCTGAATATGGTAAAATATAAAATATGAAAAGATCAACAAAAATTACAAGCATAATAATAATTTTCTTTTTAATTATAGCTACAGTGATTGTTGGTAGAACAATGATTGGAAATCATTTTAAGAAGAAATTTAGTAAAAGACCACCTCCAGGAATAATTGTTACTGCAGCTGAAAATAGAGTTTTTGAAAATTTAATAAGCACATATGGAACAGCAAGACCATTTAAAACACAATCCTATAAAATTGAGAAGTATGAAATACTTAAACCTATCAACTTTAATCAAAAAGTAAAAAAAGGTGATGTAATTGCAGAACTTAAAAATAGAAAAATTACTGCTCAGTTTGATGGAACAATTGGAAAAAGAGAATTTTCAGAAGACATCGAAGTTTCAAAATCTTCAATCTTAGTTAATCTCGAAAATACCAGTATTATTTATTGTGATGTAGATATACCTGAAATGTTTGTACCATTTATTAAGGTTGGTTTACCTGTTGATATAAAATTTTCTGGATACAAAGATAAAACATACAAAGGTCAAGTTGACTCGTTAGCTAGTCGAATTAGTGAGGATACTAGATCATTACCAACAAGAATAAAAATGGACAACGTATCTGGTGAAATTTTGCCTGGCTCATTTTTAGAAATTTCAATAAAATATGATACAAGAGAAAGCTTAAGTATCCCAGATACCAGCACAATAGTGGAAGGTGATAATATATTTATCTATAAAGTTGACGAAAAAAATAAAGTATTAAAAACAAATATTGATACCGGCGATAGATACCTGGGTTTTGTTGAAGTTTTAAATGGTCTAAAAGTTGGTGACAAAGTTGTTGCTGAGGGTACAAAAAAAGTCAGACCAAATTTAATAATAAGACCCATAAAAAAAGGTGCTAAAGTAGCTAATCAAAACAAATCTGGTTGGGGTGGAAAAAAGAAAAAAGAAACTAAAGAAAACAAAAATGGCATGTTTGCGTGGTTACAAAAATTAAATATATTTAAAAAGTCTGACTCTGAAAAACAAGAAAATAAAAAATAATTAATACATGTATATAACTGAAGTTAGTATTAAAAGACCTGTCGTTGCATGGGTAATGTCAATGATACTAATTATTTTTGGAATTTTTGTATTTTGGGAATTACCTGTTCGGGAATTACCAGATGGTATTCAGCCTCCAGTGGTACAGGTACAAACCGATTATAAATCTGCTTCAGCTGAAATTGTTGATGAAGAAATAACACAAAAAATAGAGGATGTTATAGGAGGAGCGGAAGGAATTAAGAACATTGATTCTAGTTCGCTTAATGGAAGAAGTAGAATAAATATTTATTTTAATACAGATATAGATTTAGATGATGCAGCAAATGACATAAGAGAAAGAGTATCAAGAGTTGCGGACAATTTGCCAGATCAAGCAAACCCACCTCAAATTTTGAAACAAGCAGCAGGTTTTACAACCACAATGTGGGTTGCACTATCGTCACCAACTTGGAATGATTTGGATTTGGGTGATTATGCAGAAAGATATCTTATAGATGCCTTTTCGAGCGTACCAAATGTTGGTAGAATTTTAGTCGGTGGCTTAAGAGAGCTAAGTGTTAGAGTTTGGGTAGATCCTATCAAATTAGCAGCCAATAATCTTACTATTCAGGAAGTCGAGAGAGCATTAAGAAATGAAAATATAAACATCCCCGCTGGAACTTTAGAAGCTAGTAACAAAGATTTAACTCTTAATATTGATAAGTCTTACTCTAACATTGAAACAATCAAGCAGCTTCCTCTTAAGAAAAACAAAGATAAAGTCACAACCCTTTCTGATATTGCAAATGTTGAGCTTGGTCCAGTTTCTGAGAAAACTTTATTTAAAGCTCAAAGAAAAAATGCAGCTAATTTAAAAACAGTTGGGATTGGAATATACGCAAAAAGTGGAGCATCAACCGTTGAACTTTCAAATCAAATTAAAGAGAAAATAAACGTTTTAAATCAATCTTTACCAGATGGTTTAAAGTTAGAAATAGCATTTAATAGAGCAACTTACGTAGGAACTGCAATACAGGAAGTTTATAAAAGTTTAATTATAGCTTTTATTTTGGTTGTAGTAATAATTTACTTGTTTTTAGGAAACCTAAAAGCTGTAATTGTACCAGCTGTAGCTTTGCCAGTAAGTTTAATTGGTTCGTTTTTAGGTTTATATATATTTGATCTTTCTATAAATATATTTGTTCTCCTAAGTTTTATTTTAGCAATTGGAATAATAACTGATGATTCTGTAATAATGACAGATGCAATTTATACAAGAATTGAAAAAGGAGAAACGCCACTTGTAGCTGCCTATAAAGGCTCAAGACAAATAACATTTGCGATAATAGCTACAACTTTAATCTTAGTTGCAGTTTTTTTACCTTTAATTTTTATTGAGGGTATAGCTGGTACTTTGTTTAAGGAAACAGCAATAGCACTATCTTTCTCAATTGTTGTTTCTTCGTTTGTTGCTTTAACCCTTTCACCAATGCTAGGAAGTAAGTTTTTAAATAAAAAAGAAAAAATTAATTTTTTTGTAAAAAAATTCAATAATGGATTTAAATCTTTTACAGAATTTTATACCGACACCTTAAAATTTTGGATTAATAAACAGAAAACAATTTCGATATTTATAATTCTATTAATTGCAGCTTCAGTTTATTTATTTAACTTTACTAAAAAAGAATTGATACCATTAGAAGATAGAGGGGCTTATTTAATAATTGGTTCTACAGATGAAGGAAGTTCATTCGAGTACACACAAGAAAAAGCCCAAATAATTGAGGGAAGAATATTAAAATTGTTACAAGCAGAAGACAGCCCTTACCAAAGATTAATTATGAGGGTACCTGGTTTCGGTAAGTCCGCAACTTCATATAATACTTTTATTATAATTGCACTTTTAGATGAATGGAAAAATAGAGAAAAGAGTACACAAGTTGTTTTAAGAGAGGCTATTGGTCAAGTTGTTAGTGTGCCAGAAACGTTTGCGTTTCCTATATCACCTCAATCTATAAGAGTTTCTAGCTACAATAAACCAGTTCAAATGGTGATTTATGGGACAAGTTATGAGGAGTTAGAACAAATTCAAAGCCAAGTTTTAAGAGAGCTAAGAAGAAATAGAAATATGTTTAGAATTGAAAGTGATTACACAAAAAATAAACCTGAAGTAAAATTAATTACTAACAAAAATAGAGCAAATGATTTAGGTGTTTCAATAGAAAATATTGGTAGAACTCTCGAAACATTATACGGTGGAAAGAGGGTTACAACATATAATAAAGAAGGAAGAGAATATCCCATTATTCTTCAGCAGTATTTAGCAGATAGAAGAGATAAAGATGGTTTATCAAAGATTTTTGTAAGATCTGAAACTACAGGAAAATTAGTATCTGTTGCAAGTTTGGTAGAATTTGAAGAGAAAGGAACTGCTGAATCATTACCTAGATATAATAGACAACGAGCAGTAACTATATCGGCAGCTTTATCTGAAGAATATACATTGTCTGAAGCTATAAAATATTTAGAAGACGTAATGTTGAGAGTTGCTCCTCAAAATCAAATAACTTGGAAAGGTAAGTCCGAAGAACTAAAAGAGACTAGTAACGAAATATTTCTTATTTTCGCTTTAGCATTAATAACTGCATATTTAGTAATGGCTGCTACTTTTAATTCGTTTGTTCACCCTTTTATAATTATATTGACTGTGCCTCTTGCAGTTTTTGGGGGTCTTGTATTCATTTTATTTCTGAATAGTTCGATAAATATATTTTCACAAATCGCCTTGATTATATTAATCGGTATATCTACTAAAAATAGTATTCTTATCGTTGACTATACTAACCAAATTCGAACAACAGGTGCAAAAATTGAGGAAGCATTGATGGAAGCTTGTAAATTAAGAATAAGACCAATCATAATGACTTCATTAAGCACCATGATTGCAATGTTACCTCTTATAGTAGGTAACATAGGTCCGGGCGCAGGTGAGGCGTCTAGATTAGCAGTTGGATCAACAATCTTTGGTGGAATGATTATTTCTACATTCTTTACATTATATGTGACGCCAACTATGTATTTAACACTAGCAAAAAATACCAAGAGAATAGACGCAGTAGATCTGGAGCTAGAAAAGCAGTTGATTAAAAAATAATATATTTTCTAGTAGTCAAAGATTTACTACATTTATTAAGCTGCTTCTTGAATTTATTTGAATAACCCTCTACTTTTTTTGCCAATACTATAACTTTCTGATTGCTTTTATAATTTTTATAATTTCCCCAGCCTTCATGATAAGCAATATATTGTCTGAAAGCATCTTTTTTTGAAACCTTTAAAATTTTTTCCGTTTTGTTTGTATACCAGCCAATAAAATCAACACTATCTTTAAATCTAGTTCTTAAAGCATATTTATTTCCAGTCTCATCTTTATATTGTTTCCAAGTACCTTTAATAGCTTGTGAGTATCCAAATGAACTAGAAGGTCTTTTATAAGGTATAACTTTAAATAATTTTTGACGCGCAGGCTTAGCGAGCCAGTCAAAATCAGATTCCATTTTTATTATTGCTAATTGTAAGTTGATTGGTGTTCCCCACTTTTTTTCAGTTTTTTTTGCGTGTTTATACCAAAGATATCTCTCAGAAAATATTGAACAGCCATCTGCTGTATTTTGTGGTATAGATGAGCAAGCAGTTAAAAATAATAGACCAAAAAATAAAAAATACTTTCTAAAAAGAATCACAGTTTAATATAAATTATCTATTATTTTTTCTCCATATCCATGGATAATCAAATTCCATACTCCATAAACCTAACTTATTGTTTTTTGCATAAATTTGATCTTTAGAATATTTTTTTTTCGAATATTTTGGATAGTCAAAGGCTAATCCATTTCTTACCATGTAAGCTGAAACACTTTCATTATTGATAAAACACTCGCCTAAATACCTACCAAAATAGTCCTTTTGTGGTTCTATTAGACATTTTAATTTTTTATTTATAATTTTTTTTGTAAGAGAATTTTTTGAAATTTTTCCACAATTAATTTTTTTTTTATTTTTTAGGCAAAACTGTTGCTTCCCTTTAAATTTAGTTTCTGGAGCATCGATACCTGAAAAACGAATTTTTTTATTATCTAATAAAATTGTATCACCATCAATTATTTTAATCTTATCTGAAATTAGGATTGTATCTGATAGTAAGTAATTTTTTGCTACAAATGTAAATAAAAATAGAAAACTAACTAACTTCAGTAGTTGCTTTTTCATTGCATTCTTGCATTTTTTTTCTAATTTGATCTTCGGATATATTTTTATCTTTTAAATCTCCATAAAGCTTTCTATATACATCTTCATCACCTGCCTCAGCAAAATCTGCTTTAATTACATCTTGAATATATTGATTTTTTTTTTCCTCATCATATCCAAGAATTTGTGAGGCCCACTCTCCTAAATATTTATTTTTTCTTGCATTAATTTTAAATTGTTTTTCCTCATCATGAGCAAATTTTTTTTCAAAACCTTTTTTTCTTTCATCGAATGAACTCATTGCAATCTACCTTTATAAATTATTTTAAAAACTAAAAACGATATAAATACTCCTATTATATTACCAAACAAATCACCTAATTCAAATCCTCTTTCTGGAATTATTAAGTGCATAATTTCTAAAAGAATAGAAATACAAATAAGATAAATAAATATATTTTTTAATTTATGTTTAAAAACAATTAATCCTAGAATTGATATAATAAAGAAAACATAAACGTGATTTGAAGATACTAAAAAATCTCTTGTTAATTGTGGTTGATTTTTACAATCACTATAAATAAAACATCCAAAAATACTACCGGGATATAAGTAAAAAATAAATAAAACTACGTTAGACAGATAAAAAAACTGCTTTAAGTAATTCATAGTTAATCTATATTAAATTTTCACAAATGAGTCACTTAATACTTGTTAGACATGGTCAAAGCGAATGGAATTTAGAAAATAAATTTACAGGATGGGTCGACGTTGAGCTCGCACCACAAGGTAAATTAGAAGCCTGTAAAGCTGGAGAGTTTATAAAAAAATTAAATTTAGAAATAAAACATTTTTATACTTCATATCAACTAAGATCGATTGATACCTTGAAGCTCATTTTAAATACGATCAGAGTAAAACCGAATAATATAATTAAGGCCTGGCAATTAAATGAAAGGCACTACGGGTCACTTACAGGATTAAATAAAGATGAAATGAGAAAAAAATTAGGAGAAGAAGAAGTTCACAAATTCAGAAGATCTTGGGATAATCCGCCAAAACCATTGAACACAAATAGTCCATATCATCCAAAAAATATAAGTATTTATAATGATATACCT
Source organism: Pelagibacteraceae bacterium AG-426-M19 (assembly GCA_003210025.1). Taxonomy (GTDB): domain Bacteria; phylum Pseudomonadota; class Alphaproteobacteria; order Pelagibacterales; family Pelagibacteraceae; genus Pelagibacter. The sequence goes on from QCNW01000005.1 coordinate 45,898, forward strand.
CGTAACTTAATTCCAGATACAGAGTCCTTAAAAGATACTTATGATAGAGTTGTGCCCTATTTTGTTGAAAACATAGAGAAAAATTTACAGGATAACACAATTATATCTGCTCATGGAAATTCTATTAGATCGCTTTTAAAATATTTATTTAAAATTGATGACAATGAAATTTCTAAACTTGAAATACCAACCGGAAATCCTCTACTTTTGAAATTTGAAAAAAAGAATATAAAGGAAGCTAAATACCTCGATCAGAGTAGATCTAGGGATTTAATTAAATTCTAACTTTTTTGCAAAAGTTTTTCGTAAATCTCTTTATCTGTCAAATGTAGAAATTCAATATTACTTTCGAAACCGTGCAAATTTTCCTTTTCAATGTAGTTATCCCAAATCTCATTCATTGAGAATATTTTTTTTGATAAATTTTTAAAAATATTTTTATTTATAATTTGACATCCCGTGTAAATATAATTTTTATCATTATTTTTATTTAAATTATTACCAGCAAGAGAAAAATTGCCTTTAAGTCTTTTATCAAAACTTAAATCTTTTTTTACAACCATTAAAATATTTTCTAAGTTATTTTTAAAATATATATTTTCCATCTGCTTAATTTCATTTGCATATTCAGTGTTCCAAATTGTATCAGGATTAAAAACTATAAAATCTCTTTCAACTGAATTATTTACAACATTTAAAAGACCGCCCCCTGTATCTAATATTTCAGCACCATCCTCTATGATTTGAATTTCTAAACCAAAATTATTTGAAAATATAAAATCTTTAATTTTCTCACTTAAATAAAAAGTATTAATTTTTAAAGATTTTATTTCTAATACTTTTATCAAATTTATAGTATTTTCTAATAAGCTAATCTCATTGATTTTCAAGAGTGGTTTTGGGGTTTTCTCAGTTAATGGCATTAATCTTTTTCCAAAGCCTGCACATAAAATTATTGCTGTTTTAATTTTCATTTTATTTTTATTTTTGGATTTTCTTTTAGAAAATTTATTAAATCATTAAAATTTGAATTATTTTTCATACGATTATCAATTAATTTCCATGCATAAGGTATTAATTTTAAATATTTCTTTTTTTTATCTCTATTTGCAAGTCTTGTGAATATACCAATAATTTTTAAATTTCTTAAAACAGATAAAATTTCAAAATCATTAATAAATTGAGATTCATTTTTATACTTAAATTCACTAAGAAATACTTTTAAAATATTTGACTTAAAACTATTTGAAGTTTTAATTCTTACATCATCTATAAGTGAAGCTAAATCATATGCTGGATTACCTAGGACTGCATCTTGACTATCTATTAAAGCGATTTTTTTTTTATAAAACATCATATTTGAGACGTGAAAATCTCTATGTACAAATACTTTCTGTTTGATTTTTAAATTTAAATACAAATTATCTATTATTTTTTTGAGATTTTTTTTTATATATCCTTTTTGCATAATTAATTTATTTGCTGATAAGTACCAATCCAAAAAAAGGTACGTTTCTTTAAGTATTTTAGCTTTTGAATAGTTTGATAAATTAAATTTTTTCTTAAGAAAATTTTGAGTTTTAAAATTTTTAATTTTTTGAATTTGATATAAAATTTTTAGTATTTTTTTGTATTCATTTAATTTAGTTTTTGAAGATTTAATTTTATCCAACATGTTTTTATTGCCGAAATCCTCAATTTCTATAAAGTTTTTTTTATAATTTTGACTAATTAAACCTGGTGCTAATATTTTATTTTTAATCAATATTTTGTTAACAGCATCATAATTCAACAAGTTTGAACGCTTTTGAATTTTGCTATAAACTAATACTGAATTATTTGTTCTATAAAATTGTCTAAAAGATGCATCTCCTGATAGTTTTTTAAATTTTTTCAAATTCATTAAAATCAAAATCAATATTATTAGATATAATTAAGTACCTATTTTCAAGCTTTTCATCATATTCAAATTTTAATGTAAAAGTACTTTCTATATTTTTACCTAAGATTTCAGGCCATTCAATTAATCTAGCATTATCTTCTAAGTTTTCATTAATTCCTAAATTATTTAATTCTTTTTTATCTTTAATTCTGTAAAGATCAAAATGTCTAACAATCAAAGAATTAATCTCATATTCATTTATAATATTAAATGTTGGACTAGGTATTTCTGTTTTTTCTAAACCATTTTTTGTTTGAAGATAATTGATTAAATACCTAATAAATGTAGTCTTACCTACTCCGATGTTTCCATAAAAAAGCAAAGTTGTGTTTTTGCTAACTTTACTTGCAATTTTTTCAGCAATTTTTTGTGTGATAATTTCTTTTGAAATATCTATTTTGCTACTTTTAGTAGCGATAGGCATCTGGTTTATAAGGTCCTTCTGGTGTTACGCTTATATATTTTGCTTGATCATCTGATAATTTGGTTAATTTAGCTCCAACTTTTTCTAAATGAAGTCTGGCTACTTTCTCATCTAAATGTTTAGGTAAAACATATACTTTTTTCTCATATTTATCTGAGTTATTCCATAATTCTATCTGAGCTGTTACTTGATTTGTAAAAGAAGCACTCATTACAAAACTTGGGTGTCCTGTTGCACATCCAAGATTAACCAATCTACCTTCTGCTAATAAAATAATTCTTTTTCCATCTGGCAATGTAATTTCGTGAACTTGTGGTTTTATTTCATCCCATTTATAATTTTTAAGAGCATCTACTTGGATTTCATTATCAAAGTGACCAATATTGCATAGAATTGCTCTATCTTTCATTTCTCTCATATGGTCAGCTGTCACAATATCTTTATTTCCTGTTGCAGTAACAACAATGTCGGCTTCTTTTATCATCTCATCCATTAAAACTACTTCATAACCTTCCATTGCAGCTTGGAGAGCACAAATTGGATCTGTTTCTGTAACCATAACTCTTGCACCACTTTGACGAAGAGAAGCAGCACTTCCTTTTCCAACATCTCCAAATCCAGCTACAATAGCTACCTTACCTGACATCATGACGTCAGTAGCTCTTTTAATTCCATCAACTAAACTTTCTCTGCAACCATATAAATTGTCGAATTTAGATTTTGTTACTGAGTCATTAACATTTATTGCTGGGACAAGTAAATTGCCTTCGCTTTCCATTTTTTTTAATGCTAGAACTCCTGTAGTTGTCTCTTCTGATAAACCTTTAACATCATTTAATAATTCTTTATAATCTTTGTGCATCAATGCTGTAAGATCGCCACCATCATCAAGTATCATATTTGGTTTCCAGCCATCTTTTCCTTCAATAGTTTGCTTTACACACCACCAATATTCTTCTTCTGTTTCGCCTTTCCAAGCAAATACAGGAATACCAGCTTTTGCAATTGCTGCTGCTGCATGGTCTTGTGTCGAAAAAATATTACATGAGGACCATCTTACTTCGGCTCCTAACTCAACTAAAGTTTCTATTAAGACAGCTGTTTGTATTGTCATGTGTAAACAACCAACAATCCGAGCTCCATTTAAAGGTTTCTTACCCTTATATTCTTCTCTAAGAGCCATTAATCCTGGCATTTCAGTTTCAGCCAGTGAAATTTCTTTTCTTCCAAATTCCGCTTGGGATATATCTTTTACTTTAAAATCTTCCATAGAAAGAGGCTTTTAACAATTTCACTTAATATATCAACAAAGATTTATGCTTCTGGGAAAATTATTTCAATTCTTGCCCCTTTATCTTTATTATTAGATGCGTTGATTTCACCACCATGAATTTCAACTAAATTTTTGACAATATTTAATCCCAAACCCGAATGTTCTCCAAAGTTTTCAGGTCTATTACTATAAAACCTATTAAATATCTTATTTGTATCCTTTTCACTAAATCCAGATCCCTGATCAACTACAACTAATTTAATTTTGTCATTCTTATCTTTTGATATTTCAACGGTAATTTCTTGATTATTTTCACTAAAAGAAATTGAGTTTTCTAATAAGTTTGCAATAATTTGTTCAATTCTGTTTTCTATCCCCAAGATACTATAATTTTTAATTCCATTAGATTTCAATTTAATTCCAATCGATTTTTTTGTTTCATATATACTGTTAAAATCATCAACAACAGATTGTGCAATCTCTTTTAAATTTAATTTTTGCATTTTCTCAGAGGAAATTGCAGCCTCGTCTCTTAGCATTTGAGAGTAATCAGTTATTAATCTTTCAATTCTCTCTACGTCATGTGATACTATATTAATTAATTTGTTTCTTTGAGATTTATCGTTTGTTTCAGAAATTATCTCAGAGGCACTTTTTAGAGATGCCAAAGGATTTCTGATTTCATGCAATAGATCTGTTGAATAATTTTCTGCTGTAGTAATTCTTTTGTTTAATTCATTAGTCATTTCATCAAGAGAATTTGATAATTTTCCCAATTCGTCATTTCTTTTTTTTATATTTCCAATATTGGTCTTTTCCTTACTTTTGTTTTTTATAATATTTGTATATTGAACCAAATTTTTAATTGGTTTTAAGAAGTATCTATTTAATACATATGAAAAAATTAAAATTACTAATGCGACAAGCAAAGCAGTTCTGATTATAAAATTTCTTCTTTCATCTATTGCAGCCTTTATTTCATTAGCATTTTCAGTAATAGCTAAATACCCTATTGTTTTGTTTTCACTAACTACATTTTTAACAGTTACTAATAAAAATTGATCATAGTTTTCTTTAGAATAAGTTAACGGTTTTCCATAATCTGATGAATATGAATACTTTTTTAAATCTTCAAATATTTCTTTACTTTCAAAGCTTTTATTGCTCTCTTCCAAATTCTTATTTTGAATACTTAGATTATTCAGGTCACTCATTTCAATTATGTTTAGACTTCGCGAGAAAGCATTTGGATCTAAGTCTAATGTGTCGGTATCTCCTAATAGATTAAATTCACTATCAAATATCTGTACTCTATCTATACTTTGAAATAAAAATTTAGTGGAAAACAGAAACTCTCTAATATCTTCAGTTGAGAAATTTATTTTTAAACGATCAATATTTTCTGTTGTATTATCAATAATTTTTATATGCGAAGCAGTTTTATTTTTAATGAGTGTAGGTTTTACCGTGTTAAGGTAAAATAAAGTTAATACACCTATCACTAAAAAAACAATAAAGTTGATAACCAAGAATTTTTTTAAAATTGATTGATTATTAGATTTTAAAGTAGCCATTATTTAACATTCCAACGATAACCACTACCATATCTGGTTTCTATCGCTGAAAAGTTATTATCTACTTTTTTAAACTTTTTTCTAATCCTTTTTACGTGACTGTCTATTGTTCTATCTTCAATATCTGTGTCTTCTCTGTAAGCAACATCCATTAATTGAGATCTTTCTTTAATAATTCCAGGTCTTTTTGCTAATTCTTTTACAATTAAGAATTCTGTTGTTGTTAACTTATCTGGTAATTGCTTACCATCCCATTCGCACTCTAGCTGTGAAGGGTCAAGTTTTAATTTTCCATGTGAAATTATATTTCTATTATCCTCTAAATTATTATCTTTTTTTCTAAGTTGGACACGAATTCTTTCAATAAGAACTTTAGTTGAAAAGCCACCTGATTTTTTTACAAAATCATCTGCCCCTAGTTTTAATCCTAAAAGCTCATCCACCTCTTCATCTTTTGAAGTTAAAAATATAACAGGCATAGATGTTTTTTTTCTCAATTTTTTTAACAATTCTTCTCCATCCATTCTCGGCATTTTAATATCTATAACAGCAAGGTCTGGAGGATTTCTTGACAAACCTATTAAGGCACTTTCTCCATCCAAATAAGTTTGAATATTAAAACCTTCTTTCTCTAGAGCAATACTTAAACTAGTTAGTATGTTTCTATCATCATCAACAAGAGCAATTGTTTGTTTCATGTTTAACTATAAAAATACTAAAATGTTTAAAATTGGGCAATTAAATGTTTATTAATGAAGCTCTCCCCAGTTATCACCTATATTTATATCTACCGATAATGGTATTGAAAATGAATGCAAATCACTATCTTTCACACTTGTCATAATATCTTTAATTTTCTTCGAAGCAGATTTAGTACCATTATCAATTACCTCAAAAATCAATTCATCGTGAATTTGAAGCAACATATTAAATTCATTTGTTTTTTTTGTATCAAGCTCGTCGTTGATTCTAATCATAGCAAGTCGCATTATTTCTGATGCAGATCCTTGGATGGGTGCATTTATAGCTGCCCTTTCTTGAAAATTTCTAATATTAAAATTTTTGTCATTGATTCCAGGAATATGAGTTTTTCGACCAAAAATATTTCTTACATATCCACTTTTTCTACAGAATTTAATTGTGTTATTCATGTATTCTTTAATTTCTGGAAATTTAATAAAATATGAATTAAGAAATTCTTCAGCTTCATTGTTTGATACACCAATTTGTTTAGCCAAACCATATTGTGATATTCCGTAAATTATTCCAAAATTAATAGCTTTCGCTTTTCTCCTCATATCAGCATCAATTTTTTTTATATCTGCACCAAAAACCTGGCTAGCGGTTAATGAGTGAATATCCTCATTATTTTTAAAAGCTTTTTTTAGTTCTTTTACATCAGCTAGATCAGCCAAAATTCTCATTTCGATCTGATTATAGTCTGCTGATATAAGTTTTTTATTTTTTTCTGATATGAAGGCTTTACGAATATCTTTGCCCTCCTCAGTTTTAATAGGAATATTTTGTAAATTTGGATCGCTAGATGCAAGTCTACCTGTTGTAGTTGCTGCTAACAGAAAAGATGTATGCACTCTTTTTGTATTGGGATTTAAATGCTCTGGCAAAGAATCTGAATACGTATTTTTTAATTTACTAGATTGCCTCCATTCTAAAACCAATTTAGGAAATTCATTCCCTTTGTAAGCTAAATCCTCTAGAACTGCTGCACCAGTTGCAAAACTCCCTTTTTTAGTCTTTTTTAGCGACGCAATTTTGAGGTCATTATACATTATTTCACCCAACTGTTTAGTCGATGCAATATTAAATTTTTTTTTTGAAATTTTAAAAATTTGTTTTTCTAAATCTTGAAGTTTTTTTTCAAACTTAATAGATAATTTTTTAAGAAAATTATTATCCAATTTTATGCCATTGATTTCCATTGATGCTAAAATTTTAATTAAAGGTTTTTCGAAAATTTCATAAATATTAAGTAATTTTTCTGATTTAAGCGATTTCAGAAATATTTTATATAAACGGTAAGTTATATCGGCATCTTCTGCCGCATAATCTTTTGCAATATTTAACTCTACTTGACTGAATTTAATTTCTTTTTTTCCAGATCCAACGAGATCTTTATATTTAATTGTTTTGTGACCTAGATGAATATCTGAAAGAGTATCCATGTTATGTCTATTTTTTCCGGCATCTAAAACATATGACATTAACATTGTATCTTCGATGCTTTGAATATCTATATTCCTTTTGCGAAATATTATGTAATCGAATTTAATATTTTGCCCAATTTTTTTTAAACTTTTATCCTCTAAATATGGTTTTAAAATTTTCAAAACATCTTTTTCATTTAGATTATTTTTATCAATATGACCTGTTGGAATGTAACAAGCTTTACCTATTTTGCTAGAAATTGAGATACCAACTAAATTTGCTTGATGTGGGTCAAGAGAGTCTGTTTCAGTATCAATAGAAAATTCACCAGCTTCTTCGGCTTCTTGCATCCAATCTTTTATTTCAGATAAATTTTTAATCAAAACATATTTATCTTTTGATATTTTAGATGTTTCTTTTTTTACTTCTATTTCATCACTAAATTTAGATTGACCATATGTCGAAATTGCTGAACTCAATAATCTATTAAATTCCATTTCTCTCAAAAAATTGTATAGCTTGTCTACGTCTACTTTTTTTAGGGTAAAGTCAGTTAATTTGTCTTTCACTGGAACATCATTTTTTAATGTGACCAGTTTTTTACTTACCAGAGCCTTATCTTTATTTTCTAAAAGTGTTTCTCTTCTTTTATTCTGTTTTATTTTATTTGCGTTTTTAAGAAGGTTTTCTAAATTTCCATATTCCTTAATTAATTCTGCTGCTGTTTTTACACCAATACCTGGAACTCCAGGTACATTATCTGTACTATCCCCTGCTAGTGATTGAACATCAATTACTTTATCCGGACCAACCCCAAATTTATTGATTACATCGTCATTAGATATAAATTTATTCTTCATTGGATCGTATATACGAACCTTTTTTTTGAAAAGTTGCATTAAATCTTTGTCAGATGATACAATTGTAACCTTGGCACCTTCTTTTAATATTTGCTCTACATAGGTGGCTATCAAATCATCAGCCTCGTAATTTAACATTTCTATAGAAGGTAAATTGAATGCTAATACTGACTTTCTAATATAATCGAATTGTGGAATAAGATCATCGGGAGCATCAGACCTATTTCCTTTATAATCTGAATATATTTCGTTTCGAAAATTCTTTCTTGCAGAGTCAAAGATTACTGCAAAATGAGTTGGTTTTTCTAAATTTTCGCTAGATTTAGAGTCCTCCAATAATTTAAACAGCATGTTACAAAATCCACTTACCGCTCCTACTGGCAAACCGTCACTTTTTCGTGTTAATGGTGGCAATGCATAATAGGCTCTAAATATGTATCCAGACCCATCAATAAGATAGAAATGATCTGTTTTTTTAATTTTACCCATAATTTAATTTATAATAAATTGACGTATTATAGTAAGAATAAAACATCCTGTTAATAAATATTAGTGGATTAAACTTTATTAAAATAGTAATTTAAATCTAATGGAATTAGTAAATTCAATTTCTAATAATAAAATAATTAAAATCATAATACTTGCATTAATAGGTTCTATTTTATTGACAATATCTGCAAAAATTAAAATACCTTTTTATCCAGTTCCTATGACTATGCAAACATTTATAGTTTTGTTTTTAGGAATTTCCTTTGGATATAAAGTTGGAGTACTTTCGGTAGTTTTTTATTTAATAGAAGGAATTATGGGATTACCGGTATTTTCTAACTCACCAGAGAAAGGAATAGGATTAGCTTATTTTGTTGGTCCCACAATGGGATATTTAATAGGTTTTATATTTGCATGTCTGATAGCAGGCATATTCACATACGATAAAAACCATATATTAAATTTTTTAAAAATTATAATTGCAACATCAGTAATATATATTTTGGGTATTTTGTGGCTTGGAAATTTAATCGGTTGGGATAAACCAATATTAGAATTTGGTGTTTACCCATTTCTTTATGCTGAATTATTCAAGATATTATTACTAACAGTTTTAGTTAATAAGATTATTAAATTTAGAAAATATATTTAAAATTATCTTGGAGATCTTTTTGATAGAATTCTTTGAAGTGTTCTTCGATGCATTTTAAGTCTTCTCGCAGTCTCAGATACATTTCTGTTACATAATTCAAAAACTCTGTGAATATGTTCCCATTTAACTCTATCAGCTGACATTGGATTTTCTGGTGGAGCAGCTTTTTTATTTGGATCAGCTAAAAGAGCTTTTTCTACATCATCTGCATCTGCTGGTTTAGCTAAATAATCAATTGCACCCTCTTTGATGGCTGCTACTGCAGTAGGTATATTTCCATAACCAGTAAGCATCACTATTCTGCTCTCTGAGTTATTTTTCTGGATTTCTTTTACAACTTCTAGTCCGTTTCCATCGTTTAGTCTCAAATCAACAACTGCAAAAGCAGGTTTTTTTGATTTCACAGACTCTATTCCAATTTTTACACCCTCTGCTTGTGAAACGGAAAAGCCTTTTTTCTCCATTGCTCGAGCTAGTCTTTCTCTAAAAGGGTTATCATCATCTACTATAAGTAGAGATTTATCCTCAAATTCTGTTATTTTTTTTAATACTTCAACATCTGGCATGGTCCTTATATGGAAACATTCTAAATTATTTCAAGAGTACATTTTTACTTTACATTGGCTCATTTTCTGCATAAATGCTCGTTTTATATAAACTTGCATAGCAGTTATGCCGGTTTTTTTTGTTAAATTTTTTTTGGAGCTTTAAATGCAAAAATTTAAATCAGTTGATAAATTAGTCAACCAACTGAAACCAACAGAACCTGTTTATTGTATTAGAAGAAATTCTATAAACATAGCTTCTAAATTTTTTCAGAATAAATTTCCTGGTAAAATCCTATATGCAGTTAAAACTAACCCGCATCCATTAGTGTTAAAAACTATCGTGGAAAGTGGAATTAATGATTTTGATATCGCTTCAATTAAAGAAGTTGAGGCAATTAGAAGTATTAGCCCAGATGCAAAATGCTCCTACATGCATACTGTAAAAAGCAAGGAAAGTGTAAACGAAGCATATTTCAAATATAATATTAAGACTTTTTCAATAGATACAAAAGATGAATTAATAAAAATTCTTAATAGTACTAATCAAGCTAAAGATTTGGAGTTATTTGTAAGAGTTGCAGTTTCTAATGAACACGCAGAAATAGATTTATCTAAAAAATTTGGCGCACAAACTTCTGAAGCAATAGGGCTTTATAGATTAACAAAACAGTATGCAAAAAAAATAGGATTAAGTTTTCATGTGGGTTCGCAATGTATGCATCCAATATCTTATTCAAAAGGGATTAGTGAAATTAAATATATAATAAAAAAAACAAAAATAGTTCCAGATGTTATAAATATAGGCGGAGGATTTCCAACAATCTACCCTGACTTAGTTCCAAAATCATTAGACTCTTATTTTGAAGAAATAAAAAATTCATTAAATAATTTAAAATTAGAAAAGCTGCCAGAAATTATATGTGAGCCAGGTCGAGCAATTGTAGCGGAAAGTGGTTCAACAATTGTTAGAGTAAACTTGAGAAAAAAACAAAAGCTATATATTAATGATGGAACATACGGAACTTTATTTGATGCAGGAGTGCCTAATATAGTTTATCCATCAAGGATAATTACAAGTGGAAGAATTATATCAAAAAAATTGACTTCATTTGATTTTTATGGACCAACATGTGATAGCATGGATTATATGAAAGGACCTTTCATTCTACCTAATAATATTAAAGAAGGTGATTACATTGAACTAGGTCAATTGGGAGCATACGGTTTGACATTTAGAACTCAATTTAATGGATATTATTCTGATAGTATTTACGAAGTTTGTGATGATCCAATAATGACGATGTATGACAAAGAAACAAATAAAGAGTTTCTTGTTGCATAATGTCAGATACAAAAAATCTTAATCATAACAGAAAAAAAGACTTTTTAAGTAAAGAGGTTGAGCATATTGATATTACATCATTTGACTCTAGAAAAATTATATCATCTATGGAAAAAATGTCTTTTGTTTCAAGAGAAACTGCTAATGCATCTAAGATATATAATGAAATGCTTAAAGATAAAGATTGTACAATATTCTTAACGCTTGCAGGGTCTACTTCTGCCGCTGGATGTATGCATATTTATAGAGATATGGTTAAATACAACATGGTAGATGCAATTGTAGCGACTGGAGCATCTATAATAGATATGGATTTTTTTGAAGCGCTTGGATTTAAACATTACCAAGGATCACAATATCAAAATGATAATGAACTTAGAGACAATTATATAGATAGGATTTATGATACTTACATCGATGAAGAGGAGCTCCAGGTTTGTGATAAAACAATAGGAGAAATAGCAGACAAACTTGAACCGAAGTCTTATACATCAAGAGAATTTATTAAAGAGATTGGTAAATATCTAAAAACTAATTCTAAAAAGAAAGGTTCTTTAATTGAAACAGCTTTTGATAACGATGTTCCTATATTCTGTCCTGCATTTACAGACTCAAGTGCAGGTTTTGGATTAGTCATGCATCAAGAGAGAAATCCAAAAAATCATATTACAATAGACTCAATTAGAGAATTTAGAGAATTAACAGAGATTAAAATTAAATCTAAAGGGTCGGGTTTATTTATGATTGGTGGTGGAGTTCCTAAAAACTTTATACAAGACACGGTAATTTGTGCTGAACTTTTGGGAAAAAATGTAGATATGCACAAATATGCAATACAAATTACTGTTGCTGACTCAAGAGATGGAGCTTGCAGTAGCTCAACATTAAAAGAAGCAAGTTCATGGGGTAAGGTTGATACTACCAAAGAACAAATGGTATTTGCTGAAGCTACCAGTGTTTTACCATTAATAGCAAGTGACGCCTATCATACTGGAGAGTGGAAAAATAGGGACAGAAAAAACTTTTCCAAAATATTTTGATTGATGATCAAAAAAGTAAAAATTGGAATTATTCAAAGCAAAATTTCAGATAATATTCAAAAAAATATAAATTCAGCAATTAAAAATATAAAAAAAGCAGCATCAAAAAAAGCTAAAATAATTTGTGTGCCAGAACTATTTTTGTCAAATTATTTTTGTCAAACAGAAAGTCATTCCAACTTTAAGCTAGCAGAAAAAATACCTGGTAGAACTACAAAAATATTTTGTGAATTAGCCAAAGATTTACAAATAGTATTAATGATTTCATTATTTGAAAAAAAAACACATGGCTTCTATCATAATACTAGTATCGTTATTAGCGAGAAAGGTAAAATTTTATCGAAATATAGAAAAATGCATATACCAGATGATCCTGGTTATTATGAAAAATTTTATTTCACTCCTGGAGATTTAGGTTTTAAATCTGTTAAAACAAAATTTGGTAATATTGGACCTTTAATTTGTTGGGATCAATGGTTCCCGGAAGCTGCAAGATTGACTGCACTTAAAGGTGCACAAATAATTTTTTACCCTACTGCTATTGGATGGCATCCTAAAGAGAAAAAAAAATTTGGGAAATCTCAACTAGACTCTTGGATAACAATGCAAAAATCTCACGCAATCGCAAATGGTACTTATGTGGTTGCTATAAATAGAGTTGGAACAGAAAAAAAAGGCAAGAAGAAAATAGAATTCTGGGGAAACTCAATGATCATAGATCCTAGTGGGCAAATAATTGGAAATCTTGGGAATAAAAAAGAAGAAATTTTAATTCGTGAAATAGACTATAAAAGAATTGATTCAGCCAGAGAGCATTGGCCTTTTTTAAGGGATAGAAGAATCGATTTTTATAAAGGCATACTAAAAAATCCTGCAGATGAGTGAAAACTTTAATGGATTTAGAATGCCGGCTGAATGGGAGCCTCAAAATTCAGTTTGGATTGCTTGGCCTTATAATAAAAATGATTGGCCTGGATTATATCAATTTATTCCAGAAGTAATTTTAAAGATTATAAAAAAAATTTCAAAAAATCAAAAAATTAACTTAATCGTTAGCAAAAATATAAAAAATATAAAAAAATTAATAAAACTTAATAAAATCAAAAATATCAACTTCCAGTATATTAAAACTGATAGAATATGGTTACGAGATTCTGGACCCATATTTATAACAAACAAGTTCGAAAAGAAAAAAGTAATACTAAATTTTGGTTTTAACGGTTGGTCAAAGTATAAAAATTATAAAAATGACAATAAAATCAATAATAGTATTAGTAAAATAGCTAATTTTAAAAAGATTGATCCAATAATCAAAAAAAAAGGCAGAATTAGAAAAATAATCATGGAAGGAGGGGCATTTGATGTAAATGGCTCAGGTACAATTTTATTAACTGAAGAATGTTTGTTAAGCAAAATTCAAGAAAGAAATAAAAATTTTAAAAAAAAAGACTACGAAAAAATGTTCAATAAATACTTAAATATAAAAAACTTTATATGGCTTAAAAAAGGAATTGCTGGCGATGACACACATGGACATGTTGATGACATATCAAGATTTGTTTCAAGAAATACGATTATGACTGCGGTTGAAAATAATAAAAAAGATATAAATTACAAAAACTTAAATAAGAATTTAAATATATTGAAAGAAAGTAAATGTGAGAAAGGAAAGAAATTCAAAATTATAAAAGTTCCTATGCCTACACCAATTTATATTGAGAATACAAGAGTTCCTGCAAGTTATATGAATTTTTATATTTGTAATAAAAAAATAATTCTTCCAATATTCAGAGTAAAAGAAGACAATATTGCAATTAAAATTTTCAAAAATTACTTTAGAAATAGAAAAATCGAAACAGTTGATTGTAGCAAATTGATATGGGGGTTTGGTGCAATACATTGCATGACCCAACAAGAACCTAAAATTTAATTATGCTGCTTTTAGTGTACCGAGTAATAATCTAAAAGGTATCAACATTACAAGAGCAACAAATATTTTTACCGCAAGATCTCCTAACGATAAAGTTACCCAAGGAATTCCCGTTCCATAGAATGATATTGAGAAAAATAAAAAAGTATCAACTGTTGAACCTATCAAAGAAGATGTTAAAGGTGCTATAAACCACTTTTTTTGTCTTAATTGATCAAATATCTGAACATCTAAAAGTTGAGCAATTATAAAAGCTGTTCCTGAACCAATTGCTATTCTTATAGAAATAAGATCAGTAAAATTAGTTGAAAATATTAAAGTAAACAAAATTCCAATTGTGAAGCCTATATAGACAATTTTTCTAGCTACTAATTTTCCAAAGGATCTGTTGGCCAAATCTGTAATTAAAAATGCAATTGGATAACTAAAAGCACCGTATGTTAAAATTTCCTCTAAACCGTAATATTTTATAGGAAATTGAACTAAATAATTAGATGCTAGCACAACCAATCCCATTAAAAATGAGAGAGTAAGGAAAACTTTATTCATTATGCTGTTTTTGCAATTATTGATTTTTTAAGCTTTTTTAATCTTAACGATAAATCTCTTGATTTTGCAGATTTTAAGAAATTATCAAAGCTACCTTTTTTATCTACAGATCTAACACCTGCATTTGAAACTGTTAATCTCAGAGATCTTTTTAAAAGTTCACTTTTAAATTTTACTTTCTTTAAATTTGGAAGAAATCTTCTCTTAGTTTTATTGTTAGCGTGACTAACATTATGGCCTTTTAGAGGGATTTTACCAGTAAGTTCGCATTTTTTAGACATAAATTTTCAAGATGTATATGGTCTTAAAGAATACCAGTCAAGATTAATTTTTTCTACCAATAGCTTCAGAAATATTTTTAAAACCTTCTCTTTTTACAATTTCGTCGAGATCTTTATTAATCTGTGAAGCAATAATTGGTCCTTTATAAACCATACCTGTATACAATTGCACAAGAGTTGCACCGCTTACAATTTTATTAAAAACGCCATCGGCAGAGTCAACGCCCCCAACTCCAATTATTAAGATTTTTTTTCCAACTAATTTAAAAAATTTATTAATTAATTCATTAGAAATATTTTCAAGTGGTTTTCCAGACAAACCGCCTTTCTCTAATTTATTTATATTAGATATATTTTCTCTATTTCTATCTGTCGTATTTGAAACTATAACTATTTGAACATTATATTTTAAAAAAAGTTCTGAGATTTCATCAATACTTTTTTCATCAATATCAGGAGATACTTTGACTGCTATTGGCACATTTGAATTTAAATTTTTCTTTTCTTCATTTATGCATTTTAAAAGATTATCTAACTCTTCATTTTTGTGAAAGTTTCTTAAATTTTCTGTATTAGGAGAAGAGATATTAATTGTAATATAGTCTGCCAAATTATGAAATTTTCTGAAACAAATTAAATAATCTTCAACTCTGTTTTCAGTATCTTTATTAGGTCCTATATTAATACCAAGTAATCCATTAGGTGAATTATTTTCAATATTTTTTTTACTTTCTTCTGATCCAATATTGTTAAATCCAAGTCTATTAATTAAAGCCTCATCTTCTTCCAATCTGAACACTCTTGGTTTCGGATTTCCTATTTGTGGTTTAGGTGTAATTGTACCTACCTCAACAAAACCAAATCCTAGTTTGTATAGAGGATTGTAAACTTCTGCATTTTTATCAAATCCAGCAGCAACACCTAGAGGAGAATTTAAAGTTTTGTTTAAAAATTTAGTTTGGATAGTAACTCTGGTTGTTTTATCTATAGCTGGTATCTGATTTAACTTTAAAGCCTTTATTGCTAGTGAGTGTGCAACTTCAGGGCTAAATTTAAATATAAAAGGTCTTATAAGATTAAACATTTTCAACCTTTTTTCTTATCAATTCTTTGGTTTCATTTACTCCAAAAAAACTAATGAAGAAGCCCATTCTGGGTCCATTTTCGTCACCAAATACAACCTCATAGATAAGCTTAAACCATTCTCTTAAATTTTCTTTATAACCATTTTCTTTTCCTACGGTAAAAATATTTGTCTGAATATCTTCAGGAGCCATTTTATCATTACAATTATCTAAAGACTTAATTAATGCTTTCAGTGCAACTTTCTCTTTTTCATTTGGAGTTTTGTAAATTTTTTTTGTTTTTATAACATCATTGAAATATTTTATTGCATATTCAATTAAATTATCAAAAATTGGATGATCATTTTCATTAATTTCTGACTTGTATTTTTTTACAAATTTCCAAAGTAATTGTTTGCTGTCCGCATTACTTGTTTCAACTAAATTTAAAAGCATTGAAAAAGTCATAATTGTATTTTCCTCTGGCATTGATCCATTATGTACATGCCAAACTGGATTCATTAACTTTTGTAAATCATTTTGAGTTTTTCCTTTTTCTATAAAATCTAGATATTCATCAACAGCTTTTGGAACAACTTCTCTGTACAATTTTTTTGCTCTTTTTGGATTTTGATACATGTAAAGAGATAGACTTTGAGGAGATGCATAATTTAGCCATTCATCTATAGTTACTCCATTACCTTTTGATTTAGATATTTTTTCACCTTTTTCGTCCAAAAAAAGTTCATAAGCAAAACCAGATGGGTTAGATTTACCTAATGTTTTAATAATCTTAGTTGAAAGAATTGCACTCTCAATTAAATCCTTTCCATACATTTCAAAATCAACATCTAAAGCGTACCATCTCATTGCCCAATCAACTTTCCATTGCAATTTGCAGTTCCCGTCTAAAATACTTTTTTCCAATTTTGATCCATTATTATCAAATATGATTTTAGAAGATTTAGAATCAATTTCTAAAACAGGTATTTCAAGAACTTTTCCAGTTTCTGGGCATATTGGTAAAAAGGGGGAATAGGTTTTCTGTCTTGCTTTGCCTAAAGTTGGAAGAATTATTTCCATAATTTTTTCATAATTTTCTAGAACTAATTTTAGGGTGTCATTAAAATAACCAGACTTGTAGAGTTCTGTAGAACTTTTAAATGAATATTTAAATTTAAAATTATCAAGAAATTGTTTCAACATATTATTATTATGTTCTCCAAAACTACTAAACTTTTCAAATGGATCAGGGACATCCGTTAAAGGTTTGTGAAGATTATTTTTGAGCTTTTCTTGATTTGGAACATTTTCAGGTACTTTTCTAAGACCATCCATATCATCAGAAAATGTAATAATTTCCTTTGGAATATCTGTTAAATGATCAAGAGCGTTGACAATCATTGTCGTCCTTGCAACTTCTCCAAATGTACCTATATGTGGTAGTCCGCTAGGACCATAACCAGTTTGTAAAACTATTTTATTTTTTTTTTCTATGTTCGATTTTCTCTCTCTTAATAGCTTTTTAGCCTCAACAAATGGCCAGGCGTTTGTTTTGTCAAAATTTGTTTTGTCTATCACAACTACTTAAATATCCTTAATATCAACCTTTTTAATAATTCATATAGAGTTGAAATTTATTTACCATAAAATAATGTCCATTCAAAATGTCCAATTATAAAACTGTATTTTTTACATTAGGGGTTTTGCAAATTATTTTAGGTCTTTCAATGATTGTACCTATTTTGGTTCAATTAATATTTGATCAAATTGATGCAGGATTTATCGGATCAATGATTGTTACTATTGTTTTTGGATTTTTATTTTTCATTTCTAATTATGATCACGATAAAAAGATAAGTTTACCTCAAGCTTTTTTGCTCACAGCACTTTCGTGGTTGAGTATTGCTATATTTGGTTCTTTACCTTTAATTTTTTCTAGTACGGATTTGAGTTTTACAGATGCTTTTTTTGAGAGCATGTCTGGGATTACAACAACAGGATCTACAATTATCACGAATCTAAATGAAACATCTAAAGCGATATTACTTTGGAGAGGAATGTTGCAGTGGTTTGGTGGTATTGGAATTATCGTAATGGCAATCACTTTAATGCCTTTAATGAATATAGGAGGTATGCAACTTTTCAATAATTCATCTAATGATACTTCTGAAAAAATTTTTCCTAAAACTAAAGAAGTTTCTCTAAGACTATTGTCTATATATTCATTATTAACTTTAACTTGTGCTTTTTTTTATTTTATATTTGGAATGAGTTTTTTTGATAGCATCGTACATGCTATGACAACAATAGCGACTGGGGGTTTTGCAAATTATAATGAATCTATAGGTTATTTTAACAGCTCGTTGATAGAAATTAATGCAATAATATTTATTATTCTTGGAAGTATACCTTTTATTAGTTACATCAAATACTTAGCTGGAAATAAAAAAATATTTTTTAAAGATACACAAATAAAAACTTTTATAATTTTGGTTATTATTTCAATTCTTATAATGTTTTTTTATTTATCTGTAATAAATAAAAGCTTAACTGAGATAAGTTTTTTGTCTGTTAGCTTTAATATAATTTCTATTTTGACTGGAACAGGATATGCTACAGAAAATTTTAGTAATTGGGGTCAATTTCCGTTAGTATATTTTATAATTTTAATGTTTATTGGAGGATGCGCAGGCTCTACAACTTGTGGAATAAAAATTTTTAGAGTTCAAATTTTGTATCAATTTATATCAAACCAACTAAAAAAAATAATTTACCCTCGAGGAATTTTCAAAATTAAATATCAAAATAATAATGTGGATGAAAAATTCATGGACTCAATAATCTCATTTATTTTCCTTTATATTTTAATATTTTTTATTGTGACGGCGCTGTTATCACTTGATGGGTTAAATTTTATAACCGCTATCTCAGCTGCAGCAACGTCAATTTCAAATGTTGGACCAGGTTTAGGTGATATTATTGGACCTAATGGGAGTTTTTCGAGCCTTTCTGACTTTTCTAAATGGGTCCTTAGTATTGCAATGATACTTGGAAGGTTGGAATTATTTGCAATTCTAGTATTATTCATACCATCATTTTGGAGAAAATATTAATGTTTGAAAAAAAACAAACTTGGTCAGAATCTATTTTAGTCTACAAAGATATTCGAATGCTAAGAATTTTACTTCTTGGTGCAATAAGTGGTTTTCCTTGGGTATTAATTGCGAGTAGTTTAAGTCTTTGGCTTAAAGAAGAGGGATTAAGTAGGTCAACTATTGGATGGGCAGGTTTAATATTTGGAGTTTACGCCTTTAATTATTTGTGGGCTCCAATAATTGATAGAATACAAATTCCATTTTTAACAAAAAGATTGGGGCATAGACGGGGTTGGATTGTCCTAATGCAAATTATAATTTTATTTAGCTTAATTGTTTGGAGTTTTATTAACCCTACAGAAAATTTAGCATTACTAATTAGTGTTGGATTAGTTATTGCAATTGCTTCGGCTACACAAGATATAACAGTTGATGCATTAAGAATTGAACAGATCAATGCTGATGAAGGAAAATCAATGGCAGCAGGCGCTGCTATGGCTGTAGTTGGTTGGTGGACCGGATATAAGTTAGGTGGTGTTATAGCATTGTTTACTGCCGAATTTTTTCAAAACATTGGAATTGAAGATTACTGGCAAACTACTTTTTTAGTTCTTGGTGTTGTGGTAATCCTGATGAATATAGGTTTAATGTTCATACACGAGCCTATAACACCAGATAGGCAGAACAAACAAAAAGAAACAGATGAAATAATACAATCAAAACTTGGATCAAATAATGTAATAACAAAATTTATTGCTTATATTACTGGCACAATAGGAGGTCCAATAATTAGTTTTTTTAAAAAAAATGGTTTCTCAATTGCAGTGGGCATACTGGGTTTTGTATTTCTGTTTAAAATAGGAGAAGCCTTTCTTGGAAGAATGTCCATAGTTTTTTATAAAGAAGTTGGATTTTCAAAAGGTGAGATAGCAATATATTCAAAAACGTTGGGCTGGATTACAACCGTTGTTTTTACTTTATTAGGTGGAATATTTGCTATGAGAGCTGGTACAATCAAAACAATGTTTGTTGCCGGTGGATTTATGGCAGCGACAAACTTATTATTTGCTGCGTTGGCATGGACAGGAAAATCTGAGTGGTTGTTTGCTTTAGCAGTTATCGCTGATGATATATCTGCAGCATTTGCAACTGTTGCTTTTGTAGCATTTATATCTCTTTTAGTTGATAGGACATATACTGCTACACAGTATGCACTATTAGCTTCAATTGGAACCGCAGGAAGAACTACACTTGCTTCTTCATCGGGTGCTTTAGTAGATTGGCTAAATGGAGACTGGGGAACGTTTTTTATAATAACTACTTTAATGGTTATTCCATCTTTAATTTGTTTGTGGTTTATAAGGAACAAGATTAAAATTGGTGCAAAATAATTTTTTAAAAGAACCTACAGCCAATATATTAGAAGAGCCAATAAAGAACTCTAATCTAAGTTCTCAACTTATCTACGGTGAGAAGTTTAAAATAATTGGTAAAAAAAATAATTATTTTAAAATAAAAAGTTCATATGATAAATATTCAGGTTTTATAAAAAAAATTGATAACTACAAAAAATTTAATCCAACTCATAAAGTTGGAATTTTGAAATCAAGAATTTATTTAGGTAATAAAAAAAAGAAATCAAATAAGTTTTTACCATTTGCGAGCAAAATACAAATTTTAAAAAGAAATCAAAATTTTATCATGTATGAAAAAGATAAATGGCTAAGATCAAAGGACATATTTCCAATCCAAAAAAAAAATACTGATTTTGTAAAAATATTTAAAAGTTTTCTACACTGTAAATATAAATGGGGTGGAAAAACATTCGAAGGAATTGATTGTTCAGCTCTATTACAAATATTTTATAAATTTAATAATAATTTTTTTCCAAGAGATACGATTGATCAAGTTAAATTAAAAAAAGGTGTCCAATCCAAAAAAAAATTTAAAAAAGGTGATATTATTTTTTGGAAAGGGCATGTTGCTATATGCATCAATACAAACAATCTTATTCACGCTTATGGTCCAAAAAAAAGAGTGATAATAATGCCAATTAAAAAAACGATAAAACTAATTAAAGAAACTGCGAAATTAGATGTAAAAAAAATAATAAGAATATGAGTTATTCTCGACCAAAATCAGGTTTAGAAATATCTTGTTTTTGAGAAATTATTTGTTTTCTTACTACTTTCGAATTGATTAATTTTTTTATTATCTTTGAATTTTCTTTCTTGCTTATATTCTTCTTAAAATCTTTTAAATTTTGCATAAAAAGATTTATTGCTTCAATCATATTAGTTTTGTTCTCAAAAAATATATCTCTCCACATGATTTCGTTGGATGCAGCGATTCTTGAAAAATCTCTCAATCCACCTGCACTAAATTTAATCAAATTTTTACTCTTTTTTTTCTGAAAATCCTGAGCAGTTTTTATTAAATTGTAAGCAATCAAGTGAGGTAGGTGGCTAGTTACTGAAAAAATTTTATCGTGATCATCAGGGTTCATAATAATTATTTTAGATCCTAAAGATTTCCAAAATCTCTCTATTTTTTTTTGCTTTGGAACATTTTTATCTTTAATTATTATGCACCATTTATTTTTGAACAAATTAGCATTACCATATTCGGGCCCGCTAACTTCGGATCCTGAGATAGGATGGCTCATCACCCAATCAAGATTTTTTGATAATCTTTTTTTTTTTAAAGTAATTAGATTTTTTTTTGTTGAACCAACGTCAGTTATAATTGAATTATGATTCAGATTTTTATTTAATGAAGAAAAAAATTTAGGATATTCACTCATAGGAGTACTTAAAATCACAAGATCAATTTGTTTTAAATTTTTATCTAGTCTTGTTAAAAATTTAATTTTTTTGTTAAATTTTTTAATAATAGATTTATATTCTTTAGATTTTTCAAATACAAAAAAATTTTTAGAAATTTTTTTTTGTATTGACGCCTTTAATATTGACGAGCCTATTAATCCGCAACCAATAATAAGAATATTATTAAACATTTTTAAAAATAGTATTCATCCTTTTAAGGAATATTTGGTTTTCTTTTGTGTTACCAATTGTAAGTCTTAGACAATTTTTTATACCATATGAATTCATTTCTCTTAGTATAATTCCATATTTCTGTAATTTTTTTAAAGTTGTGTCTGCGGTAAATTTTGCTTTTTTGAAATCTAATAAAAAGAAATTTCCAGATATTTTATTTGTAATAATATTATATTTTAACATCTCATTTTTAATTTTTTTGCACCATTTAAGATTATGTATTACTGACCTTTTAACAAATTTATTGTCTTTAAGTGATTCAACAGCACAAATTTGAGCAAATTTATTTACGTTAAAAGGTGGTTTAATTTTATATAATTCTTTGATTATAGATTTATCACCGTATCCCCAGCCTATTCTTAATGAAGCTAGACCATAGATTTTTGAAAATGTTCTTAAAATAAATACATTTTTAGAGTTTTTAAATAACTCAATTCCAGATTTGTAATCTTTATTCTTCATATATTCAAAATATGCATCATCAACAACCAATAAAATATTTTTATTTAACCTTCTCCTTAAGTCTAATAGCTCGTTTTTTGTTAAATAAGTGCCTGTTGGATTATTTGGATTTGCAATAAAAACAATTTTTGTTTTTTTTGATGTCTTTTTAAGAATTTCTTTAACTGAGACTTTAAAATTAATTTCTTTTGCTAATTTTACATTTGCACCAACGATTTTGGAGTATATCCTATACATGAGGAAACTGTACTGAGGAACAACAACTTCATCATTTTCTCTAAGGAACAATTGACAAAGCATTTGAATTACTTCGTCAGAACCAGAGCCACAAATTATCTTTGATTTATCACAACCATACTTCTTTGATATCTTTTGTGTTAACTCCGAAAATTTACTATCTGGATATTTTGATATATCAAATTTAGATTTAACAATTTTTTCGACATTTTTACTAACACCTAAAGCAGACTCATTTGCAGATAACTTAATAATATTTTTATTACCAGCCAATAATGATTTTCCCGGTTTGTAACTCTGTAATTTAATATTTTTAAATCTTAGCAATGTCATAGTAAATATTTCACTATAAATAGTCTTTTAACTAGATAAAACAATAATTAATTGAGCAATATTTGACATATAAATTCCTTTGAAGTAAAAGCTGCATGCGCTGATTTAAACTGAATTGCGAGCGCTATAAAAAAACCGCTAAAATGTTTTTTTTCTCACAATTCAATCAGTACAATTATTATGAATAAGAATATTGATACAAAAAAAATAATTATATCAAATCCCCTTAAATTGGATTGTGGTAAGGAAATTAATAACTTTCCAATAGCATATGAGACATATGGGGAATTAAACAGTGAAAAAAGTAATGCAATATTAGTTTTCCATGCTTTGACTGGAGATCAATATGTTTCTGGAAAAAACCCAATAACTAATAAAGATGGTTGGTGGAGTTATGTTGTTGGAAAAAATAAGCCAATTGATACAAATAAATTTTTTGTGATTTGTGCAAACGTTATGGGAGGCTGCATGGGATCTTACGGACCTAGCACATTAAATGAGTCCACTGGTAAACAAATAGGAACTGATTTTCCAATTATAACTATTAACGACATGGTTAACGCTCAATATGAGCTAATTAAATATTTAGAAATTGAAAAACTTTTTGCTGTAGTAGGTGGTTCAATGGGTGGAATGCAAGTGCTACAATTTGTTGCCAATTTTCCAGATAAAGCAAAACTAGCAATACCGATTGCTTGCACATCTAGTCACTCGGCACAAAACATAGCGTTTAATGAATTAGGAAGACAAGCAATTATGGCTGACAGTAAGTGGGAAAATGGATTTTATAGTAATTACAAATTAAATCCTGACAAAGGTTTAGCAGTAGCAAGAATGGCAGCACATATTACTTACCTTTCTGAAAAAGGATTGCAGGAAAAATTTGGAAGAAAATTGCAAGATAGGGATAGCCTAAGATATGGATTTGAGGCAGATTTTCAAATTGAGAGTTATCTTAGATACCAAGGATCTGTGTTTGTTGATAGATTCGATGCTAATAGCTATCTATATATAACTCGTGCGATGGATTATTTTGACTTATCCAAACAGTACAAAGGAAATTTATCTGATGCATTCAAAAAAACTAAAACAAAATTTTTTGTAATATCATTTACATCAGATTGGTTGTATCCAACATCGGAGAATAGAGAAATAGTTATAGCACTAAATTCTATTGGGGCAGATGTCGGATTTGTAGAAATAGAATCTGATAAGGGGCATGACTCATTTTTGCTCGATGTTCCAAGTTTTCTAAAGACACTTGGCGATTATATTAATTCAACCTACAAAGTTATAAATGAAAGAAGAATTTAACATTATATCTAATTTAATAGAAGAAAATACTAGAGTTCTAGATGTCGGTTGTGGCAATGGAGACTTGATGAAATTTTTACAAGAAAACAAAACTAAAGATATTCGTGGACTAGAAATCTCTAAAGAAAAAGTTCAAAATTGTTTATCAAAAGGATTAACTGTAATTGAGGGGAATGCTGAAAGCGATTTAAAACAATTTCCTAAATCGTCTTTTGATTACGTTATTTTAAGTCAAACATTACAGGCTTTTCTTAATCCTGAATTAGTAATTAATGAATTACTAAAAGTAGGAAAAAAAGTAATTGTTACTATACCTAATTTTGGTTACTGGAGAGTTAGACTACAATTATTGTTTAAAGGCACAATGCCTGTAACAGAAAATTTACCTCATGAATGGTACAATACACCAAATTTACATATGTGCACAATTAAAGATTTTTATAATTTTTGCAGTAGTAAGAATATTAAAATATTTAAGTCTATCGCTTTAAAAAAAAGTCGAATTTCAGAAATAAATAAATCAAATTTAAATTATAAAAATCTTGACTCTCATTTAGGTATATTTTTAATAGAAAGTTAAATGAAAGTAGAAATTATTAAGTGTCTGGAAGATAATTTTTCTTACATTTTAATTAATGAAGCTAATAGAAATTGTTGTGTTGTTGATCCTGGTGAAGCAGATCCAATTATAAATTATTTACAAAAAAATAAACTAAATTTAAAATATATATTAAATACACATCATCATCATGACCATGTTGGTGGGAATGAAGAATTAAAAAAAAAATTTAATGCAGAAGTAATAGGTTATATTGGAGATAAAAATAGAATACCTCAAATTGATATTTGCTTAAGTGATGGTGAAATTTGGAAGAAGGATATTTTTGAAGCAAAAATATATCATGTCCCTGGCCATACAATAGGTCATATCTGTTTTCATTTTTTTAAAAATAAGTTAATTTTTACAGGAGATACTTTATTCTCTATGGGATGTGGAAGAATTTTTGAAGGAAGTTATGAGCAAATGTACAACTCACTACAAGTTTTAAAAAATTTAGATAAAGATACAAAAATTTATTGTGGACATGAATATACTTTAAAGAATTCTGAATTTTGTTTAGCACAAGATTCCAATAACAACGAATTACTAAACAAAATTAAAGAAATTAAAGAAAAAATTAAACAAGGTAAAACTAGTATGCCATCAACGATTGGTGAGGAACTTAATTGTAACATTTTTCTTAAGTCAAACGATCTAGAAAATTTCAAAAAATTGAGGGATTTAAAGGATAATTTCTAAGTTATTAACCTTGACTATGATGCAACCCAGACTATATTGCTGACTATAAAAATTAAGGCCAACTATGTCATTCGCGGTAATTCAAACAGGTGGTAAACAGTATAAAGTGAAAGCTGGAGAGATTCTCAAAGTTGAAAAGCTCGAAGATTCAAAAGAAAATTCAAAAATAGAGTTTAATGAAATACTAGCTTACGGAGATGATAAAAATTTAGAGTTAGGAGAGCCGACAATTAGTGGAGCTAAAGTCGAAGCTGAATTAATAAAAAATGGAAAAAATAGAACAGTTCTTATTTTTAAAAAAAGGAGAAGGCAAAATTCGAGAAGAAAAAATGGTCATAGACAAAAATTTACAATGGTAAGAATAAGTAAAATCTATTCAAAAGATGGTAAAGTTATTTCTGAAGCAGAAAAAAGAAAAGAAATACCATCAAAAAAAACAGTTGAAACTAAGGAAGCAGCTAAATAAAAAGTAATTTATGGCAACGAAAAAAGCAGGTGGATCGTCAAGAAACGGAAGAGATAGTGCAGGTCGTAGACTTGGTGTGAAAAAATATGGTGGCGAGATGGTTGTGCCTGGCAACATTATTGTAAGACAAAGGGGAACTAAAATATTTCCAGGAGAAAATGTTGGCATGGGTAAAGACCATTCGATATTTTCGGTTGTTAAAGGTAAAGTAGAGTTTAAAAAATCAAAATCTGATAGAACTTACGTTTCTGTAAAGCCCAATTAATAGATACAACACTCACATAGTTGTTATATGAAATTTCTAGATCAAGTTAAGATATATGTAAAAGCTGGCAACGGAGGGTCGGGATCTCCAAGTTTTCGTAGGGAAAAATTTGTAGAGTTTGGTGGCCCTGATGGCGGCGATGGAGGGAAAGGAGGATCTGTAATTCTTATTAGTGAAAGAAATCTTAATACTTTGATTGATTACAGATATCAACAACACTTCAAAGCTGAAAGAGGAAAGGATGGCAGCGGAAAAAACAAAACTGGGAAAGGTGGTGAAGATTTATATTTAAAAGTACCTTTAGGAACACAAGTATTTGAAGAAGATAATAAAACACTTATTTATGATTTTAAAAGTCAGAAAGAGGAATTTTTAGTAGCAAGCGGAGGCAAAGGAGGATTTGGAAATACAAGATTTAAGTCCTCAACCAATAGAGCCCCAAAGAAATTTACAAAAGGGGGTCAAGGAGAGGAATTTTGGATTTGGCTTCAACTAAAAACAATTGCTGATATCGGTATCATAGGATTGCCCAATGCTGGGAAATCCAGCTTGCTTGCATCAATGACGAGTGCAAATCCAAAAATAGCAAACTATAAATTTACTACAATTAATCCAAATCTTGGTGTTGCTAGTTATGATGACAAAGAAGTTACTTTAGCGGACATACCAGGCTTAATTGAGGGTGCTCATACCGGAACTGGTCTTGGAATAAAGTTTTTAAAACATATAGAAAGGTGCAAAACTTTGCTGCATTTAATAGATATAACTGAAGATGATTTATTTATTTCTTACAATCAAGTCAGAGAAGAATTATCAAAATACAGTAAAGATTTAGTTAAAAAAAAAGAAATAGTAGTTTTAAATAAAACTGACTTAATTGATGAAGAGGAAAAAAAAGAGAAGATAAAAAAACTCAAGAATAAATTAAAAAAAAATATCTTTTTAATGTCAACAATGGATAAAAAATCAGTATCAGATATAAAGTCAAAGTTGGTAAACTATGTATCTTAAAGACTCCAAAACTGTAGTAATAAAAATAGGCTCATCTTTATTAATAAATGACAAAAAAATTATTAGAGAAAAATGGCTTTTGGAATTTGCCAAAGATATTAAAGAGTTACAAAAACTTAAAAAGAACGTTGTTATAGTGAGTTCTGGAGCAATTGCTTTAGGGTGTAAAAAATTACAATTAAATAAAAAAACTTTAAAGCTTGATAAAAGTCAAGCTGTTGCATCAATTGGACAAATAGAGTTAATGAATCTTTTTAAAAAGACATTTAGCTCAAATAAAATAAATATTTCTCAAATTCTAATTACTTTAGAAGATACTGAACAAAGAAGAAGAGCTATAAATGCTAAAAGAACTTTCGAAAACTTATTTGAGCTTAATTTTGTACCTGTTGTTAATGAAAATGATAGTATTGCAACTTCTGAAATTAAATACGGAGATAATGACAGATTAGCATCAAGAGTTGCACAAATATCAGGCGCAGATTGCTTAATATTATTGTCTGATGTTGATGGATTGTATTCTAAAAACCCAAAAATTCATAAAAATGCTAAATTGATTAAAGAAATAAAAAATATTGATTCTAAAATTGAAAATTTTTCAAGTAAAAGCACAAGTGAGTATGGTACTGGTGGAATGAAAACGAAAATTGATGCTGCAAAAGTATGTCAAGTCTCGGGTTGCTATATGGCTATTGCAAATGGTTTAATTAAAAGACCAATTAAAAATATACTAGAACATAATTCTGGGACATGGTTTTTGCCAAAAGTATCTAAATTAGATGCAAGAAAAAAATGGATAATTAGCTCTATATCTCCAAAAGGAGAAATTATTATAGATGATGGTGCTTTAAATGCTTTAAAAAATGGAAAAAGTTTATTAGCTGCAGGTATTAGAAAAGTTTCAGGAAAATTTGTTAAAGGTGATCATGTTAGAATTTTAGATAAAAATAACAAAGAATTTGCTAGAGGATTGAGCAGTTTTACATCTGATGAGATATCCAAAATAAAAGGAGAACATTCTAACAAAATTAGTAATCTTTTAGGCTATGTTACAAAGTCTGAAGTTATACATAAAGATGATATGGTTAAAATTTAATGAGTAAACTACTTAAAAAAATTGGATTGAATTCTAGAAAAGCTTTGAATTCAAGTATTAGTCCAAAAAAAAAGAATAAAGTTTTAAAAGATTTTGTAAAATTAATTGAGATTAATAAGAATAAAATTATTAGCGAAAATAAGAAAGATATTTTTTATGCAAGAGGAAAAAAATTAAAAGAAAACTTAATTCAAAGACTCACTCTTAGTAATAATAAATTAAAAAGTATAATTGACTCTGTTAAAACTATTACTTCTTTTAAAGATCCTATAGATCAAGTAACTTCCAAATGGAAAAGGCCAAATGGACTTGAAATTAGAAGAGTTACAATACCAATAGGAGTTATAGGTGTAATATTTGAAAGTAGACCCAATGTTACTTCGGATGTATCAGCACTATGTTTTAAATCTGGAAATGCTGTTATATTAAGAGGTGGTTCCGAAGCCTACAATAGTAATAAAATTTTAGTAAATTTATTTAGGAAAGCTCTAAAAAAAAATAAAGTAAACGAAAATTATGTCCAGTTTATAAATAACAAGAGCAGAAAACTCGTCGATTATTTATTATCAAAAATGGAAAACTCCATTGATGTTGTAATACCACGAGGCGGAAAAAATTTAGTAAAAAAAGTTAAACAACTTTCAAAGGTTCCAGTTATTGGTCATTTGGAAGGAATTTGTCATACATATATTGATAAAGAGGCAGAAGATAATATGGCAAACAAAATAGTATTAAATGCTAAGTTGAGAAATACTAGTATATGTGGTGCAACTGAAACTCTCTTAATACATAAAAGTAAATCGAAATCAGTGAATTTAATTTTAAATTCACTAGCTAAAAGCGGTTGTAAAATTTTAGCTGATAAAAAAATAAGTAAATTATTTAAAGGCAAAACATATCCTGCAAATAATAATACTTGGTCAAAAGAACATCTTTCACCGATTATTTCAGTTAAATTAGTGAATAATGTCAAAGAAGCAGTTGCCCATATCAACAAATATGGAACTATGCATACAGATGCAATAGTAACCAAAAACAAAAATACAGCAAAATTCTTTATTAAAAATATAAAAAGCTCTATTGCTATTCAAAATTCATCAACACAATTTGCTGACGGAGGAGAATTTGGTTTTGGTGGAGAGGTTGGAATTTCAACAAACACATTGCCACCAAGAGGTCCTGTCGGTCTAAATCAGTTAGTAAGTTATAAATATGAAGTTTATGGTACAGGGCAAACTAGAAAATAAAAAGATTGGTGTACTCGGTGGATCGTTTGATCCAGCGCATGTTGGTCATGTAAGAATTTCTAAATTAGCAAAAAAAAATTATAATTTGAGCCAAGTTATATGGGCTATAACAAAACAAAATCCATTTAAAAAAAATAATCCAAATGATCTATATAAAAGAACAGCTTTTGCAAAAAAAATTAATAAAAATAATAAATTTATAAAAGTTAAATGTTTTGAAGAAATAATAAAATCTAATCGTACAGTAGATTTAATTAAATATTTAAAAAAAAAATTTAAACATTCAGAAATATTTTTTTTAATGGGGGCCGATAACCTAATAAATTTTCATAAATGGAAAGGGTACAATTCAATAACTAAAATGTGCAAAATATTGGTATTTGATAGAAATGGATACAAATCAAAGGCTTTTAGATCTAAATCATTTAAGAAATATAATAAAAAAGCAGTTGAATTTATAAAGTTTAATAAAGTCAATATTTCATCTTCTCAATTAAGAAAAATTTGATACTCTTTATTTAATTAATGGAAAAAATATCAGCTCTTAAAGATGAAATAATCAAAACGCTTGATATTAATAAAGCCTTAGACATAGTTTCAATAGATCTCGAAGGAAAATCATCAGTTGCAGACTTCATGATTATAGCTAGTGGTACATCATCAAGACATATTCAAGCATTATCTGAACAAGTTTTTGAAAAATTAAAAATTAATGGTGTGAATAATTGTAAGATTGAAGGAAAAGATAGCAATGATTGGAAGCTTGTAGATGGAATAGACTTAATAGTTCATATTTTTAATCCTGAAAAAAGAAAATTTTATGACTTAGAAAAAATGTGGTCGGAATTAATTCCTAAAGAAAAACTGATCATATGAAAAAAATATACTTAATAGCTTCTTTATTTTTTTTCATATTTACATACCCAATTTTTAGTAATGAAAACGATATCTACAAAAAAATCGATTTATTCAGCGAAGTCTTAGATAAAATTAATAAAGAATATGTTGATGAAGTAAATCAGAGTGAAGCAATGGATGCTGCTATAAACGGTGTTTTGCAATCTTTGGATCCCTATTCAGCATATATGTCTCCAGACTCGTTTAAAAATATGCAAACTGAGACTAGCGGAGAATTTGGAGGATTGGGCATTGAAGTCAGTATGGAGGCTGGTGTCGTAAAAGTAATTTCTCCAATTGATAACTCACCAGCTGAAGAGGTTGGCGTTAAAGCTGGAGATTATATTGTTAAAATTGATGATGTTCAAGTTCAAGGAAAAACTCTTTCTGAAGCTGTAGAATTAATGAGAGGCCCAGTTGGATCTGATATCGAAATTACTGTTAGAAGAAGGGGAGAAAGAAAAGCACTTATATTTACAATTACAAGAGAAATTATACAAGTTGCATCTGTAAAGTCTGAAATAAAAGATGATCAGACAGCTTATATAAGATTAACATCATTCAATGAAAATAGTAGTAAACAAATAAAAAATAAAATTAAAGAATTTAAGAAAAATAAGAAAATTAAAAATTACATATTAGATTTAAGAAATAATCCTGGTGGATTGTTATCTCAAGCAATAAAGATTTCAGATTATTTTTTAGAAAATGGAGAAATAGTTTCAACAAAAAGTAAAAGAAAGTATGAAAATAGAAAATGGTTTGCAAAAAAAGGAGATATTATTGATGGAGAAACAATGGTTATTTTGATTAATTATGGGTCTGCATCAGCATCTGAAATTGTTGCAGGAGCACTACAAGATCACAAAAGAGCAATATTAGTGGGAGAGAGCACATATGGAAAAGGGTCAGTTCAGTCAATTATTCCTTTAGAAAATGAAGGTGCCATAAGACTTACTGTTTCTAAATATTATCTCCCATCAGGTAAATCAATTTCAAGAGTAGGTGTAAATCCAGATATAGTTATTGCTGAAGGTTCAGATGAATTTAGAATAAATACAGATACTGATAACCAGTTGGAATTTGCTCTTAAATTATTAAATGGTTAAGAATGAAAGAAAAATTTCAAAAACTTCCATTAAGAAATGGTGTTGGTATCGCAGTCTTAAATAAAGAAAACAAGTTATTTGTTGCAAAAAGAATTGATAATCCTGCTGATTTTTGGCAAATGCCTCAAGGCGGTATTGATGATGGTGAAAATTATTTTGATGCAGCGTTGAGGGAACTTGAAGAGGAAACAAGCATAAAGTCAGTAAAGCTAATTAAAGAAATAAGCAAATACACAACTTACGATCTTCCTGATCGCCTCTTAGGAATTATTTGGAAAGGAAAATATAAAGGCCAAAAGCAAAAGTGGTTTATTGTAAAGTTTAATGGAGAGGAAAATGAAATTAACATTAAAACTAAACATCCTGAATTTTTAGATTGGAAATGGATAGATATTAAAGATTTAACAACTAAAGTTGTAGATTTTAAACTTCATGTTTACCAAGAAATTCAAAAAGAACTAGAAAAAGTAGTTAATTAATACTTATAGATTTTAGAACTTCGACTTTGTGATTTAAAAGAAATCTTTTTTGATCATCGATATTATCGTTTGATAATTCTGCTTCAGCGCTGCTTATCGATTCAGATACAAAATTTTTATCAGCATCCTTTAAATCAAAAATTGAACTAGTTAATACAGATAATGTATTGTCTTTAAATTCTACAATACCATCTTCAACATAAAAACTTTGTTCCTCAGACTCAGAGAATACTCTAATTATACCTGGTTTTAAAAAAGAGATAATTGGAATATGGTCTTTAAGAATACCAATCTCTCCTTCTACAGCAGGTATTACAACCTCAAATACATTGTCTTTAGAAAGAAAAGATTGTTCTGGATTAACAATATCTATATTAAAAAAATTACTCATTAAGCAGCTGCATCTTTTGCCATTTTTTCAGCTTTTTCTATTGCTTCTTCTATTGTGCCAACCATATAAAAAGCAGCTTCAGGCAGATGGTCATATTCTCCTTTGCATATTGCATCAAACCCTTTAATTGTTGACTCTAAATCTACTAGTTTACCTGGAGATCCTGTAAATACTTCAGCCACAAAGAAAGGTTGTGATAAAAATCTTTGAATTTTTCTAGCTCTAGCAACTGTAAGTTTATCATCCTCTGATAGCTCATCCATTCCTAGAATTGCAATAATATCCTGCAAAGATTTGTATGTTTGTAAAATTTTCTGAACAGATCTTGCTACTCGATAGTGTTCATCACCAACAACTCTTGGATCTAAAATTCTAGAAGTAGAATCCAAAGGGTCAACAGCTGGGTAAATACCTAATTCAGCAATTTGTCTTGAAAGTACAGTCGTTGCATCTAAGTGTGAAAAAGAAGTTGCTGGAGCTGGATCTGTTAAATCATCTGCAGGTACATAAATTGCCTGAACAGATGTAATTGATCCTTTATTAGTTGTTGTGATTCTTTCTTGCAGGTTTCCCATATCTGTTGCAAGAGTAGGCTGATAACCAACCGCTGAAGGAATTCTTCCTAGGAGAGCTGAAACTTCTGAACCTGCCTGAGTAAATCTAAAAATGTTATCAACAAAGAACAAAACATCTTGACCCTCTTGATCCCTGAAATACTCTGCCACAGTAAGACCAGTTAAAGCTACTCTAGCTCTAGCTCCTGGAGGTTCATTCATTTGTCCATAAACTAATGCTGCTTTAGACCCAGTTCCTTCTGGCTTGATCACTCCTGACTCGATCATTTCGTGATATAAATCGTTCCCTTCTCTAGTTCTCTCTCCCACTCCAGCGAATACTGAAAATCCACCATGGGCCTTGGCTATATTATTTATAAGTTCCATTATAATTACAGTTTTTCCAACTCCTGCTCCACCGAACAATCCAATTTTTCCACCTTTGGCATAAGGTGCTAATAAGTCGATTACTTTTATTCCAGTTACTAAAATTTCTGTTTCTGTAGACTGATCATTAAAAGAAGGAGCTTGTCTGTGTATAGGCCAATTTTCTTTAGTAGAAATTTGTCCTTTCTCATCTATTGGTTCACCTATTACGTTTACAATTCGTCCTAATGTTTCTGGACCTACTGGAACTTGAATTGGAGCGCCTGTATCTTTTACTTCATCACCCCTTTTGAGTCCCTCTGTACTATCCATAGCAATGGTCCTAACACTTGACTCTCCAAGGTGCTGCGCAACTTCTAAAACTAGTCTATTACCTCCATTATCACACTCTAAGGCTGTTAATATTTCTGGCAGTTCTCCATCGAATTTTACGTCAACGACTGCACCAATTACTTGTGTTATGTTTCCTTTTTTGCTCATAATTATAAACTTTCTGCTCCTGATATAATTTCAATTAACTCTTTTGTTATTGCTGCTTGACGGCTTCTATTATACTCAATTGTAAGCCTATCAACCAATTCGCCTGCGTTTCTGGTTGCATTATCCATTGCTGTCATCCTCGAACCTTGCTCACTGGCAGAATTCTCTAACATTGCTTTAAATATTTGCGTTGAAATATTTTTCGGCAATAAATTACTTAAAATCTCATCTTCATCTGGTTCAAACTCATAGTCATTATCATTACCAGAGTCATCTTTATCATCTTTATCTTCATTAAGTGGAACTATTTGTTGTTCTTGTGGAATTTGTGTAATTACATTTTTAAATTTATTATAAAATATTGCGCAAACATCAAATTCATTTTTTTCAAATTTTTCAATTATAATTTTTCCGACTTTATCTGCATCAAAGTAATTTATATTTTTTGACTCTTTAAAAGAAATGTTCTCTACAATATAACTTTTATATTGTCTTTTAAGTTGATCATATCCTTTAGATCCAACAGTAATAATCTTTAAAGTTTTATTTTCAGATATTATTTTTTCGAAATAACTTTTTGCTTTTTTAATAATGTTAGTATTAAAACCTCCACATAAACCTCTATCAGCAGTGAGTACAATACATAAATGAACTTTCTCTTCACCTGTCCCAACCAGTAATTTGGGAGCATTTTCTTTATCTGTTATACTTTTTGAAAGATTTAAAATTACATTATTCATTTTTTCAGAATAAGGTCTGCCTTTTTCAGCATTCTCTTGTGCTTTTCTCAACTTAGCTGCAGCCACCATTTTCATAGCTTTTGTTATTTTCTGAGTTGATTTAACACTCGTTATTCTTTTTCTAAGATCGTCTAAACTTGGCATTTATGATTATTTTATTCCTTTAATTAATTCTACTAATTGTTTTTCAATGTCTTCCTCAATCTTCCCAGTTTTGGCAATAGACTCCATAATCTCAGGCTTATCAGATTTACACTTTTGCAGAACTTTATTTTCAAAGTCTGCTACATCTTTAAGTTCAATATCATCCAAATAACCTTTTACGCCACAGAAAATTGATATAACTTGTTCTGCAACTGTCATGGGAGAATACTGCGCTTGTTTTAAAAGTTCAGTTAACTTCGAACCTCTATTTAAAAGTTTTTGTGTAGATGCATCTAAATCAGATCCAAATTGAGCAAAAGCTGCCATTTCTCTGTATTGAGCTAACTCTAATTTAATTGATCCAGCAACAGATTTCATCGCTTTAGTTTGTGCAGCTGATCCAACTCTGGATACTGATAATCCAACGTTTACTGCTGGTCTTATTCCTTGATTGAATAGTTCAGTTTCTAGAAATATTTGTCCATCTGTAATAGATATTACATTTGTTGGAATATATGCAGAGACATCGCCTGCTTGTGTTTCAATAATTGGCAGCGCAGTTAAAGAACCTCCACCATTTTCATCACTTAATTTGGCAGCTCTTTCTAATAATCTACTATGTAAATAAAACACATCTCCAGGGTATGCTTCACGCCCCGGTGGTCTTCTTAATAATAATGACATTTGTCTATATGCAACTGCTTGCTTAGATAAATCATCATAAATAATTAAAGCATGCATTCCATTATCTCTAAAATATTCTCCCATAGTACATCCTGTGTAAGGAGCTAAAAACTGAAGAGGTGCAGAGTCTGAGGCTGTTGCGGAAACTATAGTCGTATATTCCATTGCACCAGCATCCTCTAAAGTTTTTACAATCTGAGCAACCGTTGATCTTTTTTGTCCAATTGCAACATATATACAATAAAGTTTTTTACTTTCATCGTCTGACTCATTAATTTTCTTTTGATTTATAATTGTATCGATAGCTACTGCGGTTTTACCTGTTTGACGATCTCCAATTATAAGTTCCCTTTGCCCTCTTCCAACGGGAATTAAGCTATCAATTGCTTTTAAACCTGTTTGCATTGGTTCTCCAACTGATTGTCGTGGAATAATTCCTGGAGCTTTAACTTCAACTCTTTTTCTTTCTAAACTTTTATCTAAAGCTCCTTTTCCATCAATTGGATTTCCTAATCCATCAACAACTCTTCCTAAAAGTTGTTTTCCAACTGGTACATCAACAATCGCACCAGTTCTTTTTACAGTATCTCCCTCTTTAATTTCTCTATCATCACCAAATATAACAACACCAACGTTGTCACTCTCTAAGTTTAATGCCATTCCTTTAGAGCCATCGGAAAACTCAACCATTTCTCCTGCTTGAACATTATCCAGGCCATAAATTCTTGCAATTCCATCTCCAACAGACAATACTTGCCCGACCTCTGAAACTTCAGCTCTATCGCCAAGTTTTTTTATCTGCTCTTTTAATATTTTTGTTACTTCTGAAGGATTTATTTCCATTTATGCCTCTATCATTTGTTTTTGAATTTGTTGCAGTTTATTTTTAATTGAATTATCTACCATTGTACTTCCCACTTTTAATACTAAGCCACCAATTAAACTTGGATCAAATTTATAATTTAACTGTATCTTTGCTCCAAAGTTTTGAGATAGCTCTTCTTTAATTTTAGAAATATCTGTTTCATTAAGTTCTTTAGCTGAAAAAAGCTCAGCTTTTATTTCGCCTCTAGCTTTCGAACATACCTCTATAAAGTCACTTAAAACTTTTTCTAAATAAAAAAATCTTCTTTTTTGAATTAAAAAAACTAGAAATCTTTTTAAAAGATTATCAAAATTGTTTTTTTCAGAAATTGTTTCAATAACTCTAGTTAAATCCTCAATG
Source organism: Pelagibacteraceae bacterium AG-426-M19 (assembly GCA_003210025.1). Taxonomy (GTDB): domain Bacteria; phylum Pseudomonadota; class Alphaproteobacteria; order Pelagibacterales; family Pelagibacteraceae; genus Pelagibacter. The sequence continues at coordinate 83,010 of QCNW01000005.1, forward strand.
CTTGTCGTGGGGTTTTTGATTAAATATCTAAATTCTTCACTTTCATTTATGAGCTTACTTATTGCAACGACTTGTTCCTCTATTTTTGCCAGAGATTTATCTTCGTTAGCCAGCTCAAATAATGCTTGAGCATAACTGTTGTTTGAAGTTATTGATATTTTATTTTCGCTCAATTTATACTCTCAATTGTGAAGATGTTTAAAATTTCGCTTAGATAACATACGAATTATCAGTCTTCAAGGCTCAGATTGTGAAAAATGGTAAGATTTAATGGGCTAATTGAAGCTGATAGGGTCAACATCAACTGAAAGTTTCATTCCTTTGGAGAGTTGAAAATCTTTCAATACATCTTTCAATTTTTTCTGAACACTCGATGTTTTTTTTGCCCTTATTAATAGTCTATTTCTAAATTTTTGATTAATTCTATATATTGGAGCATTTACTGGTCCTAAAATTTTTGCATCTATAGACTTTGATAAAATATTTTTAAGTTTTACGGCATCTATATCAAGTTTTTTTTCATTTGATGAAGATAAAATTAAAGCAATAAATCTTTCGTAGGGTGGTAAATTATTCCTCTTTCTTAAATTTAATTCATTTTCTAGAAATTTAAAAGGATCTTCATTTGTAATTTGATTTATAACTTCAGGTTTTAAATTGTATGTTTGGAAATAAATATTAGCTGGTTTGCCGGTTCTACCTGCTCTTCCTGATAACTGGTGGTAAAGTTGTAAATTTTTTTCAGTGCTCCTAAGATCATGTCCTTGAGAAGTTAAATCAATATCTAATACAACAATACAATTCAATTTTGGAAAGTGAAATCCTTTTGATATTAATTGAGTACCTACAAGAATATCTATTTCACCAGATATAATTTTACTCAATTTATCTTTGCCAGATGCTTTATTCATTGTGTCGCTAGAAAAAATTATTGTTTTTTTATTAGGAAAGAGGTTTTTAACTTCCTCTGCAATTTTTTCTACACCAGGTCCACTAAATACAAACTCACAAACATTTCCTTTTTTACAATCTCTATTTAATTTTGAATTATATCCACAGTAATGACACAAAAGAATTTTTTTATTTTTGTGAAATACTAAATTTATAGAACACCTTGGGCATGTAAAAACATTTAAACATTTTTTACATAAAACATAGGGTGCAAAACCTCTTCTATTTATGAAAAAGAGAACTTGATCTTTTTTATTTAAATGCTCTTTTACTTTTTCAAGAGTTTTAAGTGATATAGAACTTTTGGTCGCTAGTTGATTTTGATAAAGATCGATAACATGGTGTTTGGGTAAATTTGCACCTTTATATCGATTAAGTAATCTTGAGTAATTATATTTTTTAATTTTAATATTTTCATATGTTTCTATTGATGGAACTGCAGTTACTAAATTTATTGGAATGTTTTCGTGTTTAGCTCTTGATATTGCCATATCTCTAGCATTATAGATAATTCCTTCATCTTGTTTATAAGATTGATCGTGCTCTTCATCTACGGTTATCAAACCTAATTTTTTGAATGGCAAAAATAAGGATGATCTTGCTCCGAGTACTACTTTAATTTTTCCTGCTGATAATCCATTCCATATAATTTTTCTTTTTTTTGGGCTGACTTTTGAATGCCAAACTGCTGCTTCAAATCCAAAATAAGATTTAAATTTTTTTTCAAACTCATTTGTTAGTCCTATTTCTGGTAATAAAATTAGAGCTTGCAATCCTATATTTATAATTTTTTCAATAGCTTTAAAATAAACTATTGTTTTTCCTGAACCGGTTGTACCTTGAAGTAAATGAACTCTAAAACTGGTATCATTTTTGGATAACTCTTTATAGGCTTTATCTTGCTCTTCAGAAAGTTGATAACTTTCTTTTTCATTTGATAGAGCATATTTTAATAAATCTTTGTCATTTTTTATTTTTAAATTTTCGTCATTAATCAAATGCAGTTTTAAACACATTCCTAGGGGTACAATATTGTAATTGGAAAACCACTTTAGAAAATTCATTGTCTTTTTACTTAGCGGTTCAATTTCTATTTTTTCAATTATAGATTTTAATTTAAATTCCTTATTATTCTTTTCTTCAAAAAAATCCCAAATTACACCAATAATATTTTTCTTACCAAATGGAACTTTTACATAATCTCCTGCTTTTAATTTAATATCACTTTCATATGTAAAAGGATAATCAAAGATATTTGGCAACAAAACTGGATATTTCATAAATATTTAATTTTAGTTTTTTTATATCTTAAAAATATATAAATAGATCAAATGAAATATAATTATTACTGGAGAAAATCAGGTTTAAAAAAACCTTATGGGGACAATTTTTTGAGTTTAGTTGAGGAATATAAGCCAAAAAATGTTCTAGAAATTGGTGTTTTTTGTGGTGTTACATCAAGAAATATATGTGAATTGTTAAAGACAAATTTTGGTAGTGATTTTAGATATTACGGATTAGATTTATTTGGATCTTCTAAAACATCAAGTGTAGATGAGATCGAACCTAAATTTCTTGAAAATCAAAAGTTTTCGAACCCACTTAAAACTATCTATTATAATTTCATAAAAAAAGAAAATTTAAATTCAAAGATATCTGTTCAAAATTTTTTAAAGAAATTTTCGCGAAATATTGAGCTAATAGAAGGAGACACAAGGGTGACTTTAGAAAAAGTTCCTTTAAGTGAAATTGATTTCGTATTTTTAGATGGAGGCCACAGTTACGATACTGTTTTAAGTGATTTACAAAAACTTTATGACAACATGAAAAATAACTCTAAAATTGTTTGTGATGATTATGCAGGTATTACAAAAATTGAAAGTGTTGAAAAAGCAATAAAAGATTTCGCAAATAATAATAAAATAAAACTTGAAGAAAAATTTAAAAGATTTGCTTTATTGAATGTAGAAGAATAATTATTAAGAGTGAATTTGTCTTTTATCTACTGATAATGCTGCTTCTTTTATAGCTTCAGAAAATGTTGGGTGTGCGTGACATGTTCTTGCAATATCTTCGGAACTAGCTCCAAATTCCATTGCGACAGCCATCTCAGCTATCATTTCTCCTGCATGAGGACCGATAATATGTACACCAAGTACTTTATCAGTTGATTGGTCTGCCAAAATTTTAACAAAACCCTCTGGCTCATCAATTGCTTTGGCTCTTGAATTTGCCATAAAAGGAAATTTACCAATTTTATAACCTATGTTTTCTTTTTTTAATTGCTCCTCGTTTTTGCCAACATAAGCAACCTCTGGAGATGTATAAACAACTCCAGGAATAATATCATAGTTAACATGACCTGATTGGCCTGCTATTAATTCTGCAACTGCAATTCCTTCCTCTTCAGCTTTATGGGCTAACATTGGGCCATCAATAACATCACCTATTGCATAAATATTTTTAACATTCGTCTCAAAATTTTTATTTACTTTAACTCTTCCTTTTTCATCTAACTTTACACCTACTTTATCTAAATTTAAGTTTTTAGTATAAGGTCTTCTTCCTACAGAAATTAAAACAACATCAACATCGTGTTTAACTTTTTGGCCATCATTTTGTGAAGTCTCAACCGTCACACTGCTAGAGTTTTTAGTTATTTTATCAACTTTAGTATTAAGGTTAAATTTTATACCTTGTTTCTTTAATATTTTCATAAATTCATTTGAAATATCTCGATCCATTCCAGGCGTGATATGATCTAAAAATTCAACGACTGTGACTTCAGTGCCAAGTCTTGACCAAACTGATCCCATTTCCAATCCTATATATCCTCCACCAACAACAATCATTTTATTGGGGAGTTTGGGAATAGATAGGGCTCCAGTTGAAGAAAGAATTCTCTCTTCATCAAAATCTACTCCAGGCAATGAAACTGGCTCTGATCCTGTACTTATTATTGTTTTATCAGTTTGAATTATTTTAGTGCCTTCCAAGCCTTCAATTTTTATTGAATTCTCGTTCTCAAATGAACCTTTGCCTTTAAAATAAGTGACTTTGTTTTTTTTGAATAAAAATTCAATTCCTTTAGTCAAAACTGTTACGGCTTTGTCTTTATTTTTCATCATTTTATCTAAGTTGAGTTTTATTTCTCCAGTCTCGATTCCAATTTTTTCAAAATTTTTAGCACTGTGAAATTTTTCAGATAAATTAAGCAAACTTTTTGATGGGATACATCCAATATTTAAACATGTCCCCCCTAAAGATCCTCTAGACTCTATGCAAGCTGTTTTAAGTCCAAGTTGAGACAATCTAATTGCACAAACATATCCACCAGGGCCGCCACCGATTACTGTAACATCAAATTTTTCTGACATATTATAAATTTAAAAATAACCTTCTTGGATCTTCTAAGTTTTCTTTAACAGTTTTTAAAAAACTTACAGATTCTTTTCCATCAATTATTCTGTGATCATAAGACAATGCTAAAAACATTACAGGTCTAGCCTTTATCTCACCATCAACAACAACAGGTCTTTCAACGATATTATGCATTCCAAGAACTGCTGATTGTGGAGGGTTTAAAATAGGAGTAGATAACATTGATCCATACACACCTCCATTGCTAATTGTAAATGTTCCACCTTGAAGATCCTCTATAGTAAGACTACCATTTTTTGCTTTGTCTGACAGATCTTTTATGTTTTTTTCAATGTCCGCAAAAGACATTTCATCGGCATTTTTTAATACTGGAACTACTAATCCTTTTTCAGTTCCGACTGCAAAGCTCACATTATAATAATTTTTGTAAACCATTTCATCATTTTCAACTTCTGCATTTATTGCAGGAAATAATTTTAATCCTACTATACAAGCTTTCACAAAAAAAGACATGAAGCCAAGTTTAATTCCATAACTATTTTGGAAATCTTCCTGGTTATCTTTTCTCATCGAGATTATATTTGACATATCAACCTCATTAAATGTTGTGAGCATAGCAGCATTGTTTTGAGCCTCTTTTAAACGTTTAGCAATCGTTTGTCTTAGTCTTGACATTTTGATTCGTTCTTCTTCACCATATTGAATTTTTCTTTCATTAGGTTGAGGGTTAGCTCCCATTAAACTTATTAAATCACCTTTTAAAATTCTTCCATCTTTACCTGTCCCTTTTACTTCGTCTAAATTAATTTTATTTTCAACAACCATTTTTCTTACAGCAGGAGAAAGTGTTTTATTTTGTTTAATAGGCTTGGTTTCTTCAACTACATCAGTTAATACCAATGGTTCTTCATCAAGCAATAAAGGTTCTTGAGTTTTTTTTGTATCTTTTTTCTTTTCGATTTCTAAATTTATTACATTATTTTTTTCAACGTTTCCTTTAACCGGCTCAGCATCCTTTTCTTCTTTAAGAACACTACCTTCTGAAATCATTCCTAATACAGTTCCAACTTCAACAGTATCACCATCTTTTGAGTTGATCTCTGATATAACACCACTCGCAGGTGCAGGAACTTCTAAGTTTACTTTGTCAGTTTCCAATTCTACTACAGCTTCATCAGCAACTACGTTATCACCCTTTTTCTTTAACCATTTCGTGACCGTAGCCTCTGTAATACTTTCTCCCAAAGCTGGAACTAATATTTTTTCACTCATTTATTCAAATACTTTATTTATAATTTCTTGTTGTTCAGAATTATGTCTTCTTGCATAACCTGTAGCAGGTGTAGCATCTGGACTTCTTCCAATGTAAGAAATTGCACTGTTTTTAGCCTTAATAGTCTCTAATGTCCATTGTATATAATCTCTAACAGCAAACCAAGCACCCATATTTTTAGGCTCCTCTTGGCACCAATAAAATTTTGCATTTTTTGCAAATGGTTTTAGCTCTTTAACCAAACTTTTTGCAGGGAAGGGATATAGTTGTTCAATTCTATACAAAATCACATCATTGGTTTTTAGTTTCTCTCTTGCCGCAAGAAGATCAAAGTAAATTTTTCCAGAGCATAATATCACTTTTCTGATTTTTTTGTCGTCTTTTAACTTAATAAACCCTTTTTGCTTAATATCTCTAGCATGATCCCATAGCACTCTATGGAAAGAATTTTGTTTACTAAAATCTTCCAAATTTGATACACAATATTTATTTCTTAAAAGTGACTTAGGCGTCATTATGACTAAAGGTTTTCTAAAATCACGGTGCATCTGTCTTCTTAAAGCATGAAAATAATTTGCAGGTGTAGTGCAATTCATAACTTGTAAATTATCATTTGCACATAATTGTAAAAATCTTTCTAATCTCGCAGAGGAGTGCTCTGGGCCTTGTCCTTCATAACCATGGGGTAATAACATAACCAGTCCTGAGGCTCTTTTCCACTTTCTTTCACCAGATGATATAAATTGATCAATAATTACTTGAGCACCATTTGCAAAATCACCAAATTGAGCTTCCCAAATTGTCAATGTATTCGGTTCTACTAAACTGTATCCATATTCAAATCCTAAAACTGCAAGTTCAGATAAAAAACTATCTACAATTTCAAAATTTTTTTGGTTACTAGATATATTGTTTAAAGGTATGTACCTTGAATTATCAATTTGATTTCTTAAAACTGAGTGTCTTTGACTAAAAGTGCCTCTACCAGAATCCTGACCTACTAACCTTACTGGGTAACCTTCAACTAATAATGAACCAAATGCTAAAGACTCGGCTGTTGCCCAATCAATACCTGAGCCTTCATCAATAGTTTTTTTTCTATTTCCCATAATTTTTGTTATGGTTTTGTGAATATTTTTATCAGTTGGAAAAACGTGTATTCTGTCAGAAATATTATTTAAAATTTTCAAATCTGATCCAGTTAAACCTCTTTTATCTTTACCTCTTTCGGGTTTATATCTCGACCAAGTTCCCTCAAACCATCTAATTTTAGGTTTATAATCTTTTGCATTTTTAAATTGATCATCTAATAAATTTTTAAAATCAACAATTTGTTGATCTAAATCTTGTTTCGAAAAAAGTCTTTCATTTACAAGCTTTTCACCATAAATTTTAATTGTAGATGGATGAGATCTAATTTTTTTGTACATAAGTGGTTGGGTGAAAGATGGCTCATCTCCCTCATTATGTCCAAATCTTCTGTAACATATTAAATCAATTACAACATCTCTATTAAATTTTAATCTAAACTCAGTTGCTATTCTAGTTGCGTAAACGACTGCCTCGGGATCATCTCCATTAACATGAATGATTGGTGCATCAACCATTTTACCTACGTCAGAAGGATAAGGGGAAGATCGCGCAAATCTAGGACTTGTTGTAAATCCAATTTGGTTGTTAACAATAATATGGATTGTCCCTCCAGTGTTATGACCAGGGAGTCCAGACATTGCAAAGCACTCTGCTACTATTCCTTGTCCTGCAAATGCAGCATCGCCGTGAATTAATATTGGTATAACTTTATTTCTTTGTTTGTCTTTGTGGAAAAATTGTTTAGCTCTGGTTTGGCCAAGAACAACAGGATTAACCGCCTCTAAGTGTGAAGGATTATCTGTTAAACTTACGTGTACAGGATTTCCATCAAATTCTCTATCAGATGAGGCTCCTAAATGATATTTGACATCTCCAGCACCATCTTCTGATCCATCCATTTCACCAGCAAATTCATTAAAAATTCTTTTATAAGATTTTTGTAAAACGTTTGCTAAAACATTTAGTCTTCCTCTATGTGACATTCCTATTTTAACTTCTTTTATTTTAGATTGTCCTCCAATTTTTATAATTTGCTCAAGAGCAGGTATTAGACTTTCTCCGCCATCTAAACCAAATCTTTTAGTACCAACATATTTTGTATTTAAAAATTTTTCAAAGCCCTCTGCTTGTATTAGTTTATTTAAAATCGCTTGCTTTCCATTTTTTGTAAACTTGAGTGCATTTTCGTCTTTTTCAACCCTATCTCTAAACCACATTCTCTCAGTTGGATTTGAAATATGCATATATTCATAACCTATAGGACCACAATAAGTTTTTTTTAAAAACTTGAGTATTTCTCTAATATTTGCACTTTTTTTATTTATTATTCCGTTAAGAAAAATTTCTTTGTCATAATCTTCTTTTTTAAAACCATAGTACTCAGGATGTAATTCGTCTAAATATTCTGACTTCATCAATTCTAAAGGATCTAATTTTGATAATAGATGTCCCCTTAGCCGATAAGCTCTTATCAAGGCTACAGCACTTATTGAATTTTTATTTGAATTTGCAATTACTTGGAAATTAAACTTGCTGGAGTTATCTTTGTTTTTTTCGTTTTCTTTAGCTGTTTTCTCGACATCCTCAATATTAATTTTTTTTGAAAAAGGTTTCCACGACGGTCCATTTATCTCGTCGACTAATATCTTCATATCCTCATCTACACTTGAGAAATATTCAATCCAACTTTCAGAGAGAGATGGATCTTTATTTATAAATTTTACATACATTTCTTCAATAAATGCACTATTGGCCTTATTTAAAAACGATGTTTTTTTATATTCCAGATTTTTAGGAGAGCTCATTTTATTTTCTTATAATACTAAATTTTGTTTTCAATTGGACAATTTATTTAACAATGTTTTTCCAATTTCTGAAGGTGATGTGGCTACTTCTATGCCACAATCTTCCATTTTTTTGATCTTATCTTTAGCCCCACCTTTACCACCTGATATTATGGCCCCTGCATGTCCCATTCTTCTACCCGGTGGTGCTGTAACTCCTGCAATAAAACCAACCATGGGTTTTTTTATTTCGTGATTTTTTATAAATTCAGCTGCTTCTTCTTCAGCTGATCCACCTATTTCACCAATCATTAAAATTGATTTAGTTTCCTCGTCTTTTAAAAATAAATCTAAGCAATCAATAAAATTTGTGCCATTGATTGGATCACCACCTATACCTATACATGTTGATTGCCCCAAATCATTTTCTGTAGTTTGTGCGACAGCCTCGTAGGTCAAAGTTCCGGATCTTGATACAATACCAACAGAACCCTTTTTATGTATATTTCCTGGCATTATCCCGATCTTGCATTCATCGGGAGTGATTATCCCTGGACAATTGGGACCGATTAATCTTGATTTTGAATTAAGTAACTTTTTTTTGACCTTAATCATATCAAGAACTGGTATTCCCTCAGTGATACAAACAATTAATTCTAAGTTAGCTTCAATGGCTTCTATGATTGCTGCAGATGCAAATTTCGCAGGAACATAAATCATAGTTGCGTTGGCACCAGTTTTATCGACTGCTTCCTTTACTGTATTAAATACTGGTCTATCTAGATGAGTTTGACCACCTTTTTTTGGTGTAACTCCTCCGACTAAATTTGTTCCATATTTAATTGCTTGCTCCGAATGAAAGGTTCCATGACTACCCGTAAAACCTTGGCAAATTAACTTTGTGTTTTTATTAACTAAAACTGACATTTATTTAATAGCCTCTACAATTTTTTTAGCAGCATCTGATAAATCAGAAGCAGAAATTAACTCAAGACCTGAATTATCAAGTATTTTTTTTCCCTCTTCAAAATTTGTTCCGGCCAATCTTACAACTAAAGGAACATTCATTTTTATTTCTTTTGCTGCATCCACAACACCTTGGGCAAGAACATCACATCTCATTATTCCCCCAAAAATATTAATCAATATTCCTTTAACATTTTTATCTGATAAAATTATTTTAAAAGCAGCTGCCACTTTTTCTTTAGAAGCCCCACCACCAACATCTAAAAAATTTGCTGGTTCCTTTCCATATAATTTAATTATGTCCATAGTTGCCATTGCAAGCCCAGCTCCATTAACCATGCATCCAATTGTTCCATCAAGTTTAATATATGCTAAATCATGCTTACTAGCTTCTATCTCTGTTTCTTCTTCTTCATTGAGGTCTCTCAACTCAATTAGCTCTGGATGTCTGAATAAAGCATTTCCATCAAAATTCATTTTTGCATCTAAACAAATCAGCTCTTTTTCTTTTGTTAAAATTAAAGGATTAATTTCAATTAAATTAGCATCTGTTTCTATAAATAATTTGTATATGGACTTGATTAGACTAATTCCTTGTTCTTTTGTTTCTTCATCTAGATTAAAAATACTTATTATTTTATTACAATTTTCATCAGATATTTCGTTATCTAAATCTACTTTCGTTGTTAAAATTTTCTCAGGAGATTTGATTGCGACTTCTTCTATATCCATACCCCCTTGATCACTTGAGATAAAAGCTATCTTTGAGCTTGTACGATCTACAACGCAAGACAAATAAAATTCTTTTTCAATATTAGATGAAACTTCGACATATAATCTTTTTACAATTCTTCCACTAGGTCCTGTCTGATGAGTGATTAATTTTTTTCCAAGCAAGGATTTTGCCTCTGTTTCAAGACTATTTAAATCATTTACTATTTTAACTCCACCAGCTTTACCTCTGCCTCCAGCATGAATTTGTGCTTTCAACACATATTTATCAGTTTTAAGATTTTTAGCTTTTTCCAATAATTCATATACATCTAGAGCATAAACTCCATCCGGAACTTTAGCTCCATATTTTCTAAGTATATTCTTTGCTTGGTGTTCGTGAATATTCATTAACTAGTTATTTAAACTAGGATCAATTTTGGATGCAGCTTCCCATAATTTTTTTACAGCATCTACTGAGTTATTAAACTCAGATTTTTCATTTTCATCTAGCTCAATTTCTTCAATTTTTTCTATACCGTTCTTTCCAACAATTACTGGTACTCCAGCGTAAATATTGCTTATTCCGTATTGTCCATTTAAATGAGCAGCACAAGGGAGCATTTTTTTGCTATCTTTTAAGTATGCTTCTGCCATTTCAACACCTGAAGCTGCCGGTGCATAAAATGCTGAACCTTTTTCTAAATATTTAACAATTTCAGCACCTCCATCTCTAGTTCTTTGATTTATACTTTCTAATTTTTCTTTTGAAATTTTTCCTTCTTTAACTAAATCTAATAAAGGTTTTCCTGAAACTTTTGTAAATCTTGGTAGAGGAACCATAGTATCTCCATGACCTCCCATTACCATTGCCTCAATTTCTCTAACAGGCACATTTAACTCTAAAGATAAAAATAGTTTAAATCTTGATGTGTCTAATATTCCGGCCATTCCAACAACTTTGTCAGGCGATAGTCCAGAAAATTTTTGAAAAGCCATAACCATTACATCTAATGGATTTGTAATACATATAACAAAGGCATTTGGTGCATGCTGCTTTATACCTTCAGCAACCTGTTTTATAATTTTTAAATTTATTCCTAATAAATCATCTCTACTCATTCCTGGTTTTCTTGGAACACCAGCTGTAATAATGATTACATCTGAATTTTTTATATCTTCATAATTATCAGTACCTGAAAATTTTACATTAAATCCATCAACAGATGAAGATTGTGCAATATCCAATGCTTTACCTTTGGCAATTCCACTTGCTACATCAAATAATACTACTTCATCAACAAGCTCCTTTAGTCCAATTAAATGTGCTAAAGTTCCACCTATTTGTCCAGCTCCTATTAATGATATTTTTGACATTTTACTATTTCATTGTTGGCATTATAAATTCAGGATCTGATCTAACACCTGAAGGCCATCTTGAAGTAATTGTTTTTAATTTAGTATAAAATCTAACTCCTTCTGGCCCGTGCATATGTTGATCTCCAAATAATGATCTCTTCCATCCACCAAAACTATGAAAGGCAACTGGCACAGGGATAGGAATATTAATTCCAACCATTCCTACTTTAATTTGATTTGCAAATGTTCTTCCTGCATCTCCATCTCTTGTATAAATACTTGTTCCATTACCAAACTCATGGTCATTAATTAAATTTAATGCTTCGTTAAAATCTTTAGCTCTAACAACAGATAATACAGGTCCAAATATCTCCTCTTTATAAATTCTCATATCTTTTTTAACATTATCAAATAAGCAACCACCAATATAATAACCGTCTTCATAACCTTGAAGTTTGATATCTCTTCCATCTACCACAAGGTCTGCTCCTTCTTTAATACCTAAATCAACATAACCTCTTACTTTTTCAAGATGCTCTTTTGTTACCAAAGGACCCATTTCAGAATTCTTATCCATGCCTGGTCCAATTTTTAAAGCTTCCACTTTTTTAGATAATTCATCGACTAGTTTGTCACCTACATTACCAACAGCAACAGCAACAGATTGAGCCATACATCTTTCTCCTGCAGAGCCATATGCTGCACCCATTAGACCGTTTACAGCTTGATCTAAATCACAATCTGGCATGACAACACAATGATTTTTAGCTCCACCAAGAGCTTGAACACGTTTTTCATTTTTGGCTGCATTTTCATAAATGTATTTAGCAATAGGTGTTGATCCAACAAAACTTACTGCAGATATATCTTTATGTTCCAAAATTGCATCTACAACTTCTTTATCTCCATTAACAACATTCAAAACCCCATCTGGTAAACCGGCTTCACTAAATAGCTCTGCAAGTTTTAATGGACAAGATGGATCTTTTTCAGAAGGTTTTAATACAAATGTATTTCCGCAAGCTATTGCCATTGGAAACATCCACATTGGAACCATTGCAGGAAAATTAAATGGTGTAATACCTGCACATACACCTAATGGCTGTCTTACTGACCAGCTATCAATGTTTGTACCTACATTTTCTGTAAAGTCACCTTTTAGCATTTGTGGAATTCCACATGCAAATTCAACTACCTCTAAACCTCTTGTGAGAGAACCTTTAGCATCTTCAAAAACTTTTCCATGCTCTGATACAATCATCTTGGCTAGCAAGTCAGAATTTTTTTCAATTATTTCTTTGTATTTAAATATTATTCTAGCTCTTTGTATTGGAGTTACATTTGACCATGTTTCAAATGCTTTTTTTGCTTTTTGTACTGCTAAATCAAGATCTTGTTTTGTACCAAGTCTAACCTCAGACTCTTGTTTACCTATAGCAGGATTAAATACTTTTCCTTTTCTATCAGATGTACCTGAAACAATTTTACCATCGATAAAATGCTCAATTAAATTCATGGATGTATTTAAATAAGTAATTATGTGGTTGCAAGCATTTTCTTTATCTCAGCAATAGCTTTTGCTGGATTTAATCCTTTTGGACATGCGTTAGTGCAGTTCAAAATCGTATGGCATCTATAAAGCTTAAGTTCATCTGCAACCTTTTGAAGTCTTTCCTTTCTATCTTCGTCTCTGCTATCCATTATCCATCTATAAGCTTGTAACAAAACTGCAGGACCTAAATACTTATCACCATTCCACCAATAACTAGGACATGAAGTAGAACAACAAGCACACATTATGCATTCATAAGCTCCATCAAGTTTAGCTCTATCTTCTGGAGATTGATGAATTTCTGTTGTTTCACTTTTTGAATTATTTTTTAACCAAGGTTCAATGGATTGGTATTGTTTATATAATCCACTTAAGTCTCCTATTAAATCTTTTTTTACTTTTAAGTGAGGCAAAGGATATATATCTATATCTCCCTTAATTTCTGCATGTGGCTTAGTACATGCAAGACCATTTTTTCCACCCATATTCATTGCACATGAACCACAAACTCCATGCGCACAAGATCTTCTATATGCAAGTGTTGGATCAATTTCGTTTTTAATTTTATTTAGTATATCTAAAACTTTAGATGGACAATTGTCCATATCTACTTCATATGTGTCTATCCTTGGGTTCTCTCCAGTGGTTGGATCCCATCTATAAACATTTACTTTTCTAATATTCTTTGAACCAGTTTTGTCTTTAAAATATTTACCTTTATTAACTTTTGAGTTTTGTGGTAAATTTAATTGAACCATTAATACACTCTTTCTTGTGGAGGAAAATATTGGACTTCATTTGTTAATGTTGAAGTATGTACATCTCTGTATTCAATTTTAGTATTTTTTCCATCACACCAAGATAATGTATGTTTCATAAATTTTTCATCATTTCTTTTCGGATAATCTTCACGAGCATGAGCTCCTCTGCTTTCTTTTCTGTGATATGCAGAATCTACTGTTGTTATCGCTTGTCTAATTAAATTATCAAATTCTAAAGTCTCAACTAAATCAGTATTGAATACCAACGATTTATCTTTAACAGAAATCGATTCCATGCCGTCATAGGTTTTTCTGATCTCATCTACGCCCTCTTTAAGATTCTTTTCAGTTCTAAATACAGCGCATTTAGACTGCATTGTTTTTTGCATCGCCAGTCTAAGTTCAGCAGTTCCATTATCTCCCTCTGCATACCTCAGTTTATCAAATCTATTTAGACATTTTTCAGTTTCGCTTTCACTAACTTCTTCGTGAGGCGTACCAGGTTTTACTAATTCCGCTGCTCTCTTTGCTGCAGCTCTTCCAAAAACAACCAAATCAATAAGTGAATTTGAACCTAATCTATTTGCTCCATGCACAGATACGCATGCGGCCTCACCAATCGCCATCAAGCCTGGGACTGTTTTTTGAGATCCGTTTACTGTTAAAACTTCAGCTTTATAATTTGTTGGTATACCACCCATATTATAATGAACTGTTGGGACAACTGGTATTGGTTCTTTGGTTACATCTACATTTGCAAATAATCTTGCTGCCTCAGTAATGCCTGGCAATCTATCTTCAATAACTTTTTTATCTAAATGACTTAAATATAAATGAACATGGTCTTGATCTTTACCAACACCTCTTCCCTCATTAATTTCAATAGACATTGATCTGCTAACTACATCCCTTGATGCAAGATCTTTAGCATTGGGAGCATATCTCTCCATAAATCTTTCACCTTTAGAGTTTACCAAATATCCACCTTCGCCTCTTACACCTTCAGAAATAAGTGTTCCGTGTCCATATATTCCTGTTGGGTGAAATTGTACAAACTCCATATCCTGAAGAGGTAATCCAGCTCTTAACACCATTGCATTACCATCACCAGTACAAGTATGTGCAGATGTTGCTGAGTAATACACCTTCCCATATCCCCCTGTGGCTATAATTGTTATGTGAGATCTAAAACGATGAATTGTTCCATCATTTAAATTCCAAGCAATTAAACCTTTGCATTGTCCATCTTTCATAATTAAGTCTAATGCAAAATATTCAATAAAAAATTCTGTATTATGTTTAAGTGCTTGACCATACAATGTATGGAGAATTGCATGACCAGTTCTGTCTGCTGCAGCACAAGTTCTTTGTACAATTCCATTTCCATAATTTTTTGTCATTCCTCCAAATGGTCTTTGATAAATTTTTCCATCTTCTGTTCTACTAAAAGGAACACCATACTTTTCTAATTCTAGTACTGCTTTTGGAGCTTCCTTACACAAATATTCAATACTATCTTGATCGCCTAACCAGTCTGCTCCTTTTACAGTATCGTACATATGCCAACGCCAATCGTCTTCTCCCATGTTTCCAAGGGCTGCTGAAATTCCACCTTGGGCAGCTGATGTATGACTTCTGGTTGGAAAGACTTTAGAAATGCATGCGGTTTTTAATCCAGCTTCACTTAAGCCAACCGCAGCTCTTAGGCCAGAACCTCCAGCACCAAGGACAACGACATCGTATTCATGATCTATAATATTATAAGATTTCATATAGTTAGTTTAAATACCGCAAATATTGTAATTAAAGGAATTGTTATAGCAAAAAAATTTAAAGCTTTGTTTGCGGCATTTTTGATTTTTTCGTCTTTAATATAGTCTTCAAAAACCTCACTTATGCTTAATGCTGAGAAAAAGTACGCAAAAATAAGAAATAGACTAAATATAAACTTTGAAGGTTGAGAAGTTAGAAAAGTTAATATCTCTAAGTAACTTTTATCATAAATACTAACCAAATTTAAAGCAAACCATAACATCAAAGGTACTAATATGAGAGAACTCACTTTTAGAAATACCCATTTTTTTGTTACTGCTCTCATTACAATAAATTTCGTCCTATTAAATAAATTGAAATGGTTAAAACAAAAGATCCAAAGATTACAACTAAGCCTGTGATTTTTGTAGTTTTTAATTCAAATCCATAACCAAAATCCATGATTAAATGTCTTATCTCACTTAAGATTTGGAAACTAAAAGACCATGTAATACCCAATATGAAAAATTTTCCAATAATAGATTGGAGGAATAATTTTATATATTCATGACTTCCTTCACTAAATGAAAAAAATATAAAAAAAATACAAATTAAAGTTATTGCTAATATATTTATTATTCCTGTAATTCTATGAGATATTGAAACTAAAGATGAAACATGCCATCTATAAATTTGAATATGAGGAGATAAAGGATTATTTTCCATTTTGATTTGCTTTCATTATTGTTTCTGCAATTTCAACAGAATTTAATGCGGCGCCTCTTAATAGGTTATCTGAAACGATCCACAAATTAATTGAATTCTCTTTTGTTTTATCATCTCTAATTCTTGAGATAAATGTTTCATCACTACCAGTTGCTTCTATTGGTGTACTATATCCTCCATTTTCTCTTTTATCTATAACTCTACAACCATCAGCATTATTTAATGCTTCTCTGATTTGTTCTAGAGAGTAAGGATTTTCAAACTCTATATTTACTGACTCTGAATGTGATACAAGAACAGGAATTCTAACGCACGTGGCTGTTAGCTCTATATTATTATCCAGTATTTTTTTTGTTTCATTAGTCATTTTCAATTCTTCTTTTGTGTATCCATCATCCGAAAAAACATCAATGTGAGGAATTATATTGAAAGCTATTTGTTTAGTAAAATTTTTAGATTGAACAGAATTTCCATCGAGATAAGATTTAGTTTGTTCAATCAATTCATCCATAGGTGCTTTTCCGCCTCCAGAAACAGATTGATAGGTAGAAACTATCACTCTTTTTATTTTATATAAATCATGTAATGGTTTAAGAGCTAATACTAACTGAGCTGTTGAGCAGTTAGGATTTGCCACAATATTTTTTTTCATTTCATTAATTTTTTCTGCATTCACTTGAGGCACAATAAGTGGAACATCGGGGTCCATTCTAAAAAAACTAGAATTATCAATTACAGTTGTTAATTTTGCTGCACTTTCTGCATACTGTTCTGCAATTTTACCGCCAGCTGCAAAAAAAGTTATATTCGCATTTGAAAAATCATATTTTTCAAGATCATGGACTTCGTAATCTTTGCCTTTAAAACTTATTTTTTTTCCAGCACTATTAGAAGAGGCAACTAAAAAAAGGTTATCAAATTTAATATCTTTTTTTTCTATAACTTCTAGAGTCTTTCTTCCCACATTACCGGTTGCACCGATGATAGCTATATTAGTCATTTTAAAGATTTATACTAAATGAAAGGTAAATCGCAAACTGTTCCGTTAAAACTATTACCATTTATATCAATTTTGAATGTATGCTTTGCTTCAAAATATGGTTTTTTTATCATAGCTATACCAATTACCTGTTTAAAAGTTGGATTGTAACAACCTGATCTCAATTCTCCGATTATATTATTTTTTTCATCTGTTAAGTTCATTGAACCAGTTACGCTTATTTTATCAGTATCAATTTTAACACCCATTAGTTTTCTTTTAATTCCCTCAGACTTTATTTTTTTTAATTTCTCTTTTCCTAAAAATTCAACATCACTATCAATATTAATATATTTATCAAAGCCACATTCGTATGGGTTGTCTCCATTGTCCATATCGTTTCCTTGAGAAAGTAATCCACTTTCGATACGTTCAATTAAATTAGGACATCCTGCTCTAATATTAAACTCATCTCCAATTTCAAATAGATGATCGTATAGTTTTAAACCTGAAGCATTATTCTCTACATAAATTTCATATCCACCTTGTTTAGACCATCCTGATTGAGCAATTAAATGTTTGGCTCCAGCAAATTCAAAATAATCAAAACCAAAAAATTTTAATTTTGTTATCTTTTCTCCAAAAACTTTTTCCATCAATTTAAAAGATTTAGGCCCTTGCACAGCCATAATGTCAACTTCAGGCTCTATAATATTTACATCAAATTTATTTCCAATTGCCAATCCTTTTGCAAATAAGATTACATCCGTATCTGCAATAGAAACCCACCATTTATTCTGATTAAATCTTAGAACAACTGGATCATTAATTAATCCAGCATTATCATCTATAATTGGACAGTAATAACATCTTCCATCTTTTGATTTTGAAAGATCTCTACAAGTCATAAGTTGAACTAATTTTGCAGCATCTTTTCCAGTAATCTCTACTTGCCTTTCAGCAGCCACATCCCAAACTTGAACATGCTCTTTTAAATGATGATATGAGTCTTCTAAAGAACCAAATGCAGCAGGAAGCAACATATGATTGTATATTGTGTAAGCTGTAACACCTTGTTTTTCAATTCTTGATGTATAAGGCGTACCTCTAAGTCTTCTTGATTTTGCAATAGAAAAGTTTTTCATTTTTTAGCTTAGTGTCATCTTTTTATCTATTTGTAAAGAAAGTAAGTTGTTTATTTGAAAGAAATCTAAGTAAGTTCCTTAGCTCTTTTTCTTAATTCAAATTTTTGGATTTTACCTGTTGATGTTTTTGGAAGTTCACAGAAGTCTATTTTTTTTGGAATTTTAAACCCTGCTAGAGTTTCTCTACAAAAATCGATTAATTCTTTTTCATTTGTCTCTTTATCTGCCACTTTCTCTATAAAAGCGCATGGAACTTCTCCCCATTTCTCATCTGGTTTTGCTACTACAGCAACAATTGAAACAGCTGGGTGCTTAGAAAGTGTGTTTTCAATTTCGATAGAAGAAATATTCTCTCCACCTGAAATAATAATATCTTTCGACCTATCTTTAACCTTGATGTATCCATCTGGATAAATAACTGCCAAATCGCCAGAGTGAAACCATCCGTCTTTCATAGCCTTTTCAGTGGCCTCTTTGTCTTTAAAATACCCTTTCATAACAACATTACCTTTGATCATTATCTCGCCAATGGTTTCTCCATCCATGGGCACGGGTTTCATAGTTTCTGGATCTAAAACAACCACTCCTTCTGTGTTTGGAAACCTCACACCTTGCCTTGCTTTAATTTCATTAATTTTATCTTCTTCAAAACCATTCCATTCATCATTCCAAGCACATTGTAAAACATGCCCATATGTTTCTGTTAAACCATAGACATGCATTACCTCAAATCCTAATGATTTCATTTTTTTGAAAATAATACTTGGAGGTGGTGCTCCAGCAGTTAAAACATAAACTTTGTTTTTTAATTCCTTGATATCATTTTGTGATGCACCTGTTATCATATTAAGTACAATAGGTGCACCTCCAAAATGGGTAATGTCATGCTTTTCAATTAATTCAAATATTTTTTTTACATCAATAGCTCTTAAACAAACTGTTTTTCCATTTAACATTGGTATTGTCCACGGGTATCCCCATCCATTACAGTGGAACATTGGTACAACTGTTAAAAAATTTAATCTATTTGGCATATTCCAAGCAACGGCACTACCTGTTGACATTAAATAAGATCCTCTATGGTGATAAACAACACCTTTTGGATTTCCAGTAGTTCCAGATGTGTAACTTAAAGAAATTGCTTGCCACTCATCCTTTGGTTTTTTCCAAATATAATTTTCATCACCAGTATTTAAAAATTCCTCATATTCTCTGTCTCCAATTTTTTTTAATAAGGATTGATCTGCAAAATCGTCTTGAACATCAATAACAATTGGTTTGTTTTTTAAAGTTGATAAAGCCTTTTCTGCAACAGCATGTAATTGTCTATCTATTATTAATACTTTTGCTTCACTGTGTTCTAAAATATAAGCAACAGTTTTTGCATCAAGTCTTGAATTAATTGTATTTAAAACGGCTCCTGTCATAGGAACAGAATAATGTGCTTCAAAAATCTCTGGAGTATTAAAGGTCATAACTGAGACTGTGTCTCCTTCAACAATACCAATTTTCTCTAGTGCACTTGCAAATTTGATGCACCTGTTAAATACTTCAGTCCATGTGAAAGATTTTGTTTCATATACTAAAGCCTCATAATTTGGATAAATATCTTTTGCTCTTTCTAGAAAGCTAAGCGGTGTTAACGGGACATAATTTGAAGGATTTTTATCTAAGTTCTGATTATATTTATTCATCAGTTAAATTTTGCGCTCATAGTATATTTACTACCAGAAATAGCAGATTTATAATGGCTCTCAGCTCTAGGCAAAATTTTGTCAAAATAATAATTTCCTGTATTTAATTTATCTTCATAAAATTCTTTATTGTTTTCCAAATTTTCATAGCTTTTTCTCATTGTTTTTAGCCATATAAATGAAAGACAAAAATAACCAAAAAATCTTAAATAATCGTTACATGATGCGCTTATATCGTCTTTTGGCGTATTGCCATTAGGAGATATCCAGTCCGTGAAATCTGACAATATATTTTTTAATTCAGATATTTTTTTTACATGTTCATTTAAATTGTCTACTTTTGAACAATTTTGAATTTCTGTATCTACATATTTCATAAAATTTTCAAAAACTTTTTTCTGACTAATTTTTCTAAATACAAAGTCAATTGCCTGCACAGAATTAGTTCCTTCGTAAATAGGTGTAATTCTATTATCTCTAAATAATTGTTCTATCCCTTGGTCTTTTGTATAACCATAGCCACCAAAAACCTGAATTGCTTCATTGGTTATTTCCATACCCATATCTGTAAAAAATGACTTAATTACTGGAGTCATAAGACCTACAATATCCGATGCATCTTTTTTTACTTCCTCTGAACTATGACTTAAGCTTACATCTACCTGCTGAGCCATCCAAAAAGATAAGGATCTTTTTCCCTCAATTATAGACTTCATATTTAATAAACTTCTTCGAATATCTGCGTGCTTAATAATTAAATCTGTTTCTCCATTAGAATTATTATTTGATTTACCTTGTTTTCTCTCTTTTGAATAACTTAAAGCAGTTTGATAAGCTGTTTCAGATAGACCTAATCCTTGTATACCGACAACAATTCTTTCTAAGTTCATCATTGTAAACATGGAATTTAAGCCTTTGTTCTCTGGTCCGATCATATAGCCTTTGGCATCATCAAAACTTAATACACACGCGGGTGAACCTTTAATACCCATTTTTGATTCAATTGAAACAGTATTGACGCCGTTTCTTGGACCAATTGATCCATCATCATTAATTTCATATTTTGGTACTAAAAATAAACTTATCCCCTTCGTTCCTTTTGGTGCATCCTGCGTTCTTGCTAAAACAAGGTGTATAATATTTTCAGTTAAATCGTGGTCACCAGAAGTAATAAAGATTTTTTGTCCACTTATATTATAAGTACCATTTTCATTTTTAATTGCCTTTGTTTTTATTAGTCCTAAATCTGTTCCACATTGAGGCTCTGTTAAACACATTGTCCCACTCCATTTACCCTCAACAATTTTAGGAAGATATGTGTTTTTGATTTCTTCAGTTGCATGACTCAAAATACAATTGTATGCACCTATACTTAATTCACTATATAATTTAAAAGATAAACTTGATGATGAAAGCATTTCATCAAAAAAAGCACTTACAGTTTTTGGCATTCCTTGGCCACCATATTTTGGATCACAAGTTAAAGATACCCATCCATCTTCTATAAATTTTGAATATGCCTCTTTATAACCTGGAGGGGTTCTAACTACTCCATTTTCATAGACACAAGGATTTTCGTCTCCAGCTTTAGCTAAAGGAAGAAGCATTTCTTCATTAATTTTTGCAGCTTCCTCTAAGATATCTTTTACTAGATCAGATGTGACTTCTTTATATTTTTCAATTTCGTTATAATTTTTATTATCTTTTAGATGTTCAAATAAGAACATCATATCTTTCACAGGTGCGGAATAAACAGTCATAAATTTAATAGTATCAAATTAAGTTAATTTTTTTATTTTTGCAAATATGCAATAATCGCATCTCCCATACCAGAAGTTGAAATTTCTTTTGTTCCTTTTGACATAATATCTTTAGTTCTTAACCCATCATCTAGTACATTTTGCACTGCTTTTTCTAAGTCATCAGCCTCTTTATCTAAGTCAAGAGAGTACCTCAGGGCCATTGCAAAACTCAAGATGGTTGCAATTGGATTTGCAATTCCTTTTCCAGCAATATCTGGAGCAGATCCATGAACAGGCTCATACATTGCTCTCATTTCACCATCTTTATTTTTTGCACCCAGAGAAGCTGAAGGTAATAAACCTAAAGATCCCGTCAGCATAGATGCTTCATCTGACAACATATCACCAAACAAATTATCTGTCACAATTACATCAAATTGCTTTGGATTTCTCAAAAGTTGCATTGCACAATTATCTGCAAGCATATGATTTAACTCAACATCTTTAAATTCTTTATCGTGAAGATTTTGAACTTCCTCTTTCCATAATTGACCTGCTTCCATAACATTTGATTTTTCACAGGAAGTAACTTTATTGTTTCTCTTCTTTGCTAGATCAAATGCAACTCTAGCAACTCTTTTAATTTCTGATGAAGTATAAGTATGAGTGTTTATTCCTTTACGTTCACCATTATCAATTGGCTTGATACCTCTCGGCTCACCAAAATAAATACCACCTGTCAATTCTCTAACAATCATGATATCTAGACCTGATACGATTTCAGGTTTTAGCGTAGATGCCTCAACTAATTGTTTAAAACAAATTGCAGGCCTCAAATTTGCAAATAATTTTAATTCTTTTCTTAGCTTAAGAAGAGCTCTCTCAGGTCTTTTGGAAAAATCTAAATTATCATATTTTGGTCCACCCACAGCTCCTAGAATGACTGCTTCACACTCTAATGATTTATAAAATACTTCATCTGTAATAGGTGTTCCGTGCTTGTCGTAAGATGCTCCTCCAACTAAAGCTTCTTCCATATCAAAATCAAGAGATTTATTTACATTAAACCAAGTTATAATCTTTTTAACTTCACCAATAACCTCGGGACCAATACCATCACCTGGTAATAATAAGAATTTTCTTTTTTTGACTTTAATCATTAAATATCCAAGGCTTTGTGGATTTTAATTTTTCTTCAAATGAAATTATTTTATTAGACTTTTCCAAAGACAGTGCAATATCATCTAGTCCCTCAATTAAACATTTTTTTTTAAATTCATCTAATTCAAATTTGATTTCTTTATTCCCAAAAATTATTTTTTGATCTGGTAAATTTATTGCAATTTCTTCTTGTCTCTTAGAATATTCAGAAAGTTCTTTTATCTGTTCATCATTAACTTTAATAGGCAATATTCCATTTTTAAAACAATTATTATAAAATATATCTGCGTAACTAGTACTTATAACGCAAGTGATACCAAAGTCTAAAAGTACCCATGGCGCATGTTCTCTAGAAGATCCACATCCAAAATTATTCCCTGCAATTAAAATCTTAGAATTATTATATGGGGATTTATTTAAGATAAAGTCATCTACTACTTTACCTTTTTCATCATATCTCATTTCATAAAATAAATTTTTTCCAAGTCCTGTTCTTTTTATTGTTTTTAAAAATTGCTTTGGAATAATCATATCTGTATCGATATTTACAATTGGTAAATATGCAGGAATGCTTTTTAATGTTGAGAATTTGTTCATTTAACTATTGTATTTTCTAACATCATCTAAATTTCCTGATATAGCAGCTGCAGCAGCCATAGCTGGACTAACTAAATGAGTTCTTCCACCTCGTCCTTGTCTTCCTTCGAAATTTCTATTTGATGTTGATGCACATCTTTCTTCTGGCTTCAACTTATCTGCATTCATAGCTAAACACATTGAACAACCTGGCTCACGCCATTCAAATCCAGAATTTTTAAATATTACATCTAAACCTTCTTGCTCTGCTTGTTGTTTTACTAATCCTGAACCAGGAACTATCATTGCATTTACATGAGAAGCAATTTTTTTATCTTTTAAGATTTTTGCAGCTTCTCTTAAATCTTCTATTCTTCCATTTGTGCAACTTCCAATAAAAACTTTATCAATTCTAATATCTTTTATTTTAGTTTTCGGCTTTAAACCCATATATTTTAATGACCTGTTAATAGAATTTTTTCTGTCTTCGTTTTGCTCATTTTCAGGATCAGGGACAATTCCATCAATATCTACTACATCCTGAGGCGAAGTTCCCCAAGTTACCATTGGTTTGATATCTTTGCCCTCAAGACTGATTTCTTTGTCAAATACTGCATCACCATCAGACTTTAATTTACTCCAATATTCTAATGCTTTGTCCCAATTTGAATTCTTTGGAGACATTGGTTTACCTTTTAAATAATTAAAAACTTTTTCATCTGGCTCTATTAATCCAGCCCTTGCTCCACCTTCAATTGTCATATTGCAAATCGTCATTCTTTGTTCGACACTTAAATTCGAAATTAAGTTTCCAGCATATTCAATTACATAACCAGTTCCACCAGCTGTACCAATTTTTCCGATTATTTGTAATATTACATCCTTAGATGTTACTCCAACAGGAAGAGATCCATTAACGTTTATTCTAAAATTTTTTGATTTTTTTTGAACTAAAGTCTGTGTTGCCAAGACATGTTCCACTTCCGAAGTTCCAATTCCGAATGCTAATGCACCAAATGCTCCGTGAGTAGCAGTGTGACTATCACCACAAACGATAATAGTTCCAGGTTGTGTAAATCCCTGTTCTGGACCAATAATATGAACTATTCCTTGTCTTTTATCGTTCATTCCAAAAAGATTTATTCCGAATTCTGCACAGTTTTTTTCTAGTGTCTCGATTTGTATTTTTGAATCTTTGTCAGTAATAGGAACTGATCTATCCGTTGTTGGAACATTGTGATCTGCTACTGCTAAAGTTAAAGAAGGTTGTCTAACTTTTCTATTAGAATTTCTTAAACCTTCAAATGCTTGTGGACTAGTAACTTCATGAATTAAATGTCTATCAACAAATAGAAGTGAAGTCCCATCTTCTTGTTGATGAACAAGGTGATCATTCCATATTTTATCGTATATAGTTTGAGGCATTGTAAAAAATTATTTTTTTACTTCAGGATTTTCTTTTTTTTCATCAGTTTTTTTTTCTACTGATGGGGTTTCTTCTTTAGTTTCTTTTTTATCTTCTGGTTTTTTTGCTTCTACTTTTGGAGCATCTTTATTGGTATCTTGTGGGCTGTCTGCTGTTTTTTGCTCTGTATCAGGCATAACATTTTCTTCTGTTACTTCGTGAATCTTAGTTTCGACATCTATACCTATTTTCTTTTTAATTTTTTCTGCAATTCTTGCAGATTTACCTGTTCTATCTCTCAAATAATATAACTTGGCTCTTCTAACTTTTCCTGACCTTACAACTTTAATTGTATCTACAATCGGACTATATAAAGCAAATGTTCTTTCCACACCCTCACCAAAAGAAATTTTTCTTACAGTAAAAGAAGAATTGATATCTCTATTTTTTTTTGCAATACACACACCTTCAAAATATTGAATACGATCTCTTTTTCCTTCAGTTATTCTAACTCCTACTTTAACAATATCACCTGGGAAAAATTCTGGATGCTTTCTCTCAGAAATAATTTTTTTTACTTTAGATTGATTAATTTCTTCAATTGTCTTCATTTTAATTCTCTTTAGTCTTTTTATATAATTGCCACAAATCCGGTCTTCGGTCGCGTGTTATAGCCTCAGATTGAGATAAACGCCAGTCTTTAATTTTGGCGTGATCGCCTGATAATAGCACATCTGGAACACTTTTTTCCTCCCATATTTGAGGTTTTGTAAATTGAGGATACTCTAAAAGTCCGTTTTCAAAACTTTCTTCTTTAGCTGAATTTGTATTACCAAGAATACCAGGAATAAATCTTAAAATTGCATCAAGAATTACAAACGAAGCTCCTTCACCTCCAGATAAAACAAAGTCTCCTATACTTACTTCCTCAATATTTCTTGTTTTTAACAATCTTTCATCAACTCCTTCAAAGTGTCCACAAATTATATTTATTGTTTTTTCTTGAGATAGTTGTTTTGCTAATTGATGATTGAACAACTTACCCTTTGGACTTAGATAAATAATCTTTTCGCCATCTTTAACATTCTTATCTATTGATTTTGCTAATACATCTGCTTTCATTAACATACCTTCCCCTCCTCCATAAGGAGTGTCATCAACAGTTTTATGCTTATCAAATGCATACTCTCTTATATCCACAGTATCTATTTTCCATTTATTCTCTGATAGTGCTTTACCAAAAATACCTTGGCCTAAATAGCCTGGAAAAAAATCTGGATAGAGTGTGAATATACGAGCTTCTAACATTATTTTTTTTCTTCTTCCTTAGGTGCTTCTGCTGGCTTAGCTTCTTCCTTAGGTGCTTCTGCTGGCTTAGCTTCTTCCTTAGGTGCTTCTGCTGGTTTAGATGCATCTCCTTCTGGTTTCGCTTCTCCACCTTCGTCAGCTTTTTTTCTATCTTTTTTAGGAATTGCTTTTTGAGGATTGTTTCCTTTTTCAGGCATTGGCATTATATCGTTTTCTCCCAATAACCTTGCAACTCTTGTTGTTGGCTGAGCTCCTTGACCTAACCAATATTTAATTCGCTCGGAATCTAAGCCAATTCTTTCCTTTTTATCCTTCGGTAATAACGGATTATAAAAACCTAATTTTTCTATAAACCTTCCGTCTCTTGGAAATCTACTATCAGCCACAACAATTTTATATACTGGCCTTTTTTTAGTACCTCCCATTGATAGTCTCATTTTTAACATTACTTATATCTCCTTTATTTTAATTGATTAAATAGTTCAGGCGGGATCCCTTTATCCGCCATTCCTTTCATGTTTCCTTTAGACATTTTTTTCATCATTTCTGACATCATCTTAAATTGTTTTAACAACTTATTGATAGTGGCAATGTCTGTACCTGAGCCATTAGCAATTCTTTTTTTTCTTGATCCATTTATAATTTTAGGATTTTCTCTTTCTTGCTTTGTCATTGATAAAATAACAGCTTCATTTTGAGTTATAATTTTTTCATCTATTCCTGATTGGTCCATTTGTGATTTAATTTTTGAAACTCCAGGGAGAAATGACATTATGCCTTCTATTCCACCCATCTTTTTCATTTGACGTAATTGAGAAAGATAATCTTCCATCGAGAATTGACCTTTTTTAAGTTTCTCTTCTGTTTTCTTTAAATTTTCTTGATCTAAATCTTCTGAAGCTTTTTCAACTAAGGAAACGATATCTCCCATTCCCAAAATTCTATTTGCAATTCGATCAGGATGGAAAACTTCAAAATTCTCAATTTTCTCTCCAACACCAAGAAACTTTATGGGGACCTCAGCAACATATTTCATACTCAATGCAGCTCCACCTCTTCCATCTCCATCTGCTCTTGTAAGTATAATTCCGCTCAAATTCACTGTATTTTTAAATTCCTTTGCTACATTAGCAGCAACTTGACCTGTTAGAGAATCTGCTACCAGTATAGTTTCTGCAGGATTAATAATAGTTTCAATTTGTTTGATTTCATTCATCATTTGAAAATCTATTTGTGTTCTTCCAGCAGTATCAAATAAAACTACTTCACAACCATTTAAATTTGCAGCACTTAATGCTCTTCTACAAATATCTGCAGGAAGCTGGCCTTCTATAATTGGCAAAGTTTCAATATTATTTTGTTCACCCAAAAGTCTCAATTGCTCTTGCGCGGCAGGTCTGTAAACGTCTAAACTAGCCATCATTACTTTTTTCTTATTATTTTTTTCTAAAAATTTTGCTAATTTTGAGGTTGTTGTGGTTTTTCCTGAACCTTGCAATCCAACTAACATGATTGGAACTGGAGGGACAGCATTAAGGGAGATTTCAGAATTCTTATCACCTAAAAAAGATACTATTTCGTCATAAACGATTTTTACAACCATATCCCCGGGAGAAGTTGATCTTATAATTTCCTGACCTAGCGCTTTGGGCTTAACTCTACTAATAAACTCCTTAACTACGTCTAATGAAACATCGGCTTCTAACAAAGCCAACCTTATACCTTTTAAACCCTCGTCAACTTGCTTTTCATCAAGAGAAGGAGCTTTTTTTAATGAAGAAAAAATTTCTTCAAATTTATTAGTTAAATTTTCAAACATAATTTCGCACAGCAAGTATCGCACCAGTGGGCGAACCCTCGCTGACTGGTGTCGATCTCTTTGTTTCCAAAGACACCGCAAATTGCTGTATTTTGCGGAAGTGCGCGTAAATTATATTAGAGGTTCAAAAAGTCAATAAATAAGTTAAGTATTATTTATATGGAATTTGAAGCATTTAAAATGGATGGATTAGGTAACGACTTTGTTATTATTGATCAGAGAATAAATAGTTTAAACTTATCAAATGACCAAATCTTAAAAATTTGTGACAGAGATTTCATAGGGTGCGATCAGTTGATCTACATAAACAAAAGTCAAAAAGCTGATGCTGATGTTGCTTTTTTTAACTCGGATGGAAGCCGCTCAGATGCATGTGGAAATGGAACTAGATGTGTTGCTTATTTACTAAGTATTGAAAAAAATAAAAAAGAAATTGAAATTTTGGTATCCTCAAAAATATTAAAATCTAAAGTTCTTAATAATAAAGATGTTGAAACGATAATTGGAACTCCAAATTTAGAGTGGAACAAAATTCCTTTAAGTAAAAATCTTGATACTAAAAATCTATCACTTGGTATGATTGATATTGACGGAAATAAAATGAATGGTGGTATTGCAGTGAATGTTGGTAACCCTCATGTAGTATATTTTTGCGAGGATATAGAAAAAATAAATTTAAAAAAATATGGACCATTAATAGAAAATCATGAAGTTTTCCCTGAGAAATGCAATGTCACAATAGCTCAGAAAATTAGTGATCAACATTACAAAATTAAAGTTTGGGAGAGGGGTGCAGGTTTAACAAAAGCTTGCGGGACTGCAGCATGTGCAACAGCAGTCGCAGCTAATTTAAATCAACTACAAAACAGTAATTCAAAAATAGAATTTTCAACAGGAATTTTAAATATTCAAATTGATAATGAATTAAATATAAAAATGAGAGGTCCTGTATCTGAAATTGAAAAGATTAATATCAAAATATAATGGGTATTTTTGAAAAATTTAAAATCGGATTTAAAAGAAGTGCAAGCAATATAGCATCAGGCCTTAAAGAAATAATAGTTAAGAAAGAAATTGACGATGCAACTCTTGATAAAATAGAAGAATTCTTGATCGGCTCAGATGTGGGCATAGATGCAGCATCAGAGATAAAATCTATAATTGCTCAAAAAAAGATTGATCCTAAAAATGATCCAATCAAGGAAGTTTTCCAAATACTTAATAATTATATTTTAGAACTAATGACACCTCTAGAAAAAAAAGATTTTTTTTTAAAAAAGGAAAAGACAAATATAATATTAGTTTCAGGTGTTAATGGAGTTGGTAAGACAACTACTATTGGAAAATTAGGAAAAATATTTATACAAAATAATAATAAAGTTCTTTTTTCAGCATGCGATACATTTAGAGCAGCTGCTATTGATCAATTAGAAGAATGGGCTAACAGGGTTGATGCTAAAATTGTAAAATCAGATCCTGGTTCAGATCCGGCTTCAGTTGCTTTTAAAGCAATGGAAATAGCTCAAAATCAAAAAATAAATCAAGTAATAGTAGACACGGCAGGAAGATTGCAAAATAAAAAGAATTTAATGGATGAATTAAAAAAAATAGGAAATGTAATTAAAAAAAGTGATGAAACAGCACCTCACGAGGTTATTTTAGTTTTAGATGCAACGTCGGGACAAAACATAATTAATCAACTCGAAGAATTTAATAAATTACTTCCAATTACAGGCATCATAATGACAAAACTTGATGGAACTGCAAAAGGTGGAATTTTGATTGCGATTTCAAAGAAATATAAAGTACCTATTGTTGGTCTCGGACTTGGAGAAAAAGAGGATGACTTACAAATATTTGAAGCTGAGAAGTTTGCAAATGCTTTTACCCAAGTTAATTAAGCAAATTTTTAGAAATTAAAGGTTTATAGATATTGCACTCAAAATTATTTTTTAGAGATTTATAACCACAGTTTTCAGCATAAGAAGAGATTATAAAATTTAATTTTCCAGAAGTCTTAGCAATTTCTAGCTTATTATTTTTTATGTCATATTTTAAATTTTCATTAAAATTTTTTTTTGCACTTATCAAAATTAAAGTGTTGTTGTCATTTAATAAATAGTAAGCAAAATCCTCTGGGAAAAGTGGGTAATTATATTTTTTTGATATTTTTTTAACTTTTTTTGGAAACCAGTCATATGAAATTAAAGGGTAATCTTTATTTAAATTTTTATCATATAAGTATAAGTCCTGTGGAAAATCATTAATATAATTAGAAAATTCTCCCTTTACTAAAATAGCTTTCTTCCGTGTTTTAAAATATAGAGTGAACTCACTATTGTAAGAGTTCATTTTTCCAATATGAAAATAATTGTTATCATAGTACTCATTATTTATTTCTGAACTAAGTTTTGTTGGCAATATTAATAAAAAAAGTAATAAAGGGAATTTAAACATATCTAAAATTAGAATTTAAAAGTGATGTGGATTTGTTTAAATTATGTCTTAATTTAAACTTTTTATAAAATTGTCGATTGATTGAATTAAATTTTTATTAAATTCCATCATATGGTCGTCGTTGTCATTAAAATAATTTGACTTAACACCACCATATTTATTAAATATTTCTTCACCCATATAAAATGGTACAATATTATCCTTTTTTCCATGCATCACATGCATGGGAAACTTTATTTTGTTAATTTTTTCAATAGATTTGTATTTATCTTTTAAAATAATTTTTGCAGGAAGATATGGGTAATATTTTTGCGCCAGAATCTCCATGGATGTAAAAGGGGACTCTAATATTATACCTGCAAATAAATTGTTACTTGCGGTCTCTATTGCTACAGCAGTGCCAAGAGATTCTCCATAGAGAACAATATCTTTATCTTCTATATTGTTTTGATTAAGCCATTCTTTGGCTTTAATTGCATCTTTATAAAGACCAATTTCAGTTGGTTTGCCTTTGTTTCCACTAAAGCCTCTATATGCAAAAATTAAATAGTTTAAATCTAAATCTGCAAACTCATTTAGTTTATAAATTCTATTATCTAATTTTCCAGCATTTCCGTGAAAAAAAAGCAAAGTTTTAGAGTTATTATTTTTTTTGTAATACCATCCAACTAGATCATTATCAGATTGAATAGTTACTTTTTCGATTTTGTGAGATAGAGGTCCCTCATCTAAATAATTATTTTCTCCAGGATGGTATAATAATTTTCTTTGATAAAAATAAACTATTAGAGAAACTACAAAGTAAATAATAAAAATATAAAACAGAATTTTTGCAAATAACATTTTAGGCTTTAATTTCATTTTTACTTTTTCTTCTTACCAAATAAATACCAAAAAATACAAATATGGTACCTATTAAATGATAATTTTCCAAAATCTCTGAAAAAAATATTATTCCATAAAAAGCTCCATAAATTGTATAGAGGTATAGCGTGAAACCAGTTGTTGATGGTCCTAAATATTTAATAGTTAATGTGTATAGTGAGAAAGCGATTATACCTGGAGAAATTGCTGCAAACAAAATCCAATAATAAAATTCTTCATTAAATAAAGTTTTTTCAAAATAAAAATGCTCTATAAAATAAAAAGGCAAAATAGATAAAAAACCAAAGAAAGATATAATTGTTAGTCTTGGAAAAAATTTAAGTTCTGAATTCCATTGAAAAAGCATAACTGTATAGATTGCCCAGCCTAATGCTGCTCCTAACATCCAAAAATCTCCAGAAGCAAATTTTAATTCAAGAAGTAAATTGATATCGCCCTTTAAAATTACAGCAAACACTCCAACTAGACAAAAAAGTAAGCCAATAAATTGGAAGATATTTATCTTATCTTTAAAAAGAAAATATGAGATTAAAATTATAAATATTGGTGAAGATGTATAAAGAATTCCCATATTAACAATGGTTGTAGATGAACCAGCCATATATGGAAATATTCCACAAACACCACATCCCATCAAACCTAGAAAAAAACTTCTTTTACTCTCTTTTTTAATAGTCTGAAAATTATCAACTAAATACTTATAATTTAGGACGAATAAAATAATGAAAAAAATAAACCATCTCCAAAAAGATAAAGATATGGGAGGAACATCATCAACACCACCTCTTGCTACAATTAAATTACTAGCCATAAAAAGTGGCTGAAATAATAATAGAAAATATCCGATAAAATTTTTATTCATTTTTATTTAATATTAAAAAAAATAAGTAACTTAAAATGCATAAAAATAAAAAAATTGAAAAAGAAATTTGATAGCTCATTGTAATAGTAGCACCTAAATTTCTGGAAAAATCTATTATTAAACCAATTATCCATTGTACAAAAAAAGTACCAGAAAATAAAAATACATTGAATGAAGTTAAAGATTTTCCTGCTAGTTTAGTAGGAAAATTTAATGCTATTGCTGGTTGGGTTAAAGAAATTACTATTGATGATAAAATATAAAGAGTGAACATGGTTGCACCAGCTTTGTCTCCCATTATGACTATTAAAAATAAAATTACATAACTTACAGGAAGTGTAAATTTTACAATTCTCATACTGTCAATTCCCTTGGAAGATAGTTTTGGCAAAAAATATCCCCATATTAAAAAAGAAAAAAGCATAGTTACATTTATCCAAAATAAACCTGTCGCACTTTGTATTGCATCATAACCTGTTACATTTAGCATCCATGGTCCAGCCCACAATGTTTGTATTGCTTGAACGCCTCCATAATTAAAAAATGCAAGCGGTACTAAGCTAATAAAGAATTTATTTTTCCATATGTGGGAAAGATTTTGAAGATTATTATTTTGGTCTTCATCCCTCTTAGTTTCCCACGAAGGTATTAAAATTGATATTAATATTATGCTTATCAAAATTAAAGAGGCTATAATTAAAAAAATAGATCGCCAACCAATTATTGGTAATAAAATTTGAACTGGTAGAGTTGATGCAACAAATCCAAAATTTGCAACCATCAACATCCATGAATTTGCACGTTGTTGATATTTTTCTTCAAACCATACTCTATAACCAGTTAAAGGACCCATTAAACAAGCAGCAACACCTACACCAATGAAAATTCTAGAAATTAATAAACCCGCAAAACTTTTAGCAAAAGCAAATGAAATAGTTCCAATAAGAGCAATGATTAATAAATATCCGATAACTTTTTTTGGACCAAATCTATCTAATAACATACCGGTAGGAATTTGCATGAGCGAAAACCCTAGAAAATATCCTCCAGCTAAAAGTCCAAGATTTGCGGCACTTAAATTGAATTCAGTTGAAAGAGCAGGAGTTAATGTTGCGGTAATTGATCTCAGTAAATTTGATATAAAAAAGCCAAAGGCAAATACAGAAAAAATTAGAATACTTTTATTTATTTTATTGATCATTTATATTTTTTATGAAATTACAGTTCTATTATGAATAATCATTCAACAAAAGATAAAGATGCCATTTCTTCAAATGGTATGGCCGCAACATCACATCCATTAGCTACAGAAGAAGCTCTTAGAATATTACAAAAAGGTGGAAATGCAGTTGATGCAGCTATTGCAGCTTCTGTTGTTCTGTCTGTTGCAGAGCCTAATGCCACAAGTATAGGTGGAGATTGTTTTGCAATAATAAAAATGAATGGAAAAGGCCCTGTTTCATATAATGGATCAGGTATTGCTCCAGCAAAAGCGAATTTTGATTATTTCAAGGAAAAGAATATAGATAAAATTGGATTAACAAGTCCTCACGCAGTAACTATTCCTGGTGCATTAGATGCTTGGAATTCAATTCATAATGATTTTGGAAAACTCGATTTTGAGGAGTTGTTTCACAAAGGTATAGATATTGCAAAGAATGGTTTTAAAGTGACTAAAGTTGTTGCTAACGCCTGGAGCAACGTATTTAATAAATTAAACGATAACCCATATTCTAGAAAACATATGCTAAATAATGGTAAAAGTTATCAATTTAATGAGGTAAATAAAAATCCTGCACTTGGAGAGACTCTTGAAAAAATTTCAAAAAATGGAGTTAAAGAATTTTATGAAGGATCAATTGCTGAAGATTTAGTTAAAACTTTAAAAGAGTTTGGAGGCTTACATACAATTGAAGATTTCCATAAGCAAAAAACTATTAAATCAGACACTTTATCAGATAGATATAGAGATATTATCATACATCAATG
Organism: Pelagibacteraceae bacterium AG-426-M19; assembly: GCA_003210025.1. Taxonomy (GTDB): domain Bacteria; phylum Pseudomonadota; class Alphaproteobacteria; order Pelagibacterales; family Pelagibacteraceae; genus Pelagibacter. The sequence goes on from QCNW01000005.1 coordinate 117,340, forward strand.
TCCTCCGAGCGGACCTGGAATAACAGTTTTAATAATGATGAAGTTATTAGAAAAGTTAGGTATTGAAAAATATGATGTGAATTCATTTGAAAGATTTCATCTTGAAGCAGAAGTTACAAAGCAGGCATATAAACTTAAAGAGGAAAATATTGGTGATCCAGAATTTGTAGATTTAGATTTGAAAAAAATATTAAGTGAACAAAATATAGATAATATTTCAAAAAACATATCTATTAATGGCTGCGCAGATGTAGGAGATCTAAATATTCCAAACCATCCTGAAACAGTTTATTTAAGCGTGGTAGACAGAGATTTAAATGTAGTTTCAATAATAAATTCTGTTTGCTATGCTTTTGGATCTGGAATAACAGGTGATAAATCTGGAGTGGTTCTTCACAATAGAGGAACTAATTTTAGAGTTGAGGAAGGTCATCCTAATTGTATTCAGGGATTAAAAAGACCACTACATACCATAATTCCTGGAATAGTTATGAACAACAAAGGAGAATGTGAATTATCTTATGGAGTAATGGGGGGACAATATCAACCTGTTGGACAAGTTCATGTTTTAAATAGCATTATTGATTATAACTTAACTCCTCAACAAGCCATTTCATTTCCTAGAGCTTTCCATTTCAATAACATTTATAAATTAGAGAAAAGTATTGATGAAAAAATTTTTAATAATTTAAAAGAAGTCGGTCATAATGTTGAGTATATAGATGGTACTCATGGAGGTGGACAAGCAATTCAAATAGATAGAGAAAAAGGAAATTTAGTTGGCGGTTCAGATCCAAGAAAAGATGGATACGCAAAAGGTTATTAATTTAAATGAACTCTAGAATTGTTAGAAATATTATAGAAACACAAAATGATAATCGAATTGCAATAACATCTGAAAGTAGTTCTCCACTAAAATTTGTTGATTTAAAATCATTAATAGAAAGAATTTCAAAACAATTATCAGGTAATGGTATTAATAATAAAGATCGTGCAGCAATAGTTTTGCCAAACGGTCCTTACATGGCAACTAGTTTTTTGGCGATTTCAAGCTACATGTCTGCTGCACCTTTAAACCCTAACTATAAATCTGAAGAATTCGAATTTTACCTAGAGGATTTAAAACCAAAGATAGTGATTGTAGAGAAAAATTCTAAAAATCCAGTAGTAGAAGTCGCAAATAAATTAAAAATTCCTGTTTGCGAAATAAAATCAGACGGAAATACTTTAAGCGGAGATTTCAATCTTTTTGAAAAAAGCAGTGATTATGTTTTGCCAGGCGAAGATCATGAAGCTCTTGTGCTGCATACTTCGGGCACTACATCAAGACCTAAGATTGTTCCATTAACAAATAAAAATATTTTTTCTTCAGCAGATAATATCTCCAAAAGTCTTAATTTAACTGATAAAGATCATTGTCTAAATATTATGCCATTATTTCATATACATGGCTTAATTGCAGTTCTTGCAGCCTCTATGAAGGTAGGGGCATCTGTATGTGCAAGTAGTGGATTTAATGCATTAAAATTTTTAGATAATGCAAAAAGAGAGAAAATAACTTGGTATTCTGGAGTACCAACAATGCATCAAGCAATATTGATGAGAGCAGATAAAAATCTAGAAACTGCTAAACAATTAAATCTTAGATTTTTAAGATCATCATCAGCATCTCTACCTCCAGCTGTATTTGAAAAACTAAATGAGGTATTTAATTGTCCAGTAATAGAAGCATATGGGATGACGGAAGCTACTCATCAAATGACCTCAAATCCTTTACCGCCTAAGTCCCAAAAACCTGGCTTTGTAGGAATCCCTGCTGGGCCAGAAGTTTGTATTATGGATACTAATAACAAGATTTTAAATCAAGGAGAAGAGGGAGAAGTTTGCATTAGGGGTGAAAATGTTACTTCCGGATATGAAAATAATCCAGATGCAAATAAAAATAGCTTTTCAAATGGTTGGTTTAGAACAGGAGATCAGGGATATTTTGATAAAGATGGTTATCTAAAAATCTCAGGAAGATTGAAGGAAATAATTAATAAAGGTGGTGAAAAGATTTCACCTTTAGAAGTCGATAACATTCTTATGGATCATCCAAATATTGAGCAAGCTGTTTGCTTTGGATATGAAGATAAAATGCTTGGGGAAGATATAGCTACCGCAATAATCATAAAAGAGGGCATGAAGTGTACTGAAGATGATATAAAAATGTATGCAAATGAAAAACTTGCAAAATTTAAAATTCCAAAGAAAATATTTTTTGTAAATGAAATTCCTAAAGGTGCAACAGGTAAACTACAAAGAAATACTTTAGCTAAAAAGTTTGGATTAGTGAACTAATGACTAAAATTTGTATATTTGGAGCTGGGTCTATTGGTGGATTTATTGCTACAAGTTTAAAAAAAACAAACGCACAAGTCTCTTTAATTGCTAGAGGAGAACATAAAAAAGCAATAGAGCAAAATGGATTAACTTTTATAAGAGATGATAATAAAGTTAATTTTAAATTTGATGTAACAGACAATCCTAAAGATTTGGATGAACAAGATTTCATAATTATTTCTGTAAAAGCTAACGCTATTAGTAAAATTTCAGAAAGCTTAAAACCAATTATGGGTAAAAAAACTTCAATTATATGCGCCATTAATGGATTGCCTTGGTGGTACTTTCATAAAGCTAATACGGGTACCAAATTAGACAATCAAATAGTTGAAAGTGTGGATCCAGGTGGAAAAATATGGCAAACTCTAGGACCTGAAAGAGCAATTGGTTGTGTAGTTTATCCAGCTTGTCAGATATTAGAGCCAGGTGTTATTAAACATAATGGTAATGGTGAACGATTTTCTTTAGGTGAACCAGATGGAACCAGATCAGAAAGACTAAAAATAATTTCAAGTTTATTCATAGAAGGCGGTTTAAAAGCTCCTCAGAAGAAAAATTTAAGAGACGAAATTTGGGTGAAACTATGGGGGAATTGTTCATTCAACCCAGTAAGTGCTCTAACAAATAAAACTATGGATGAAATGGGTAATGATCCTGAAACTTACAATTTAATAAAAGTTTTAATGCAGGAGTGCCAACAAGTTGGAGAAAAAATCGGAGTTAAATTCAATATATCAATTGAGGATCGAATTAAGGGTGGAGTCTCAATTATAGGACATAGACCTTCGACCGCTCAAGATTTAAATGCTGGCAAACCACTAGAAATAGATCCAATAATTGGTTCAATTATAGAAATTGCAAATAAGCTTGATTTAAATGTTCCAAAATTAAAAGAGATTAATGAAAAATTAAAGTCCAAGGCAGAAGACTTGGGTCTTTATACAAGATCAGAATTAATTGATAAATTAACAGTTTAAAAATTTAGTGAAATATCTCTATGTATTGAATTACATTTAGATACATAGATAGCTTGCTCTTTTGTTAGTTTAGACTGCAACCTTAGTCCAATTGTTTCTTTGATTGCATTATTATATTCCTCAAGTTTTGGCATTAAGTTTTCTTTGGCATTTGCTCTCCAGCTAACTTCTTTATTGAATAACTCAACAACTTCTTTTGATTTTGTTCTAATCGCCATTGGATCAAGTTCGTCTGAGTCAACCATTGATAATAAATCATCTAAACTATTTAAAAATTCATCCATTCCAGAGATCTCACTCAACTTGTCAAACAATCCATCCATAATTGTAACTGATCTTTCATATACTTTTGTATTGCTTTCCATAGCTATAAAATAATCTAACTGTTTAATATCTTTTGATACTTCTTGAAGTTTTACTCCATCGTTTATGAACATTGCGAACTGATCAAGTAGATCGTAGGCTTCATCTACATTCTTTCTATATCTTTTTGTTGTTGTATTTTTAGCTTTATTTATTTTGTCGAATTCTGAATTCTTAGCTTGCCAAGTATCTGGAATTGAGTTTTGAATTTCCTCAATTTCAAGTTTTACATCCTCAATTCTTAATTCTATTTTGTTTTTCTCATCTAATTCGTCATCATCTAAATTTCTAATCTCTGCTTTATATTTTTCTATTTTTTTATTTAATTTAAGTATTTTCTTTTGCTTCTTTCTAACAGTGAAATGCAGATCCCTATAATCAACAGCATATGCATTGTATTCGACCTCAACTTTTTTTAATTTATCGACTAGAGCAAAAGTTCCTAGTGCACTATCAAAATGATCTTCTAAAATTTCCATTTTATCATCTGGCAGATTAGTTGGAGCCTCAGATTGGAATTTTAATATTGCATTTTTAATTGTCTCACCGTTTGAATCAAATCTTGCAAATTTGTACTCTTGCAAACAGTACTGTAATTTAGGATTCATTGGTGGAGGAGCAACATTCGAAGTTAAATATACTCTATTTGGTAGATAATTTACTAAGCTAGGGTATGCACCGACTATTCCCAATCCTATAAGCTGAAGAATTATAAAAGGCACAACACCTTTCCAAATATCAAGTGTTTTAACAATTTTAGGAGCTACACCTTTCAAATAAAAGAGTGCAAATCCAAATGGCGGCGTTAAGAAGGAAGTCTGCAAGTTAACACCAATCATAACTCCCAACCAAACGGCTGTGACGTTAGCCCCTGTTTCAGCTAATAATATTGGTGCAATTATTGGAACAACAACAACTGCAATTTCAATAAAGTCTAAGAAAAATCCTAGCAAGAAAATTACAATCATCACAACAACAAATTGTGTCCAAAAACCACCCGGTAAATCTTGTAAAAAGTCTCTTACTAATTCTTCTCCCCCAAAAGCTCTAAATCCTGAAGTAAGCATTGCTGCTCCTAAAAGGATAATAAATACCATTGAAGTAGTCACACAAGTTTCTGTTACAACTTCTTTTAAAACATTTTCTGTTTTAAAAGTTCTCCAAAAACTCCAACCTATTCCGTATACAAGTATGACCACAAAGAAAGCGGTTATAAAGATTGCACTTAAATCTCTTTCCTCCAAATTTTTTACATTTAATTCATAATTTGATGCAAAGAATGTAATTGGAATTAGAGATCCAATAATTAAAATTAAAGGATAGAAAGCACTTTTCTTTCCTTCATATAATCTATAACCAGCCATCAAAGTGGCACCAATTGCTCCAATTGAACCTGCTTGGTTTACAGTAGCAATACCCATTAAAATTGAACCTAATACAGCGAATATTAATGCAAGTGGTGGTATGATAATTACAACTACTCTTAACCAAAATTTTAAATCAAAATTTCCTTTAAATGGAACTGGTGGTGCAACACCTTTCTTTATTCTAGCAAAAATAAACACATAGATCATATAAAGAGCAACTAAAACAAGACCTGGTAAAAGTGCTCCTAAGAACATATCACCTGCACTTGATGAACCTACTCTAAATTCACCTGGCATATTAAATTCACCAGTTAAGGCTTTATAATCATTTTGTCTTAAGTTGTTTGCAACATCAGATGCACTTGCCAACTGGTCAGCAATAATAATTAAAACAATTGATGGAGGAATAATTTGACCTAATGTTCCTGATGAACAAACTATTCCACTAGCAAGTTGTCTGTCATACTTGTTATTTAACATTGTTGGTAACGAAATTAGTCCCATCGCAATTACAGTTGCTCCAACGATACCAGTCGTTGCTGCTAATAGAGCTCCAACAAATATAACTGAAATTCCTAAACCACCAGGAATTGGTCCAAATAATTGGCCCATTGTTATTAATAAGTCTTCAGCAATTTTTGATTTTTGAAGCATAATTCCCATGAATATAAATAAAGGAATTGCTATCAAAGTATCTGTCTCTACATCCCAGTAATTACTCCTAAAATTTGTAATACCAGCAACGAGCCATTCTATGGGTCCATCTACAGCAAAAAAGGCACTGGAGTCTCCCTCGAAGATGTAGCCAAAAAATGCAGCTAAACCAATTGCAATTATAGCTGAACCAGGAAGTGCAAAAGCAACCGGGTAACCCGATGCAAGAGCAACAATCATTATCACAACTAGAACAGCTAAAAAGAATGTTTCCATAATTTAATTTTTGACACCTTTTAAAATTTTGTGACTACTTTCCATAAAATAACTAGTAAATTGAATTAACATCGTAACAGCAAAAACAGCTAGATAAACAGCCATCAAATATAAAAGATAAAGACCATTAGATCCTTGTTGCGTAACTTCAAAAGCTACAACAGGACCATTTATTATGCTGGCTTTTCCGTTAAGACCTAAAAATATAACTATTAATGTAAGTGGTACTCCTAGAACTGCCGATCCAACCATATTTGTCCATGCCTTCTTTTTTTTCACTAAAAGAAGAATAGAGTACATCAACTCTTACGTGCCCTTCATGAATTAAGGCGTATGCACTAGCAAACAAATAAAGTGCAGCATACCAAAATCTAACTAGATCCCCTTGAAATGCTTGTTCGTATGAAAATATAAATCTTGATAATACGATTACGAATTCACTTACTACAACCAATACTGCTAGCCAAATAAAGCCAACTGATTTCGTAAAATATCCAATCACGAAAGAAATTAATATTATTGGAAAGTGAATATAAGTAATTCTGACTGGGGCTTTAACCATCAATGCTTTTACTTCAGAACTGAAGATTGCTTCCCATAATCTTTCAACAACCATAAAAGATATAACAAAGTCAGCTACGCCAACTAAAAATACTGCCCAAAATGATGATCTAACAAGATATGCTGAAAATCTTGATAAAATTTTTGAATCTTGCTCCAAAGTTTGGCTATATGTTTTAAAAACATAAAAAACGACTGCAGCAATACAAATCAAATACAATCCAATTTGCATATAACCATAATTTAAATCAGATCCCTCTAGAGCTTTTTTCTTATATCCAAACATCTCATGATGCGAAAAAATTTTTTTTATTCCTGGCCAATCACTCCAAACTGTTAAAACATTATTAATAAGAAATGCTAAAGTAAAAGCTAAAACTGAATAACTGATTATTCTAAGATATAGAGAAAGATTTGAATTTTTTGTCACCATAGTATTTTAAAATACCTAAGTAATACTCGTTTTTGTTTAAAAAAAAAGGGCCCAATTAAGGGCCCTTTAATAACTAAATTTAGTTAGATTACATTCCTAATGCTCTGTTTCTTTGAGAAATGTAAGGTGAGTCAGACAAGTTGGTCCAAGAACCAATGTCTTTTCTAGCCTGTAAGAAACTAGAGTGGATTCTCTCAGCGAGACCACTGCTTGCTCTTGTTTCCTCAAATACTTCATTAGCAGCTTTAGCAAAACCATCATAAACTTTGTCGCTAAACTTCTCTAGTTTAACACCATGATCGTTTATTAATCTTGCAAGCGCAGCACCATTTTTAGCGTTGTACTCTGACATCATAACGTCATTTTCCATCGCAGCTGCAGCTTCAATTAATAGCTGATCTGATTTTGATAAGCTTGTAAACCAAGATTTGTTAGTACCACATGCTAACATAGATCCTGGCTCGTGCATTCCAGGATAGTAGTAGTATTTAGCAGCTTCTTGGAATTTCATAGCTTCATCATTCCATGGACCTACCCACTCTGTTGCATCAATTGCACCAGAAACAAGGTTTTCGTAAATTTGTCCACCAGGAAGTGAAACTGGAGATCCTCCAAGTTTACCGATAACTTGTCCACCTAATCCAGGCATACGCATTTTAAGACCTTTGAAGTCATTAGGGCTTCTAATTTTCTTGTTAAACCATCCACCCATTTGAACTCCTGTGCTTCCACACATAAAGTTTTTTAGACCGAATTTGTCTGATAGTTCATCCCATAATTGTTGACCACCAGCAAATCTAATCCATGCGTTCATTTCAGTGTAAGTGAAACCGAAAGGTACAGCTGTAAAGTAACCCCAAGCTGGATCTTTTTTAACCCAGTAGTAGTCAGCAGCGTGATACATTTGCGAGTTACCTGAAGCAACTTCATCAAATGAGTCAAACGCTTTAACCCTCTCGTTTGCTGCATAGTAAGTGACTTGAATTCTTCCATCACTCATGTCTGTAATTCTTTGAGCAAATCTTTGCGCACCAGTTCCTAAACCTGGGAAATCTCTTCCCCATGTAGCTACCATAGAAGCTTCAATTCTTTCTTTGGCAACGGCTGGAGCAGCTAAAGATGATGCAGCTACAGCAGCAACACCAGTCGCAGCAGCAGCCTTAAAGAATTTACGTCTTGAAGGAGTTTTACCCTTCAATAGTTTTTTTTCTTTAATCATTATTTCTCCTCTTTAAGTTAATTAACTGACGCATTTAAAGCATATATGTTTCTTAGAGTCATTTTAAAAAAGTGAGGATTTTTCACTTAATTACAATCTATGATTGTAAATGTTTATGAATTATCTTTAATTATTGAATATTTTGGCATGGTTTAACATGCTTAGATCTTCAAATTGTTTGCCTATAATTTGAACTCCTAAAGGCAAATTTTTTTCGCCTTTTAAAATTGGCAGTGAAATGCAGGGCACATGTGCAAGAGACCAAATCTTATTAAATTCTGGACTCCCAGTTGTCTTAAATCCTTTGTCAGCAATTCCACAACTACTTGGCGTTATAATTGCATCAAACCTTTCAAATATACTATCTAAGTTTTTTGAGTATGTTCTCATCGCATCTAAAGCTAAAGCATAATCTTTTGCCGAATGTTTTAGTCCGTTAATAATTGCTCTCTTAATTTCTATAGAAAGTTTTCCTTTTGAAGTTTTGTAATAATGATGGAAATTTTGAGCCATCTCTGTCTCATATATAATTGTATGACAATCAATCATATCTTCAAAATATTTAGGAGCAGTTTCAACCTTTACTATTTTTTTATTATTTAAAATAAATTTGTTAAATGATTTTTTTTGAAATACTGTCAACATTTCTCCAGCGTTTGGTTTTATAAAAAACAAATTTTGATTTTTTTTATTTTAATTTTTTTATTAAGAAAATTAATATTTGTTGTTGTTTCATCTGCATCGTCTCTAGCAAACAAAACTTTCGATAATAGTGCTACATCACTAATTGTTTTTCCAAATACTCCGACTTGATCTAAATTATATGATGTTTGCAAAATACCATTTCTAGAAATTAATCCATAGGTAGGTTTATAACCAACAACTCCACAATAAGAGGCTGGCCTGATTACAGATCCACCCGTTTGAGTTCCAATTGATAATGGTGCCATATCAGATGCAATAACAGCTGCAGAACCACTAGATGAACCTCCTGGTGTTCTTGAATAATCATGTGGATTTTTGGTTTTTGATGGCGATAAGAAAGCTAATTCACAAGTTACAGTTTTGCCCATAATTATTGCTCCAGCCTTTTTTAAGAGCTCAACAATTTTAGCATCTGAATTATTCTTTTTTTTTTAAATTTATTCTTGCACCATATTTTGTTGGCATTTCAGATGTTGAGATAATATCTTTAAGTGCTACTGGTAGACCATGCAAAACCCCTAAAGATTTTAATTTTTTTCTCTGATTATCAGATTTTTTTGCATCACTTAGGAGTTTTTTTTCATTAAAATATTCCCAAGCTTGAATATTCTTATCATATTTTTTTTTTTGATTGATATATGCTTTACAAAGTTCAACGGAAGTTAATTGTTTATTTTTAAGTTTTTTTAAAAGTTGTTGTGCTGATAAATTTAGGAGTTTCATTTATCTCTTAAACTAATTTTTCGTCAGAATAAACGCAACATTTCTCTGGTGGAAAATATAAATTTAATTCTCCATCTGGAATGGGTTTTTCTCTTTCTACTTTTGACTTAATCACTAAATCACCCATTTTTCCTGTAAGGAGCTTAAAATTACCAATGTCCTCAACTCTTGTAAGTTTAATTTTAACTGTATTACTTTTTTCTTTTTCAGCCAATTCTATGAACTCGGATCTAATACCCAGTTTAACATTTTTATCTTTTAAATTTCCTAAATTTGAATTTGTCTTAATTGTAGTATCATTAATTTTTACTTCATGATCAGAAGAAACAGTTGAATGAAAGATATTCATTGCAGGGGAGCCAATAAAATAACCTACAAAAGTTGTTTTAGGTTTTTCAAATAAATCTTTTGGCAATCCAACTTGTACGATTTCACCTTGATCCATAACAATTATATTTTCTGCAAAAGTCATAGCTTCGTTTTGATCATGAGTTACATAAACCAATGTTGTTTTATATTGTTCATTGATTTCTTTTAAGTTTCTTCGAAGTCTAAATTTTAAATCTGGGTCTATAACCGTAAGAGGTTCGTCCATTAAAACAGCTGCAACGTCTTCTCGAACCAACCCTCTACCTAAAGAGATAAGTTGTTTTTTGATCAGCCGTTAATTTTCTTGCTGGTGAGTTTAAAAATGAAGATAAATTTAAAGTATCTGAAACTGCTTTTACTCTTTCTTCAATTTTTTCTTTTGTAAATTCCCTGCATCTTAGTGGAAACGCTAAATTATCATAAACAGTCATTGTATTGTAAATTACTGGGAACTGGAAAACCTGGGCAATATTTCTATCTTCTGTTTTTAAATCAGTCACAGGTGTTTCATCGAATAATATTTCACCTTTGGATGGCCTCACTAATCCAGAAACAATGTTTAACATCGTGGTTTTTCCACACCCAGAAGGTCCCAAAATTGCATACCGCTTGCCATTTTCCCAAGTCATTGAAAACGGATTAAGAGCATATGTTGGTTTTGGATCTAGAGGATTATAAGTATGAGAGATATTTGATAAATCAATTTTAGCCATTTGTTCCTCCATATGGCGACGAAACTAATTTTTCATCTTCTCCAAAAGCATAAAACTTATTTGCATTAAAATTTATTTTTACTTTCTCATGAATTTTAAAATTCATTACTTCCTCGATTAAAGCAATTAATTTTGAATTTCCTCTTTTTAAGTGAAGCAATGTTTCTGAACCACTAATCTCTGCCAATTCTATTTCGAATTCTTCACCATTTTCATCAAGTTTTATCTCTGAAGCTCTAATTCCAAAATTATAATCTTTATCTTCTAAATTCTTAAAATGATTTGGAATTCCTAGAGAAATATTCTCAAAGTTCAGATTTTTTGAATTTTTTGAACCCTTCAGAACATTCATTGGTGGATCATTTGATATTTCTGCAACTTTTAAATTAGATGGATTTTCAAAAATCTCTTTGGCAGGCCCTTTTTGTAATACCCTCCCTTCATCTAAAACAATTACTTCTCCATTTAGTTCCATTACTTCTTGAGGATCTGTTGTTGAGTAAATTAAAATTGTATCTTGGGAAAGTCCTTCTGAGAAAATTCTTTTAAATTCTTCTCTTAATTGCTCTCTAAGTTTATAATCTAAATTAACTAACGGTTCGTCAAGCAATAAAATTTTTGCTTTTTTTGCAAGTGATCTTGCAAGCGCAACTCTTTGTTGCTGTCCGCCAGATAATTCCTGAATTTTTCTATTTTCAAATCCAACTAATCCAACAGTTTTTAGAGCTTCATCTACATCTTTTTTTTATTTGCTCAGGACTTAATTTTCTTTGTTCTAATGGAAAAGTTATGTTTTCATAGACATTTAAATGAGGGTAATTAATAAATTGTTGATAGACCATAGCAACATTTCTTTCCCAAACTGGTATTTTAATAAAGTCTTTTTCCTCAAAAGAAATTGAGCCTTGATCTGGATTTAATAATCCTGCAATTGTTTTTAAAAGAGTCGTTTTGCCAGATAAAGTTCTGCCTAAAATGGTATACAAATTACCTTTTTTAAAATTAAACGAGACATCGTTTAAATGAAATTGCTCATCAGGTTTATAAGAAATTTTCTCTCCAATTAAATTCATTATTTTAATGCTCCTGATAAATTTCCTTTTGATAGATATCTCTCAACTATAAATGCAACGATTATTAATGGTGCAACTGAGACTAAAGCTGATGCCGAAAGGCTCCACCATGGTGTTATTGATGAATTAAGTGCAACAACTTTTACAGGTAACAATTGTACTTCAGTAAATGTCAAAATAAATGCAAAAAAGAAATCTATCCATCCAAAAATAATACAAAACATTCCCGCAACAATTAATCCAGGTATTGAATTTGGTAAAACAACTTTATAGAAAGCTTGATAGGGATTACACCCGTCAATTAATGCAGTCTCATCTAATTCTTTTGGAACTCTATTAAAAAAATCTACCATAATCCAAACAGCAATTGGCATCAATAAAACGATATATACGACCACTAGACC
>QCNW01000006.1 GCA_003210025.1 Pelagibacteraceae bacterium AG-426-M19
TATTTAAAGGCTTCAGGTGGTATTTTTAAAGATATGATGATCCATGATTTCGATCTAGCAAGATATTATGCAGGTAAAGATGAATTTGTTTCTATATTTGCTACAGGGAGTAATATTTCTAATAAATACTTTAATAAACTTAAAGATTTTGAGCTTGCTACTGCAATTTTGAAAACAAAAAATGGTGTTCAATGTATTATAAGTAATTCGAGACCTAAAAGTGGTTTTATTGACGGAAAGATTTCAATTCAAATTGCTGAAAGTGCTATCAGGTCATTAAAATCAAAAAAGTTTGAAAAAATAAAATACTAAAAATCAACTTTAGGTTGAATACAACCTGCTTCTTTACAATCTAAATAAATTTATGTTAGCTTCAATGTTTAAAAGTTAACTTTTATTTAAGAGAGGAAATTAAAAATGAAAACAATAAAGAACTTTATATTAGCTGTTGCTGCATGGGCAATGATGTCTGTATCAGCATTAGCAACTGATATAATTGTTGTTTCACATGGACAAGCTAATGACCCTTTTTGGTCGGTAGCAAAAAATGGAGTTGATGCTGCTTGTAAAGATATGGGAGTATCTTGCAAATACACTGCGCCTGGAACTTTTGACATGGTTGAAATGGCAAAACTAATCGATAACGCTGTATCACAAAAACCAAAAGGTATTGTAATTACTTTGCCTGATGCAGCTGCATTAGGAAAATCTGTTAAAGCGGCAATAGCTGCTGGTATACCAGTAGTTTCTATGAACTCTGGTTCGGATGACTATGCATCATTAGGGATTAGTGCACACGTAGGTCAAACTGAATTTGAAGCTGGCGTTGGTGGCGGACAAAAAATGAAAGCTGCTGGAGGAAAAAAAGCTTTATGCGTTAACCACGAAGTTGGAAACGTAGCGCTTGATAGAAGATGTGCAGGTTTCAAAAAAGGTTTTGGTGGTTCTGTTGATATTCTTGGAACATCAAATGACCCAACTGAAATTCAAAAAGCTGTTGCTGCAAAATTAGGTGGTGGATATGACACTATTCTAACTTTAGGAGCTGGTTTATCTGGTGAAGCAGCACTAAAAGCTTTAGAAGCTGCTGGTAAAGTTGGAAATGTTAAATTAGGAACATTTGATATGTCACCTAACATGTTAAAAGCTGCTGCTGCAGGTAAAGTAGAGTTTTTAATTGACCAACAACAATATCTACAAGGTTATTTGCCAATAGCTATTTTTGCTCAGTACATGAGATGGGGAACAATGCCTGCTGGTGTAGTTATGACTGGACCTGGATTTGTTACTCCTGATAATGCTGCTAAAGTAATTAAATGGGCAGCTCAAGGTTATAGATAAAATCTATATTTAAGGCCTGACTAAATTTTATAGTCAGGCCTTTTTTCAAAATATAAATGTCATTAAAATCAAAAAGTATTTCATCAAAAAGTAGTCTTAATGAAGACGAGCGTCTAAAAAAAATATCACCACTAAGAGTTTTATTGAATAGGCCTGAGTTAGGTGCATTAGGTGGATCAATACTTGTATTTATATTTTTTGGAATCGTAGCTGGTGATACTGGTATGTTTAGCGCCTATGGAATGCTTAATTTTCTCGATGTTTCAGCTAATTTAGGAATTATAGCAATAGCAGCAGCGATGTTAATGATTGGCGGTGAATTTGATTTGTCAATTGGATCAATGATTGGCTTTGCTGGAATTTGTATTGCAATTCCTGCAATTTATTGGGGTTGGCCTTTATGGATGAGTATAGTTTTTGCTTTCGCTATGGCAGTATTGGTTGGATACTTTAATGGCATAATGGTTGTCAAAACTGGTTTGCCATCTTTTATTGTAACACTTGCAATGCTTTTTATTTTAAGAGGTTTGACATTAGCAATAACAAGATTGATTACTGGTAGAACTCAAGTTCCAGGACTAAGAGTATTAATTGAAGATGATCCATTAGCTTGGTTATTTGCTACAGATACTTTTAAATGGCTTTTTAATTGGTTGGGATCATTAAAATTAATTGAACTAAGAACTGATGGAACTCCTCTTGCAACTGGAATACCTCCATCAGTTATTTGGTTTATTGCATTAACATTGTTTGCAACATGGATATTGATGAAAACTAGATACGGTAATTGGATCTTCGCATCTGGAGGCGATAAAGTTGGAGCAACAAATGTGGGTGTGCCTGTTGGAAGGGTAAAAATAAGTCTATTTATTGGTACTGCAGTCGCTTCTACTATTTTTGCTTGTATTCAAGTATTAGATGCGGGTTCTGCAGATACTATGAGAGGTACTTTAAAAGAACTAGAAGCTATTGCAGCTGCTGTTGTTGGTGGTTGTCTCTTAACAGGTGGATATGGATCTGCAATAGGAGCAGCTTTTGGTGCAATTATATTTGGGACTGTATCTATGGGAATATTTTATACAGATGTTGACACTGATTGGTTTAAAGTTTTCTTAGGAGCAATGATGTTGATAGCTGTAGTGTTTAATAACTATATCAGAAAGAAAGTAACTGAGAGTAAATAATGTCTGACTATCTCGTTCAATTTAATAATATTAGTAAGTTTTTTGGGAAGGTAATAGCGCTTAAAGATGTCACTATGAGATTAAAAAAAGGTGAGATCATGTGCTTACTTGGAGATAATGGAGCAGGAAAGTCGACTTTAATTAAAACTTTAGCAGGTGTTCATAAGCCTGATGAAGGAGAAATTATATTTGAAGATAATAAAATTGTTTTTGACTCACCAAAAGATGCTTTAGATATTGGTATAGGAACAGTTTATCAAGATCTAGCATTGGTTCCTTTAATGAGTGTTACTAGAAATTTTTTTATGGGAAGAGAGCCTCAAAAAGGTATTCCTTTCCTTAAAACTTTTGATGTAGAGACAGCAAATAGGATAGCAGCAGATAGAATGGGACAGATAGGTATCGATGTTAGAGATCCATCTCAGGCAGTTGGAACTATGTCCGGCGGTGAAAGACAATGCCTAGCAATATCACGAGCTATATATTTTGGAGCAAAAGTTTTAGTTTTAGATGAACCAACTTCTGCTTTAGGAGTTCATCAAGCATCAATGGTATTAAAATATATTGTGAAGGCTGCATCTGAGGGATTGGCTGTAATTTTAATTACTCATAATGTACATCATGCTTACCCTGTTGGTAATAGTTTCACTGTACTTAACCGAGGAAAAAGCATGGGAACATTCCAAAAAAAAGATATTTCTAGAGAAAAGCTTCTTAGTATGATGGCTGGTGGTGAAGAATTAGACAAACTTGAAGTCGAACTTCAAGAAATGGATAGAATTCACAACAAAAATTAGATATTACGCCATATATCTTTACCATGACAAAATCATTTCCTTTGCTCTTTATATTATTATGGTCATCGGCATTCATATCTGGGAAAGAAATTGTTCAAAACGCTTCTCCATTTGCAGCTTTAGCATTTAGATTTGGGATTGTAACAATTGGTTTTCTTATGTTTGCTTATCTTAGTAATGATAAAATTTTCGGAAAATTAAAAAATATTATTGAAAGTCTTTCAACAGGTATTTTATTTCATGGGATTTATTTAGGTGGATGTTGGTATGCATTTTCTATTGGGATGCCAGCTGCAATTGTAGCTTTAATAGTTACACTTCAACCGATTTTAACAAATATTTTATCTGGTCCAATTTTTGGAGAAAAAATATCTTGGAAACAGTGGGTAGGTATCAGTTTAGGTTTCATTGGTTCTGTCACTGTCTTAGGTATTGATTTTGGAAAAGAAATTCCTCCTTTAGGATTGTTAGCTACAGTCTTAGCTTTATTTGCAATAACGGCTGGAACATTGTGGCAAAAAAAATTGAGTGGAAATTTAGCTTTGTCAGTTAACAATGCATATCAAGCAGTTGGTGGTTGCCTTTTTAATCTATTATTAATGTTTATATTTGAAAATGCTTACATAAATTTTACAACTAGTTTTATATTGGGTATGTCTCACCAAATTATATTAGTTTCATTTGGAGCTTTTACTATTCTTATGTTTTTAATCAAAAGGGGTACTGTGGGCAAAACTACTACTTTATTTTTTTTAGTACCTCCTACTTCAGCAGTGATGGCATGGATATTTTTAAATGAACAATTAACATTTACTGACATAATTGGTTTTTTAATAACAACCGTTGGGGTATTTATAGCTACAAGGGATAAAAAAAATGGATAACAATTTTTTTAAAAAAATAAGAATTTTAGATGGTGGTATGGGTCAATTATTACTTGAAAAAGGAGTGGTATCTATGGGGACTTTATGGTCTGCTAGCGCTTTATTAGATGAAAAATATCATCAAATGTTAGTTGATACTCATCTGTCATATATCAACGCAGGCTCAGATGTTATTGTTACTAACACCTTTAGTTGTAGAAAATTTAGATTAATAGAAAATAAAGTTGGTGATGAATTCAAAAAATTAAACGAAATTGCATGTAAACTTGCAATCAAAGCTAAAGATTTATCAAAGAAAAATATATTAGTAGCTGGATCAATTCCAAGCCAAAGAGACACTTATATAACTGATGATCGCGATATCAAATTAATAGAGGAAGATATGTTTGAACAAGCTGATATTTTAAGTGAATTTACTGATTTTTTATACTTAGATGTTATTAGCAGCACTAAAGAAGTCAAAGCCGCTCTTAATATATCTAAAAAATTAAACAAAAAAGTTTTAATTGGAATACATTTAAAAAAAAATGGTGAACTACCCTCAGATGAAAAAATTGAGCAATTACTTGAAAATATTCAAGATGAAAATACACTTGGTGTAGTTTGTGCGTGTATTTCTCCAGAAATATCTCTATCCGTATTAGATAAATTTTTAAATTGTGAAGTACCATTTGGATTTAAAATAAATTTGTGGGGAGTTGAAGAACCAGGCCCAATACAGACATTTAATACAGCAAAACCTCATGAAATTGGAGTAAATCCTAATCAATCTTTAGGAAAAAGAGCAAATTTTGATGCAAATGAATTTTATAATCTATCAAAAAAATTCATAGAAGGTGGGGCAACAATTTTAGGTGGGTGTTGTGAGACAAAACCAGAGCATATTAGCTCTATATCTTCATTTAAATAATAATTTTTGTATCTGCTTTTCTAACAAAATAAATTCCTACAACTACAGCCAATAAAGATATTAATACCTTGTAAGTTATTAATTCACTTAAAAATATATAGCCTAAAATAATTCCAAAGATTGGAATTAAGTATGAGACTTGAGATTGAAATATTAAACCATTCTTTTTCAAAATTTTAAACCTTAAAAGCCACGCAACTCCTGTTGGTACTATACCAAGATAAATTACTGACATGGTTGAATTTAATGATGGAGTATTTTCCCAAGGAGTTTCTAATAAACACATCAAAGGAAATAAAATCAGAGTTGCCCAAATTAATATTGATCCAGTAACGTTTTCATTTTTTTTCTTACTAATTTTAAGTGTTAAAACTCCACCTATTACATAACATGTTGATCCTACTAAAATTAATATTGCTGAAAGAAAATTATTTTCATCAATTAAAATATTATCAGAAAATAAATAAACAATACCTGCAAATCCAATAAGTATTCCAACAGTTTTTGCAAAATTAAATTTTTCATTTTTTGTATAAAAGTGACCTAATATGGTAGAACTTAAAGGAGTAGTAGACATCAAAATTGCGGCCAAATTACTTTGCACAGATTTTACTCCATAAGCAATTAAAAAGAATGGTATAACTAAATTAATTAGTCCTATTAACATGAACCAATGCCAATCTTTTGAAAATGCTTCAATTACTATTTTTTTATAAAAACATAAAATTAATACTGGTATAGATCCAAAAAATACTCTCAAAAAAGCAATTGTCATTGGACCGAAAGATTCGGTTGCAATTTTTATATTAAAAAAAGCAGATGCCCAAATTATTGATAATAATGTTAATAAAATATAATCAGTTAAATTAGCTTGCTTCATTCTGTAATATCTTTCACATCACCTTTTGTAATTTGAATTAATTTTTCATAATTGATCTTAAAAATCACATTAGGATGACCAGCTGCAGCAAAAATATCTGTAAACCTACTTAAAGAATTATCTATAAATATTTGAATTTTATTTATATGACCTACAGGAGATACACCTCCAATTGTATATCCTGTTTGAGATTTAACCTCGTCAGCAGAAGCCATTCTTACATTTTTTTTTTCAGAAATTTTTTTTAATTTATTTAACGAGCATCTTTTGTCACCAGAAACTAAACAAAGTAAAAAATCATTTTCTAACTTAATAAGCAGACTTTTAACAATTGCTCCTACTTCACAATTTAATGAATTTGCTGCATCCAATGCTGTTTTTGCTGAGTTTTCTAATTCAACAACTGATAGATTTTCATCAAACTCTTTAAGACACTTCTCAGCTCTTTTAACTGGTTCTTTATTTAATAAAGTCATATTCAACTTATGATTGATAAAAAAGCACTGAAATTATTGGCATAATTATATGTTTAAATTGCATAGGTGATATCCTCATTATATGTATTCTTTATTATAACAATATTGGTAATTAACCCAGATATTTAATTCTACAGGAGATAATATGAGCGCAAGCAAAGTTCTAAAAATGATGAAAGACAAGCAAATTGAGTTTGTCGATTTAAGATTTACAGACCCAAGAGGTAAATTACAGCACTTAACTATGGATGCATCGGTAGTTGACGGAGACATGTTAACAGATGGTGTATTTTTTGATGGATCGTCTATTGCTGGATGGAAGGCAATAAATGAGTCGGACATGATATTAAAACCAGATTTAAACAGACAAATCGTTGATCCATTTACATCTCATAATACTCTTGTTTTATTTTGCGATATTTTAGATGCAATTAAAAGGAATCCTTATGAAAGAGATCCAAGAGGGATAGCGAAGAAAGCTGAAGCTTATTTAAAGAAGACTGGCATAGGTGATAAAGCTTACTTTGGTCCTGAACCAGAATTTTTTGTTTTTGATGATGTAAAAATCAAAAACGATATGAACGAGACAAGTTTTTCGATAGATAGTACAGAAGGACCATATAATTCTGGTAAAAATTATGAAAATGGTAATATGGGTCATAGACCTGGAGTTAAAGGTGGATATTTTCCAGTTCCACCAGTAGATAGTGCTCAGGATATAAGAGGTGAATATCTAAAAGGTTTAAGAGATGTAGGGATCACAGTTGAAAAACATCACCATGAAGTTGCCCCAAGTCAGCACGAACTTGGAATGTTATTTGGTACGTTAGTTGATCAAGCTGATAATGTTCAACTATACAAATACGTAGTTCAGATGGTCTCACATTCATTTGGTAAAACTGCTACTTTTATGCCTAAACCTGTAAAAGGTGATAATGGATCAGGAATGCACGTTCACCAATCAGTTTGGAAAGGGAAAACTCCAGTTTTTTCAGGAAATAAATACTCAGGTTTGTCACAAACTGCACTTTATTATATTGGTGGTATACTTAAACATGCTAAGGCGATTAATGCTTTTTCAAATGCTACAACAAATAGTTACAAAAGATTAATTCCAGGTTTTGAAGCTCCGGTATTACTTGCGTATTCAGCAAGAAATAGATCTGCATCTTGTAGAATTCCTATAACTCTAAGTAAAAAAGGAGCAAGATGTGAAATTAGATTCCCAGATGCATCTGGTAATCCATATTTAACATTTGCATCTATGTTAATGGCGGGAATTGACGGTATCAAAAATAAAATTGATCCAGGAAAATCTTTTGATAAAGATCTTTACGCTTTATCAGAAAAGGAAGTTAAAAAAGTTCCAACTGTTTGCGGATCATTAAGAGAAGCGATGGAAAGTTTAGATAAAGATAGAAAGTTTTTAACTCAAGGTGGAGTATTTACTGACGATCAAATTGATGCTTATATTGCTTTAAAATTTGAGGAGATACACAATTTTGAACATACACCTCATCCTATTGAGTTTGATATGTACTATAGTTGTTAAATAGCTTTTTTATTTTTTAGCTATTTTATTTTTTCCTAAACCTTTTTTAACCACGTAGTTGAGGGTGCCATGTGCGCCCGCTTCTACTGGTTTAATTAAACTTCTGAATAAAGATTTTCTTCTTTGAGTTTTAACTTCAGAATTAATTAGGTTTTTATGCTCAAAAGTGTTCATATCAACGAATCTATCATAGATATGCAATAAATGCAACGCTGATATGCGTATATTAAATACTATATTTTAAAGGATTCTCCACATCCGCATCTCTCAGTTTCATTCGGGTTATTGAATACAAATTGTGAAGAAAATTTTTCTTTTTTAAAATCCATTTCTGTTCCAAGTAAATACATTACCGCTGCAGAGTCTATGAAGACTTTCACACCCTTATCTTCTACTACCTCGTCATTTGGATTTGCCTCTTTTGTATACTCCATAACATAAGACATACCTGCACACCCACCAGACTTAACTCCAACTCTAACTCCCAAAGAGTCTTTTTCAGCATTAGACATAATTTCTTTTATTCTTTGAGCTGCGTTATCGCTTAATGTTATAATTTGTTTTGTCATAAATTTAGTTCAAGTTTTGCAGCTTCAGACATCATTGATTTATCCCACGGTGGTTCCCAGACTAAATCAAGATCTACTTTTGAAACTTCTTTAATTTCTAATATACTGTCTTTAACTTCTTTAGGCAAACTTTCAGCAACTGGACAATTTGGTGTAGTTAAAGTCATTTTAACCTTAACTTCAGAATTATTAACGATAATATCATATATCAATCCTAATTCATAAATATTAACAGGTATCTCAGGATCATAAATTTTTTTTATTTCAGCAATTACTTTTTCTTTAAGATCCATTATCAATCCTCTGTTTTGACAATTTGATCTGAATTATCTAATGCTGATGTAAGAGTATGCCAAGATAAAGTTGCACACTTTACCCTCATAGGATATTGTTTAACACCAGATAAACTCATTAATTTAGTTTTTTCGTCATCTTTTAAAATATTAGTTTCTAAAGAGTCTTTTTCTTTTATCATTCCTAAAAAATCTGTTACAATTTCTTTTACTTCTTTCTCTTCTTTGCCTCTAACCATATCAGTCATAATTGATGCCGATGCCATAGAGATAGCGCAACCATGTCCTTCAAAGGCAATATCTTCCACTTTTTTATTTTCATTTAATCTAAGATAGACATGAACGTTATCACCACATAAAGGATTATTTCCCTTTGCATCTTTATTATAATTGTCAAACTTTCCTAAATTCCTTGGATTTTTTCCATGGTCTAATATTATCTCTTGATATAAATCTTTTAAGTCCATTATAAGTTAAAAATTTTTTTACATTTATTTATTGCTTCATCAAGTTTATCAATATCATCTTTTGTATTATATACTCCAAATGAAGCTCTTGCGGTTGCAGGTAAATTTAATTTATCATGTAATATTTGGCAGCAGTGATGTCCTGCTCTAATAGCTACTCCATCCTCATCAAGAATAGTTGCAATATCATGCGGATGAACACCTTCAATAGTAAATGATATAACCCCACCCTTTTCTTTTGGGTTTCCTATAATATTAACTGAATTATTTTTTCTTAACTTTTCTAGTCCGTAGTCTAGTAATTCTTTTTCATGTTTTTCGATATTTTGAATACCAATTTTTTCCATAAATTTTATAGACTCATTAAAAGCTATAACTTGAGCTGTAGCCATTGTGCCAGCCTCATATTTATTAGGTAATTCGCCATAAGTAATACCTTCTTTTTTAACCTCATTTATCATTCCTCCTCCACCTTGATATGGGGGTAAATCTTCCAGCCATTTTTTTTTAGCATATAGAACACCTATTCCGGTTGGTCCGTACATTTTATGTCCAGATATTGCATAAAAATCACAATCTATATCTTGCATATCTAGTCTTAAATGAGGAGCTCCTTGGCATCCGTCAATTAGAACAGGTATATTTTTCGTATGTGCTAATTCTACAATTTCTTTAATTGGTAATATTGCGCCTGTTACATTCGACAAATGACTTACACTGATTATTTTTGTTTTGTTTGTAATTTTTTTTTCTATTGCTTCCAAAGTTACTTCACCATCGTCGTTAATTTCAGCAAATTCTATTTTTATATTTTTTGCTTTTCTAAGAAAATGCCAAGGTACATAATTTGAATGATGCTCGAGTTCAGTCAACAATACTTCATCTCCTTCAGACAAATACTTTTGACCAAAAGTGTTCGCGACTAAATTTATTGCTTCTGTAGCTCCTTTAGTAAATACGATCTCATCTTTATCTTTAGCGTTAATATATTTTTGAACTGAGACCCTTGTTTGTTCATATAAATTGGTAGCAGCAACAGCCAAATAATGAACACTTCTACCTACATTAGAAAACTCTTTTGTATAAAAGTCATAAATTCTATCTACAACAACTCTTGGTTTTTGAGATGAATTAGCGCTATCTAAATATACTAAATCATTATTTTGAATTTTATCATCAAAAATTGGAAACTCTTTTTTTATGTCATCTATGTTCATTAATTTAATCCAATCATATTTTTTATTAATTTTTTAATTTCTTCATCTGTAATCTTTTCAACAACTTCTAGAAGAAAACCGTTAATTAATAATTCTTTTGCAGTCTTTTGATCTAAACCCCTAGACATTAAATAAAAAATAGAATTTTCATCTAGACTACCTGACGCCGAACCATGTGAACATTTAACATCATCAGCATAAATTTCTAGTTCAGGCTTTGCATTAAATTCTGCTTGTTCATTTAAAAGTAGAGCTTTACTTAATTGATAACCGTCTGTTTTTTGAGCTTTAGAATCTACATATATTTTCCCTTGATAAACAGACTTTGAGCTGTCATCAATTACACTTTTTATTAACTGATAACTTTTCGTATTTTCGTACAAATGTTTAGTTTTAGTTCTTATTTCGTGGTGTTTATTTTTAGACAACAAGTGTATTCCATTTATAAATGCTGATGAATATTGGCCTTCAAGATTACAGTTGACTTCATTTTTTATATAATCTGAACCTGACGAAAATATAAATATTTCAGAAATACTATTTTCTTTATGGATAATACTAGAATAATCATACTTAATATTTGTATTAGTTTTTCTTTCCAGTTTATAATTCTTAAGAATTGCGTTTTTACCAAGATTAAAATTAAACAGATTATTCATAAAATTCTTTTGTGAATTATCATCAGAAATATTAATAATTTTTATTGAGCTGTTTTCTTCTAACTCAAAGTTTAATTGAAAATTAATATTAGTATTGCTCACTTTCTCATTTGTTATTTGATAAATAATTAAAGGCTTTTTAAATGAATAATTTTTTTTTAATAAAATATTATGTATTTTATTGGAAAAACAATTATTTAGGCTTAAAAGTGAATTATCTTCATTTGAATTTTGGTTAAAATTATCTAAAGTTGTTAAAATAATTTTGTCACTTTCTTCATATTCGAAATTCAATCGCTCGACTTTGCCGTTAACAATAACAATTTTGTTATGTTCAATTTCTTTTATATAAATGTCTTCATTAATTTCATTTTCAATTTTGTAATCATTATAAAATTTTAACTCTCCAATATTTTTTTTAATTATCTGTTGAATATCTGAGAATTTCCAATTTTCTAATTTTCTGCTGGGGAATCCATTTTTCAAAAAATTATCAAGCGCTGTTTTTTTCAATTTAATTTCTTGGTTAGAGAAATTAGAGGAGCTTATAAATTTATCAAAGTCTGTTTTTAATTTTTGTTCCATTTAATTGAAATTTTCATATCCTTTTTTTTCTAATTCTAAAGCTAATTCTGGACCGCCTGATTTAATAATTTTTCCTCCCATAAGCACATGCACAAAGTCAGGCTTAATATAATCAAGTAATCTTTGGTAGTGAGTTATTATCAAAAAAGAATTATTTTTTTTTCTTAGTGTGTTTACACCACCCGCAACTATTTTAAGAGCATCAATATCTAATCCGGAGTCCGTTTCATCTAATATAGATAATTTTGGATCTAAAATTGACATTTGTAAAATTTCGTTTTTCTTTTTTTCACCACCAGAAAAACCAACATTTAATTGTCTATTTAATTTTTCTTCATCAAATTTAAGTTCTTTAGCTTTTTCTTTCACTAATTTTAAAAATTCTAAAGCATCTAGTTCTTTTTCACCTCTAGCTTTTCTAATTGAATTTAAAGATGTCTTTAAAAATATATTTGTATTTACTCCAGGTATTTCTAAAGGATACTGGAAAGCTAAAAAGATACCTTTGTGAGCTCTTTCTTCCGTTTCAAGATCAAACAAATTTTTATCTTCGTATAATACCTCTCCTGATACCTCATATCCTTTTTTACCTGATAAAATATTTGATAAAGTACTTTTTCCTGATCCATTAGGTCCCATTATTGCGTGTACCTCGCCAGGTTTAATCTCTAGATTAAAACCGCTTAATATCGATTTTTCCTCTATTTTGGCTTTTAAATTATTAATCTTTAACATCTATCCAACACTTCCTTCTAAACTTATTCCAACTAATTTCTGAGCCTCAACTGCAAATTCCATTGGTAATTGTTGCAATACCTCTTTACAAAAACCATTAACAATCAATCCTACAGCCTCTTCCTGATTTAGCCCTCTTTGTTGACAATAATGTAATTGATCTTCACTAATTTTTGATGTGGTCGCTTCGTGAGCAATATTAGAATTTGAATTTTTATTTTTAATATAAGGTATTGTATGTGCTCCACATTTATTACCCATTAGCAATGAATCGCATTGAGTATAATTTGTTGAATTGGATGCATTTTTGGAAATATCTACTAAGCCTCTGTAAGTCATATCTGATTTACCTGCACTAATACCTTTTGAAATAATTTTACTTTTAGTATTTTTTCCTAAATGTATCATCTTAGTTCCAGTATCAGCTTTTTGATGATTATTTGTTATTGCAATTGAATAAAACTCACCAATTGAGTTATCGCCTTTTAAAATACAGCTTGGGTATTTCCATGTTATAGCAGAACCTGTTTCTACTTGTGTCCATGAAATTTTTGAATTTTTGCCTTTACACAATCCTCTTTTAGTTACAAAATTATATATACCTCCTTTTCCATCTTTATCACCAGGATACCAGTTTTGCACTGTAGAATATTTAATCTCTGCGTCATCTAAAGCAATTAATTCTACATTTGCAGCATGTAATTGATTTTCGTCTCTCATCGGTGCTGTACATCCCTCTAGATAACTTACATAACTACCTTTATCAGCAATGATTAAAGTTCTCTCAAATTGTCCAGTATCAGATGCATTAATTCTAAAATAAGTTGATAGTTCCATTGGACACTTTACATTTGGTGGGATGTAAACAAATGATCCATCAGTAAAAACAGCTGAGTTTAATGTTGCAAAAAAATGATCAGTGATTGGAATAACTGAGCCTAAATATTTTTTAACTAAATCTGGATGTTTTTGTATTGCTTCGGAAATTGAACAAAAAATAATTCCTTTTTCTGTTAATGTATCTTTAAAAGTTGTAGCAACAGATACTGAGTCAAATACTGCATCAACAGCAATACCATTTAATCTTTTTTGTTCTTGTAAAGGTATTCCTAATTTTTTATAAGTTTCTAAAAGCTTAGGATCTAAATCCTCTAAATTTTTTGGTTTTTCTTTAAAACTTTTGGGTGCAGAATAATAATATAAATCTTGATAATCAATTTTTGGATATTTTGGTTTTTGCCAATTAGGTTCTTTCAATACTTTTAATCTTTCAAAAGCTTTTAATCTCCATTGAAGTAGCCAGTCAGGTTCTTTTTTTATATTTGATATAAATCTTATAACTTCTTCATTTAAACCTTTTGGAGCTTTAAAACTTTCAATATCGGTTGAAAAACCATATTTATAATCTTTTAAATTTTCTATTTGTTTATCTCTCATTACAATCTATTTTCTGTCTTATTTATAAGGTCTCCAAGATTTTTTTCTTGAAAAAATACGTTAATGTGTGTTTCTAATTCATCCCATAAATTGTGGGTTATACATTTTGCAGACTTTCCATTACATCCTTTCTTTGAGTGCTTTTGACATCCGATGGTTTTAACTTTTTCTTCTACAGCAGAGAGAATATCGGAGATTTTAATTTCATCTGGAGTTTTCTTGAGAGTATATCCACCTTTCTTACCTCTAATACTTTTAACAATTTCATTTTTTTTTAATTTTAAAAATAACTGTTCTAGGTAAACTAATGATATTCCTTGTCTTATAGAGATATCTCTTAGTGAGATTGGCTCGTTATTTTTAAAACTCGCTATGTCAGCTAAAGCCATCACAGCGTATCTGCTTTTAGTTGATAATTTCATATTTTCCGCAATCCACGGGCTTTATATATACCTGACTAAATTAGTCAAGATTATGCAAATTTAAAATACTTGCATTTTGTCGCTCAATTTTGATAGAAAAATATAATTTTTTTTTTGAGACTGATAATCAATGCCATCTACAGATACAAAGATTAGCGAAATTTTTATTCCTGGCCCTGCTGGAAGATTAGAAGCTAAATATTTTAAAAGTAAGAAGAATACCTCACCAATTGCTTTAGTGCTTCATCCCCATCCTCAATATGGGGGAACTATGAACAACAAAGTTGTCGTAGATACTTTTCAAACATTTGTTGATAATAATTTTTCTGTTTGCAGAGTAAATTTTAGAGGAGTTGGAAAAAGCGATGGCGAGTTTGATAATGGCCAAGGGGAACTAGCAGACGCCGCAGCAGCATTAGATTGGTTGGAAAGAGAAAATTTCGATAACTCACAGTGTTGGATTTCTGGATTTTCTTTTGGTTCTTTGATAGCTATGCAATTATTAATGAGAAGACCAGAAATAAATAGATTTATAGCTATATCGCCTCAACCTAATGTATATGATTTTTCGTTTTTATCACCTTGTCCAACATCTGGTATTATTATACATGGAAAAAAAGATGAGTTAGTTCCTTTTGAAGATATAAATGAATTAAATAAAAGATTAAGTGCGCAAAAAGGTATTAAGGTTGAATTTGATATTATATCAGAAGCAAATCATTTTTTTTCAAAAGCAGATGCTGCTTTAATAAAATCTTTAAATAAATATATAAAAAAAGAAACAGCCCTATATTAATAGTTAATTATAATTTCACCACCTGTAACAGGAATATTAACTTTTGTGGTACTTGGATAGCTTATTGGTTTTTTTAAATAAGATCTAATGGAAAGGTATGCAAATGCTTGGGACTCTATAAAATCTCCATCTATATTAAAATCATCTATTAGCTTAATTTCATATTTTAATAAATTCTTTAAATGATTTACTAGTGTAAAATTTTTTCTTCCTCCACCACATAAAATAATATTAATTTTATTTTTAAATATTTTTTTTATATTGTTTGAGATTATCAACGCTGTAAAATAGGTTAAAGTAGCTATAGCATCTGCAAATTCTAAACCTTTAACAAAATTAATATCAAATTCTTTTCTGTCATAAGAATGTTTTTCATCTACGTTATAAAATTCATGTTCATAAAATTGATTAATTATATCTTGATTAATATTTCCAGAGGATGCAATATCGCCATTATTATCAAATTTTATTCCTTTTGTTTTTTTTAAGTATTCATCAATTAAAACATTGCCAGGCCCTACATCTTTTGCCATTAATTTATCTTTAAAACAATAAGTATAATTCGATATTCCTCCAATGTTTAAAATTAATGTAGGATCATTAATCTGCAGTTTTTTTATTAAAAGTTTATGATAAATAGGAGCTAAAGGCGCACCTTCACCATTATTTTTAATATCATTAGCTCTAAAATTATAAATTACTTTCTCATTTAACAATTGTGAAAGTAATTTTGCATCTCCCATTTGTACAGAATAACCGTCTTTAGGTTTATGAATTATTGTTTGCCCATGGAGTCCAACTAATTGAATTTTATTATTATTATCATCAATTATACTTTGAGATATTCTGGAATGATAAAGTGTTAGATCTCTTTCTAAAGATTTATAATTGTTTATATTTTCCTCTATATCTTCTCGATTATTGATATTTAATATAAAATTAGAAAGTCTTTTTCTAAATTCTTCAGGATAATTGAAGTACTTATTATCTATTATGTCTAAATTATTTTCACCATCTGATTTGATAATACTTGCATCAATGCCATCAAGAGATGTACCACTCATTAAACCCAGTGCTATAAAAGAATTATCCATTATTGATTATTATTTTTATTTAAATATGTATATTAAAAGTACCATTTATGAATGAATTTTTAAAAGAATTTAAAGACAGAGGATATTTTTATCAATGCACAGACGAAAAAGCTCTTTCAAAGAAGCTGAATGAAGAGAGTATAAAAGGATATATAGGCTTTGATTGCACTGCTCAAAGTTTACACGTTGGTAGCTTGCTTCAAATCATGTGCTTAAGATTAATGCAAAAACACGGACATAAACCAATTGTTTTGCTTGGTGGAGGAACTACTAGAATAGGAGATCCATCTGGTAAAGATAAAACAAGAAAAATTTTAGAAGAAAATGAAATTGAAAAAAATATAAAAAGTATAGAGAACATACTAAAAAAATTTTTAGAGACAGAAGATGAAAAAGTAGCTCCAGTTTTTGTTAACAACTACAGTTGGCTAAAAAATTTAAACTATATATCTTTTCTAAGAGACATAGGAAAACATTTTACTATAAATAAAATGTTAAGTTTTGATAGTGTAAGGTTAAGATTAGAGAGAGAGCAATCATTAAGTTATATGGAATTTAATTATATGATTTTGCAAGCATACGATTTTCTAGAATTAAATAAGACAGAGAATTGTTTACTTCAAATTGGAGGATCAGATCAATGGGGAAATATTGTAAACGGAGTTGAATTAATAAAAAGATATTCATCTAACGAAGTTTATGGTTTAACAACAGAACTTATAACTTTAGCATCAGGTGCTAAGATGGGTAAAACTGAAAGTGGTGCTATTTGGTTAGATAAAAAATTGTTTTCGGTTTTTGATTATTGGCAATTTTGGAGAAATGTTGATGATAAAGATGTGTTGAAATTTCTTAAGATGTTTACAGATTTAAATTTAAATGAAATAGAGAAAATAAGTAATCATGATATAAATAAACAAAAAATTGTTTTAGCGAACGAGGCAACCTCTATTTTACATGGAGCTAATGAGGCTGCTAAAGCTGAAGAAATAGCTAAGAATTCTTTTTCCGAAAACTCTTCTGGAGAAAATTTGCCAAATACAAAAATAGATATCTCTAATATTGGTAAAGATGTAGTTAATTTGGTCTCAATTATTGATAAAAACTTATCTAAAAGCGAAATAAGAAGACTAATAAAATCTAATGGTATTAAAATCAATAATGAAATTATTTCAGATGATAAATTTATAATTTCAAATGAGCTTATGAAAAAAAATAATTTTATTAAGGTCTCAATCGGTAAGAAAAAACACTATAAAATAGTAACTTAATTAGAAATTTTCTCTAAAGTTCTTGTAATAAATCTCGGAGTTAAAGTTTTTATTGGATTAACAGTAGATTTAAGTTTTTTTGGTGGCCCTTTAATTTTAAAGCTTACACCAAATACTCCTTCACCAATTTTTTTTCCAACCAATATATCACCTAACATTGGTATTTTTGAAATTGTTTTATTAATAGTTGTTGCTGGTACAAGCGTTCCTTTCAAACTAGTTAATTCATCTTTTACAATATAACCTTCCATCATAAGTGAAATTGCTGGGCCTATCGCATACATCTCTTTTATTTTAGTATTATTTCCTAAAGATTCATAATCCATCTCGAAATCAGTAAATCGTATACCTTCGCCAGTGAGAAGATCAGCTATCCCTTGAAGAGATGCTAATGTTAAAAGTTTAGCAAGAATAGGAACCTCTTGGACTTTAAAATCAATAATTTTTAAATTTGATATTGTTTTACCTTCATAATTAGATGACTCATATAACAATTTACCCTCTTTAAAACCCTTAATGAATTTGAAATTTTTTATAAAAGGTTCAGGATGCTCTATTTCTAAAAAAGTAATTTTTTGTTTTTTATCATTAGTAAAGATATTTAATTTAAATTTTCTCTTATTATTTAATTTTGCATTTATATTTGAGTTAAAAACTTTGTTATTCTTTATTTGTATTTCACCTTTAACATTTGATAAATAAGAAATATTCTCAACAAAATATTTTCCAATATCTAAATAAATATTAGTATTCAAATTTTTGAAATTAGAAAATATCGATTTTGAGGAATTATCTAATAAATTATTTATATTTTTAGATCCATCAAATTGACTACCAGTTAAGTAATAATTATTATTAACTTTCTTAAATTCTAATTTATTTTCTTTTCCGTTTTTGTTGATTATATCAATTTTAAATAAATCTAAACTTTTAATTTTATCGTTTTTTCCTAATTCAAGATTTTCAACATTAATACTTTTTTCTTTTTCGATAAAATCTATATTTTTGAAAATTATTTCATTATTATCTTTGTAAATTCCATTTATGTTCAATTCAGATTTTATATCTGCCTTTTTTTGATAATCTAATTCTTCAATATCTATTTCTGCACTATCTAGGTCTAAATCTAAATCAAAAAAATAATTATTATCTTTTTTTTTAACGTTTAAAGACACATTTTCATTTATATTATTAATAGAATATTTGCTTTTTAAGTTAAATGTAAATTTTTTATTTTTATAATCTAAATCTAAAAAACTATTACTAAATTTTATTTGATTTTTGAAATCACTGAAGTATTTCTTTATTCTTTGTGATTTATAGTCAATTAAAATACTTTCAGATTTTAACTTAGATTTAATACTAAAATTTTCAATTTCATTTTTTTTATTTAATTTAAAATTTATTAAATTTTCTGATGCGAATGTTATATCTTGGTTTTGAAGACTAAAATTTTTAAATTGAACAAATTTTTTAAATTCTTTAGAGTTTATTTTACTTTTTGTATTACTTAAATCTATATTGACCGTAGCATCTTTGTTTTGTTTTTTTTTATAGACTATATTAATTAAATTTTTTGTTTTATTGTTATTATTGTTATTATTTTGAAATAAAAACTTGCTATTTAAATCAATTTTTAATTCTTCTTTAATGTAATTAATTAAAATACTACCATCTTTAAAATATATGAAATCTTGATATTTTGACTTTGTAAATAACTCGTCAAAATTTAATTTTGATGTAATGCTTAAATCTTTAACATTAAGTTTGTTATTAACTTTAAATGAAAATTCATTCTCTGAACTTAAATTTATAGGTCTATCATCTATTAAATCTAAATTAATATTTATAAATTTTCTGTAATTATTTAGATTAATTCTAGTCTCATTTGTTTTAAAACTTCCAGAAATTTGAAAATCATTATTAATTTTTTTAATTTTTATTTTTTCTGAAGTAATAAAGAATTTGTTAAATGCTAATTCTATTTCATTTAAATTTATAACATCCTGATCTACTAAGAAATCAAATTTAACATTTTCAATTTTTGGTTGGTTAGGTAATTCTATTTCCGCATCTGTTACTGATCCATTGAAAGTATATTGAATAATTTTGGGACTTTTTTTATCAAATGTTATATTGGATATTATTTTTACTTTACCCTTTTTAATTTGTTTGAAAATTAAATTTCTTGCTAAGTTAAACTCATATTCATTAATAAAATCAACATATTGATCAATATCGTTTTCTTTGGAAATTATTGATATCTTAGAGATTGGGTTTTTATTGCCTATATAATCAAAAATATTCAGATCAAATTTTATATTTTCTAAGTCAATATTTTTTTCATTAATTGCTATTTGAGGGTCCAAGGTTGAAATCTCAAATTCGAAATTAGAAGTATTTAATTTAAAATTTACTTGATTTAATTTTAATTTTATCTTTGGATCAATCTCTTTAACTTTTTCATTTATTAAATTATTAAAATTATCCGTTCTAATTCCTGTTGTTGTTAAAAATATTAAAATTGCTACTAAGATGGTTGTTATTGAAATTGTAATTATAGAAATTATTTTACGCATTTAATTTATATAAAGAACTTTCTAAAAAATTATCTATTTCTCCATCTAATACCTTTTCAGGACTAGAACTTTCAAAATTAGTTCTATTATCTTTTACCATTTTATAAGGGTGTAATACATATGATCTAATTTGATGGCCCCATCCAATCTCTGACTTTGAATTTTCAAGATTTTCATTTTCCTTTTCTTTTTTTTTTAACTCATAGTCATAAAGTCTTGCTCTTAACATATTCATACAAGTTTCTTTATTTTTGTGTTGTGATCTTTCATTTTGACATTGTACCACAATTTTTGTTGGCAGGTGTGTAATTCTTACTGCACTATCTGTTGTGTTAACATGTTGACCTCCGGCGCCACTAGATCTGTACGTATCTATTCTTAAATCTTTTTCTAAAATTTCAACATCAATGTTTTCAGATATAACCGGATATACCCAAACACTAGCAAAACTTGTATGTCTTCTAGCACCAGAGTCAAATGGAGATATTCTTACAAGTCTATGTATTCCAGATTCATTTTTTAATAATCCGTTTATGTAATCTCCACTTACTTTAATTATTGAAGATTTAATGCCAGCTTCATCGCCTTTATGTTCGCTTATAATTTCGATTTTGAAATTTTTTTTGGTTGCCCACTTCATATACATTCTTCTTAACATATCAGCCCAGTCTTGACTTTCAGTTCCGCCAGCTCCTGCATGAAATTCTAAATAGCTATCAAATGTATCATTATCATTTGATAGGAAACATCTTATTTCAATTTGTTTAATTTTATTAAAGAGTATTTTTATATTTGAAGTTGTCTCTTTAATCATTTCATCATTATGTTCCTCAATAGCTAAATCATAAATATCAAATAAATCTTTACTTTCATTTGATGATGTTTCGTAATTATTTAATAATTTTTCTAAATTAGTTTTTTCACGTAAAACTTTTTCAGCATTTTTTTTATCCTGCCAAAAATCTGGTTTTTCTATTAAATTTGATAAATTAATTATTTTTTCTGAAATCTTAGTCTTTTCAAAGAAACTCCTTTATTCTTTGATTTATTTTTTCTATTTCTGATTTAATATTTAATACTTCCTGATCCATTAATAAAATTTTAATATATTTGTTGTATTTAATCTACTGTCAAAATTGTCAGATATATTATCTAGTTTATTATCATTTTTTTTAAATGACTCAATTATGGCTAACTTGGTTTTAGGATTCGCTTTTTTTCCAGTTTTTGCATCTATGACCATCATATTTATATTGTCTGCAACTTTAAAAGGTCTTGCATTAAAAGTATTTGCTGTTTTTTTTATGAAATCTTTAAATACTGGCATTGCTGTTTTTGAACCTGTTTCGAATTTACCTAAACTGCTTGGATTATCATAGCCAATATATACACCAACAACTAAATTTGATGTAAATCCTATAAACCAAGTATCTGTATTTTTGTTTGTTGTCCCGGTCTTACCAGCTAATTCAAGTTTTAATTCTCTTAAACCTTTACCAGTTCCACGTTCTATCACACCTTTCAACATAGATGTAATCTGATAAGCAGTTTGAGGTGAAAATATCTGTTGATATTTATTTTTAATAATTGGGTTGCTTGTTCCATCATATGAAATTGAATCACAATTTTCACAAAATCTTTTTTCATTATTAAAAATAGTTTTTCCTTCACTGTCTTGAATTCTGTCAATTAATATTGGGTTAACTAATTTTCCACCATTCAAAAAGGAGCAGTAAGCGCTTGTAATTTTTAATAGAGTAGTTTCTGCAGATCCCAAAGATACTGACATAAGTTCATCTGGATTTTCATAAATATTTAATTTTTTTGAGAAATTTATTATTTTATCTATACCTAGTTCTTGAGCTATTCTAACAGTCATTAGATTTCTTGATTTTTCTATGCCTGTTCTTAATGTTGAAGGTCCGTAAAACTTTTTACCATAATTTTCTGGTTTCCACATTTTCAAATCATTTCCTTGATCTAACACTATAGGTGCATCCAATACTAATGTGGTTGGTGAAAAATTATTTTCTAATGCTAAAGCATATATGAAAGGTTTAAATGCAGACCCTGGTTGACGTTTTGCTTGAGATGCTCTATTGAATTCACTTTTTTTAAAACTAAAGCCGCCTGATAATGCTAAAACTCTTCCACTGTATGGGTCCATTACAACAATACCTCCATTAGCTCTTGGAAGCTGTTTTAAACTATAGTTTCCATCGGATAATTTCTTGACGTAAATTATATCGCCAATTTTAAATAATTTTTTGAATTCCTTTCGGGTCCAATCAATATCATTAAAATTAATTATTCCATTATTTTTATTTTGAGTTTCGATTACTGTTTCAAATTTATCAATTCTATTGACAACAGCCAATTCCCACCCTAAAGATTTTTCTAGATTTAGATCTTTAATCTCATTTATCCAATTTTTATGTTTTTTTATATTAGAAAGAGGTCCTCTCCATCCTTTTCTTTTATCAAACTCTTGCAAACCATTCCTGAGCGATTGGGTTGCAATTTTTTGTAATTCTAAATCCAAAGGTGTCTTGATGTTAAATCCTTGTTTATATACTTTATCATATCCATATTTATCAATTACATTTTTCCTAACATCCTCTACATAATATCTTGAGTCTTCTAGGTAAATTCTTTTTCTTTTTTGTAATATAATTTTAGAATTTATTAATTTAGAGTGTTTACTTTGATCAATGAAACCATTTTCTAGTAAATTATTTAATACTAAATTTCTTCTAAATTTTGCTAAATCTTTATTTTTATAAGGATTATATTTACTTGGTGCTTTTGGAAGAGCAGCTAAAAGTGCTGCCTCTCCATAATTGAGCTCACTTATAGGTTTATTAAAATATCTTAAACTAGCTGAAGCTATGCCATAACTTCCCTCACCAAGATAAATTTGATTTAAGTAAAGCTCTAAAATTCTCTTTTTTGATAAAACTCGCTCAATTCTAAAAGCTAATATTGCTTCCTTTATTTTTCTATCAATACTTACTTCATTGCTTAAGAGAAAGTTCTTTGCTACTTGTTGGGTAATTGTAGAAGCGCCTTCTAATCTTTTTGAGTATATAATATTAAATATATTGTTTTTGATCGCTCTAACAACTCCTTTTGCATCTACCCCTGGATGGTCAAAGAAGTTTTTATCCTCCGCTGATAAAAAAGCGTTTATAACAGTTTGAGATATGGCAGAATATGGTACAAAAATTCTTTTTTCTGATGAAAAATCGCTTACTAAAACACCATTTCCTGAATACAACTTGCTTGATACTGGTGGTTTATAATTTTTAAGATATTTATAATCTGGCAATTTATTGGAATAAGTCCAAAGAATAGATATTATTAATACTAAAATTAGTAGAGACGACAATAATCCAAATATTAAGAATCTTTTTAAAATTTTTTGCATTTTAGTTTAAATATCTTACGAATTTGTTATTGTTATGGCACAGAATTTATTAAATAAACTTATGAAAAAATCACTAAAATTATGTCCAAAAATTTATACATTGATGCATCGCATCCAAATGAAACCAGAGTCGTTCTTAAAAACAATAATCATATCGAAGATTATGAGTATGAAAGTATAAATAATACTTTAATTAAGAATAACATCTATCTTGGAAAAGTAAGTAGAATTGAACCATCTTTGCAAGCAGCATTTGTTGATTTTGGTAGAGAGAGACATGGCTTCTTATCTTTTAATGACATCCAATCAGATTACTATCAACTACCTTTAAGTGATTTAGAAAAAATTAAAGAAGAAGAAGAAAAAGTTAGAGAGGAATTATCAAAAGAGAGCCAAAATATTGAAGATAAAATTCTTGAAGGTAAAGAAGAATTAAAAATTGATGATCCAGTTGAAAAAAAAGAAGACGATGAAAAAGAAAAAGTAAAGTCTCAAAAAAAATTCCCATCTAAAAGATATAAAATACAAGAAGTTATAAAGCCAAATCAAGTAATATTGGTTCAAGTATTAAAAGATGAAAGAGGATTAAAAGGAGCAGCATTGAGTACCTTTATATCGATAGCAGGAAAATATATTGTTTTAATGCCAAATACTGCGAAAGGTGGAGGAATATCTAGAAAAATATTTAATCCTGGAGATAGAAAAAAAATTAGAAATATTTTAAATGATATAACAATTCCAAAAGAGATGGGTATAATTGTTAGAACTGCAGGTTCTAACAAAACTAAGAATGAAATAGAAAATGACTTAAAAAATTTGATAAAAGTTTGGGATCAAATTAAAGATAATGCTTTAAACTCTATTGCGCCGTCTCTTATTCATCAAGAAAGTGACATTATAAAAAGATGTATAAGAGATATGTATGATGATGACACTCAGCATATTTATGTTGAAGGAAATGAAGGATATCAGAAAACAAAAAATTATTTAAAATTAATGATGCCAAATCAATTAAAAAAAGTAAAAAAATATAGAGATAAAGTGCCTCTTTTTTATAAAGAAAATATTGAAAAGAAGTTATTTGAAATATTTGAAACCCAAGTTAAATTAACTTCAGGCGGATATCTCGTAATTAATCCAACAGAGGCATTAGTATCAATAGATGTTAACTCAGGCAAATCTATAAAACAAAAAAATGTTGAAAGCACGGCTTTTGATACAAATATTGAGGCAGCCGAAGAAATTGCTAGACAAATAAAGATAAGGGATTTGTCTGGATTAATTATAATTGATTTTATAGATATGTTGAACTTTAATAATAGAAGACAAGTAGAGAGAAAGCTAAAAGAAAAATGTCGAAATGACAGAGCTAGAATTCAGATTGGAAGAATAAGCAATTTTGGATTACTAGAAATGTCAAGACAGAGACTAAGAGAAAGTAATGTAAAATGGCATATGAAATTAACCGATGAAACTTTTGTTTTAAAAATACTAAAGTTAATAGAGATCAAATCATTAGAACATAATGCTAAAATAATTGAATTAACGATAAATGATAAGATTGAAAAACATATAATTGATCATTATGAAGAAGTTGTAAAATATTTTGAGAAAAAGCAAAAGGCTAAAATAGATTTAAAAACAAACAATGATTTAAATTTAGAAGACTATATAATTGAATTCAAGTCTAAGACAAAAAAAGTTTTAGATAAAATAGAAAAAGTAGAGAATCTTAAAGTTATTAAAATCGAAAATAAACAAGAAGATAATGGAATTAAAAATAAAAGTAGAAAAGTTT
The DNA here is from genome assembly GCA_003210025.1 of Pelagibacteraceae bacterium AG-426-M19. Taxonomy (GTDB): domain Bacteria; phylum Pseudomonadota; class Alphaproteobacteria; order Pelagibacterales; family Pelagibacteraceae; genus Pelagibacter. The sequence goes on from QCNW01000006.1 coordinate 25,374, forward strand.
TTAAAAAAAGAAAATTTAGAAAAAAATTTTATAAAAAAAAAACTAAATAATGCCTTTATTAGTGGTTGAAGCTGAGCCAAACAAGTTTGGGTTAATTCTCCCAGATAAAAAAGATTTTCTTCCTGAAATAACTGCTAGTTTCATTGATTCTGCCATTTGAATAGGATCTCTTGCTTTGGCGATAGCTGTATTAATTAGTACTCCATCACAGCCCAATTCCATTGCAATTGTTGCATCGGATGCTTGTCCTATTCCTGCATCAATTATTAAAGGTAATTTTGTTTGTTTTCTTATTATTCTAATATTTACTTTATTTTGAATTCCAAGTCCTGAGCCAATGGGAGCAGCTAAAGGCATAATTGCAACAGCCCCAGCATTTTCTAATCTTTTTGCCATTAATGGATCATCATTACAATAAACCATTACTTTAAAACCCTCTTTTGTTAATAGTTCAGTAGATCTTAAAGTTTCAATCATTTCAGGAAAAAGGTTTTTTTTGTCACCTAATACCTCTAGTTTTACTAATTTCCACCCACCTATTTCTCGTGCTAATCTTAAAGTTCTAATTGCATCTTCTGCTGTAAAACATCCAGCTGTATTTGGTAAGTATGTTATTTTTTTTGGATCTATATAATCCATCAATCTAGCTTTATTCTTGTTAGATATATTTACTCTTCTAACTGCAACTGTAACTATGTCTGCACCAGAAATCTTAATGGCTTTAGCGCATTCATTGAAACTTTTGTATTTTCCAGTTCCAACTATCAAACGTGATTTAAAAATCTTATTTGCAATCTTAAATTTTTTGTCAATCATTATCCACCACCAATAAAATGAACAATTTCTATTTTATCACCTTTTTTTAATTGAGTTTTAGAAATCTTTCTCTTGTCTATAATTTCTTTGTTTAGTTCTATAGCTATTTTATTTAATGGCATTTTTAATTTTATAATCAAGCTCTTCAATGAAAATTTAGGCGTTATTTGCATTTGCTTGCCATTTACAATTATTTTTATTTTATTTTTAATATTCATAGATTATAAGGATTTCGTGAGTAAAATATTAATCATTAATGGTCCTAATCTTAATCTAATAGGTGAAAGAGAACAATCACAATATGGTAGCAAAGATTATAAATACCTAGAGGATATTTGTAAGAAAAAATCAAGTGAATTAAATTTAACTCTTGAAATGAAACAATCGAATGTTGAAGGAGAAATTGTTGATATTATTCAAACTGCAAGAAACAAATTTGATGGAATTATAATTAATGCTGGTGGATATAGCCATACATCAATTGCAATAAGAGATGCTCTAGATATATTTAAAGGCAAAATAATCGAACTTCATATATCAAATATTTATAAAAGAGAGGAATTTCGTCATAAATCTATAATAAGTGGTGTTGTTACAGGAATAATTTGTGGATTAGGGATAAATGGATATATTTTGGCCATAAATTCTATGCATGAAATGTTGAATGAAAATAAATAAAAATATAATTAAAGAGCTTACTGAATATTTAAATGAGTTTAATCTTACTGAAATAGAATACACAGAAAAAGATATAAAAGTAAAAGTATCAAAATCATCTGGAGCAAATTTAACAACTGTTAAAGAGATAAAATCAGAAATAAAATCAGAAAATACAAAGCTAGATAATATCAGTGGGACTGAAGTTCCATCACCTATAATAGGAACAGCTTATTTAGCTCCAGAACCAGGTGGTAAAAAGTTTGTGGAGGTAGGGAAAAAAGTTAACAAAGGTGATACAATCATGATTGTTGAAGCTATGAAAACAATGAATCATGTGCCCTCTCCAATATCTGGTACAATAAAAAAAATTTGTGTTGAAGATGGTCAGCCTGTTGAATATGGACATACCATTGCAATAATTGAATAATAATGTTCAAAAAAATTCTTGTTGCAAATAGAGGTGAGATAGCCGTTAGAGTTATTAGAGCCTGTAAGGAATGGGGCATTCAAACAGTCGCTATTCATTCTGACGTTGATAAAAATAGCATGCACGTTCGATTAGCTGATGAAAGTATATGTGTTGGACCTCATCAAGCTGCAAATAGCTACTTAAATATTCCAGCTATTATGTCAGCTATTGAATTAACAAATTCTGAAGCTGTTCATCCAGGATACGGTTTTTTATCTGAAAATTATGAATTTGCAAAAATCCTTGAACAAAACAAAATTAAATTTATTGGCCCGTCTTCCTCATTGATTAAAATGATGGGTGATAAAATTGAAGCAAAAAAAATTGCAAAAAGATATGGTCTTCCAGTTATTGAAGGATCTGATGGAGGTGTATCTGATTTTAATGAAGCAAAAAAAATATGTGAAGATGTTGGGTATCCAGTTTTGATAAAAGCTGCAGGAGGTGGTGGTGGAAAAGGAATGAAAGTTGTTACAAAAGAAGAAGAATTTGAAAACTTATTTTTGACTGCGAAAACTGAAGCAAAAAAATTTTTTGGTAACGATGAGGTATATATTGAGAAATTTTTTCAAAATCCAAGACATATTGAAGTTCAAGTATTATCTGGAAAAAATAGAACAGTACATTTACATGAAAGAGATTGTTCGATTCAAAGAAGACATCAGAAATTAATTGAAGAAACACCTAGTCCTTTACTGAATGATAAAATACGAAATGACCTTTTTGATAAAACAGTAAAAATGGTAAGCCAAATTGGATACGAAGGTGCTGGCACAGTAGAATTTATTTTTGAGGATGGAAAATTTTATTTTTTAGAAATGAATACAAGAATACAAGTAGAACATCCGGTAACAGAAGTTGTAACGGGTATAGATTTAATCAAAGAACAAATCTGGATTGCATACGATGGTAACACAGCTTTAAAACAAGAAGATATTAAGCCTAGGGGACATGCTATTGAGTGCAGAATTAATGCTGAAGATGTAAGTAAAAATTTTCAACCATCGCCAGGGGAAATTACTATGTGTCATCAACCCTCTGGATTTAGAACAAGAGTAGATGGTGCGATATTTCAAGGCTATAAGGTAACTCCATATTATGATAGCATGATTTGCAAGGTAATATGTCATGGGAGGAACAGAACTGAAGCCATTCAAAGAATGAGAAGGTCTCTTGATGAGTTTGTTATTGAAGGCATTAAAACAACAATAGACTTACATAAAATACTTTTAAATCATGAAAAATTTTTAAATTCAGATTTTAATGTAAGTTGGCTTGACAAAGAAAAATTGCTTTAGGAAAAGCATTTTTTTAACCAAATATCATAAACGGGATGATCAAATGGTCTAATTGAAGGGGACGAAGCAAAAGTCCAGTCGTTGAAAATAAAAACTTTATTTTCATCTCTATTAACTGTATCTCTTACTTGCATATATGCTGTAACCTCTGGATCATCATCAAATTTTGAATTATTGCATTTAAGAATATTTATAGAAAGATTTTTAAATTTATATTCTCTACCAACTTCAATTTCAATTATTTCGCTTTGGGAATTTACTTTATCTAAAATTGTTAGAACTGCAAATTTTTCAGTTTTTGTTTGATTTTCACTTAAAGAATTAATTGTTAATAAATAATAAAAAAAAAAAACAAGTGTATAAACTTTAGCTTTTCCAAGAAGTATATTTTTTGTTTGAAGCATTTTTACTTTTGTTTTTATTTGGATGATAGGAATTTCCTGTTCCCGTTTGATTTGGCATATGCTCTTTTTGCCAACTATATTTGTCTAATTCATGACTATTTTCAATTTTATTTCCTGTATGATGCATCCAGGAATACCATTCACTTGGTATTTTTGATGCTTCAACTTCTCCGTTATAAATAACCCATCTTTTTCCTGACTTGCTTTCATAATATTTGTTGCCTGAATTATCTTTGCCTACTAATTTTCCAAACAGAATTGTATTTAGCCTTGTGCCAAGTGTTTGTTTGTTCCACCAAGTAAAAATTTCTTTAATCATTTTTTTAATTATTTTCAATTTATAATTGTAAATTTACAATTAGACTATAATTGAAAAATGTATATACATAAATCTTACCAAGATTCAATTTACAAATAGGATTATAATGGCAAAATATTTAGTTGAAACATATTACACATGTAACTTTAAAGTATCTCATTATTTAGATGAAATAAATGACGAAAATCTTAACAATTTAGAGAAAAATGACGACGGAAAATTTGAAATTATCGATGTCAAACTAGATAATAGAAAAACAAAAAACCTTCAAGATACTAAAAGTAGTAAAGTCGAAATTGTTTCACAACCAATTAATAATCAAGATACTAAAAGTAGTAATAAATCTAAACCAATGGAAGAAAATTTTAGAAAAAATATAACTGATAATGTAGGCAAAAGATTTAGTATGCCTGATAGAAGAAAAGGTTATATCCAAAAAGCTTCAATAGGTGATCACAAAGTATATTTGCATACTGGTGAATATGAAGATGGTAAAATAGGAGAAATTTTTATCGATACCAGTAAGGAAGGTGAGTTAGTAAAGGCTCTCATGAATAATTTTGCAATAGCAATATCATTAGGACTTCAATACGGAGTTCCACTAGATGAATTTGTAAACGCATATTTAGACACAAAATTTGAACCTTCTGGTAAAGTTTACGGAAATGATCGAATAATGAGTGCAAGTTCAATATTAGATTATATTTTTAGAGAGCTAGCGATTTCCTATTTAAATAGAGAAGATTTAGCTCACACCCCATCTATAACTGGTAATTCTGAAACAAATGAAAGTCAAGAAAGTGAAGATCAAAATCAACTAATTAAACTTGTAAAAGATATCACAAGCAAAGGATTTGTTAGAAACGATTATAAAAAGAAACTAGTAGATTTATCAGATATAAGAATAAATCTTAAAGGAAAAAAATAATTATTTTTTTCTTTTTGAAATATAAAGTTCTTTAAGTTGACTTTCGTCTACTTCAGATGGTGCATTCATCATTAAATCTTGTGCGTTTTGATTCATTGGAAACATAGTCACCTCTCTAATATTTTTTTCTTCTGCTAATAACATCACGATTCTATCTATTCCAGGAGCAATGCCCCCATGTGGAGGTGCGCCATAACTTAAAGCATTAATCATACCAGTAAACTTTTCATCCACTTCTTCCTTAGAGTAGCCAGCAATTTCAAATAATTTATACATTAAATCAGGTTTATGGTTCCTGATAGCTCCTGATGACAATTCAATTCCGTTACATACAATATCATATTGAAAAGCTTTTAGTTTCAAGGGTTCTGAAAGATCCAAATTATCAGTGTCACCTTGCGGCATAGAAAAAGGGTTGTGACTAAATTCGATCTTTTTAGTATTTTCATCTATTTCAAACATTGGATAGTCAACTACCCAACAAAATGAAAAAACATTTTCGTCAATTAAGTTTAATTCATTTGCTAATTTATTTCTTGCATTACTTAATAATTTCTCAACTTCAGATTTATTTCCACAAGACATAAATATTGTATCACCTATTTCAGCATTCATTTTTGTCATTATCTCTTTAAGGGATTTGTCAGAAAAAAATTTTCCCACAGGTCCTTTTGCACTCAATTTGTCAGAATTTTCTATAGAAAAATACGCAAGACCCGACGATCCTTCATCTTTAGCCCATTTATCAATTCCGTCAAAAAAACTTCTTGGTTTTTCAGATGTGTTTTTTGTAACTATTCCCCTAACTATCGATCCTTTACTTACTAATTTTTTAAATATTTCAAAGTTAACATCATCTCTTTTAAAAATTTCAGTAATATCTGCTATTTCCAAAGGATTTCTCAAATCTGGTTTGTCAGAACCGTATTTAAGCATAGCCGTATCAAAAGGAATTCTGGGAAATTTTTCATGCAGTAACTTTTTAGAGGAAAATTTTTTGAATAAATTTACAAATAACTCCTCAACTATTTTGAATACATCCTCTTGTTCTACAAAAGACATTTCCAAGTCAAGTTGATAAAACTCTCCTGGACTTCTGTCTGCTCTTGCGTCCTCGTCTCTAAAACACGGTGCAATTTGAAAATATTTATCAAAACCAGATACCATGATTAATTGTTTAAATTGTTGTGGCGCTTGAGGTAAAGCGTAAAATCTACCAGGATTTAATCTACTTGGTACTAAAAAGTCTCTAGCACCTTCTGGACTAGATGAAGTTAATATAGGTGTTTGATATTCTAGAAAACCATATTTTTGCATTTCAGATCTAATAAATGAAATAATTTTGGATCTTAAAATAATATTATTATGAATTTTATTTCTTCTTAAATCTAAGAATCTGTACTTTAATCTAATTTCTTCAGAATATTCTTGATCTGAAAAAACAGGTAATGGTAATTCCTTAGTTCTTGCAAGTATTTTAAATTTTTCAATTCCTACCTCAATTTCTCCAGTATTTAAATTTTTGTTAATTGTATCTTTTTCTCTAACTAAAACTTTACCTTCAACTTGTAGTACAGTTTCTAATGGAAGTTTTTCAATTTCTTTGAAAATCTTTTTACCCTCGTCAATTACACACTGAGTTAGTCCATAGTGATCTCTTAAATCTAAAAATAATAGATTTCCATGATTTCTTTTCTTATTTATCCAACCTGATAACTTAATTGTTTGATCTTTGTTATTTAAAGTTAGTTCTCCACAAGTGTGTGTTCTATATTTACTCAATTTATTATCTCTTTTATTATTTTAAAGTTAATAGATTTTTTTTTCTTTAAACTCAATTCATCAATCTTATATATAAATTCATGCATTTTGCTATATGATCTGGCAATTCTTTTTATAATATAATCTATAATTTTGTTATCTAACTTAATTTGCCTATCAGAGAAACTTTTTAAAATTATTGCATAAATCAACTCATCGTCTGGTTGCTCAATATTAGCTATTATGCAATTCTTTAATCTTGATAATAAATCTGGAAGTGTAAATTTCATTGTATCTATTGGTTTTTTTGAAGAGATCAACAAATATTTATTGTCTTGTTCAACTAAGTTAAATAATGAATAAAGAAGTTTTTCGTCAAAACTTTCATCTAAGTCTTCAATTATTATATTGTTTGAAAGTTTAATTTTTTTTAAAATCTTAACGTCGATATTTTTGCTATATAAATACAACGCATTACTTTTTTTTTTAAATATATTTGATAAATGTGTTTTACCAGAATATTTATCTCCAGTTAAATTGACAATTTTTTTTTCCCATTTAGGCCAAGCTTCTATAATATTTTTAGCAAAATAATTGCTTTTAGACACATAATAATCATTTTCATCAAAACTTTCAGCAATTCCAAAGTCTAAGAGTTTTTGATCTAATTCTCTCATTCTATATACCAAATATCACTGGATGAGTTTATATTTATATTATTTACTTTTAAAGTATTTAGAAATTTTTCAGGATTATTATTATAAATTATTTTATATATAATTTCTTCGCTATTCATTTTCTCTATTTCATATTCATATACAAAATCAGATTCATTTAATATATTTTCTAATTTGTCAGATGTTATGAAATTACTGTTTTTTATTGAAATTTTTACAGGTATTGTAATTGAAGTATTGATTTTATTAATTAACTTCCACTTGTCTTCGTATAAATTTTTTAAATTTAATATAATTTGATCTAATGTTTTATTATCTTCATAATTGATATTTTTTTGATTTAAATTAAATTTGAAGTTTGAATTTGAAAAACTAATTTTGGAAAATATTTGTAAATCTTTTTTATTTTTGTAAAATATTACTACGAAAATATTTTCGAAGTTATATTTATTTGTAATCTCAGATAAATCATTGTTTTCAATATTATTTTTTATTTTTTGAAAAAAACGAAAATATTCAATATTTTCATCTGGTAAATTATAATTTAATAAAAAATAATTTTTATTAACATTGTTCCAATTATTATAAAAATAATTTTGATCAAAAAACTTAATCTCGTTACTTTGTGTATCAATTAAAATTGGTATAAAAAGAACATCTGTTTCTTTTGGAACAGAAGAAATAACATTTTTTTCTCTAATAAATGATAATATTTTTTTTTTATCAAACTTAACCTCAAAATCAACCTCATAATTATTGTTTACAAATTTTTCATTTGTTATAGAAAAATTATCAATCAATGAACTAATTTTATTGTTTGGTACATCCTTAAATAATTTTTTATCTTTACTTTCTACAATTTTAAAAATTAATGTTTTAAATCCTTTTTCAAAACCCTTATTTATTACTTTATCTTTATTAAAATTAATGTCGTATTGTTCTTTAATTTTAATATTTTTAACTATGTAATTATCTGCAAGAACTATAGCTGTGGAAAACTTGATAAAAACTAAAATGAAAAGTAAAAAAAAAAAGTATAAGTAAATATTAATTTTATTTTTGATTAAAAACATAATTTAAACATGAGATCGAAAAATTTTACATATGAGAAAAGTGGCGTAAGCATAAAAAAAGCAGATAAATTTATTAAATTTATATCCTCAAGTACAAAAAAATCAAAAAAAAGTGGTCATTTTGAGAATATTGGGGGATTTGGAGCACTTACAAAACTGCCAAGTAATTTAAAGAATCCATATCTTGTAACTAGTACAGACGGAGTTGGTACAAAAATTGAAGTTGCAAATCAAATAGGTAAATTTGATACAATTGGGGTAGATCTTGTAGCTATGTGTGTAAATGACATTATCGTTCAAGGAGCAAAACCTTTACTTTTTTTAGATTATATATCAGTTGAAAAAATCAATACTAAAAAACTGAAAAGTATAATGAGTGGAATTATTAAAGGCTGCAAATTAGCTGACTGTGAATTAGTTGGTGGAGAAACTGCAGAAATGCCTGGAACATATTCAAAAGGAAAATTTGATATTGCAGGATTTTCTTTAGGCCTAGTGGAAAAAGATAAAATATTATTAAATAAAATAAAAGAAAAAGATTTAGTGCTAGCAATACCTTCCAGTGGACTCCACTCAAATGGATATTCTTTAGTAAGACATATTATTAAAAAAAAAAAAATTAATCTAAAAAAAAATTCATTTTTAAAAAAAGAATTAATGGTACCAACAAAAATATATGTAATAAATATATTAGAATTAATTAAAAAAAAATATTTAAATGCTTGTGCAAATATTACTGGAGGTGGATTAAAAGATAATATTAAAAGAATAATACCAGATAATTATTGTGCTGAAATAAACTTAGAAAAAATAAAAACATTAAAAATATTTAGATGGCTAAAAAATCAAGGTGTTAGCGACCAAGAAATGTTAAAAACTTTTAATTGTGGTGTGGGTTTTTGTTTAATAGTAAAACGTTCAAACTACAAAAAAATAATTAGATTTTTTCCAAAAAAATATAAACCATATGTTATTGGAAAAATTACAAAAAATTCAAAAAAAGTAAAGTTGAGTGGAAAAGTTATTTGGTAAAAAAAATACGGCAGTATTAATAAGTGGCAGAGGTAGTAATCTTAAATCATTAATAAAATATTCAAAAACGAAAAGATCTTTAATTAGGATTGTTCTAGTTGTCTCAAATAATTGTAGTGCAAAAGGATTAGATTATGCAAATAAATCTAAAATCAATAATGTCTTTATCAAATACTCTAATAGAAAAAGTTTTGAAGATCGTTTGTTAAAATTATTAAAAAGAAATCATGTTGATTTGATTTGTTTAGCTGGATTTATGAAAATACTCTCAGGTAGTTTTATTAAAAAATATGTTAGACCTATACTTAATATTCACCCTTCTCTTCTTCCTAAGTATAAAGGGCTAAATACACACAAAAAGGCTATTCAAAATAAAGATAAATATTCTGGAGCTACAGTACATATTGTTAATGAGAAATTAGACTCTGGTAAAATAATTATACAAAAAAAAGTAAAAATTCTAAAATCTGATAGTGAAAAGACCTTAGAAAAAAAAGTTTTAAAAATTGAGCACAAAATATACCCAAAAGCAATTAATAGACTATTAACTAGTGATTAAAAAAAAAATCTAATTCAATCTTAGCATTTTCAAGACTGTCTGATCCATGAACAGAGTTTTTATCAATTGAAATACCATATTTTTTCCTTAAAGTACCTTCCTCTGCGTCAACTGGATTTGTTGCTCCCATTAACTTTCTATTTTCTGCAACAGCATTTTCTCTTTGTAAAGTCATGACAATAATAGGTCCTGAAGACAAATAAGTACATAGATCATTATAAAATGGTTTGGACTCATGAACTTTATAAAATCTTTCAGCATCCTCTTTAGACATATGAATTTTTTTTTCTTTTACTATTTCAAATCCTTTATTTGTGAAATCCTGCTTAATCTGATCTTGAAGATTTCTTTCAACTGCATCTGGTTTAATTATTGATAAAGTTTGCTCAATATTACTCATAGTTATCCTCAATTAATTTATTTAACAATCTAACTCCATAACCAGTTGCACCACCAGAGTTAAGCGCTCCTCCATATTTTGAAAATGCCATGCCAGCAATATCTAAGTGGGCCCAAGGAGTTTTATTTATTATGAACCTCTGCAAAAATTGTGCTGCTGTGGTCGAACCTGCCCCACCTACATAATTAATATTTTGCATATCTGCGTTTTTAGAATTTATTAATTTGTCAAAGTTTTCGTTTAAAGGCATTCTCCAGAGTTTTTCTTCAACACTTTCACCTGCATCAATTAATCTTTTAGATAATTTGTCATTATTTGAAAATAGACCTGCATATTCTGAACCAAGAGAAACAATTATTGCGCCAGTTAATGTTGCTAGGTCAATTATAAATTGAGGTTTAAATTTTTCTTCTGTAAATGTCAAAGCATCAGCCAGAACTAATCTACCTTCTGCATCTGTATTTAAAATTTCAATAGTTTTTCCACTATAAGATTTTACAATATCACCAGGTCTTTGGGCATTTCCACTCACCATATTTTCTACTAGGCCTACTACACCAACTGCATTAATTTTTGATTTTCTTAGTGCAAGTGTTTTCATTAAACCTACAACAGTGGCTGAGCCTGCCATATCATATGTCATATCTTCCATGAATTTTGCAGGTTTTAATGAATAACCACCAGTATCAAAGCATACGCCTTTTCCAACAAATCCTAGCGGTCTAGATTTATTCTTTGCTCCATTCCACTCTATAGTGACTAAGTATGACCCTCTTACACTTCCCTGTCCTACTCCTAATAAAGCATTCATACCCATTTTTTTTAATTTTTTTTGATCATATACTTTAACTTTTAAACCAAATTTTCTTAATTTAGTTATTCGTTTTGCATATTCGTCTGGATGAAGAATATTGCCTGGCTCAGACACAAGATCTCTCGTAAGAAAAACACCTTCTAAAAGTGAGTTTAATTTATTTCTTAATAAATTAGTATTTTTGTATTTGTTTCCAACTATATATAAATTTGTAATTACATTTTTCAATTTATTAGTTTTATAAACATCAAAATTATAAGACTTAAGTTGAGCACCATGTAAAAATTTTTCTAATTGAACATTCGTAATATTAGCATTTGCTTCAAGAAAACTTTTCTCAATTTTATTATTTTTTAAAAAAATGAATAAATCAGACCCGAGCTTCTCATAATCTAGTGATGTTTTGATTTTCATACAATTTACAAAAATATAATTTTTGTCTTTAAAGTTTTTTATAATAAATTTTTTTTCTAAGAATAGTTTGTTGACAAATAAAGATTTACTAAAAGATTTGACTAAATTATTTTTGATAATTTTGTCTTTCAATAAAATAACCTCGTTTTCAAGGGCTACTTTAGGTGCTTTATTTACAAATTCTAATTTTAGCTTCATTTTTTTGAAATATTTAATAGATAATGTTGTATATTTAATAAATTTATAATTTCAATGAATAAATTAATATTTCGAAAGTTATCTTTTGATATTTTTTCATTTTTTTTATTATCATCTATAGCAATAACTTCAATTGTGTGGGTAATACAAGGGGTTAATCTATTAGATATCGTATCAGAACAAGGACATGGTCTAAATGTTTATTTTTTTTATACAATTTTAAACATACCTAAAATATTCAGTAAATTATTAATATTTACATATTTTTTAACTTTGTTTGTGGTTTTAATCAGATATGTGGAGAGTAATGAAATACTTGTTTTCTGGACAAACGGTATAAGAAAAATAACTTTTATCAATTTTATAGGTAAACTCTCAATTTTTTTTGTCATTTTACAATTATTTCTTACTTTGATAATTGTTCCATATACACAAAATTTAAAACAAGAATATTTAAAAAATTCAACTATTGAATTTTTTCCCAAATTGATAAAAGAAAAAAAATTTTCCAACATAACAAAAAACCTCACAATTTTTGTTGAAAAAAATGTTAAAGACGGTTTTTTTGAAGGCATATATATAAAAGAGAAGATTAATGATGTTGAAAGTAAAATTATTATAGCCAGCAAAGGAAAATTATTTAAAAATAAAAATGATCAAGGATTTAATTTTAAACTTATTGATGGAAATATTACTAATATAGATACAAATGAAAGTATAAATTTAAAATTCAAGGAAAGTGTTTATGAACTTTCAAAAATAAATTCAAAAACAAGGAAAGTAAGTAAGTTAAATGAAACTAACAGCTCTTATTTGATAAAATGTCTAGATAAATTTATTCAAAATAGAAAAGACGAGGAGATAAGATGCGGTTTGGAAAGCTCATTCTTAATAAAAGATATATATGAAGAAGTATTTAAAAGAATTGTTAATCCTATATATCTTATAATTTTATCTCTTATAAGTTCGCTTCTAATTTTAAAACCAAAATTATCATTATTTGATAAATATTTTAGATTTTTTTTATTTGCCACAGGGTTTTTGATAATTTTATTTTCAGAGTTAAGCTATAAGTTTATATCGTATACATTTTTATTTGAGGCAATATTCATTACATTGCCATTAATTTTTATACCCATTTTTTACATTATTCTTTTATTTAAAACTAATTTTAAGATGAAATATTTATAATGCTAAAAAAATATCAATCATATATTTATACAATTTTTTTAAAAAACTTTTTTATTATAAGCTTAATTTTTTTCTGTTTAATTATAGTAATAAATTTTTTTGAGGAAGTAAGATTTTCTGAAAAAACTAATATAGATATTTACTATTCAATTTATTTATCTTTGTTAAATGCCCCATCTCTTATTTTTGAAATTTTTCCTTTTATATTTTTAATCACAGTTAAAGCTTTTTATCTAAATTTAGATGATAGAAATGAAATAAAAATATTAAATTCAAATGGAATTAGTAACTTTAAAGTTGTTTTACTATTAGTAATAATTTCAACACTTATAGGTATATTTTTATTATTATTTTATTACTCATTTTCCTCCAGTTTAAAAAGCAAATATTTAGATTTAAAAAACAGGTTCTCAAATACCAATGAATATCTAGCAGTTGTTAAAGATGATGGACTTTGGATAAAAGAAGAAATAGAAAATAGTGTTTATTTTATTCATGCAGAAGGTTTTGATGAAAGTAATTTAAAGTTAATTACAATTACTGAAATTGATAAATACTATAATAGTAAAAATACAATATTTGCAGAAAAAGCAAACATTACATCAAAAAATTGGTATTTAGAGAATGTATCTATAATTGATAACAGTGGTATCAAAAATGATTATAAAAGTTTAGTTTATAACTCAACATTTAATGGGGAAATAATATCTAGTTTGTTTTCTAATCTTAATTCTTTAAATATTTATGAATTACATATGCTATCAAATAGTTATTCTAAAATAGGATATTCAAATACAGACATTAAAATACACTTAAATAAAATCTATAGTATGCCTTTTTTCTATATTTTAATGACAGTTTTAGGATTTATAATAATTAATAAACTTAAAAATTTTAATTCAAGATTCTTTGTTATAATTTTTGGAATATTTATTTCTGTGATTGTTTACTATTTAAATTATTTTTCAGGTGTTTTAGGTAATAATGGAACTTTGCCAATTTATCTTTCAGTATGGGCTCCACTTTTAATTTTATTTCTAGTATGTAACATTGGAATAATAAGAGTGAACGAAAATTAAACAATGAAAATTGTATATATATTAATAAAGCTATTATTTTTATCTTTAATGAGCTTTAATTCTTTGTCAGAGGAAATCCAAATAGAATCATCTGATATGAATATTATCAATAATGGAAATACAATTCTTGCAAGTAATTCTAAAATTATTGTACCTAATCAAAATATAAAAATAAAATCTAAATTAGCTAATTATGAAAAAAATAAAAATATTGTAACTTTAGAAGAAGAAGTATTTTTTGATGATAAAAATAATGAAGTCTTAATAGAGAGCAACTTCATAAAATATGATTTGAATAAAGAATTAATCTTCAGTAAAGGAAAAACATCACTACTTATAGAAAGTGAATATAAAGTTAATTCAAAAAATATTTATTATAATAGAATTTTAAAAATTATTTATTCTAAATCAGAAACATTGATTGAAGATGGTGAAAATAATTTTTATATTTTAAAAGATGGTTTTGAATTTAATGTAAATAATGAAATAATAAAATCAAATAAATCTATCATCATTGATAAAAATAATAATAAATATATTTTTGAAAACTTATTACTTAATTTAAAAAGTAAGGAAATTGCAGGTAATGAACTTAAAATAGAATTTGAAAAGTCCTATTTTGGAAATAAAAAAAATGATCCATTGCTTAAAGGAAGAAGTTCATATTCTAATAATGAAGAATTGAAAGTTTATAAAGCAGTATTTAGCACTTGTAATATCGAAAATAAAAATTGTAGAGGTTGGGAATTAAATTCTGACGAATTTAAACACGATAAAGAAAAGAGGATTTTTGAATATAAAAATTCTTGGTTAAAAATCTTTGATCGTAAAGTATTTTTTACACCTTATTTTAATCATCCAGATCCAACTGTAAAAAGAAAATCTGGTTTTTTAACTCCAACGTATTCAACTTCGGAGAGTCTGGGAATTTCATTTAATATTCCATATTTTAAAGTAATTAGTTTTGATAAAGATATAACCTTTAGCCCAAGGTATTATGCTGATAAAAGTTTTTTGCTTCAAAATGAATATAGGCAAGCTCTAAAAAATTCAAATGTCCTGAGTGATTTCAGTTTTCTTATAGGTGATGCTGGAACCAAGGGACATTTTTTCTATAATCAAGTAGGTAATTTAAATGATAATTTAGATTTTGAATTAAACTTACAGAGCGTTGAAGGAGATAATTATCTTAAAAACTATAAACTGATTGAAACGTCCAATCTAATAAAAAATGACAATTTGCTGATATCAAATCTTGATTTAAATTGGAAATTTGAAGATGCATCTCTAGATACTTCTTTAAAAATCTTCGAGGATTTATCAAGAAATTACAGCGATAGGTATCAATACGTATTTCCTAACTTTAAGTTTTCAAAAATAATTGAAATTCCAAAAAAATATAACGGAAAATTCACATTTAATTCATATGGTTATAATAAACTGTATGATACAAATGTAACTGAGACAGTTATAACAAATGATTTTTTGTTCTCATCTGATGAATTTGTAAATTCTA
The DNA here is from genome assembly GCA_003210025.1 of Pelagibacteraceae bacterium AG-426-M19. Taxonomy (GTDB): domain Bacteria; phylum Pseudomonadota; class Alphaproteobacteria; order Pelagibacterales; family Pelagibacteraceae; genus Pelagibacter. The sequence goes on from QCNW01000006.1 coordinate 40,982, forward strand.
AAGGAGTAGTATCAAATTATAATATTTTTTTAAAAAATCCTAGTTCTTATGCAAAAAATTCCTCTAATTTTGAAGACGATGAAAATTATGATTTATATGGAACAATAAAGCTTGATAGTAGTTTTCCACTTCAGAAAAAAATAGATCAATACATTCATTATTTGAGACCTGTGGCATCTGTAAGATATAGTCCAAATGGCAATAGTGATATTTCTTCAAAAGATGTTTTGTTAAACTATGATAATGTCTTTAGCTTAAACAGAATTGGCACTTCTGATCAAGTTGAAGGGGGAGACTCATTAAGTATGGGACTAGAATTTAAAAGATCTGATAATCTTGGAACTGATATATTCGATTTCAAAATTGCAAACGTTCTTAAATCAAAAGAGAATTCTAAACTTCCTACCAAATCTAAATTAAATAAAACGAGGTCAGATTTTTTTGGTTCATTAAATTACAATTTTAACAAAAATTTGAAATTTGGCTATGATTTTTCATATGATAGAGATTTGGAATACTCAAACTTAGAAGGTTTAAACGTTGGTTTAAATTTAAATAATGTTTTTACAGATTTTTATTATTATACTACCAAAAATGATCTTGGTAAAAATGAAACAATTTCAAATAGTACATTGATAAACTTAAATACTGAGAATTCATTCGAATTTAGTACCTCAAAGGATTTAATTGATGATTTTACAGAATTTTATAATTTAATATACACGTATGAGACAGACTGCATTTCATTAAATTTAAATTACAATAAATCATTTTATAGAGATGGTACACTTGAACCCAATGAAAGTTTGTCATTTTTGATTAAAATAATTCCATTTACAGAATTAGGTGTACCTAATCTTGGAAAATTAATAAATAAATAATTTATATGCTTAAATTTTTATTTATTTTTTTAACATTAGTTTTTTTAAATTCAGCAAATGATTTGGATGCTAAAATTCAAATTAAATATAAAGTAGGTGGAGAAATCATTACTACTACAGATATTGAAAATGAAAGAAAATATTTGGTTTTTTTAAGACCAGATCTGAAAAACTTGTCAAATGATGAAATTATAAAAATATCAGAGAATTCATTAATAAGAGATATGATAAAAAAAAAAGAAATAGATAAAGTTTTCAAAGATTTAGATAATAAAATAATTATTAATGAAGTTAAAAATAAACTCATTAGTTTTAAAAAAGTAAAAAACGAAAACGAATTTAGAAATTTACTTTATAAAGCAAATATTGATTATGACAAAATAATTGAAAAAACAAAATATGAAGCATTTTGGAATGAATTAATTTTTCAAAAATATAATTCACTTATCAGAATAGACGAAAAACAGTTAAAATATGACTTGAAAACAAAAATATCTAGTAATAAAAAATTTGAATATAACATCTCAGAATTATTATTTGAGATTGAAAATAACGAAAATATTAATAAAAAATATGATGAGATAATTGCATATATTAAAACAAATAATTTTAAATCTGCTGCAACTAGATTTAGCATTTCTAATAGCTCAAGTAATGGTGGTAATATAGGGTGGATAAAAGAAACTTTATTATCAGATAATTTAAATAAATTACTCAAAAATTTAAAAAAAAATCAAATTACTAAACCTATTAAGTATCCAAATGGATATTTGTTATTGAAAATAAATGACAAAAGAGAGTTAAAACAAAAAATTGATTTTGATAGGGAACTAAAAGATCTAATCAATTTTGAAAAGAATAAGCAATTAAATCAATTTTCTCTTTTGTTTTATAAAAAACTTAAACAAAGCACGATTATAAATGAATACTAAATATATTTTAATTGTACTTGGTGAGCCGTACAGCACTTTCTCAGAAATTATTGGAAAATATTTTGCTAAAAAAAGAATAATAAAAAAAAAAATTATTCTAATAGGTAATAAAAATTTGCTTTTAGGACAATTGAGTAAATTAAATTATGTTTTAAAATTAAATGAAATTTTAAAAATTGATGATGCAAGAAGAGATATAGTAAATATAATTAACATCGAATTTAAGTTCAAAAAAATATTTGATGATGTTTCAAAAAAGTCTAACAATTATATTGAAAAAAGTTTTAATACAGCATTAGATATTTTAAAGCACAATAATAATCAAAGTATATTAATCAATGGACCTATTTCAAAAAAGACTTATTTGAATAAAAAATTCCTTGGCATAACTGAATATCTCGCTAATAAAACATCCACCAAAGATGAACTTATGCTGATATATAATGATAAATTATCTGTCTCACCCATAACAACACATGTGCCTATTAAATATGTAACAAAAAAAATAAACAAAATTAAGATAATAAAGCATTTAATAAAAATTAATAATTTTTATAAAAAAATATTTAACAAAAAAATTTATATAGCTGTGCTGGGACTAAATCCTCATTGTGAGACTGTAGACAAATTTAGTGAAGAAGAAAAAATAATCAAACCAGCGATCACTTTCTTAAAAAATAAAGGTTTAAAAGTAAATGGACCCTATCCGGCAGATACTTTCTTTATAAAAAAAAATATTAAAAAATATGATGTTGTTATCGGCATGTATCATGATCAGGTTTTAACACCCTTAAAAACCTTGTATAATTTTAAAGCAATTAATTTAACAATCGGACTACCTTTTGTAAGAATATCTCCTGATCATGGACCAAATTCAAAAATGCTAGGGAAAAATAAATCCGATCCTGCTTCTTTTTTTTATGCAATGAAATTTATTGAGAAAATTAAATAAATATGTATCCAAAAAAAAGTTTAGGTCAAAACTTTTTAAAAGATTCAATTATATTATCAAAAATTGCAGATTTAGGATCAATTTCAAAAAATGATACAGTTTTAGAAATTGGACCAGGGACAGGTAATTTAACAAATGAATTAATAAAGAGAAATCCTAAAAAATTAATTGTGGTGGAAAAAGATGAATATTTATCAAATATGCTACAATTAAAGTTTAGAAAAAAAGTAAATATAATTAATAAAGATATTTTGACATGCTTCAAAGATTTTCGATATGATACTCCAATAACAGTATACGGAAACTTGCCATATAATATATCAACCAAAATATTAATTTCTTTTTTAAAGATGGAGAACTTAAATAAAATATTTAATAAGTTTATTTTTGTTTTTCAAAAAGAGGTAGCAGAAAGAATTGTGGCTCTAGAAAATACAAAAAATTATGGAAGACTTTCAATATTAACATCTTGGAAAATGAATGCTGAAAAAATATTTGATATTAATCCTAATTATTTTTACCCAATACCAAGAGTATGGAGTTCATTAATAACTTTAAGTCCTAAATCAAAAATAGCAAATTTAAAAAAAACCAATTGTCTTGAACATGTTACTAATATTTTTTTTAATCAAAGACGAAAAATGATTCGAAAGCCTATGAAACAACTTTTTAAAGATTATGAAAATATTGCAAAAAATCTTAAATTAGATCTAAGTTTAAGACCACAAAATATCTCAAAAACAAAATATATTGAAATATGCAAAATTTACGAGAAATTAATTAAGTAGTCTCTTCACATGTAGTTCAATAAAATTTTTATCAAAAGATACTTTTTTATTACTTTTAATCCTATTTAAAATTTCCTTATAACAAACTTTTAAGTCATCATTAATAATTACAAAATCATACTCCCTCCATTTTAATAAATCTCTATTAAATTCTTTCATTCTTTTTTTTACAGTTTTCATATTTTTTTTCTCTCTTTTCAAAAGTCTTTTAATAAGTTCATCTTTTGACGGTGGTAATATAAAAATTGTTAGAAGTTTGTATTTAAGTTTTTTGTTTCTAATCTGTCTGGTGCCTTGCCAATCAATGTCAAATACAACATTCTGCCCTTTTTTTAATTTTTCAATAACTTTTTTTTTTGATGATCCATAATAATTATCGAATACTTTAGCGTGTTCTAGAAATTCTCCTTTTTTTATAAGTTTTTTAAAATTATTTTTTGAGACAAAATAATAATCTTTTGCATTTTTTTCATTTGGTCTTGGTGACCGAGTAGTATGAGAAATCGAGACTGAAAAATTTCTATTTTTTGAGATTTTCTTTACAAGTGTTGTTTTACCAGCACCTGATGGTGATGATAGAATAAATATTCCACCTTTTTGAAAGCTGGACATTTAATATTAAATTTAATTTGCTTTATTCTCAATAAATTTTACAGCATCACCAACAGTTAAAATTTTTTCTGCATCGCTGTCTGAAATTTCTGAGCCAAATTCTTCCTCGAATGCCATCACTAGTTCTACAGTATCTAGACTATCTGCACCTAAGTCATCAATAAAACTTGATTCTTCTGTTACTTTTGACTCATCTATTCCGAGGTGATCTGCAACAATTTTTTTTACTTTATTTGAAATATCTTCTGACATAATTTTATCTTATAATTAATTTTGTTAATAAATAATTATATAACTTTGTCAACTAAAATACATGCCACCATTAACGTGGATTGTTTCACCTGTAATATAATCTGACAATTCAGAAGATAAAAAAGTCACGACATTAGCTACATCTTCAGGAATTCCAAATCTTCCTAAAGGAATTTTTTCTTGCATAACTTTTTTATGATTATCATTTATTTTATCAGTCATTTCTGACTTGATAAAACCAGGGGATATACAATTTACTTTAATATTTTTTTTACCATATTCTTGAGCTAAACTCTTAGACATTCCAATTAATCCAGCTTTTGAGGCAGCATAATTTACCTGGCCTATATTGCCAGTATGGCCAACTATTGATGTAATATTTATAATCTTACCCTCTTTCTTTTTTAACATTTTCTTTATAACGAATTTGCTTAGCAAAAAAGAGGATGTTAAATTAATATCCATTACTCTATTCCATTCCTCTTCCTTCATCCTTATTGACAAATTATCTAAAGTAATTCCTGCATTATTAATTAATACATCTATTTTGTTTTCAAACGCATTTTGACAATCTTCTATGAATCCTTCAATCAAATCATGATTTGATATATCAAACTTTTTAACAATAATATTTGAATATTTTTCTTTGATGCTGTCTAGTTTATTTTGATTTGTTCCAGTTGCTATTATATTTGCGCTTACAGAATTTAATTTTTCTAATATAGATCCACCTATTGCTCCAGTTGAGCCAGTTAATATGATATTAGTATTTTTTAAATCAATCATTTATTAAATTTTTAGCATCTAACAAATTATTTACCTGATTTAATTTAACATTTCTATCAATTCTTTTTACTAATCCAGATAATACTTTTCCAGGTCCCATTTCAATAAAATTCTTAACTCCTAAATTAATCATATTATTTATACTTTCTCTCCATCTAACTGGTTTTTCTATTTGTTCAATCAAAAGTTTTTTTATAACTTCAGAATCTTTTAATGGTTTTGCTGTTACGTTTGAAATAATACTTATAATTGGATTTTTAAATTGTGTTTCTTGAATTATTGTTTTCATTTTTTTTGTTGCATTTATCATTAAAGGACAATGAAATGGAGCACTGACAGGTAACCTCACATTTTTAATTTTCATTTTTTTTAATTCATTTTCAAATAATTCGAGATCTTTCAATTTTCCACTAATAACAATTTGACCATTAGAATTATCATTGGCTATATAACATGATAAATTGTCCTCTTTTTCTTTTAAAATTCTTTTAATTTGGTCTATGCTTTCTCCAAGAATTGCTACCATTCCCCCTTCTCCTGCAGGAAAGGCATTTTGCATTGCTTCACCTCTATATTTTAATAATCTAATTGTTTGATCAAAAGAAATTGATTCGGCGCAACAAAGAGCAGAATATTCTCCAAGAGAATGACCAGCGAAGAACTTTGCTTCACTTAATCTAAAATTAGTCTCTTTTTCTATAACTTTAAAAATTGAGTAACTTACTAAAAAAATTGCTGGTTGAGTATTTTCAGTTTGATCTAACTCTTCTTTTGGTCCATCAAAAATGGTTTTGCTAATATTTTTATTTAAAATTTCATTAGCATTTAAAAAATAGTCCCTTACATAACTAAAATTTTGAAAAAGCTCTTTTGCCATACCAATAGTTTGCGAACCTTGACCTGGAAATAATATTGAAAACATAAAAATGTAAATAAATTAAGTGTTTTTTTATATTGTAATTAAAAATTTATAATAGTATATCCTCACTTTTTCTATAAAATTTTATGAACTTTTACGAACATACAATAATAACTAGACAGGATATATCTCCTAGTCAAATTAAACAAATACAAGATAAATACACTAAGATAATAGAGGGGAATGAGGGAGATATTTTAAAATTTGAGAGCTGGGGATTATTGCATCTTTCTTATTTAATTAAGAAAAATAAAAAAGGAAATTACTTACATTTTAAAATAAAAGGCAATGGAAAAACTATACAAGAATTGGAAAAAAATGAAAAAATTGATAAGAATTTATTAAGATATTTAACAGTGAAAGTTAAAGAACTTGATCTTGAAACTGACTATTTCAAAAAAAATGATGAGGATTTAAAAAAGTAAGAATATAGATGAAAAGAAAAAATATAAAAAAAAAAAATTCCCAAAATAACTTTTCTAAGCTTAGTGTTTTTCAAAATCAAAAGTACAAGTTTAAAAAGAAATGTCCATTATCAGGTAAAGGGGCTCCAAAAATAGATTATAAAAATATAAAACTACTTAAGAGATACATATCTGAGAATGGTAAAATTTTACCTTCACGAATTACTTCTGTAAGTCAAAAAAAGCAGAGAGATCTTTCTTTATCAATTAAAAGAGCCAGAAATTTAGCATTAATATAATGAAAGTAATTTTGTTAGAGAATGTAAGAAAAGTTGGCTCGATCGGAGAAATAATAGACGTAAAAAGAGGTTATGCAAGAAATTTTTTGATTGCAAAAAAAAAAGCTCTATTTGCCTCAAAAGAAAATATTAAAGAAGTTGAAAAATTAAAAACTGAACTAGGCAAAAAAGATTTGGATAAAAAAAATGCCGCTAAAGAAATAAATGAAACTCTTAAAAATAAAGAATTTTTAGTAAAGAAATTAAGTACTGAGAATCGTGAGTTGTATGGTTCTGTAAAACCTACGGAGATATCAAAACTTATTAAGGATTTAGAAAATATCGAAATAAATCCATCAATGATACAACCTACTAAAGAAATAAAAACTTTAGGATCATTTGATGTATTATTAAACCTTCATTCTGAAGTACAGTCACAAATAAAAATTAAAGTTGTAGCACTAGAAGAAAATTCATAATTATACATTTTTTTCCCCAACAAATAATATCTTTTGTTTTAAAACTAAAATTGTTTAGATTACCGTGTGTCTCAACCTATAAATATTTTAAAAAGTAAAGCTGATGAACTACCAAACAACATTGAGGCTGAACAATCAGTAATTGGATCAATATTATTAAGCAACGAAATTTTTGACGATATTAATTTAATAATCTCTGCTAAAAATTTTTATGATCCAGTCCATATGAAAATTTTCCAAGCATTAGAAAAATTAATATTTGGAGGTCTTTTAGCAAATCCGATAACTTTAAAAAATTATTTTGAGAAAGAAAAAGATGATTTAAATATCCCTGAGTATTTAGTAAAAATTACTAAATTTTCTACTTCATCTAGACAAGCAATTGAATATTCAAAATTAATTTTTGATTTATATGTAAAAAGAGAGTTAATAAAAATTTCAGGAGAGGTAATTGATCAAGCAAAACTGGGTGATCTAAATTATGATGGGCAAAAAATAATTGAAAATTATGAAAAATCATTATTTGATCTAGCTGAAAAAGGATCTTTCAGTTCTTCTTTAATAAAGTTCGATGAAGCTATGAGACAAACTATTGAAATGGCATCAAGCGCATATAAAAATGAAGAAGGTATTGTGGGAGTTCCGACGGGACTTAAAGATTTAGATGATAGATTAGGTGGTTTACACAAGTCAGATCTTATAATTATAGCAGGAAGGCCTTCAATGGGTAAAACAGCTTTAGCCACTAACATTGCTTTTAATGCTGCTAAAAAAATTCAAAATAGTGGTGAAAAAAGTTCAATAGCTTTTTTTTCTCTTGAAATGTCTTCAGAACAACTCTCAACAAGAATTCTAGCAGAACAATCAAGGATTAAATCCAATGATATTAGAAGGGGCAAGATATCCGAGGAACAATTTGATAAATTTATAGAAACCTCAAAAGATATATCAGAATTACCATTATATATTGATGAGACGCCTGCAATAACTATTGCTGCATTAAGCAATAGAGCAAGAAGAATAAAAAGACTATATGGTCTTGATATGGTGGTAATAGACTATATTCAATTAATGAGAGCTTCAAATTCAAATAATGGAAGAGTACAAGAAATATCAGAAATTACCCAAGGATTAAAAGCACTTGCGAAAGAATTAGCTGTACCTGTATTGGCGCTCTCTCAACTTTCAAGAGCAGTAGAACAAAGAGATGACAAAAAACCTCAACTTTCAGATTTAAGAGAATCAGGCTCTATAGAACAAGATGCAGATGTGGTAATGTTTGTTTACAGAGAGGCATATTATTTACAAGGAAAAGAGCCAAGACCAGCAACAGTAGAGCACGCTGAATGGCAGGCAAAAATGAATGAAGTATCTCATCTAGCTGAATTAATTATCCAAAAACAGAGGCATGGGCCAACAGGCAATGTAATGCTAGAGTTTGAGGCAATGTTTACTAAATTTAAAGATATTCAAAATAATTAAATATATTATAAAAGCTAATAGTTGATGTTAGCTAAATTTTATCAAAATATTGTTTTAAAAAAACCAAGCTTAATTTTAGTTTTATTATTAATTTGTCTATGTTTTTTTGGATATAATTCAAAAAACTTTAGACTTGATGCATCTTCTGAAACATTACTAATAGAGGGAGATCCTGATTTAAAATATCTTAATGAGATAAATGACAGATATGGTGCAAAAGAATTTTTAGTTCTCACCTATACTCCCAAAAAAAGTATGATAGATGAAACTTCTATTAAAAGTCTAATAAAACTAAAAAAAGAAATACAACAACTTGATTGGGTTCACAGTGTAATTACACTATTAGATATTCCATTATTGAGCAGCTCTGATGAGCCGCTTATTGAACGACTACAAAACTATTCAACTCTCAGATCACAAGGAATTGACAAAGAAAGAGGATTCAATGAAATATTGAATAGTCCTGTTTTCAGAAACTTTGTAATCAGTGAAGATGGAAAAACATCTGGAATTATAGTTTATTTAAAATCAAAAGATAAAATTGAAAATTTTCAAAATAAAAAAGAAGAAGAGATATATAAAGACAAACTAAAAAAACAAAATCACCAAAATATTTTAGAGATAAGACAAGTAATAAAAAATTTTAGCTCAGCAAGTAAAATTCATTTAGGAGGAATTCCGATGATTGCTGATGACATGATGACCTTTATAAAAAATGACATCATTGTTTTTGGTCTTGGAGTTTTTATCTTTATATGTGCTACTCTATGGTATGTTTTCAGAAGATTGATATGGGTAATTGTGCCTATAAGTAGTTGTTTTTTTTCAGTAGTAATAATGACTGGTCTTTTGGGTCTCTTAGGATGGAAAGTTACTGTTATATCATCTAATTTTATAGCTTTAATGTTGATATTAACAATGGCTATGAATATTCATATTAGCACAAGATATCTTCAGCTTTCAAAACAATTTCCAAGATTAAGCAAATTTAAAATAATTTCTTTAACAACGAGTAAGATGTTCTGGCCCATTTTATATACAGCCTTAACAACTATATTTGCTTTTTTATCTTTAATATTCAGTGAGATAAAACCAATTATTGACTTTGGATTTATGATGACTTTTGGTTTGATTATTTCATTTCTTATTACCTTTAGTTTATTACCAACATTAATTAATTTACTTAAGTTTACTAAAATTTCACTTAAGGAAGAAAAGGGATCTATTATAACAAATTTTTTTGGTAAAATTTCAGTTTCAAATCAAAATACTATTTTTGCAACAACAATAATTATTATATTTCTAAGTATAGCTGGGATCTCAAAGCTTGAGGTAGAAAATAGTTTTATAAATTATTTTGATAAAAATACAGAAATATACAAAGGTATGAAACTTATTGATGAAAAATTGGGAGGCACTACACCCCTTGAAATAATTTTAAAATTCCCAAAACAAGATGAGAGTGATCAAAAATCAGAAGATGAAGAAGATGATTGGGGAGATGAAGATGAAAATGATGATAAATATTGGTTTACTAAAGATAAAATAAATAAAATAAAAAAAGTTCATACTTACTTAGACTCTTTAGAACCTGTTGGTAAAGTTCTTTCTTTTTCCTCAATTATTGAAGTTGCCACTCAACTAAATAACAATAAAGAACTAGGCTCTCTAGAAATGGGTGTATTGTACACAAAAATACCAGACAATATCAAAAAAGAGATTGTAGATCCTTATATTTCGATAGAAGACTCTGAAGCTAGAATAAGTTTAAGAATAAAAGACTCTTTAGATAATTTAAGAAGAAATGATTTATTGATAAAAATAAATTCTGATCTTGAAAATAAATTAGATTTAAAAAAAGATGAATTTAAGTTGGGAGGTGTGTTGATTCTTTTTAATAATCTATTACAAAGTTTATTTAAATCTCAAATTTTAACCCTTGGATTTGTTATGCTTGGAATTTTTATAATGTTTATAATTCTATTTAAAAATTTAAAATTAGCTTTAATAGGTGTTGTTCCAAATTTTATAGCAGCTTTTTTTATATTAGGATTGATAGGATTGTTAGGAATTCCACTTGATATGATGACAATTACAATAGCCGCCATAACTATAGGTATAGCTGTAGATAATAGCATTCATTATATTTATAGATTTAAAGAGGAGTATGCAAAGTTAAGAAATTACAATAGAACATTAAAATTATGTCACTCAACTGTCGGTAAAGCTATTTTAAATACGTCAATTACAATAGTTTTTGGATTTTCAATTTTAGTAATGTCAAATTTTATACCAACAATTTACTTTGGTTTATTCACGGGGATTGCTATGTTGCTTGCAATGGTTTCGGTTTTAACACTTTTACCTTCTTTATTGCTTAAAATTAAACCATTCAATTAATGATTGAAACTATTCAGGAATTTTTAATACAAGTAACATTATTCGATTATATTTTTTTTTTATTAACCATTTATTTTTTAATTCAAGGATCTAGAAAAGGTTTTGTTTTAAGTTTATTGTCATCTGCTAAATGGATTTTGGCATATATTTTAACAATTTATTTATTTCCGAAAGTAAAACCGTATTTTGAAGGTATTTTAGATAGTGAATATGTTCTTGATTTAATTGTTGGTGTAATATTATTTATCTTAATATTATTTCTTATTCTTTTAGGAAATAAAGCAATAAGTAAAGTTGTAACCTACACTGGATTAGGTTCAGTCGATAAGGTTTTTGGCTTTTTCTTTGGAATCGCTAAGAGCTATATTCTAATTGTTTGTTTATTCACCGCTATTGACGTAGTTTACAATAGCAAAAAATGTCCGTTAAATTTAAAAGATTCGTTAACATTTCCTTTGGTTGAAAAAGGTAGTATCTATCTTATAAAGGTATTTCCAAATCAAAAACAATATGAAGACGCTAAAGAAAAAGTTCAAGACGTATAACCCTAAATTAAAAGAGGAGTGTGCCGTATTTGGTATAAGCAATACACCAGAGGCATCGACATTAACCGCTTTAGGACTTCATGCGTTACAGCATAGAGGACAAGAGGGTTGTGGAATTGTATCATTTGACGGGGAAAAATATCACTCTGAAAAAAGATTTGGTTTAGTTGGTGACAACTTTAATGATGAAAAAGTTTTAAAAAACTTACCAGGAAATTATGCAATAGGTCACAATAGATATTCTACAACTGGCGGAACTGCTTTAAGGAATGTACAACCGTTCTTTGCTGATACTAATTCAGGTGGAATTGGAGTTGCGCACAATGGTAATCTTACAAATGCAATAACTCTTAGAAATAAAATGGTTGAAGAAGGATCAATTTTTTACACAACATCAGATACAGAAACGATAGTAAAACTTATAGCCAAATCAAAAAGACCCAAGACAATTGATAAAGTTATTGATGCTTTATTTCAAATTCAAGGGGGATATGCATTAGTTATGATGACACAAAATACTCTTATTGGGGTAAGAGATCCTTATGGAATTAGACCTCTAGTCATTGGAAAATTAAAAAACTCTTATGTTTTTGCGTCTGAAACCTGTGCTTTTGATATTATTGGTGCAAAGTTTGTTAGAGATGTTGAAAATGGTGAAATTGTTTATGTAGAAAATGATGAATTAAAAAGTATTAAGCCATTTCCTCAAAAAAAAGTGAGACCATGTGTATTTGAATATATTTATTTTTCAAGACCAGATAGTATTTTAAATGGCAAAACAGCCTACGAATATCGTAAAAGATTTGGAGCTGAATTAGCAAAAGAGGATAATTTAAATGCTGATTTGGTTGTGCCAGTACCAGATTCTGGTAATGCAGCTGCCTTGGGTTACGCTGAGGAAAAAAAAATAAATTTTGATTTAGGTTTAATAAGAAATCATTATGTTGGTCGAACTTTTATAGAGCCATCACAACAGATAAGAAGTTTAGGAGTTAAATTAAAATTAAATGCAAATGTTTCAGTTATAAAAAATAAAAAAATAATTTTAGTCGACGACTCTTTAGTTAGAGGGACTACTTCATCAAAGATTGTAAAAATGTTATATGATAATGGCGCTAAAGAAATACATGTGAGGATAGCTAGTCCAGAAATAAAATATCCAGATTTTTATGGAGTTGATACGCCTACTAAAAAAGAACTATTAGCAGCAAACAAATCAGTAGATGAAATAAAAGAATTTATAAAAGCAAAATCACTTAAATTTTTAACTTTAGATGGCTTATATCGAGGAATGGGTTTTGATAAGAGAAATGATGCTTATCCACAATTAACTGATCATCATTTTACTGGCGATTATCCAGTAAAAATAATTGATGAACTTGGAGAGGATAAAGTTACACAATTATCATTGTTAAGTACAGGATCGAGTAATTGATGAAAAAAGTAAATTTTACTGAAATGAAAAATGGTTCAAAAGAAGATTATGAATTATTAGAAAAATATGAAAAAAATTTTGAACGTAAAACAGCAGATAGATTGCTTAAGTATCTTGCAAGTCAAACTACAACTCTTGAGGGTTATCAAATAACTAGATTAGAACATTCTTTACAAGCAGCCACAAGAGCATACAAAAACGGAGAAAGTGAAGAGATGGTTGTAGCAACTTTACTTCATGACATAGGAGACGACTTGGCGCCTATGAACCATTCTCAATATGCAGCTTCGATAATCAGACCATATGTTTCTGAGAAAACATATTGGATAATCCTTCATCATGGACTTTTTCAAACTTATTATAGTGCTCACCATTTAGGTGGGGATAGAAACGCAAGGGATAAATTTAAGGACCACAAATATTATCAAGATACTGTTGATTTTTGTGAAAAATATGACCAGTCTTCTTTTGATCCTAATTATAAATCGATGTCTTTAGAAGAATTTGAACCAATGGTTAAAAAAATATTTGATAGAACACCTTTTTATCATCACTAATTTTTAAAATAAAACATGACTAATAAACTAAAGGAAGAGAAAAGTCCTTATTTAAAGCAACATAAAGATAATCCTGTAAATTGGTTAGCTTGGAATAAAGAAAGTTTAGAACAGGCGAAAAAAGAAAAAAAACCAATATTTCTTAGTGTTGGATATGCGAGTTGTCATTGGTGCCATGTGATGGCTCATGAAAGTTTTGAAGATGATGAAACAGCTAAAATAATGAATGAGAAATTTATAAATATTAAAGTTGATAGAGAAGAAAGACCTGATTTAGATTATGTTTTTCAAAGAAGTTTATCTATTCTAACAGGAACTCAAGGGGGCTGGCCTTTATCAATGTTTCTTGATGAAAATGGAGTTCCTTTCACTGGTGGAACTTATTTCCCACCAAAGGAAATGCATGGAAGACCAGATTTTCAAAAAGTTCTAAATAATGTTTCTGACGTATATAATAAGAATAGACAAAAAATTCTTGATCAAGCGCCCCAAATGCAGGAAATATTTGGTAAAATTAATCAAAGATCAGCAGTATTAAATCAACCATTAGAGCCATTTTTAGAAAAAATTATACAACACCTCGATAAAGATAATGGAAGTTTCAAAGGAGCTCCTAAGTTTCCCCAATTTTATTTATTTGATGCAATGTTTTATTTTTATTTAAAAACAGGAAAAGAAGAATACTTTAAACCTGTTGAAACTTTACTTCACAATATTTCTTCAAAAGGAATGTATGATCATCTAGCTGGAGGTATAGCAAGATATACTGTCGATGAAAATTGGATAGTCCCCCACTTCGAAAAAATGCTTTATGACAATATTCAATATATAGGATTGTTAAATAAGTTCTTTCAAAAAACTAATAATCTTTATTATAAAGGAAAGTTAGAGCAAACCATAAATTTTATAAATTCAGAATTTAAAAATGATTTTGATCTTTATGGGTCTGCATATGATGCCGATAGCGATGGTGTTGAAGGAAAATATTATGTATGGAATTATACAGAACTAAAAAATACTCTGGGTTCTAAATTTAATTTATTTGCAAAAAAATATAATTTAACTGAGGAGGGAAATTTTGAAGGTAATAATATTTTAATAGAAACTCATAGTAAAATTTCCGATGATGAGATTAAAGAAATCTTAATTATAGAAAAAGCATTATTAGATCAAAGAAACAAACGTGCTAAACCATTATTTGATGATAAATCTCAAACTGATCAAAATTGTTTTTTATTAGAAACACTTCTTCTTTCATCGCTAGTAACTGATAATGAAGAACTTAAACAAAATACTCTTGTTAGTATAAAGATACTAGAAAAATATTTATCAGACAAAATTTTCCATTGCTATCAAGACACAGAGATTGACGCTTTTTTGGAAGATTACGTATACTATGCTAGTCTTTTAATAACTATTTATGAATTAGATGGTGACGTTAAATACATCGAAAAAGCAAAAGATATTTTAATAAAAACCTGGGAATACTTCTTTGATAAAAAATCAGGCTTAATGCAGAAAAATAAAATATTAGACAATGATCTATTTGTACAACCAGTAGATCTAAATGATAATAATATACCAAATGGAAATAGCGTATATTTAAACTTATGTAATAAAATATATATTATAACTAGCGATAAAATATGGTTTGAAAAAATTGATATTTTAAAAAAAAGTTTCCACCAAGTTTTAAACTCAAACTTTGCACAAATGTTTAGTTTTGTAAAATCTTTGGATATTTGTAATGAAAGCATATCTTTTACAATTCATGGAAAGCAAAATTTAGATCCTAATATAAAAAAGTATTTGCAAAAAAAATTTTTTACTAGAGCTACATTTATATATCTAGATAATGAAGTAAAAGAGGCAAAAATTGTTATATGTAAAAATCAAACTTGCTCTAACAAATTAAGTAATATAAAGGAAATTGAAGATTATCTAAAAAGAAACAATATAAGCTAATGATAGAAACAAAGGAACAAATAATAGAACATTTTAAGTCAGGCTCAAAGGATAAATCTAATTTAAAGATTGGAGTTGAGCATGAAAAATTTATTTTTGATAAAAAAACAAATACGAGAATTGATTATCCCAAAATCAAGAAAATGTTTGAAAATTTATATGAGTTTGGCTGGAAACCTATTTTTGAGGAAAAAAATCCAATAGCGTTAACTAAGAATGGTAAAAGTATTACTTTAGAGCCCGGTAATCAAATAGAGTTATCTGGTGCAAAATTAAATAATATTCATGAAGCTTGTGCTGAATCTCATGAATATTTATTTGAATTAAATCAGGTAATTGAAAAATTAGATTTTAAAATAGTAAGTGCTGGATATGATCCTATATCTAAATTTGAGGATATACCTAATAATCCAAAAAAAAGGTATGAGGTTATGACCAAAGATATGCCTGTTGGAGGAAAACTAAGTTTGGATATGATGTATAAAACTGCAGGTACGCAATTAAATTTAGATTATACCTCAGAAGAAGATTTTATAAAAAAATTTAAGTTGGCAAATAATTTAGTTCCAATATCTATCGGACTTTTTGCAAATTCCTCTATAGTTGAAAAAAGTAATAGTGGATACTTATCTTACAGATCTAAAGTTTGGCAAGAAACATCTAGAGGTGGATTGCCTGAGTTTTTTTTAAAAGATCTAAATTTTGAAAAATATGCAGATTATATTATGAATTATCCAATCTTATTTTTACAAAGTGAAGGTAATTATATATCTGGAAAAAAATATTTATTTAAAAACTTTATGAATGGAGAAATTAAAGAAATTGGAAATAAAATTCCTGGTACTAATGATCTTGATACACATTTAGGAACAATATTTACAGAGAACAGATTAAAACAATATATCGAATTAAGATCAATGGATGCGTGCGGATGGGAGTGTTTATGTGCTGGTCCCGCTCTCTTTACAGGATTACTTTATGGAAATCTGGAAGAAGCTTTAGATTTAATTAAAAATTGGGAAGCTAATGAAGTTCTTTCAGCTTATAAAAATGCCCCTAAAAATGGATTAAAAACTAATTTGATGGGCAAGGATATTTCGTATTGGGCAGAGAGATTATTAGACATATCAAAATCAGGATTAAAAAAGAGAGACTTTTTAAATAGAAAAAAATTAAGTGAAGCAAAGTTTTTAGATCACTTAGAAAAAATTGTAAAAAATAAAAAAACAAATGCTGATAATATAATAAGTAAGTATTCAAATTCCGAAAATTTGAATGATTTATATGACCAATAAAATTGTTGCTATACAAGGTGATAATTTAAAAAAAATAAATATCAAAACAGATACTACTATTTTTTTAGCTCATGAAGCTCAAAACAAGGGTTATAAATTATTTTATTATTATCCAGAAAATTTATCCAATATAAGAGGAAAAACTGTAAGTGAAGGATATTTTATTAAAATTGATTATTCAAAAAAGAAATTTTATAAAATTATAAAAAAATCAAAATTAGACTTATCCTTTACAAAATATATTTTAATCAGACAGGATCCACCTTTTAACTTGGAATATATTTCTACAACATTAATGTTAGATAGAATCAAAGATAAAACAAAAATTATTAATGATCCTACTTCAGTAAGAAATATTTCAGAAAAATTTTATTCTTTAAATTTTAAAAATTATATGACGGATACAATATTTACTAAAGATTTGATTGAAATTAGAAAATTTTTCAAAAAACATAAAAAGATAATAATTAAACCTATTCATAGCTATGGTGGCAATGATATAAATCTTATTTCAGGGAAGCTTAATTTGCTTAAAATAAAACAAATATTGAAAAAACACGGTCACATTATGTGTCAAAAATTTTTAAATAAAATTAAGTTTGGAGATAAAAGAGTTTTTATTATAAATGGTAAGGTTTGTGGAGCCATATCTAGAGTTCCAAAATCAGGATCAATATTGAGTAATATGAGCAAAGGTGCAAAACCAAAAATTGCATTTTTAAGCAATAAAGAACTGAAAGTTTCAAATATAATAGCAAAAAAAATTAAGAAAGACGGAATTTACTTTGCAGGAATAGACTTTATTGATGGAAAATTAAATGGAGATATAAATGTAACATCACCAACAGGTATAAAAACATATTTTGATTTATCTAAGATAAACTTGGCTAAGACTTTTTGGAAAGGTTTGTAGTTGAAAAACTTGTCAAATCAGCAAAAAGGATCATCTCTTGCATTCATAGCTGTGATGTTTATCACACCAGATTCACTTTTTATAAGACTATCATCTATAGATACCTGGGGATTATTATTTTATAGAGGTGCGATACCATTTGTAGCTGTATTAATTGGACTTCTCATATTTTATAAAAAAAATTTTATTAAAGCATTTTTGAATGTTGGTTATGCTGGTATTTTTTACATTATAAGTTTTTCAATTTGTAACATCACATTTATAATTTCAATCCAGAATACAAATGTTGCAAATACACTAATAATGATTGCAATGGCACCCATGCTTTCGGCAATCCTTGGTGCAATATTTTTAAAAGAGATTCCCGATAAGAAGACTTGGATAGCAATAGCCATTACTTTAGTAGCTGTAGTATATATATTTTACGACTCTCTAGAGATGGGTAACTTATTTGGTGATCTTATGGGTATAACAACAGCTTTTGGACTCGCCACCAACGCAGTAATAATCAGGTCGGCAAAAGATAGAGATTTGCTACCTTCAGCTGTTGTTGGTAAGCTTACAGTAGCTCTATTTGCTCTCTTTTTCGCAGAAAGTTATGAGTTAGTTGAAAAAGACCTAATTTATATACCTTTAATGTGTATTTTGTGTGTGGCAATTCCATTCGTTTTGGTGACGATTGCTCCAAGATTTATACCTGCCGAGGAAGTTAATCTGTTTTTTCTTCTTGAGACCATTTTAGGACCCATTTGGGTTTGGTTAGTTATCAAAGAACAGCCTAGTCTAGAGACAATAGTAGGTGGACTTGTAATTATATTCACTATAGCTGTTCACTCTTATCTAAAATTAAAATCTTCTTCTAAGTAAATTATTTTTCTTTTTGTCACAAATTTGTCTTGATTTAAAATTAGATCGCCCATAAACACCGCTAATTTTATGAACAAAATTATAAAAAATTCTTGGGCTCTCTTTATGGGTATGGCATTTATAATGCTCGCTCATGGTTTTCAAGGTACTCTATTAGGTGTTAGAGCAGTAAAAGAAAATTTTGGTCTATCATCGACAGGTTTTTTATTTTCTGGATATTTTGTTGGATATTTTATTGGAGCAAAAATTATACAATCATTGATTCATAGAGTTGGACATATTAGGGTATTTGCAGCTTTTGCTTCTGTAACTTCAATTGTAATCTTATTACACTCAATTTTTGTAAATCCTTTTTCCTGGTTTGTGCTTAGAATGATTTCTGGATTTAGTATGGTTTGTCTTTATACGATTGCTGAAAGCTGGTTAAACGATAGATCTACAAATAAAAACAGAGGTAGTGTTTTATCAATCTACATGATTGTTATGTATGCCTCTATGGCAATTGGAATGTTTTTCATAAACTTTAGTAAACCAGAAAACTTTCAACCTTTTATACTGATATCTTTATTTATGTCTTTGTCGCTTGTTCCAATATTATTAACAAAAAGAAAAGCTCCAAACTTTAAAAAAATAGTAGGTATGAAGCTAAAGGAAGTTTATAAATCATCACCATTTGGTGTTGTAAGTTCGTTTTTAATTGGAATATCGCATTCAGCTGTTTTCTCGTTGATTGCGGTTTATGCTACATCGATGAATTTTAGTATTTTAGAAGTTTCAATAGTAACATTTTTATTTGCTATATCTGGAGCTATATCTCAATGGCCAATTGGAAAATTATCAGATGTTTTAGATAGAAGAATTGTAATTATATATACGACATTTGGAGCAGCTTTATTTTGTTTTTTAGCGATTATTTCTTCGGGTCAAATGTATATGCCTGCAGGTTTAGCTACATCAAAATTATTTTTTTATATTTGCATAATGTGTTTTTCTTTTTGTAGTCTGCCAATGTTTGCATTAATTTTTGCACATACAAATGATTTTATACCAAAAGAAAAATTTGTAGCAGCGGGAGCAGGATTACAATTTGTTTTTGGTCTTGGTGCAATTTGTGGCCCTTTTATGTGCTCATTATTTATGGAATTTTTAGGAGAAAATGGTTTTTTTATTTTTTTAATTATATTTCATTCATTCATTGGTTTGTTTGGAATATATAGAATGCAAATTAGAGAGTCTGGAGATAATCCAGATTCACAATTTGCACCTATGCCTCAAACGATTACTCCAGCCGGTATAGAACTTAATCCTTCGACCGAACCAATAGATGAACCAAATAATTTGAACGAATTTAAGAAAATTTAGTGTAAGTTTAAAATTATGAAAACAGCATTAATATTCGGTTCAACTGGATTAATTGGTGAAATATTACTTAAATTGTTAGCCAGTGATCAAAAATATAAAAAAATCAAAGTTTTTGTAAGATCTTCTACTTCAAAAATTGATCCCAAAATAGAAGTTATTCAAACAGATTTTACGAAATTAGAAAATATTAAGTCAGAAATAAAAGGTGATGATTGTTTTTTTTGTATTGGAACTACAAGAAAAAAAACACCCAACAAACAAGATTATATAAACACCGAGTACAATTTACCTGTAAAAATTGGAAAAATTTGTAGCGATAATAATGTACAAAATTTTACTTATATTTCTTCATTGGGTGCCAGTTCAAAAAAAACAAATTTGTATTTAAAAAATAAAGGTATGGCTGAAGAAGAATTAAGAAAACTAAACTTTAAAAAATTTATTGTAATTAGACCTTCATTTTTAATTGGAAAAAGAATAGAGGAAAGATTGGGAGAAAAAATAGGTATTTTCGCCATGAAATGTATATCGCCAATTTTAGTTGGAGATTTAAAAAAATATAAATCGATAAATGCAGAAATAGTTGCCAAATCCATGATAAATATATCAAACAGTGAAATACAAAGTGGAGTATTTGAACCACCACAATTATTACAAATTGGAAGAGAATAAATTTTTTATAAATCAATAAAATATTAAAAAAAATTATTTTAAGTGCTATAATACATTTAAAGGAGGTATCTATGGCTAAATTTTTTTTAATGGGAAATTTTACAGAGAAAGCATTCGCAGGCTTTTTAAAAGATCCTGGATCAGATAGATCTGAGGTTGCTAGAAAGTGTTCTGAAAGTGTTGGCGCTGAAATGAAATCGTACACATATTTAAGAGGACCCTATGACTTTATAGTTGAAACCCATGGCACATTTGAACAAATGGCTGCTATAAAAATGGCTACTGAGGGAAGTGGTGCACTTAAAAATATCGCTATTTGTGAGGAAACACCAATGAATGAAATTGCAAATCATGCAACAAAAGTATCAAGTGGCTATAAAGTGCCTGGACAATAATCTTACTGGTAGCTTCATTAATTATGGAGCTACCAATTTAAAATCTAAGCTGTCAAAATATCTCATTCAAATAAAAAAATATTGATCTATTAAGAAAGTTATGAACAAGAGAAAATTTTTAAAACTATCTATATTTGGATCATTACTATACAGTATTTTTCCATACAAAATTTCATTAGCTGAAACCAAAAAAATAATTAATCAAAATTTAACAGAAGCCCAAAAAAAAATAATGTTTGAGGAAGCAACCGAACGACCATTCTCAAGCCCTCTTAATTACGAGAAAAGAGAAGGTTTTTATCACTGTGCAAATTGTGGAGCTAAACTATTTAAGTCTAGCTCAAAATTTGATAGTGGAACAGGTTGGCCATCATTTACAGAGGCGCTTCCTGGAGCTTTTAAAACTAAGGTTGATTACAGCTTTGGCATGAAAAGAATTGAATACCATTGTGCAAAATGTGGTGCTCATCACGGACATGTCTTTGAAGACGGTCCTGGATCGACAGGAAAGAGATATTGTAATAACGGCTTGTGTTTAATATTTAAGCCATCATCATAAAACGGAGGAATAATGAAGATATTGAGTATATTGAAAGGTGTTGAATTAGTTATAGCAGATTTAGAAGTAAATTTGGGAGAACAGGTGAGAAGTGCACCTACGTTATGCGCAAGATACAATGGTAAAATTATACCTTTAAACACTGCTCAAGATGGTCGACCTATTCTTATGAGAGAAGAAAACGCTTTAGAAAACTAATTTGTATTTAATTGCGTCAACTTAATTAAGTTTATTTACAAAAAAATATTATAAAAAATAACTATGACATTTGAATTACCAAAACTAGATTATTCTAATGAGGCTTTGTCTCCAATAATGTCACAAGAAACATTAGAATTACATCATGGAAAACATCACCAAACCTACATAACAAATCTTAATAATTTTATAAAAGATACAGACATGGCTGAAATGTCATTGGAAGATATAATTATAAAAAGTTCAAAAGATAACTCAAAAGCTGGAATATTTAATAATGCAAGCCAGCATTGGAATCATAATCTTTTTTGGAAATGCATGAAACCAAAAGGTGGTGGGAGTATTCCATCAAAACTTGAGAAAAAAATTGTTGAAGATTTTGGAAGTGTTGAAAAATTTAAAGATCAATTTAAACAAGCAGGTATAACTCAATTTGGATCAGGTTGGTGTTGGTTATCTTTAAATAATGATAAATTAGTTGTAACAAAAACAGCTAATGCAGCAAATCCATTAATAGAAAATATGAAACCAATACTTGGTTGTGATGTTTGGGAACATTCATATTATATTGATTATAGAAACAGAAGACCTGAATATTTAGACAAATTTGTTGAAAGTCTTATTGATTGGGAATTTGTTGAATCCCTTTTAGGTTAGTTTAAAATAAAAAAAATGAACAAAGTCAATGCCAGTAAACTCTGGAAAATTATTCAGGAAGCAGGTGACTATTTGGATGGTCAATTACCTGATCACCCAAATCATCCGAAAGGAAGAAATCCATACGCGCATGTAGCAATATGTGTAAAAAATAAATTTAATGCTAGTTACAAAGATATCGAAGACGATAAATTTAATGAAGTATTAAATTTTATCGAAGATATTAAAAACAATCCTAACTAATAAATAAAATTAATCTAAAAATTGTTTATATGCAAAATAAGCTAGAACTAATACAGCTACAACTTCCATATTTCTCCTTTTAATTAAAACTTCCAGTAGCAAATAATATTATTATTACTAATACTGCCACAGCTTCCATTAATTTCTTGTATAATTTGAAAGGGTTAATTTCAAGTAAATTTAATTGAAAATAGTATTCAAAAACTCATCCACTTCACTGTCTTTGGTATTCCAAGCAGTGACTAATCTAACTGTTTTGCCAGTCAATTCATCTTTACTCATCATATACTCTTCTGAATTAAGATGTTCGACCATTTTTTTCGGGAGTTTCACAAAAACTTCGTTTGCTTCTGTCGGATATTCTAGTTTTACTTGATTGCTAGAAACTAAACCATCGCTTAATTTTTTTGCCATTAGATTTGCGTGTCTTGCGTTTTTTAACCAAACATCATTTGTGATATATCCATCTAACTGTGCTGAAACAAAACGCATTTTAGACAATAGATGACCAGATCTTTTTAACAAGAATGGTAAATTCCCAACCAATTCCTTTTTAAATATTATTATTGCTTCAGCTGCTATACATCCGTTCTTTGTTGCTCCAAAAGATAATATATCAACACCTGATTTCCATGTCATTTCTGCAGGAGTTACATCTAGTGAAACAAGCGCATTAGCGAACCTAGCGCCATCCATATGTACTTTTAATTTTTTTTTATGTGCAATTTCAGAAATATTTCTAATTTGATCTAAAGTATAAACTTCACCAGTTTCTGTTGCTTGAGTTATGCTAACAATAGATGGTTGAGTGTGATGCACAATTCCAAACCCTCCAATATTATCATTTAGCTCATCAACTGTTATTTTGCCGTCTTTACCTTTCAATGGAACAAGTTTTGCTCCACCTGAATAAAATTCAGGGGCTCCACACTCATCCACATTGATATGAGAAAATTTATGGCAATAAATATTTCCAAATGATGGAGATATAGCAGAAAGTGCTAAAGCATTTGATGCGGTTCCTGATACTGTGGGGTAAACAATTACATCTTTTTCAAAAATTTTAGAAAATTTTTCTTGTAACACACCTGAAATTTCATCATTACCATAAGGTGGGGCAATACCATCATTTGCTTTGATAATTGCATCCAAAACTTCTGGACAAGCTCCTGTCACATTATCTGAAGCAAATTTTACTCTTTTGCGTTTTGTATTAATTTTTGCGTTCATTTTATTGTTTTGGAAAATAATCTTTTAAAGTACCTTCTCTATAAACATCGGCTGTACAACAATGAAGGCCTCCACCAAAAGCATAAGCATCTCTCAACTCTACAGGGATAACTTCCATACCTAATTTATCTAACTGTTCAGCTTGATATTTTTCACTTTTTTCAACGCATACAGTTTTAGGGTCAAGAACTAAAACATTCATTGATAGCCATACTGAAGAGTAACAAAGTGGTGGCGGGGTATTATGGGCAGGTTGTGCTGCATCAATAATTTCCCATCCATTATCTTCAAATAATTTTCTTTGTTCTTTTGGAAGTCTTCGTTGTGGGTTATTAATAATTAATCCCTCTTTAATTGGGGTAAAGGTTGCATCAATATGAATTGGATAAGGATCGCCTGGGAAATTTACAGCATGAACTCTATGATCCTTAAAATGTCTTTTTATCCAATCAATTCCTTTTAAGTTAGTTGTAAATCCGTGTTGTACAACTAAATCCTTTCCAAATCTTAGAATATCTGCTGCATCAAATAATGGCTCTTCCTCAGTTGTGACAAAGTATTTATTTTCTGTCCATTCGAGTCTTTTAGTTACACCAATTTTATCTGATAAATAATCTTTTCTATAGTCTGCATCTGTTAATCTAGGCTTTGGTGCTGACTCATGTCTCATATTTGGATCTTTATTATAATAGTCTTTTAATAATGGTCTGTAACATAGGTACTCAAACCATCTGCACCTGTAGCTCATTGTAGCTTCTAATATTTCATTTCCCACAGTTAATAAAACATCTCTAGGTGGCATACATCCAAACATAGTTTCGGCTTTCCAGTCAGGAGTTGATGTTGGTTGATTAAAATTTAAAGGTGTTGGTCTATCAACTTTTATACCCCTTTTTTCTAGCAAATTTGAGAAGTTATCTAATAGTTCATTAGCTTTATCGACAGTGTCCTTAGTTCTTGGACCATAAGTACCTCGCATATCAGAGTCTTCTGGAACTTTAGCATCTAAAGCAGGTTCAGGTGCTGGAATACAAGTACCATCTGCTCTTCCAACAATTACATGTTTTAATGGATCCCATTCATTCCAACTATTAACAATCTTATTATTTTGAACCATGTAAATTTAATTTAATCCAATAAATCTTCTATTAGATTGCATTATCATACTATAATAAAATATAGCTAAAAAAATAAAGAAGCCACCAATAATTGTGTTAGTTGAAGGAATTTCATTTATTCCAAGCCATGGAAGCCAAACCCAAAATATTCCTCCTATTACTTCAGTCAAAGACAATAAAGTCAAATCAGCTGCAGGAATATGTTTAGATCCAATTGAATAAAGAATTAAACCCATGCAAACAAGTGTTCCATGAGTGGCAAATAATGCTTCATTTTTATTTGAAGATAAGAAATTTGCATCGTTATTTAAAAGCATAACTGTTGAAAATAAAAAACAAAATAAGCCTGCTATAGCAACAGTTGTAAACTTGGGAGTTTGTTTTCTCCATCTCAGACTTACTGAAAAAATTGAAAAACCTAATGCTGATACTAATCCAAATATTAGACCCATTAAAGAATTTTCTCCGGTATTACCGTAGGCCATTACAATTATGCCAAATGCAGCGACTAAAATTGATATCCAAACTGTGATTGATATTTTTTCTTTCAAAAAAAGAAAACCAAGTAGTGCGGTTATAAAAGGCATTGCAGCTAAACATAATAGAGTTACTGCTGCTGTCGTATTAGTAATTGACCAAATAAAAGTTATCATTGCTGTTCCTAAACCAACACCACCTATAATTCCAGATATACCAATTTTTAAATAATTTTTATAAAATGAAATTCCTTCTTCCAAAAATAAGTAAACATTGAGCAATAAAAAAATAACAATACCTCTTGCAAATAAGTATTGCCATGGGACAGTTTCGGGTTGATCTATATGTCTTACAACATATGGCCCAAATGACCAAAGTATGCCTGCAAATAAAACTATCGGAATGGCTACTTTAGGATTTTTTAAATCAGGCATAAATTAATTTATTTTTTATAAATTTTTAGTGATAATATTAAATAAATATGGATTTAGATATAATAAAAATTGCATCCGACACGACTAATAATAAAATATTGAAAGATTACACTCATAGATCGAAATATAAAAATAAAACTTGTGGCGATATAATTGAAATGAGAATTAATATTAAGAAAAACATAATACAAGATATTGGGTATCAGACAAAGTCCTGTATTTACTGTCAAGCTTCGGCAAGCTTAATATCTCATAAACTTATCAAAAAAAGTAAAAACAAAGTTAATTATTTATTAAAAAATCTTATCGATTATTTTGAAGATGAAATTAAACCTTTGCCAAAAAATCTAAATAAATTTAATAAATTGTTTAATAAAAAAAATATATCTAGAAAAAACTGTGTATTAATGCCATTAATTGCAATTAAGAAACTCAGCATTGATGAATAATTTAGATATTAAAAAACCTGCTATAGCTGCAATATTCTCTACTTTGACAATTGGAGTTTTGTCATTGCTTACTTACAAAACGCCTTACGGATTATTTTTGATTGCTTCCTTTGGTTCTACAATGGTTTTGCTTTATGGGTATCCAGAAAGTCCTTTTGCGAAACCTAAAAATATATTTTTTGGTCATTTTTTAACTTCGCTTGTTGGAGTGATATTTGTGAATTTCGTTCCACTTCCGATATATATTATTATACCTGTCGCTGTTGGAATAGGTGTCGGACTAATGATCATTCTTAGTGTAACCCACCCTCCTGCAGGAGGAAATCCTATAATTGTGATCATGGGATCAGTTTCTTTTGAATATTTAATATCCCCAGTTATAAGTGGATCAATTATTGTGATAGTTTTCGGCATAATCTTGAACAAATTTATTGCTAAAAGGAATTACCCAAAATAAACACAATTTGTTTGCTAGTCCTATTTAACTTGTGCTAGTCTTTTCAAATAATAATTAATAATTCAGCTTTAAGAAGCTAGTAATAGGAGTAAAAATGAAAGTACTTTGTGTATTGTATGATGATCCAAAAGGAGGAATGCCTAAATCGTATCCTCTGTCGGATTTACCAAAATTAGAGAAATATCCAGATGGAATGACATTGCCATCGCCTAAAGGGAGAGATTTTACACCAGGTCAATTACTTGGTTGTGTTTCAGGTGAACTTGGTTTGAGAAAGTTTTTAGAGAGTAATGGACACGAGTTGATTGTTACTAACAGTAAAGATGGAGATGGATGCGAAGCGGATAAACATATTGTTGATGCTGACATTGTTATCTCACAACCATTTTTCCCTTATTATTTAACTAAAGAGAGAATCGCTAAAGCTAAAAATCTTAAGATGGCAATTACAGCAGGAATAGGTTCTGATCACGTTGATTTGCAAGCAGCAATGGATAATAAAATTGATGTTGTTGAAGTAACTTTCTGTAATTCTAGATCAGTTGCTGAACACATAGTAATGATGATTGTTTCAATGGTTAGAGATTATCACAATCAACACAGAATAGTTAATGAAGGTGGTTGGAATATTGCAGATGCTGTTCAGAGAAGTTATGATGTTGAAGGAATGCATATAGGAACTGTTGCTGCTGGAAGAATCGGTTTAGATGCACTTAGAAAAATGAAACCGTTTGATGTTCATTTACACTATTTTGATAGACATAAATTACCTGATAGTGTTGAAAAAGAACTAAACTTAACTTTTCATGAATCTGTGGAGTCTATGGTAAAAGTTTGCGACGTTGTTACAATCAATTGTCCACTTCATCCAGAAACTGAAAATTTGTTTGATGATGAAATGATAAGTAAAATGAAAAAAGGGGCGTATATAGTTAACACTGCAAGAGGTAAAATTTGTAATCGAGATGCAATAGCTAAAGCCCTAAAAAGTGGACAGCTAAGTGGTTACGCAGGTGATGTATGGTTTCCACAGCCTGCTCCAAATGACCATGTATGGAGAACAATGCCAAATCATGGAATGACACCACACACATCTGGGACATCTTTATCTGCTCAAGCAAGATATGCAGATGGAGTTAGAGAAATATTGGAATGTTTCTTTGAAGGAAAAGAAATTAGAAATCAATATTTGATTGTAAAAGACGGCCAATTAGCAGGAATGGGTGCACATTCTTACAGTAAAGGGTCTGCAACTAGTGGATCGGAAGAAGCTGCTAAATATCAAAAAAAATAAAATAGATTTATTAAAGGTATGCTACTTAAAAAGTAGCTACCTTTAATACCATAGATTTAAACCCTCATTGTTATATATTTTGGATATGAGGTTATTTTACTACTTTTTATTGTTATTTCTTATCTCAACATCATTCTCTCATTCTAAGGATAAGGCATATTTTGCAGGAGGTTGCTTCTGGTGTATGGAGGAGTCCTTTGAAATGTTGGAAGGTGTAGAAGAAGTTATATCAGGTTACTCAGGAGGAATAACTGCAAATCCAACATATAGGGAAGTCACTTATGGAGATACTGGTCATTTTGAGGTTGTAGAAATAATTTATGACAAAGAGAAAATATCCTATAAAGAACTCTTAAAAAACTTCTGGCTTAATATTGATCCATTTGATGCTTATGGCCAGTTTTGTGATAAAGGATACAGCTACAGATCTGTAGCATTTTATGAAAACGATTATCAAAAAGATTTAATTGAGAAAGATATAAAAAGATTAGAAAAGAAATTTAAAAAGAAGGTAGTCACATATGTTAAAGAATTTGAGATTTTTTACAAAGCAGAGGATAAACATCAAGATTACTATCAAGTATATTTAGAAAATTATTTAAAATATAAGAAAGCATGCAAAAGAGAGAGAATACTTGATATTATTTGGGGATCATAATTAATGTCTGTAACAAGCAAATTTGTAGCTTTAAAAAACTATATCCCAACAGGTTTACCAAAAGAAACTGACTTTGAAATAAAAACAAAAGAGATATCTTTAGATACTAAGAACAATATATTGGTTTTAAATTTATGGATTTCAGTTGATCCTTATATGAGGGCAAGGATGACTGAAAGAAAAAACTATAAACCACCTTTTAATATTGGTGAAGAGATGGAAGGTTATGCGTTAGGTATAGTTAAAGAGTCTAAAGACAAAAATTTTAAAGAAGGAGATATTGTTTTTAGTAATTTCGGAATGAGAGATTACTTTGTTTGTAATTCCAATGATATAAAAAAAATTGATCCAATGAATATTCCTATACAAACATATCTAGGTCCACTAGGAATGACAGGTCATACCGCTTATATAGGACTTTTTAAACATGGTGAATTAAAACCAGGTCAAACAATCCTTGTTTCTTCAGCTGGAGGTAGTGTTGGATCCACTGTTTGTCAAATTGCAAAAAATATGGGTTGTAAAGTAATTGCAAGTACAGGATCAGATGAAAAAGTTAAATGGTTAAAAAATGATTTAAAAATTGATCATGCGTTTAACTATAAAAAAATTGAAAATCTTGTTTTGCATCTTAAAGAAGTTTGTCCTGAAGGATTTGATTTATATTTTGATAATGTAGGTGGCGATTTCTTAGAGTCAGCTATTTTTCAAATGAAGAACTTTGGAAGAATTGTAATTTGTGGAAGGATATCCCAAATGAATGCAACTAATCCTGGCTCTGGTTTAAAAAATATGGCTCATGTTCTTGTAAAAAGACTAACTATTAAAGGTTTTATAATTTTTGATCATGAAAATGATCGAGAACAGTTTGAAACCGATATGGCTAAATGGCTATTAGAAGATAAAATTAAATTTAAAGAAACTGTTTACGAGGGTATAGAAAATACACCAAAATCATTCATTGATTTATTAGAAGGTAAAAACATAGGAAAAATGCTTGTAAAAATTTAATTAGAATTTTTATGAAATTTTTAAAGAAGTTTTATAAACCCTTTTTATTAACCTATATTTTTTTGAGTATAGCTATCAGTTTTTATCCATCATTTGATTTTTACTCACTAAAAGGTCAAATTCTTATAATTGCAGTATCTTTTTTTAATGGGATGATGGGAGTTTACGTAAAAAAATTATAAGACGTAGGGCTCGGGTCTTGCAGAGCTATTTAATACTCTTTCGACTGCGAAAACACTAATATCTATAGTTTGATAACTGCCTGTAGTTATTAATTCAGTTAGAGCTCTACCAATTCCTGGTGCTTGCATTAAACCTCTGCCGGTAAATCCTGAGGCCATGTAAACATTTTCATATTTTGGATGTTTTCCAACTACAGCATTATTATCTAATTTGTTACAATCATAATATCCAGCCCATCCACCTGTTAACTTTAGTTCTTCAAATGCTGGTATTCTTTTTGCAAGAGC
Organism: Pelagibacteraceae bacterium AG-426-M19; assembly: GCA_003210025.1. GTDB lineage: Bacteria > Pseudomonadota > Alphaproteobacteria > Pelagibacterales > Pelagibacteraceae > Pelagibacter. Next base: position 71,408 of record QCNW01000006.1, read on the forward strand.
AGGCCAAACTAATTCTTCAAAATCATTCCATGCAGGTTCCAGATCCTCTGCATCAAAAACCGAAATTGGAGAACCTGCCAAATATTCTTTTCCTTCTGGTCGCCAATATACTCCTGTTGTTAGATCTCCGGATAATGGCATCTCTGGAATATGTTTAGGGCATTTAACTCTAAAGACTGTATGTTTTTGAGGTACTACAGGAATATCTTCAAGTAGTTCCTTAGTCCAACACCCAGCAGCGGAAATAATTGTCTTTGCATTAATTTCGGAAAGGCTCTTTACTTCTCCCTTAATAAATTTTGCCCCAAGATCAATTGCTTTATGCTTTAAAGCACTATGAAATAAAAATGGATCTATCCATCCCTCACTTTTGTTATCAGTAAATGTTGCGGTTTCAATTCCTTCATCATTAATGTAAGGAAAATAGTTTTTTAATTCAGAACCTTTAATATTTTTTGTACCCGCTTCACATTCTTTATGATTTTCTAAAGCTCTGTATTGCTCTTCTGCATGATCTGGACCAAACATTAGAAGGTATCCATTGGGTACCATACTAGCTGTTGGATTTGGATTTTTTTCAGTTTTCAATAATTCTGGTATTTGAAATATAAATTCCCTTGCAAATTTCCCTAAAAGAATATTTTCTTTTTGAAAAAACTGCCGTCTAAATCCACCAAGTGATAATGGGAATGATGCGGTTTTATAAGTTGGATCCCTTTCAATAACTTTTACTTTTCTGCCTTCTTTGGACATAAAGTATGCAGTTGCAGCTCCAATTATACCACCACCTACTATTACAACATCATCCATATTAGTTTATCAAAAAAATGTTTATATTTAAAAGCAATGCAAAACAACACCATAACAAATATGGAATCATTAAGTACATGCTTAATAGACTTATATTCTTATATTTAAATACCAATAAAACAATAAATATAATTAACACAACAAGATTTAAAATTGCTAAAGAAATATTATGGAAACCAAAGAAAACAACACTCCAAGTTGTATTAAAAAAAAGATGAATGAAATATAAAAATACAATATTTAAATTTTTTGTGTTTTTATGCCACGCATTCCATATGGCTATTGTCATAAATAAATAAAGTAATGTCCATACTGGCCCAAATATCCAATCTGGTGGATTGTATTGAGGTTTAGATAAATTTGAATACCAAGGTTCCTTAAAATTTATAGTAACCAAACCTCCAATAAATGATGCTGAAAACGTAGTAATTGCAAAGAGAATAAAAGATAAAATTTTATTTTTTATCATTTAAGTACTATACAGCAGTTAAATATGAATAAAAAAGTAATTTGGATCACCGGCGGGAGTACGGGAATTGGCAAAGCACTTGCATTAAAATTTGCTAATAATGGATGGACAGTTGCTATTTCTGCAAGAAGAGAAAATTTATTGAAAGAAATTGAAGATAAGCATCAAAATATTAAATCTTTTCCTCTTGATGTAAATGATAAGGAAAAGTGTAAGTCTGTTTTTGAAAATATAAAAAAGGAACTTGGGGATATTGAAATTTGTTTTTTTTCTACAGGTACCTGGGATCCAAAAAAGGAAAGAGAAATTGATGTAGAACAAATTGAAAATGTATTTAAGATTAACTTTTTTGGAACATTAAATTGTATAAAGGCAGTTGAAACTCATTTTCGTGAACGAGAAAAAGGTATCATTACCATTGTATCTTCAATTGCAGGGTACAAAGGCTTACCTAATTCAAGTGGTTATGGACCATCCAAAGCAGCTTTAAGCAATCTTGCTGAAAGTCTACATTTTGATTTTGGAAGATATGGCGTGAGAGTTTGTTTAGTTTCTCCAGGTTTTATCAAAACACCAATGACTGATAAGAATGATTTTAAGATGCCTTTTCTTAAAACTCCAGAATTCTCGGCGGACAAAATTTATGATGGGCTTATTAATGGTTCTAATTTTGAAATACATTACCCAAAAGAATTAACTTTGATCCTTAAATTTTTAAAAATAATTCCTGATCGACTATATTTTTATTTAATACGAAAATTAACTAAACTACAAAAAAAATAAAATTAATCTTTAACAAACATTACAGTCAACTCAGCGACTTTAATTCCAAATTTTGTCATTTTCGCTCTGTTGATAGCTACTCTTTCGTCTTGCATAAATATCCAATCATCAAAAGTAATTTTGATATTTTTTCCTTTCACTGGAACTAACAAAACATACTCAAATTTAAATGCTGGGCCATATGAATACCCCCTAGCCTTACCAACTACATCGCCTGCAGTTCCCTCATAATTATGTTCATCAATTTTATCTATTACCCATTGCCTATTTTGTATTTCACCATCATTCCAAATAAATTTTTCGTCTAATATAAGTTGTTTGCCATCCCACTTGCCGTCCAGGTCCGCTGAAAATTGTCTTGTAACTTTACCTGATCTGTTTTGTAATATGCCCCAAGCTTTGACGTTTCCGCTTAAATATTCTTCAATTATTAATCTTGGTTTTTGATCTTTAAAATCTTCTGGTTTCATAGATTGATTATTTATACAGCTTGTAATTAATCCTGTAAAAATTATCAATAAAAATACTTTAAAAAATTTTTTGTTAATCATATTAAATTTTATTTTGCATGGAAAATTGAATTAAATCTATATTCTTCGATTTAAACCCTGCTTCACAATATGACAAATAAAAATGCCACATACGTTTAAATTTATTATCAAATCCATGTTTTGAAATCTCTTCCCATTTTTTTAGGAATTCATCTTTCCATATTTTTAAGGTACTAGAATAGTGAGATCCATATGACTCATATTTTTTAATTTCTAAACCGTTGCTACTAGATAAATCATATAATTTTTTTTTTGATGGCAAAAAACCTCCAGGAAATATGTATTTTTGTATAAAGTCTTCTTTAGTTTTGTATCTGTCAAATAAACTATCATCGATTGTTATAGCTTGTATCGCAGCCCTTCCGTTCTCAGATAAATTTTTTTTAATACTTTTAAAATAATTGACTAAATAATTTTGCCCAACCGCTTCTATCATTTCTATAGATGCGATAGAGTCGTATTTATCTTTTACATCTCTATAATCTTTCAAAAATATATTCACTTTCTCATTCAATCCATTTTCAAATATTCTTTTTTTTGAAAATTCAAATTGCTCTTTAGAGATTGTTATACAATCTAATTTTACATCATAATTTTTACCCACATATTCTGCAAAACCACCCCAGCCACAGCCAATTTCTAAAATTTTATTTCCTACGTTTGGCTTTATTAATTCTATAAGCTTTTTATATTTATTTAATTGAGCAGAAAATAAATCATCTTTTTGTTCTTCAAAAATTGCACTTGAATAAGTAAGTGAAGGATCTAACCATAATGAAAAGAAATCATTTCCTAAATCATAATGTTTCGAAATATTTTTCTTACTTCTACTTTTATTATTTTTTATGAAAATACTCTTTAGTTTATTAATCATTGATAAATCCAAAATACCTGAAAATTTATAAACAATTTTTATATTTTTAGCTGTTATTTCTATTAGATTAGTTAAATTATCTGTTTCAAATTCATTTCGCATGTAGGCTTCTGCAAGTCCTACACTTCCTGATTTTATTATTTGTAGAGTTAAACCTGGTTTGTTGATTTTAATCTTTGCTCTTAACAATTCACTCTCATTACCAAACTTATATATTTTGTTGTCATGATTTTGAATTTCAAGAAATCCGTGCTTTATTAGTTTGAGAGAATTAAATACAATTTTATCTGACAAAAAATTAAAGTTCATTCTTTTTCAAAAGTAATATTATTTTTTATTTTTATATTTTTTCTTACTAACTTAACTCCCTTTAACCATAATTTTAATGCTTCAAAATGGATTGCGGCAATAACTTTAAAGGTCATTAAAGGGTGAGAAATATAAGATATAAGGATATTTTTATTGTTAATTTCTTTTGCAACCCCATCTTGTGAAGCATATAGCAATTTTCCTTCCTTATCACTTTGATCAATTATTACGGATAACATTTTTTCAGGTTTAAGGATTCTAAAAATGTATTTACTTTTCATTTCAATAAATGGTGAAACGAAAAACTTCTTCTCACAGCTATTTGTAATTATTTTTTCGTCTTTGACTTTAAATATATAAGTATGTTGCTCACCAAATGTATTTTTAACTTCATACAATATAGCTATAATTTTTGAATGATTATCATAAACGAAAAAAATACTTAATGGATTAAATACGTAACCGAATATTCTAGGATAACAAAGTAATTTTACCTTTATATTTTCAAATTGAATGTTGTTTAATTTTAAATTTTCTATTACCCAGGCTTTTAAATCACTACCATCTCTAGGTCCGTGATCTTTGTCATAAAAACTTAAAATATTAAAACTATTGTTAGAAAAAATTTTAATTTTTTTTTGTATCAAATTAATTTCATCAAGATCTAAAAATAGTGAAAAAACGTTGTATTTAAAAAAGTGATATTTTGGCTTAAATCTTTTATGAATTACTTTACCTTCGTAAATATTGGAATTTTTAATCATTTAGGTTTTCAATCATATTAATGGATGATTTTATTCCATCTTCATGAAAACCGTAACCAAAATAACTTCCACAAAACAATACATTTCTTTTATTTTGTATTTCTTTTAATAATTTTTGATTATTCAAAGCATCTTGATCAAAATAAGGGTGTGTAAAAGTAACTTTTTGTAAGACTTTTTTTTGATCTATTTCAAAAAAAGGATTTAAGGTTAAGAAAATATTTTTTTCTGTTTTCAGATTTTGTAATAAGTTAAGCCAATAGGTAAGCGATGTTTTACTAATATCTAACTTATCAATTGAGGAATTCCATGAAGACCAAACTTTTTTATTATTTGGCATACATACATCATCAGTATGTATTACTGCTAGATTGGATTTATATTTAAAATTTGAAAGTATTTTTTTTTCATCATCAGTCGGCTCGCTCAAAATTTTCAATGCATCATCTGCATGAGTAGCGATAACAACTTTATCATAGTCAAAAAATTCGTTGCTAGCACCATAATATACTTGAACACCAATTTTATTTCTTTTTATCGAATTAATTTTATAATTTTTAAAATATTCTCCACTTATTTGAGTTAATACTTTCTCTACATAAGTTCTACTTCTGTTGGTGACTGTGTACCATTGTGGTCTATTTTTTAATTTAAAAAGTCCATGATTTTGAAAAAATTTTAAGAAAAATTTAATTGGCATTTGATTTGCTTCTACTGGTGGCATAGACCAGATGGCAGAAACCATTGGGATTAGATGAAAATTAATAAAATTTTTTGACCATTTATTTTTTTCAAGAAATTCACCAAGAGTAATTTCTTCATTTAAACTTTTAATTTGATCACACTTTTTGTAGAAATTTATAATATCAAAAAACATTTTTAAAAATTTTAAATTAAAAAGATTAGCTTTATTTGCAAAAATTCCGTTTAGGCCTCTGCCACAATATTCATAATTTGTATCTTTTACAGAAACAGAAAACGACATATCACTTTTTTCAATTTCAATTTTTAATTCATTAAAAAAATTTATGAGATTTGGATAAGTTTCATGATTAAAAACAATAAAACCAATATCTACAGGAACTTTTTTACCATTAATAAAAGTGTCTATGGTATATGAATGACCACCAAAATGATCTTCACTTTCAAATAAATCAACATGATGTTTTTTAGAAAGCTTTTGTGCTGCTGATAAACCAGAGATTCCTGATCCAATTACTGCAATTCGCATTAAGGTTATGCTGCGTCTTCTTTAAACTCATCCATGCTTGGACATGTGCAGAATATATTTTTATCTCCATAAACATTGTCTACCCGAGCAACTGGAGGCCAAAATTTGTTTTTTTTTAAAAAACTTGCAGGATACGCTGCTTCTTGTCTTGAATATTTATGTTGCCATACATCTGATGATAATTCAGTATCAGTGTGAGGAGCGTTTTTAATTGGATTATCAATTTTATCAAATTCACCTGATTTAATTTTTTCAATTTCTTGTTTAATCTTAATTAAAGTGTCACAAAATCTGTCTATTTCTGATAACCCTTCACTTTCAGTTGGCTCTATCATCATAGTGCCAGCTACAGGCCATGACATAGTTGGTGCGTGAAATCCAAAATCTATCATTCTTTTCGCAATATCTTCTTCAGTTACCCCTGTTTCAGATTTAATATTTCTAATATCAATTATGCACTCATGTGCAACATTGCCATTTGCACCTTTGTATAAAATTGGAAAGTGATCTTTTAGTCTATGAGCAATATAATTTGCGTTTAAAATTGCAACTTGAGTAGCAAGCTTTAATCCTTCTGATCCCATCATTTTAATATACATCCAAGAGATTGATAAAATACTTGAGCTCCCCCAAGGAGCTGCTGATACTGCTCCAATTCCACTTGTTGGTCCGCAATCTTTTATTACTGGATGATTAGGCAGATAAACTTGTAAATGTTTTTTACAAGCTATAGGTCCCATTCCAGGTCCACCACCACCGTGTGGAATACAAAATGTTTTATGCAGATTAATATGACAAACATCTGGACCAAAATTTCCAGGCTTTGCAACTCCAACAAGGGCATTTAAATTTGCTCCATCCATATATACCTGTCCACCATGTTTATGAACTAACTCACAAATATCAGTTATTTTTTCCTCAAACACTCCATGGGTAGATGGGTAAGTTACCATTAAAGCTGCGAGATTTTCTGAATGTTGCTCTACTTTTTTCCTTAAATCATCGAAATCTACATTTCCTTCTTTATCACAATTAACAACAACCACTTTCATTCCAACCATTTGTGCGCTTGCTGGATTTGTGCCATGCGCCGAACTTGGGATTAAACATATATTACGATGAGCTTCATCTCTATCTAAGTGGTACTTTCTTATAACCATTAGACCTGCATATTCTCCTTGAGCGCCTGCATTAGGTTGTAGAGAGACACCAGAAAAACCTGTTATAGATCTCAACCAATTTTTTAAATCAGTAAACAAATCTCTAAAACCTTCCATTTGTTCAACTGGAACAAAAGGATGAGGTTCTGCAAATTCTTTCCAAGAAATCGGGATCATTTCAGCAGCTGCATTTAACTTCATTGTGCACGAACCAAGTGCTATCATAGTTCTATTCAATGCTATATCCTTATCCTCTAACTTTTTAAGATATCTAAGCATTTCAGTCTCTGAATGATATAAGTTAAAAATTGGATGCTCCAAATATTTTGAAGTTCTAAGTAAATTTTTTGGTAAATTAGGTAATTTAATTGAAGGATCCTCTTTTTTTATTGACTCTGCTGCATTAAAAATTTTTAATAATTGATTTACTCTATATACGTTTTTTCTCTCATCAAAAGAGACAGCAAGCGTTTCAGAATTTACTTTTCGTATATTAACTTTCTGATTTAGAGCGTTTTTATAAATTTGATCAGTCTTTTCTTTAGTAATAATTGTAACAGTATCAAAAAAATAATCAGAATAAATTTCATAACCTGACTGTTTTATTTTATCAGCAAAACTTTTTGCTAATTGAGAGACTCTTTCAGAAATATTTTTAATTCCATCTGGACCATGATAAATAGCATATGCTGCTGAAACAATTGCTAATAAAGCTTGAGCAGTACAAATATTGCTTGTCGCCTTATCTCTTCTGATGTGTTGCTCTCTAGTTTGTAATGATAATCTGTATGCCTTGTTACCGTGTCTATCAACTGAGACACCAACAATTCTCCCAGGCATCGATCTCTTATACTCATCTTTAGTTGCAAAAAATGCTGCGTGTGGACCTCCATACCCCATTGGAATTCCAAATCGCTGAGAGCTTCCAACTGCTATATCAGCACCAAGCTCTCTTGGTGTTTTTAATTTTGCTAACGCTAATAAATCACAAGCTAATACAGCCTTACCGCTCCTTTTATGAATTTTGCTAATTGCTTCACTTGGATCTTTAATATCTCCTAAAGTTCCAGGATATTGTAAAATTCCACAAACTAGATCTTCTTTTAATTGGTCTAATACTTCATCTTCTTTTCCAACTAAAACTTTTAAACCCATCGGTTCAGCTCTAGTTTGAATTACATTTATTGTTTGAGGATGGCAATCCTCAGATACAAAAACTAAATTGCTGTCTTTTTTATTTAATCTATGACTAAGACCCATAGCTTCTGCTGCAGCTGTGCCTTCATCCAATAAAGAAGCATTAGCGATATCCATTCCAGTAAAATCAACAATCATTTGTTGAAAGTTTAATAACATCTCAAGTCTTCCTTGAGCTACTTCAGGCTGATAAGGTGTATATGATGTGTACCAACCAGGATTTTCTAAAATATTTCTTAAAATGACATATGGCGTATACGTCCCATAATAACCCATTCCAATAAAATTTGAGTAAACATGATTTTTTTTTGAAATTGCTCTTAATTTTCTTAGCGCTTCATATTCTGAATTAGACTCTCCGATATTTAGCTCACCTTTAAACATTATTTTTTCTGGAACAGTGTTATTCATTAAATCATCTATTGATTGATAATTTAATTCTTTTAACATTTTTAATTGGTCTTCTTTAGAAGGTCCGATGTGTCTTTTTATAAAATCTTTTTCTGAATTTGGTAACATTATGCTGATGTCTCCTTTGCAAATTTTTCATATTCCTCTTTGTTCATAAGAGTGTCCATTTCGGTTTTGTCTTTTATTTTTAGTTTAAAAAACCATGCAGACTCCTCTGGGTCTTCATTTATTTTTGATGGATCATCAACTATCATTTGATTTGTATCTATAACTTCTCCACTAACAGGAGTGTAAACATCACTTGCAGCTTTTGTTGACTCAACAACTCCAGCAGTTCCATCTTTATCAACATTTGAACCTTTCTCTGGGAGTTCAGCAAATACTATATCCCCAAGCATTTCTGTTGCATGCTTAGTTATTCCAATTGTAGCTTCTTCTCCATCTAATTTAATCCACTCATGTTCTTTCGAATATTTAACTTCAGACATTAATTTCCCCTTTTACATAATTTTTTTTATAAAACGGTAAGTTACAAATATTTGCAGGAATCTTTTTTCCTCTAACTTCAAGAAATATTTTTGTATTTACAGTTGAATAGCTATTATCGACATATCCCATTGCTATTGGATGTTCAACGCTTGGTCCAAATGTACCACTTGTTACTTTCCCAATTTCTTGGTTTTTATCATTGTAAATTTTTGTATTTTCTCTGGCAATTACTTTGCTATCTGGTTTTATACCAACTCTTAATTTTTTTACTCCACTTTGAAATTGGTTTTTTAAAACTTCTGATCCAACAAATTCAGTCTCAATTCTACTCTTAGGTATTGCCCATTTTAGATTAGCTTCGATAGGACTGGTATCGTTGTCTAAATCATTTCCATATAAACACAGTCCAGCTTCCATTCTTAATGTATCTCTTGCTCCTAAACCAATCAATTTAGATCCATTTTCTATCAAACTTTCTACAAAAATTTCAGCATCACTATGTTTTATGGAAATTTCAAATCCATCCTCACCAGTATATCCTGATCTAGTTATGTATACTTTTCCATTGTTATATACATAATTATTTCCGCTCATAAATTTTAGATTGTCACAACCAGGTATTACTTTATTTAAAACATTTTTTGCTTCAGGGCCCTGTAATGCAATTAATGACAATGACTCATCTAGATTTAATTTATATTGATTATCAAGTTTGGATTTTATTACTTCATAATCATTATACTTACATGCGGCATTCAAAATAATTAAAAATCCATCATATGTTTTAGTAATTATCAGATCGTCCTGAATACCTCCTTTGTTATTCATTAAAAATGAATACTTGCTTTGATTAGTTTTTAATTTTTTCAGATCTGCAGGAAAAATCTTCTCAAGATTATTTGTAAGATCATCTCCACCCGATATAAATAATTGACCCATATGAGAAACATCAAAAATACCAGAGTGTGACCGTGTATATTTATGTTCTTGTATAATTCCATCTTTATATTGAATGGGCATTTGATATCCAGCAAACTCAACAAGCTTTGCACCATACTTGATGTGGAGATTATTTAATGATGTTTTTTTTATACTCATATTAACTCTTAAAGCCCCCTCTGTCTTTTTGCCTGAGAGATTTGCTCCTTCGGCGAGAATAATTCTCTTTCCAGAGTTAATATGTACGGTCCGTTTGCCTGAGAGTTTCCGGGGTGGTTGCTCCTTCGGCAGGTTTTATTTCAAACCATTCTCCCGTATATCTACTATAGATGATTTGTAAAATTTAATCCACTAATTTTATTTGCTTGAATTAATTACTTTATCTTTTAATTTCTTAAATTCCTCATCTGAAAGTACTCCGGATTTATATAATTCACTGAGTTTTTTTAAATCAGCTATCATTTTACTATTTTTATTATTCTTAACTAAATTTTTTGAAACTTGTGACAAGTTGTCAAATTTTAATTTATATTTACCATCAATTCTCAGACCTTCTTCGATAGAAACGTGATAAGATGTAATATAATTAATCCATTCGTTCATAGTTTTTTTTGCCTTAGGATAGCTGCTTATATTTTGAGGATGAAATTCACTTTGTGTTTCTGATCCGTATAGTGAATTATAATTTGCAAAACTTTCAGGCGTCTGCAAGTAATCAATTCTTAGCCATCTATCTGCTTTTCTGGGTATATATACAGAGAGATCGTAGCCTAAATAAGTTTTTGGAAAAGTTAAATTATTTTTGTCAGCCCAATTAATAAGATATCCTAGGTCACGATCTGGGTCATTATGTTCATAAAGTTCAAAGTTTGTGTCATAATGTTTGATCGAAAAACAATTATGAGTCGCTCCTTTTGATCTATAATATTTTAATAAAGTATAATAAGATCTTTCAACACAGCCATGCCTTTTTGGCTTAAATGTGCTAGTTATAATTATTGGGTTAATATAACCTAAAATAGCGTTTAAACCCTCTGCTTTTGAAATTTCTAAAATTTTTGTTGGCACCTTATTTTCTATTTGCGCTAACGTTATAGTATAAACATGGATACCTCTAAATATGTGCTCTCCATACCAATATATAACTTTCCAATTTCCTTCACTTAAAGGTATAGAGTGTTTACTTGTAATATTTAATCCACCTGAAACAAAATCACCAACTTTATATTTAAATGTAGCATATGAGGTATTATTAAAAGAAAATAAAAATAGAAATAATATGACTAATTTTTTTTTCATTTTAAATTAAATTAATGTTTTTTTTTTGTATTTAGAATAGATAAAAATTGAATTAAAACTGCAAATATCACTATTAAACCACCAATTAAAACACTGGTTGGAGGATTTTCATTAATAATCATCCATGCCCAAAAAGGTCCTAAAACTGCCTCTGATAGCATTATGATACCAACTAATGCCGAAGGTGTAGATCTTGCACCGATTGTAATAAAAATAAAACCAAAACCAAGTTGGAAAAAACCAGCTAAAAATCCCAAAAAAATGTCATTTAAAGATATAAAGATCGTTTTAGACATAAAATATCCAATGATCAAAGCAATAACGCCTGCAATAAATTGTAATGGAACCATATCTACACTTGGAAATTTTCTTACTATTAAAATTAATGTTGCGAATGATATTGGCATAATAAAAGCAGCAATATTTCCACTCATTTGTCCAACTGTTAGTGAGCTTCCAACCATCAAAATTATTCCTGAGATTGCTAAAACTATAGATGTTAATGTTATTAAGTTTATTTTTTCTTTTAAAAATATATATCCAAAGATTGCTAAAAATAATGTTTGGGTTTGAATTATAAAATTGGTATTTGCTACTGTAGTATTATACATCGCAAAAACATAACCACTAAAGCCACAGGCAAGTATAATGCCTCCAATAAGGCCAGGAATTCCGGATTTATAAAATGCTGAAATAAAATTTTGCTTATAACTAATAATTAGAAAGATCAGAACTACAATTATAAAAAAAACTGATCTCCAAAATAGAATTTGCCATAGAGTAGAACCTTCGAAAGATTTGACTATCAACCCTCCAAAACTTAGACTGAAAGCACCAAAGAAAATCAAAAGCGGCCCTGGTAATTTTGTAATTAAATTCATTTAATTTGAGAAATAAGATTATTAGTCTCCATCTGATAAAGTTTATATAATGTTTCAGCATCCTCTAAGCTTACATCTTTAAATTTAATATTAGATCCTGGTGTTAATTGTACTAGTCGATCATAGTCAGCGGATATAACAGTGGCAATCTTCGGATATCCACCAATAGTTCCATGATCTGATAACATAATTATTGGATCTCCAGCAGATGTGATCTGAATTACACCTTTTACCAAACCTTCAGATTTTATATTAGGGTCAATGATATTTTCAATTTTTGGACCTTCTAATCTCATACCCATCCTGTCTGAAAGTTTTGTAATTCTAAAACTTTCTTTGAAAAATTTATTTTGTGAAGACTCAGAAAAATAATCATAGTTTGTGCCTTTAATGACCCTTATATTTTCAATAGTACTACCTAAGTAATCTAGTCTTCTTTTGTTAAAAGAATTATTAATATCAATTATTTCAATTTCTAAATCTTTAGAAAATTTATTCCCATTATTTGGTCCAATTTGAGCTTGTGTATTTATTGAACAGCTTCCCCAATAATAATCAACACCAAAAGTTCCATTAATCGAAAAATATCCATAAACAGACTTGTTGGTTGAATATATATCGACTTCATCACCATTTTTTAATAAATAACATTGGTAGGAATTACCATCAACAACACCCTCTTCTGTCATAATTTTAAATGATACATTTCCAGAAATACAAAAAAAAATATCTTTTCCAAAATACTTCAAATGCGGGCCTTGATAAGCAAATTCTATTACAGGTGAATTGTAATCATTTTGTAGAAGTGAGTTTAACAATTGAAAATTTCTTTTATCCATCGCTCCACTAAAAGGAATACCAATGTGATATAAATTATTTCTTCCTAAGTCTTGATATGTGGTGTTGATACCAGCTCTTAAAATTTTAAAGTAGTTTCTATCTTTTGATTTCATTATGTTGATCTAAAGTTATTCTATAAAATTTAATTGTATCGCCAGGATTAACAAGATTAGGGTTTGATTGATTAGATGTGTCGAAAATATTTTGTGGTGTATTTCCCAAAATATTCCACCCCCCAGGCGTTTCAAAAGTGTATATGTTGCAAAATTGCTCTGTTATTCCAACTGAACCTTTTGGAACTTTAACTCTTGGTGTTTCTAATCTCTTTAATCTCATTTCCTGGTTAAGATCACCAAGAAAAGGCATGCCAGCCACAAATCCTGTCATATAACAAAAGTAATTTTTGCTAAAAAATTTTTCTAGGATTATTTCTGATTTTAATTTTAATTTATTTTCAACTCTTTTAATATCTAATGCAAAGTCATTATCACAACATACTGGAATTTTGATTAGGTTTTTCTCTAATTTTTTGCTTTCTTTAATCTCTATGTTTTCAATTTTTTTTTTTAAAGATATAAAAGTATGTATATTTAAATCATATGAAATTATTAATTTATTATACGATGGAGTTAAGTTTGTAATACCTTTTAAATTTAAATTTTTTATATGGTAGAAATATTTGATAACATTTGAATTAATTTCTTGATTTACTTCATTTCCAAAGTCGCAGTACAAAGCTGCGTCACCAAGATTTAATATATTTTTTATCATACCATGTTATACTTATGATTTGTAAGTATGGAAATTAATATCAATTGTGATTTAGGTGAAAAATCTAAGCATCATTCAGATAAAAATGATCCAAAATTACTAGAAATTGTCAATTCAGCCAACGTTGCATGCGGTTATCATGCTGGTGACGAAGATAGCATGAACCAAGTTGTAAAAATTTGTAAGAAAAATGGTGTTAGCATAGGTGCACATCCATCATTTAATGATCCTGAAAACTTTGGGCGTAAAAGATTAAATTTATCATCTAATGAAATAAATAAATTGCTAATTGATCAGTATGAAATTTTACAAAATATAGCTGAAAAACATGGTGAGGTTGTTACCCATATTAAACCTCATGGGGCATTAAATAATATGGCTTGTGAAGATATTGAACTTGCAACTATCATTGCAAAATCAATCTGTGATTTAAACAAAGATTTAATCTATTTAGTGCCCACAGGTTCAAAGATGGAAGAGGCAGCAAAAAAATTTAATATGAAAATTGCTTGTGAGATATTTGCAGACAGAAATTATGAAGATGATGGTAATTTAGTTTCCAGAAAAAAACCTCATGCTTTAATAACTGACCCAGAGGAAGCAAAAAGTCATGTTTTAAGCATGGTACAAAACCAAGCTCTTAATTGTCACAGTGGGAAGCAGATACCTTGTGAAATAGACTCCGTATGCATACATGGAGATAATCAAAGTTCTCTGCTAACAGCTCAATCTATTAAGAATAATTTGATTGAAAATGGTCTAGAACTTAAAACGTTAACTAATTTAGGAAAATTTATATGATTAAAAACATTTTAGCTTCAGCAATTTTTTTTTTAATATTATCAAGCCAGTTAAATGCAGCTGGATCTAATAGCGATGCAAAACCAAAGACACATTTTGATAAAGCAGTTACTTATATTAAAGCTGCAAAAAAATTAGAAAAAAAAGGTAATTTAGAGAAAGCTCAAAAAAGATATAAAAGAGCCATCAAATTTTTATTAAAATCAAATAAAGATAATCCAAACAAACCAGACACTTTGAACTATCTTGGTTTTGCAACAAGAAAAATTGGTGATTTTGATGGAGGAGAGAAATATTATCTTCAAGGTTTAGCAATTAAACCGGATCATATTGGTATTAATGAATATCTTGGAGAATTATACGTTGCAACAAATAGGATTGATTTAGCACAAGAAAGATTAAAAGTTTTAGAAAGCTGTAACTGTAAAGAGTACGAGCAACTCAAAGCAGTTATAGATGGAACTAAGAAATCAAAATATTAGTTTATATTTTTTATCATTTGCTCAGGCATCCAAAGAGCAATTTCTGGAAAAATTACAACTAAGATAACAGCCAAAATCATCAGCAAGAAGAGGGGGAAAGCACTTCTTGCTATATAACCCATATCTTTATTAGCCATACCCTGAAGAACAAAAAGATTAAAACCAACTGGTGGGGTAATCTGAGCCATTTCGACAACAATAACTAGAAAAACACCAAACCAAATCATATCAAAACCTGCTTGTCTAATCATTGGTTCAATTATAGCCATTGTTAAAACTACAGCAGAGATACCATCAAGAAACATTCCAAGAATAATATAAAAAATCATTAAAACAAAAATTAAAACATATGGAGAAAGTTCCATTCCTTCAATCCATAGAGCAAGATTTCTTGGCAGTCCCGTAAATCCCATTGCCAAAGATAAAAAAGTGGCTCCTGCTAATATAAAAGCTATCATACAAGAAGTTTTAGTAGCACCCAGCAATGATTCTTTAAATGTGTTTAAAGATAAACTTTTTTGAAAGTATGATAAAATTAATGCGCCAACTACACCCAATGAGGCTGCTTCAGTTGCAGTTGCTATACCAGTATAAATTGAGCCAATAACTGAAACTATTAATAATATTACAGGTATAAGTTTTCCAGATTTCCTTACCTTTTCAATAAATGTGAAGTCTTGTTTAAAAGTAGGCATGGATTTTTTATTTATTGACGACCAAATCATTACATATGTCATAAAGATCAACGCAATCATTATTCCTGGTAAAATTCCTGCAATAAATAGTTTTGCTATCGACTCTTGAACAGTCACGCCATAAATAATTAAAATTATTGAGGGTGGAATTAGAAGACCAAGTGTTCCTGAACCAGCTAAACTTCCAAGTAGAATGCTCTCTGGATAATTTCTTTTTCTTAGTTCTGGAATAGACATTTTTCCTACTGTGGCTACAGTTGCTGCAGAAGATCCTGAAATAGCTGCAAATAAAGCACATCCAACTACATTAACATGTACTAAGCCACCAGGTAGTTTCTGCATCCATGGAGATAATCCTTCAAATAAATTTTCAGATAATTTCGTCCTAAATAAAATTTCGCCCATCCAAACAAATAAAGGAAGTGCAGTTAAAGTCCATGAGGATGAGGCTCCCCAAATTGTTGTTGCCATCGCATCACCAACCGGCCTTGTGGTGAACAGCATCATTCCTATAGATGAAACACCAACCATGCTTATAGCAACCCAAATTCCTGAGCCTAAAAATATCAAGAGAACACTTATGAAAAATATAGTAAGTAAAATTTCAGTCATTTTTTTTTGTTTGTATTTTCAAAACTAATTGATGAGATACACATATGAAAAATATTAGTGATCCTAAAGCAACACTAGTTTGTGGTATCCAAATTAAAATTTCGTCAGCTCCTTCACTTCTCTCTTGAAATTCATAAGATATTTTTAGCATTTTCAAAAAATAGAATGCTAGATAACTAGAAAATATAGTTGCAACTATCAAACTCCATAATTCTAAAAATCTCTTTTTAATCCCAGTAGCTTTTTCTAAAAACAAAGTAATTCTAATGTGACCACCTTCTACGAAAGTATAAGATAAAGCAAAAAAAGATGAGGCAGCCATACAATATCCAGAATATTCAGCTAGGCCTCTTATATAAAAACCAAATATTCTTGATGAAATTCCAATTAAAATAAAAACTGCAACTAAAATAAGAAAGAATGCAGCGATATAGCCTGAGTAACTATAAAGATTATTTAAAAATTTATTGACTTTAGTAAACATATAAAAAGGCCGTTTATACGGCCTTTTTAATTATAATGATTTAATTATAAGCAGCAAGAACACTAGCACCTCTATCGCCAGCTTTTTTCTTCCATTCTTCTGCCATTGTAGCACCAACTTTTTTGAAATGACTTTCAAGGGCTGCATTTACTTTGCCTACCTTCATTCCGGCATCAGATAAAGCTTTTTTATCAGCAACATTTCCTTTTTTTGAAAGTGCCCAACCTTTTTTCTCAGCAACTGCTGCTTCTTCCATAATCATTTTTTGTGTAGCTTTATCTAATTTATTCCAAGAACCTCTGTGAGCTACAATCATATTTTTTGGAAACCAAGCTGCAATATCATAAAAGTATTTTACTCCATTTTCCCAAATTTTACTGTTCTTACCAGTAGTTGGTGAAGTAATCATACTTTCAACCGCGCCAGTTGAGAATGCTTGGCTTATTTCAGCTGCTTCTATTTTTGTAGGAGCCATACCTGTCAACTCGGCCATTCTAATAGTTGCAGAATTATATGCTCTAAATTTTAAACCTTTTAAATCAGCAACACTATTAATTTCCTTTTTACTATAAAGACCTTGCGCAGGCCATGGCACAGCGTATAAAAATACAAGACCTTTTTGATCTAGACCTTTAATTATTGCAGGCTTAGATGCTTGATACAGTTTCATAGCATCATCATAAGATGTCGCAAGAAATGGTTGTGAATCAATCTCTAATAATGGATCCTCTTTACCTAGAGCCGACATAAATCTCTCACCAATTTGAGCTTGTCCAGTTCTAACAGCCCTAAATATCTCTCCACCTTTAAATAGAGATCCACCAGGGTGTGTTACTATTGTTAATTTCCCACCACTTTTTTCTGAAACATTTTTAGCAAATTCAGCTGCATTAGCAGAATGGAAGTTGCTAGCACCATAAGCTAAAGCCATGTCCCACTTTTCTGCAAAAGAAATATTAGCAAATAATGCAATAGATAAAATAGTTGAGAGAAATAGTTTAAGTAATTTCATATAACCTCCTTTTTAAAAGATACATTTAAATATCTATTACTTACTAAATCAATAGAAAATTAAGATCATAAAATGTAATAAAACTTTAATCTGGAGGCCTCGGTGCATTACCAGTATTTGGGTCAATCGCGTTATAACCAGGCTGATTTGTTGGTGCATTTGAATCCAATGCATCTTTCATATTTTCTGCAGCCTCACCCAAAGTTTCAGCCATTGCATTACTAGTTATTAAACTTGGATCAATACCAGAGATATCTTTTGTAACTTTTATATCACCATCTTCAATTAATTGACCCGAAGACATTGTTTGTGAAAGAGCCATGTTAGATAAATTGTTTTCTACATTACTAATTTCAATTAATGATGATGAATTCAAGGCATCTGTCAAATTCATACCATTGGATAAAGCAGATGACATTTTTACCAAATCTACACCAATTAGGGTCTCAGCAATCGCATTCGTAGTAATAATTTCAGAGTCAATACCAAGACTTTTAACTATTTCTGGATTTATATTTTGTATATTTTCTAAAACACCAGATCCAACTAATCCTCCACTTAAACTTACAAGTGAATTATTTTCATTATTAATACCCATGGCCGTACTAAGATTTTTCACTCCACTTTCTCCTACCATAGCAAGTGTTCCTTGATTTATGCTTCCTGAAAGAACTAAATCAGCCACAGCATTATTATTTAAGTTACCATCAATAATTGATCTGTTAATTTTTTTTATACTTGAGCTTCCCATTCCTGCAACATTATTTGCCATAACATCAATAATATCTAATCCAACTATACCCGCCGAACCTAAGCTTGCAACCATGCCAGGTGTTAATCCGGTACTTGTGATTAGCTTTTCTATTCCAAGTTCATCCAATTCACTATCTTTTAATTTTGTCATTGCTCCTAGAGTATCAGCCACAGCATTACTGGTAATTAATGTTTGATCTATCTCTGCAAGATTTTCCGTAATTTCTATGTCATCATCAGATATTAAACTATTTGATTTAAGACCATCGGGAGGAGCCACAATTCCTTGAACTCCTGAAGATAGATTGGGTTTAGATAATACTGCCGCACCAACTATAACACTTGTATCACTTAGATTTTCTGGCAACTCAACATTTTGGATAATATTATTATTTTCCTCCTTTTTATTTTTTTTTGATTTTTTGCTTAAAGCAGTACTTATTTTTTCAGCACTTTTTGATATTGCCTCTGTAATTCCTAATTTGTTATTACTAAATGCTAATTCTACATTTTTGCTTACATTTTCAATTCCAGAATTTTGAATAACTTCTGATAAATTTTTTAAAGTATTAGAGGTTTCATTATTATCAATTAAACTATTAATTCCATCTAAATCAAGATCATTGTTTAAATCAACCAATGTATTTTCACTAAATCCTTTTTTTGTCATAGTATTAGCAATTGATTTTGATGTAATAAAAATAGTTTCTGCTATGGCTTCACTTGTTATTAAGGAGCTATCTATATCTAAAGATAACTTTTCTGGACTATTTGATAATGTCTCCAAAGCTTTAGTTGCCGATCCTACAGGTAAAGAATCCAGCGCACCTTGCATCATTGTAGGATTCATCCCAATTTCAACAACATCCATTGATGAAAAAGTGCTTGAATTAAAGTTTTCAACTTCGAATTTTTGTCCGCCAGTAATATTTTCAATGCTTATAGCGCCAACCATATCTAAACTGGTTATTGTTGACCCAATACCAACTCCATCTTCGTCTAAATTTTTCATCATTAAACTTGTATCCAGACCAGCTTTTTCAACTACATTAATTTGGCCTGCTATTTTTTGAACTTCTAAAACTTTTTTTACAGCCATTTGACCAGCAATACTTGCTAAAGCTGAAATTTCATTATTTGAAAATTCATTTGTTATATTAATATCTTTTGTGCTTATTGAATTCTTTGACGGAATACTATTAATTGCTAAATCAGCTATGCTTTCAACAAGATTAAGAGACTGAATAGCTGCAGATAAGTTACCATTCTCCAAAGAAACTTTTGCAAACTCGATAGCATTTTTAGCTTCATTTATTGAAGTTCCTAAAGTTTGAGCAACAGCATTACTAGTAAGCAAACTTTCGTCAATTTCAGAAACATTAACATTTACCTTAATTTCAGAGTCATTAACTAACTCTACATTAGATGAAATATCCTCAATTTTTGTCTCTAGATTTTTAAGAACTTTGTCAGTATCGCTACTAATTTGTTTAGTTGCTGCATTAACAGTGTTTTCAGCAAGCTTTGAGATTTCAGATATATTTTCTATATAGTTCTCTGAATAAGATTTATTAAATAAAGCAAAAGTTAGAATTATAATTAACAGTTTAAATTTATTTTTTCGCATTTATTGATTTTTCAGCCTCAATCATTGCTGCTTTTTGAGCATTAATTCTGGTAGTTTGGATTTGTTTTTTTAAATCTTCTAAAATTTTTACTCTTTTTTTAACTTCTTTATCTTCAAGTATTTTTTTCTTTTTTTTATTCTTTCTATTTTTTTTATAAATTTTAGTCATTAACTTTCCTGTAGCCCAAAATTTATATACAGCCTCTGACGAACTAGTATTTGGAGATATTTTAAGACTTTGTCTTAACGCATCTCTAGCTTTTTTTAAATTTTCTAAACTTTCAACTGTTGCTCGTTTATCAAGAAGAGTCTCATTGAACATTGCTTCAAAATAAGCAGCATCTCTAATCATTAAATGTTGGTATTTTTTTAAACTTCCTTTAGCTTTAACAAATCTTATATTAACTATCTCACTGGCTCTTTTTTTTATAAATTTCGAATTATTTATTGTCATTTTGCTAAACATATCTTTTGGATACTCTATTTTTTCATATATAAAAGGTTTGGGTCGTTTATCTACTGGCCAATCTTTTAAATACTTATATTTTTTACAATAAAAACAATTTTTTTCTTTAGCATTTAGAAAATTTGAGTAATTTAAGATAATAAAGAAAATTAAAATATAAACTGCCTTTAATTTCATAAAAAAAATTAACCTATATTGATATTAAATGCACGTTATAAATTATTATAATTTTTAAATTTAAATAATTAAATACGTCACATTGAATTTTTTTGTAAATATATTAATATAAAAATACCTTGATTGAACAATCCATAATTTTACTGCAAATTATATTTATAGATATTATTCTTGCGGCAGATAATGCAATAATAATAGGATTGATTGCAGCCAATTTTGTCCCAAAAAATAGAAAAAAAATAATATTTTGGGGAGTAGTTGGAGCATTAGTTTTCAAAGTTATATTTGCAATATTTGCAACATATTTATTTAAATTTTACTTCATTAAAATTCTTGGAGGATTACTTTTAATTTGGATTGTTAACGACTTAAGAAAAGATTTATTTGAAATTCAAAAAATAAAGTCTCCTAAAAAGAAATCTATGGAGCCTTCATTTATCAAAAGTATTTACAAGGTTTTATTTGCAGATATTACAATTAGTTTTGATAACGTTATTGGAGTTGTGGGTGCAGCCAAAGGTAATTTTGGTTTTATGATTTTTGGCTTAGTATTATCAGTAGTTCTTACTGGAGCTTTAGCTACTTATTTAGCAAATTATATACAAAAACATTTATGGATAGCTTATATAGGTTTAGGCTTTATATTATTGGTTGCTATTCAATTAGTAATAGGTGGGCTAGTCGATTTAGAAATTTTAAATATTAATGAAAAATATATAAATTATTTCTAATATTACCAAGTTCCAGTATTTTCCATCGATGACCAAGGCTCTTTAGGGGGAAGATTGCCTTCCTGAAGTATTTCAATTGATATTTTATCTGGTGATTTCACAAATGCCATATGACCATCTCTAGGTGGTCTATTAATTGTATAACCCATATCCATTAATCTTTGGCATACTTCGTATATATTTTTAACTCTATAAGCTAAGTGACCAAAATTTCTAGATCCCTCTCCTAAATTATCGCCGTCCCAATTATAAGTAAGTTCAATTTCTGCATTATTGTCGTTTGGTGCAGCTAAAAAAATTAATGTGTATCTGCCTTTTTCATTTTCCATTCTTTTTGTCTCTTTTAAACCCAGCCCATCACAAAAAAATTTTAAAGATTCTTCAATATTAGAAACTCTAATCATTGTATGTAGATATTTCATAGATAAATTATAATTTATTTTTATTCTAGTTCAATAGTGCTTGGTGGTTTAGAGGTCACATCATAAACTACTCTATTTATACCTCGAATGTTATTGACTATTTTATTTGATACCATTTGCATAAATGATTTATTAAATTGAAAATAATCTGCTGTCATTCCATCTTCAGATGTTATTGCTCTGAGTAAACATAAATATTCATAGGTTCTATTGTCTCCCATTACACCAACTGTTTTAACAGGTAGTAATGCGGCATAAGCCTGCCATATCTTATGATATAGATTGTGTTCTCTTAATGCATTTACAAAATAATTATCTGCTTCTTTTAAAATTTTTATTTTTTCTTTAGTAATTATGCCTGGCATTCTAATGGCTAAACCAGGACCAGGAAAAGGATGTCTAGAAATAATTTCTTTACTTAAATTTAATTCTAGGCCTAACATTCTAACTTCGTCTTTAAACAAATACTTCAATGGTTCGACCAATTTTAATTTCATTCTTTTTGGCAAACCACCAACATTATGATGAGATTTAATTTTTGAAGTTTGACTTCCTGTAACAGACTTACTTTCAATTAGATCTGGGTATAGAGTTCCTTGAGCTAGAAATTTTACATTCTTTATTTTTTTTGCGTATTTTTCAAAAAGTTTGATAAATAAATTTCCAATAATTTTTCTTTTTTTTTCTGGGTCTGTTATATTTTTTAATTTAGTTATGAATAATTGTTCAGCGTTTACATAAATTAAGTTCAATTTAAATTTTTTTTTAAAAGTATTCACTACTTGTTTTTCTTCATTTTTTCTGAGAAGGCCAGTATTAACGAATATACAAGTTAAGTTTTTTCCAATCGCATTACTAATTAATTTTGCTACTACACTACTATCTACTCCACCAGATAATGCACAAATTACTTTAGAATTTCCAACCTGTTCTTTAATTTGCTGCATAAGTTTGAATTTTTGATTTTTTGATGTCCAATTTTTTTTAATTTTACAAATTTTAATAACAAAGTTTTTTAATATTATTTTGCCTTTAGCTGTATGGGAAACTTCTGGATGAAACTGTATGCCATATATTTTTTTTTTTATATTTTCTATCATGCATAATTTCGAATTTGAGGATTTTGCTATAACTTTAAAACCTTTAGGTAATTTAATTACCTCATCTCCATGACTCATCCATACATTGGTAGATTTTTTTGAAAAGAAATTTTCAGTTAAAGCGCTTTTTTTTAATTTTGTAACTTTTGCTAACCCAAATTCTCTTGATTTTGCTCGTTTTACTTTACCTCCTAATTCTTTAGAGATTATCTGGTGGCCAAAACAAATACCTAAAATTGGAATATTTAAACTTAATATACTTTTATTGAATTTAACTTTTTTATTTTGGTAAACATTTAAGGGACCACCTGATAAAATGATACCTTTCACATTTTTTTCAGTTTTGTAGTCTTTAAGTTTGTTGTGACTTATAATTTCACAAAAAATATTTAATTCTCTTACTTTTCTTGCAATTAATTGTGTAAACTGAGACCCAAAATCGATTATTAAAATTTTATCTAGATTATTTTCAAGACGCATCTTTTTTTTCAAACTCTTTTAGGCGTTTGTTAATAGATGCGATTTTATCACAAAGGTTCGAGCATATTTTCTTAAAATCTTCTCTAAGTTCCTCTGCTTTAGAAAAATTAGATCTTTCTAACTCAATATCTATTAATAGATACATTGCCTCTTCATTGTTTGGCTCGAGTAGTAAGACTGTATTTATGTTTTTTTCTAGTTCTGTTTTATTTTCTTCGTTTTTAAATATTTTTGCTAAATATAGATACGACTTTGAGTCCTTAGGATTGTATACAATATTTCTTTGAAATAAAAATTTTGAGTCTTCATATTTTTCGTTTTCAAAAAGATTTTTTGCTTCATCAAAAAAATTAACTTTCTCCGCACTAACACTAAAAATTAAGTTAAAAAATAAAATTATTACTAAGGTAATTTTTTTTATCATCTTTTTATTTCGTCTATGTTATGTACCATACTTTCATAAAATCCCGCTTTGGTAATTTTAACAAATTTTGGTTTTTTTCTGAGATCTTTAATTCTTTTTGCACCTAAGTAACCCATTGATGATTTTAAACCCCCTACTAGTTGGTAGATGATTTTTT
Source organism: Pelagibacteraceae bacterium AG-426-M19 (assembly GCA_003210025.1). Taxonomy (GTDB): domain Bacteria; phylum Pseudomonadota; class Alphaproteobacteria; order Pelagibacterales; family Pelagibacteraceae; genus Pelagibacter. The sequence continues at coordinate 95,609 of QCNW01000006.1, forward strand.
CAACTGTGCCTTTGTATTTGACAAAACCTTCAACACCTTCTGCTACATATTTTGAAGTATCTTTTTGTTTTGTTTGAAAATATCTATCTGCTGAACCTTTATTCATTGCTCCAATAGATCCCATTCCCCTAAAACTTTTGAATAATTTACCACCTCTTTTTATAATTCTACCTGGAGCCTGATCTGTTCCTGCAAATAATGATCCAATCATCACCGCATCTGCTCCTGCTGCAAGTGCTTTTGCAATATCCCCAGAAAATTTGATACCTCCATCAGCTATTAATGTTGTTTTACTTTTGCCCATCCCCTTTTTTACATCTAAAATTGCACTTAACTGTGGAACTCCAATCCCGGCAACTAATCTTGTAGTACATATAGATCCTGGTCCAATTCCAACTTTTATAATATCTACTCCTTGCTTAATGAGAAATTTAGCTGCTTCTGCTGTAGCTATATTACCTGCACATAAAGCAGTTTTAGTCGGTTTCTTTTTTTTAATTTTTTTTATTATTTCGGCTACTTTTTTTGTGTGGCCATGAGCTGTATCAACCACAATTAAATCTATATTTTCTTTTAAGACCTTTTGAGCTCTTATGTGTTCGTTTAAACTTGCACCAACCGCTGCACCAACTAACATTTTTTTTGCTTTTACTTTTCTTATTTCTTTTATCTGATCATTTATTGATAAATTTCTATGTATAACACCTATTCCACCCTTTTTACCGATTGAAATAGCCATATTAGACTCTGTTACAGTATCCATTGCTGAGGTTAGAAGGGGTATAGAAATATTTAAGTGTTTTGATAATTTAACTCCTGTCTTTACTTCTGAAGGTAAAATTTCAGAATAATTTGGTGCTAAAGTTACATCATCGAAAGTGAGTGCTTCTTTGATAGGATCCATGTCCTTATATAAACGATTCTTAAAAAAATGAAAGTATCTATCTTAAATTTTTGCAGATTAAAAAACTTTCTTTAGAGTCTTTTCTACTTGCGGGAGGCTTATAAACATAAAATTTTACAAAATTCTTTTTTGAAAATGCAATTATCTCATTAAATGAAGTTCCCATAAATAATTTTGAGACAAAATAGCCATTAGGCTTCATCATTTTTCTAGCAAAATCTAAAGCTTCTAAAACTAATTCTCCAGTTACCATAGAGTCTAGATTTTTATTTCCCGTAGTATTGACTGCCATATCTGAAATAATCAGGTCAATTTTTCCTCCAAAATAATTACTAATTTTATTTTGCTGTTCAGTATCTGTAAAATCTCCTTTTATAATTTTTACATTCTTTATTTCTTCTATTTCTTTTAAATCTATTGCTAAATGCTTATTACATTTTAAATTACTTGATATATATTGAGACCAGCTTCCAGGAGCAGCTCCAAGATCTATTACTGATATATTATTTTTTAAAAATTTAAATTTTTCGTTAATTTCTTTTAATTTATAAACAGCTCTTGATCTATATCCTTCAACTTTTGATTGTCTAACATAAATATCTCTTCTCTGCTTGTTAATCCAATTTTTTGAGATTTTATTTTTTTTCAATTAGTTTTGAACCTTAAAGATTTTGAGATTTTATTATTATCCAAAGTATTTAATTCTATCTCTAGATTTTTCTCGTTTCTCATATCTTTATCATTTACTTTAATACCACTAGCCAAATGTATAATTCCAATTTTATGATTTGGTAAAAAAGGTTCCACGAAAATTTTATTCTTTTCATCAAACTTTGGAAGTAAGTTGCTAGCTAACCAGTTGCAATTATGAGGAAGAAATTCAACATCTACATTATCAATATATACACATATATTTATTGCTAGTTGCTCTGAACCAAATATTTGGCCGTTACTAAGAGTAGTTTTTAAATTTTTTTGCCAAACATTCCAGCAGCTAGAGTCTTTTTCTAATGAGAAAACACCAATATTAATATGCGGAGCAAATGCTAACTTTCTTGCTTTATTAATGTCAATTTTAGATTTAATAGCATGTTTAAAATTTTGAGATTTTATAATTGCTAATTTTCCAAACAACCAATTAACGTTACTTAATATTCTATATCCAGGTGTCATTGTCTGGGTAATCCCTAGTTTACCATTATCACAAGCCTTAAAATATAAGTCTATTGAACTCCAATCTTGAACCCAAGCATCACAATCGATCCACAGGTATTTTTTATAATTTGGAAAATATTTTGGAAGAAACGCTCTTGATACCTGACTTTTTAGCCATTCTTTACCTTTAACTTTAGATTGTGGAACCTCAATATCCCATTCAGCTTTTTTGATCTCGTCTACTTTATTTTTTAGAAGAACGGTTTGCTCCTCTGTTAAACCCGCATCAAGTATACAAATAGCAACCTTTTCACTGTGATTAAATTGTTTAATAGAGTCTATTAATTCATTTAGCAGTTCAAAGTAATTAGAGTCTGCTAGAGAAATAATAACATTCTCTTTCATTACAAAATATCTTCGTGATGATCAACGCCATCATCCTTTTCTTTATTTTGTTTTTTTAAAAATAAGTAATGAATTGAACTTGCTGGAATCATTAATAAATAAATAATTCCCGAAATTATAATTGTATTAAAGGTATATATTAGCAACAAACCAAAATATAAAATTATTCCAAATAAAAGAAATATTGAAGTACTTCTTGGAACAACAATTCTTTTAAAAGAATATGTAGGAATTTTACTTATCAAAAGTACAGAAATAACAATGAATAAAGATGGAACAATAATATTTTTATTAATAGTTATAAACTGAACTTCGCTAAAACTATAAATTAATGGCATTAATACTAATACTCCACCTGCTGGTGATGGAATACCTTCAAAAAAATTATCTCTCCATGAAGGTTCACCTCCTGTTGAAACATTAAATCTTGCAAGCCTTAAGGCAACACAAACTACATATATTAAAGATATTAACCAACCAAATCTGCCGATATTATCTAGCGCCCAGAAATACATTATAAATGCTGGTGCAACTCCAAAACTAATTACATCCGTTAATGAATCTAATTCTTTTCCAACTTTTGATGTGGCTTTAATTAATCTTGCAATTCTTCCATCTAAACCATCAATGATTGCAGCAATTAAAACTGCAATAACTGATAATTCAAATCTTCCATCAAATGCAAACTTAATTGAAGTCAAGCCAATACAAACTCCGACCAAAGTCATAATATTCGGTAAAATTACTCTTGAATTTTTATTTGATACTAATCTTATATTTTTTTTTGGGTTTTCCATTTATCTTTTAGCTATCAATGTTTCTCCAGCAACTGCTCTTTGATTAACTTTTACTAATGGTTCATAGTTTTCAAAATATAAATCTGCTCTACTTCCGAATCTAATCATCCCTATTCTAGATCCTTGATCAACATTTTCTTCAACTGAGGTATCTGTTACTATTCTCCGTGCAACCAGTCCTGCTATTTGGACTACAATTATGTCTTCTCCATGAGAATTTTTAATTTTATAATAATTTCTTTCATTGTCTTCGCTAGCTTTATCAAGAGATGCATTAATAAATTTTCCTGGTTTATATAAAATTTCCTCAATTTTTCCTGAACATGGAGATCTATTCACATGACAGTCAAATACATTCATAAATATACTTACTTTCTTAAATTTTTTATTTTCAAGTCCCAATTCTTTTGGTCCGTTTGTATCTAAAACTTGTAAAACCAATCCGTCAGCAGGACTTGTTAAATAGTTCTCATCATTTATTGGAATTCTCTCTGGATCTCTAAAAAAATAATAACACCAAATACTTAAGACCAAACCTATGAAACCTAAAAAACCATGAATGAAATATAGAATGATCGTTGCTACTACAAAAATTACTATAAATTTATAGCCTTCGTTATGAATCTTTGGAAAAATTTTGTCTATCATAATCGTTCAATTGATAATTCTGGATTAATATGTATATAAAAAGTATAAATTCAATTATTAAGATACATCAAAAAATGAGCAAAATTAAGGTAAAAAATCCCATTGTCGAGCTAGACGGCGATGAAATGACAAGAGTAATTTGGGAATTTATCAAAAACAAATTAATTCTACCTTATTTAGATTTAGGCATTGAGTATTACGATCTAGGAATGAAAAGCAGGGATGATACAGATGACAAAATTACCATCGACTGTGCTAATGCAATTAAAAAGAATGGAGTAGGTATCAAATGCGCAACTATTACTCCTGACGAAGCGAGAGTTGAAGAATTTAAATTAAAGAAAATGTGGAGATCACCGAATGGAACAATAAGAAATATTATTGGAGGAACTGTATTTAGAGAGCCAATAATTTGTAAAAATATTCCTAAACTTGTCCCATCTTGGACAGATCCATTAATTATTGGAAGGCATGCTTTTGGTGATCAATATAGAGCTACAGATTTTTTAGTTCCAGGAAAAGGTAAATTAGAAGTTAAATGGACATCGGAAGATGGAAGTGATGAAAAAAAATATGAAGTATTTAATTTCCCAGGACCAGGTATTGCTCTTTCAATGTATAATTTAGATAAATCAATAGAGGATTTTGCAAGATCATGTTTCAATTATGGCCTAATAAAAAAATGGCCTGTATATTTATCGACAAAGAATACCATACTAAAAAAATATGATGGTAGATTTAAAGATATATTTCAAAATGTTTTTGAAAAAGATTTTAAATCAGAATTTGAAAAAAATAATATAACTTATGAACACAGGTTAATCGATGATATGGTTGCTTGTGCAATGAAGTGGCATGGTAAATATATCTGGGCTTGTAAAAATTACGATGGTGATGTTCAGTCAGATACTGTTGCTCAAGGTTATGGTTCTTTAGGTTTAATGACAAGTGTTTTATTAGCACCTGATGGCAGAACAATGGAAGCAGAGGCGGCTCATGGAACTGTTACTCGACATTTTAGAATGCATCAGCAAGGTAAAGAAACATCAACCAATCCAATTGCATCTATATTTGCGTGGACAAGAGGTTTGGCGCACAGAGGAAAGTTAGATAGCAATGATGAATTAATTAAATTTGCCAAAACACTTGAAGAAGTATGTGTTAAGTCAGTTGAATCTGGATCAATGACCAAAGATTTGGCAATACTTATTGGACCTTCTACAAAATATTTAACAACTAACCAGTTTTTAGATGTAATTGACGCAAGTTTAAAACAAAAATTAAATTAAGGTTTTTAGTTTTTGTAAAGCTTCGTCGATTTTATTTGAGTCTTGCCCTCCAGCCTGTGCAAAATCTTTACGACCTCCACCGCCCTTTCCACCAATAATTTCAGATCCTAGTTTTGCAAATTTAACTGCATCGTATTTATTTGTTAAATTTTCTGTTACACCTACAGCAAGACCAACTTTCTCATCCTTATTTGCAAATACTACTACTATTCCTTCACCCAATTCTTTTTTACCTGCATCAACAAGTTTTCTTAGGTCTTTTGGAGATAAATCTTGAACTTTTTGTAATCTAACTTGAGTGCCATTTATATTTTCATCTTTAATTATGTTTTTTGTTTTATCAGCTAAAACTGATTGAACATTTAATTGTTCTAATTGTTTATTAAGGTCTTTAATTAATCCTTTCGTATCTTTATTTTCTAGATTTGGTTTTCCACCTAATTTAATAATTTGAGTAGACACCTCTTTAATACTGTCTTCATCCTTTTGTGCAGAAAGGTTTGACATTTTTTCCTTATTTTTTAAGAATATTTCGAGTTGTTTGTCCCTTAAAGCTTCAACCCTTCTAACTCCAGCAGCTATTGAGGATTGGCTAACAGTTTTAAATTTTCCAATATCTCCTGTATTTTTTACATGTGTTCCACCACATAATTCTGTTGAAAAGTAAGAGTTATTTTCCGCTCCCATAGAAACTACTCTCACTTCTTCTCCATATTTTTCACCAAAAAAAGCTAAAGCACCTTTTTCAATGGCAGCTTTTGGTGTCATAATTCTTGTAGTTACATCAGTTTTGTTTTGTACGTATTCATTAACTAATTTATCGATAATTGTTAATTCATCCTCAGTAATTGGTTTCATATGACTAAAGTCAAATCTTAGTCTATCAGGCGCAACCAAAGACCCTTTTTGCATAACGTGCTTTCCCAATGTTCTTCTCAAAGACTCGTGTAATAAATGAGTTGCAGAATGATATGCCTTAAGATTGTTACGTCTTTCAATATCTATTTTCATTTCTACGACGTCTTTAATCTTAATCTCACCAGATTTTAGAATTCCATGATGTATAAACAAATCTCCAAGTTTTTTTTGAGTATCTGTAACCTCAAATACTGAGTTACCAGATACTATTGTTCCTTGATCTCCAACTTGTCCACCAGACTCTCCATAAAAAGGGGTTTGATTAGTAATAATTATCCCTGCCTCACCATTTGAAACTTTTTGTACTTCTTTATTATTTTTAATTATTGATAACACCACTCCTTCTGATTGGTTAAACTCATATCCAAGAAACTCTGTAGGTCCTATTTTATCTTTTATACCAAACCAGATTTCTTCTTCAGAAGCATCTCCCGAACCTTTCCAGTTTTGTTTTGCAAGTTCTTTGCTCTTTTTCATTAGCTCATCAAATTTATTTTGATCAACAGTTAAAGATTTGTTTTTTAAAATATCTTCTGTTAAGTCTAGTGGGAAACCATAAGTATCATATAATTTAAACGCTACTTCACCTGGTAAAACTTTTTTTATTTTTGAAATTTCATCATTCAAAATTTTAATTCCTCTATCAAGTAAAACTAAAAATTTTTCTTCTTCCATTTTTAATGTTTCTTTAATTAAAGTCTCTGATCTTTCTAATTCAGGATAATTTCCTTTCATTTCATCTTTCAATGTATCAAAGATTTTATTGAAGACTGGTTCTTTAGAACCTAGCAAATGAGAATGTCTCATTCCTCTTCTCATTATTCTTCTAAGAACATAACCTCTACCTTCATTTGAAGGTAATACTCCTTCTGCAAGAAGAAATGAGCTAGCTCTTAAGTGATCTGCAATTACTCTAAAGCTTGATAAATTATTTTCATCTTGTTTCACTTTTGTAAATTCAGAAATCGAACTAATTAATTTTTTAAAATGATCTGTTTCGTAATTATCATGTGTGCCCTGAAGTAATGCTGCAATTCTTTCTAAACCCATTCCAGTATCTACAGAAGGTTTTGGAAGATTAATTCTTTTATCTTTTGAAACTTGTTCAAATTGCATGAAGACTAAATTCCATATCTCAATATATCTATCGCCATCCTCATCTTTGGTTCCGGGCAAACCACCTTTTAAATGATTTCCATGATCATAAAATATCTCTGAACAAGGTCCGCAAGGGCCTGTTTCGCCCATTGACCAAAAGTTATCTGAAGTTGCTATCCTAATAATTCTATCGTCGCTAAAACCCGCTATTTTCTTCCAAAAATTGAAGGCTTCATCGTCTTCATGAAATACCGTTACATATAATCTATCTTTATTTAATCCAAAATCTTTTGTAATTAAATTCCAAGCAAGTTCAATTCCCCTTTCCTTGAAGTAATCTCCAAAAGAAAAATTTCCAAGCATTTCAAAAAATGTATGGTGTCTTGGAGTGTAGCCAACGTTTTCAAGATCGTTATGTTTACCTCCTGCTCTTACACATTTTTGAGAAGTAGTAGCTCTTTGATAATCCCTTTTTTCTAATCCGGTAAAAACATTTTTAAACTGGACCATTCCTGAATTTGCAAACATTAATGTTGGATCATTATTTGGAACCAAATTGCTAGACTCAACTATCTTGTGATCATTTTTTTCGAAATAATCTAAAAAAGTTGATCTGATCTCGTTTAATGTTTTTGCCATATTTTGTTAAAATACAGCTTTTTCTATTGATGTCTACACCTCTGAAGGGAAAAAAGGCGCCCATTCGAGCGCCTTTTTAATAACTAAAAGTTATCTGCTAATTTTTTTTAGTAGGAACTTCTTCTTCTTTTTTTTGAGCCTCTACTTTTTCCTCGCTTAGTGGATTTCCCTCAATTTTCTTTGAGATCACTCCAGCCTTTTCTCTAATTGCCATTTCAATTTCAGCAGCGGCTTTAGGATTTTGTTCAAGGTAAAGTTTCGCATTCTCTCTACCTTGACCAATTTTTTCACCTTTGTAAGCGTACCAAGCTCCAGATTTCTCTACAATATCTGCTTTGGCACCTAGGTCTATTAGTTCCCCTACTTTACTAATTCCTTTTCCATACATTAAGTCAAACTCAACAACTTTAAATGGTGGAGCAACTTTATTTTTCACAACTTTAACTCTTGTTGTGTTACCAACGATATTATCTTTATCTTTGATTGCTCCAATTCTTCTAATGTCCATTCTAACTGATGAGTAGAATTTTAAAGAATTTCCACCTGATGTTGTTTCTGGACTTCCAAACATAACACCGATTTTCATTCTAATTTGGTTAATGAAAATAACCATTGTATTAGTTCGTGAAATTGAGCCTGTTAATTTTCTCAATGCTTGAGACATCAATCTAGCTTGCAAACCAACATGAGTATCACCCATGTCGCCTTCAATTTCAGCTCTAGGCGTTAATGCAGCTACAGAGTCCACAACAAGAACTGACATTGAGCCAGATTTAATTAATGTATCAGTAATTTCTAAAGCTTGTTCACCTGTGTCTGGTTGAGAAATTAGCAACTCTTCAGTATTTACACCTAATTTCTTTGCATACACTGGATCTAAAGCGTGTTCTGCATCAACGAAACCACAAATTCCGCCTGCCTTCTGTGCTTCTGCAACTACTTGTAATGCTAATGTAGTTTTTCCTGAAGACTCTGGTCCATAAATTTCAATAATTCTTCCTTTTGGTAATCCACCAATTCCTAAAGCAAGATCTAAGCTTAAAGATCCAGTTGAGATAGACTCAACATCCATAGCTTTTTGCTCACCAAGCTTCATTACTGAGCCTTTTCCGAAGCTATCTGTAATTTGGCTGATTGCTGCGTCTAATGCTTTATTTTTCTCTTTGTTTTCCAATTCTTTATCTTTTGCGGTTTTCACCACTTTTAGGTTATTTTTAGTCATTTTTTGCCTCTTTTTTTGCTTTTTTTAACACTCGAATCATGGTTTTAAATGTACACATTTTGTTCTCATTGGCAATATATTTCTCAAAATAGCTTAAAATCGTTAAATTACTTAAGTTTTAGGTATTCGCTATTCAATAAACCAATAGCTTTTAGAACATTATATTGGGCGATAAGATTATTTCGCTCAGATTCTGCTAAGGAAATTTTTGCAGCCAACAACAAAGAGTTTGATTGAATAACATCTAGCGTTGTTCTTGAACCTCTTTCATACTCTGCAGCTATTCCTTCGTTAGCAATTTTTGCTGCTCTAACTTGAGATCGTACAGAATTTAAAAAACTTTTAGATGCTTCAAGATTTGACCAAGCACTTCCAACATTTTTTTCAGTTGTTTTTACTGCATCCTCAAATAATAAAATTTTTCTAGTTTTTAGATTTGTATTCTTGTTTATTTTTGCACGTTTACTTCCACCTGAATAAAATGGCCAGCTAATTGTTGCTTTAAGTGTATCCTTTTCTCTTTGGTCATAAGTTGAACTAAAATCCTCAGCATATGATCTTTCTAAAGATAAAGATGCGCTAGGTTTTAAGTCACTTTCAGCAATTGCAATATCCATTTCGGACTGATTTAATTCTATTTTAGCAATCATTATATCTGGATTGTTCTCTCTTGCTAAATTGATTGCTGTACTAAGTTCGCTTGGAACTCCTACAATTGCTCTGTTTGTCTTTTTTAACTCATTTGTATTTAAAAGTTTACCAATAATATTTTCATAATTTAATTTATTAATCATTAATTCACTTCTTGCTTGAGTTAGTTGAGCGCTTGCTCCTGCAAGAGAAGATTCAGTTTGTGATAAATCAGCAGTTTTTATTTGTCCTCTATCTAATCTAACTTTATCATTTTCAAGTTGTTTAATAAGTAAGTTTAAATTTTGTCTATTAATCGCAACTTTTTCTCTTGATAAAATTACAGATGTAAAAGCTTCTATAGCACTGTAAAGAACATCCTGTTCTTTTTTAAATAATTTTGCTTTTGAAAGTTCTAAACCTATTAAATTCTTTTCATAGTTAAGGTCTCTTCCAAAATCCAATAAGGTTTGTTCTAATTTTATGGATGTTGTGAATGGATCTGAATCACTAATAGTTGCATCACCACCACTTTGATTTGTTAGTTTATTTGTTTCCTCAAGGCTCTTTGACCCACTTAAACTCAAGGAGGGCATATAATCGGCTTTAGAAATATTCAGATCTTCTTCTGATGCTTTTATATTTTCTCTCTCAGCATTTAATTGTTTATTGTTATTGTAAGTTTCATTTAATGCTTCATATAATGTGACAGCAAGCGATTGAGCTGTTAAGCAAAAAAAACTAAAAATTATTATTATTATTTTTTTCATTAATTGTACTTTACAGAATTTATTTGATGATTAGAATTTAATTTAATAACTATAGATGCGTATTTTGGCGCATATTTAAACATATTTTGAGTAATTCTCTGGTAAGTTTGCATAAATTTTAAAACTTCTTTTTTAGTCATAATTTTTTTTTTTGTTTTCTTATTCTTATTTTTTAATTTAAGTTTTTTTTCCTGAATAACTCTCCACTTTTGTAATAAACTAAAATTTTCTGCCCTTAAAAATAATAAACAATCGAGCTTACTATAAAGTTTTTTATATCCTTTTTTTAGCTGGTCATTAACGTGTTTTCTCCAGATTAATTTATTATCATCATTTTTTTCCATCATATTTACACTTTTTTTTAATGTTTTTAAGCTTTCAGGTCTTGCTCCAACACACCAACCTTCGAAAATAATTACATCTGGTCTACTATTTACTTTGTACCAATTTTTTTTTGTAAATCTGTCATCAATTGCCTTATCGAACTTGGGTAATATAATTGATTTAAATTTTCTAGAGTTTACTTTTTTAATAAAGCTAGACATATAACTTATGTCATGGGTCCCGGGCACACCTCTTGTCAATAATAATGGATGAACTTTCTTTGATAACTTTATTCTATCATTCTTTGTTTTGTAAATATCATCAATTGATATTTTGAAAACTTTTAACTTAAAATATTTCTTTAAAATTATCATTAAGATAGAGCTTATAGTAGTTTTTCCAGTTCCTTGTCCTCCTGTTAAACCAACAATATAAGGTTTCTTAAAATTTGTTTTTTTTGCAATCCAGAAACTCATTGGGACAAGAAAATGTTTTAACATCTTGTCTTTGTTTTTAAATTTATCAGAAGATGTTTCTTGTGTTTTAATAAACTTATAACAATCTTTTTTTACTTTATTTAAACAATCCTCAACTAAATTCATTTAATTTTATTTTTGGTCAAGTGGATGGTTTAAACCATCAAAGAAAACAACGTCTTTTAAATCATCGGCCTTAACTTCATCTACACAACCTAAATTGAAACCAGTCATGGCGGGTGCACTTCTTGGGTTATGATGTGTGTAAATTCCACATTCAATACAAAAGTAATGATTAGCAACTTTCGTATGGTACTGATAAAGTTTTAATTTATCTTCTCCCTTAGTAACTTTAAAATCTTCATTTTTAACCATTCCCATTGTTGCATTTTTTCTTTTACATATAGAGCAGTTACATCTTACAATTTTTTGGTAATTCATTAATTGGAACATTAATTTCTGCTTCTACACATCCACAATGACATGTTAGTTTCGGCATTAATTATTCTCCCCATTTTCCATGAAACTCATAAACAACTGCTGGCTTATCACCAACTACCCAGCCGTCATGACCTGGGTCAATTGAATATGCATCACCTGCTTTATATGTTAATTCTGTTCCATCATCATGTTTGGCGCAAACTGCTCCTGAAACTATTACTCCAAGATGTTTTGCTTTACAGCTATCAGTTCCTACAGTTGGTTTAATATCTTGTGACCATTTCCATCCTGGCTGCAAAACTAATCTCATTACTCTTTGATCTCCCACTTTTACGATATCCATTTTGGCATTGTTGAAACTGGTATTGCTTTCATCTGGATTATCAAAACTTTTAACTTCAATTGAACTCATGCTTCTCTCCTTTTATAATTAAATTAGGATTATAGACTACTAATGGTTTAAGTTATCCACAATAGCACAAAATATGGTTTTGGATGTTCACGTTTTGATTCACTTTTGATTCACTTACAGACTCAAAATACAACCTAATTGACACTATTGTATAACTCATGTACTAATAAGAACAAAACAAGAACACTTATGAAGCTAACAATACCTTATTATTTACATAAAGCAGGAGCTGGTTTTCCTTCCCCTGCAACTGACTACATAGAAGAAGATATAGATTTAAACGTACATCTAATCAAAAATGTTCCAGCAACTTTCATAATAAGAGTTCAAGGAAAATCAATGGTGGATGTTGGAATAAATGATGGTGATTTATTAGTTGTAGACAAAAGCTTAACTCCAAAAAATTTTTCAACTGTCATAGCAAATGTTCATGATGAGCTCGTTGTTAAAACTTTAGTTAAAGAAAAAGATAAACAATTTTTAACATCAGGTTCTAAAGAATTTTCTGATCGAATTTTAATAAATGAAGAACAAGATATTTTTATTTGGGGAGTAGTCACCTATGTCATACATTCAGTACACTAAAAAATTAGCACTGGTTGACTGTAATTCTTTCTATGTTTCTTGTGAAAGACTATTTAATCCAAAAATAAGGAAAAAACCTGTTGTAGTTTTATCTAATAATGATGGCTGTATAGTTTCAAGATCCACTGAAGCAAAAGCTTTAGGAATTAAAATGGGTGAACCTTACTTTAAAGCAAAGGATATTATTATCAAAAATGATGTACAAGTATTCTCATCAAATTATTCTTTGTATGGAGATTTATCTAGAAGAGTAATGAGAACTTTAAAAAGATTTAACTCTGATATTGAAGTTTATTCAATTGATGAAGCATTTATGGATTTATCAAATTTTTCTGACAATGAAGTAGAGCAAGTTGGAAGAGAAATTAGAGAAACAGTTTTAAAGTGGACTGGTATTCCAACAAGTATAGGAATAGCTAAAACTAAAACTTTAAGTAAAGTTGCAAATCATATAGCTAAGAAAAAACAATCAGGTGTTACAAGTTTAATTGGAATAGAAAATCTCGATCCTATTCTTGAAAAAATTGATATTAACGATGTTTGGGGTGTTGGAAAACAGATGACAAAGTTTTATCAAAAAAATGGAATTTATAATGCTAAACAATTAAAAAATAAATCAAACACCTGGATTAAAAAATCCTCAAATGTTCTAAGTTCAAGAACTGCAATGGAACTTAGAGGTGTACCTTGTATTGATTTAGAAAAAACAGCATCAAAAAGAAAAAGCTGTGTAGTATCAAGATCATTTGGAAAAAGAATAGAAAAATTCCAAGAACTAGAAGAAGCTGTTGCTAGTTATTGTTTAAATGCATCAGAGAAAATAAGATCTGAAAACCTTGTTGCAAAAGCAGTTATGGTATTTGTTAGAACCAGTCCATTTCAAAAACAATTTGGCTTTTATTCAAACTCCAGAACTGTTGATTTTCCTATAGCAACTAACAATAGTATAGAGATCGTAAAAAATGCTTTATCTGTCTTAAAAGTAATCTTTAGGAAGGGACATCGTTATCAAAAAGCAGGAGTGATGCTAACTGGATTAACAGATGCTGAAAATAATGAAAACTTATTTTCATCTGCAAAAGATGAGAGAATTAATAGACTTATGAGATCAATTGATAATACAAACTATAGGTATGGAAGATCGACATTAAGTCTCGCAAGTGCTGGTGTTAGAAAGTCCTGGAGCATGAAAAGAGATTATAACTCAAAAATAGATACAGCTGATTTTTATTGTTTACCAACAATTAGAGCTTAATTAAAAAGGTTTAGGGTTTCCTGGATAGCCGAGATCTTCACAAGTACCCTCTTTATCCTCGTCAGCTGGTTTACAGAGAGCAACACCAATTACACCATGAACTTGAGATTGATTTTTTAGTTGTCCTTTTACTTCGTCACAGCCACTCCATAACTCATCACAGGTATCAGCTTTACCAACGTTAGAATAACGAATAATTGCATCTTTTATTTTTAAACCTTTATCTGTGGCGGCAGTCATATAATTTCTGTACGGTCCAAATTTAAATCTCACACTAGAAGCTCCACCTAATACATCTCCAAAATAACTAGATCTTAACTTTCCATCAATCCATAAATGTAAAAATCCATCTTTTGCCCATTTAGCATTGACTAAAATATTTACCCATTTTCCTTTTAGTGGTTTAAATTTTTTATCAAAATGAACAACATAATGTTCAAAGTTATATTGCTCGCCAACTTCATTTTTAGTAACTCTATAATTAGGACCATTAAATAACCAAATAAATTTATTATTGTTATAGTTGAAACTAGGTCCTACTGCTTTTTCAGGTTTTCCATAAAGCATCTTAAAATCAAATAAAGAAATATTGTGTTGGTCAGTATCTATTTCATTAGAAATAAAATAAGCAATCCTATACCATTTTGTTTTGCCTTTTTTTTGTAGTTTCTTTGTAAGGCTCCATAATTTGAAACCTTTGAGCAAAACCAGGTTTACCCCATCTGGCCCAATCATTCTTATCACCTATGTCTGAATAACTTAAATTAAATTCAATTCCTTTTTCAGAGACACCCATATTATCCTCGAATTTATCAAAAAACTTATACAGACCTTCACGATTAGGTACATTTCTTTTAGTAAAAACCATTTTATTTTCTAATTGGGCCTTAAGCACAAAATGTGCAAAGTCTTTTTTCTCTTTTTTTTTCATTTTTATGTGTTGTTTTTCTGCGTATGAAAAATTTGAAAATAAAAACAAACATGCAGATAATATTAGTAAAATTTTTTTCATAATTTTTTATATTGATTTATTTTATAGTATCTATACTTCCAATATTATTTAAAGAATTATTTAATTCCTCCAAATTTTCTCTTCTTCCAATCATTACAACTGATAATCCAAAAACTATAATTAGACCTAATGGAATAGCTGTAACAACACTTATGTAATCAGCCATTAAAATTAGATAAATAGCATAAAATAAAATTGATCGAATAATAACTGTAGATTTAAAAACAGCTATGATTGCTAAAGAATGCTTAATTAAATTTTTAAAACTCATTTTAGAAGGACCAAAATATCTTTTACCTCTTTCTGAAGGAGATGAAGATCTATCTTTCTCTAATTTTGCCAATGCTCCTGAAAAGCTGCACCAAGTAGATTTATCGTTTATTAATTTCTCAACAGTTGACTTTGGAAGACACGTATAATTTCCAAATTTTATCGAATGACCAGTAAATACATAAGTAATTATTTTATGTAGATGGTAACAAGTTTTAAAAATAATATTTTCAGATCTTTTTACTCTTTCTCCTACGATTGGTTTTCCTTCATCATAATTAATATACTCAAGAAAACTTTTGATTTCTTCAGGTCTATCTTCACCATCTGAATCCATTGGAATTACATAATCAAATTCTTTATTTTGAAATATATGTTTAAGTCCTGTTGCAATACATCTTCCATGTCCTTGATTGTTTTTAATATTTAAAATTTCAATCGATAATAAATTTTCTGTATTGGAGATAGTGGTTGGTTTTTCCTCAGTTGATGCATCATTGACAATAACAAGAGAAAATTCTGCATCTAAGTCTTTTACAATTGTATTTATTTCTTCAATTAATTTTGAAGCTGATTTCCAGTCATTGTAAACTGGTGTTAAAATAGTAATTTTCATTTATTTAACTTGCAAGCAACCTCAGCAAAGAGGCTACAATTCCATGTCCAGACAGCTCTATTATTACAACAATAAAGACGATAAAAAGTATGTTTTTATTGAATTTCATATCTACGATCCAACACAAATCTTATCAATACACATATATTTATCAAATGAATTCAATTTTTGCTTTGTAACAAAGCCTTTCCAAATAGGCCTTGAATTAATGTGATATGATAAATTTCCAGCGGCCCATTCATCACCAAGCACATATTTAATAGGTTCATCATGTTGTTCATGCCATGCCATTTGAACCTTTATAGCTATATCTCTTCCAGGATAATCAGTCCTTTTATCAGTCTGAGATATTGAGACATAACCATACAAAATTGGAGATAATAAAAATAAAAATATAAATCCTACTAAAAAAGAATTTAGTTTCTTAATGTTTATTTGAGTTTTCAACAGGTAAATAAATAAAGTTCCAAAGAATAGGTAAAAAGGGGTCATCCACATAGTTCTAATTTTTGATCCGGTTATTAAAGCTGTCATAAAAACTAGAGCAATTGGGACCAAATTAATAAATATTAAAAATAAAAGTTTTTCATCTTTTAAATTAAATTTTTTTGGAATTTTTTTTATTAGTAGCCAAACTAGAATTAAAAATGGCACTAAAATACCAATTTGTTTTAATGTGAATATCAATGGATATTTAAGATGATTTATTATCTGTCCTTCATCCAAACCTGCACGAGCAAAACCATATTTAATTGTAATAAAATCGTTATTGAATAACCAAATTATATGTGGGATTAAAATTACAAAAAATACTTCTAAAGAAACTAAATATTTAAAATCAAACTTTTTTGATTTTTTAAAAAATATTAAATATGCAAACAATAAATCTATTGCGACTAATAAATATATAAAAAGATACTTAGATAGAATTCCAAAAGCTGCTGCAGCTCCTAATAAAATACAATCATAGAGCTCAATTTTTTTACTGTTGTATATTTTCCAAGTGTAATAAACGGTTAAACACCAAAAAGGTAATTGGCAAACATTTACATTAAATTCTGGAGTTGTGAAATTATAGAAGTATATCCCTTCAATAAGAAAAACTGATAACAAGCTCAAAGTACCATCATTAAGAATTTCCTGCGATAATTTAAAAATAATGAAAAAAGATATCACTACAAAAATTTGACTTAAAAAATAATAAGCCCAATCTTGTGGCCCAAATATTTGAAAAAAAACTTCTGGAAAAAACGCACTTAATGGAGGATGTTTATTAAATCCCCAATCTAAATTACTACCCCAAGCCAAAGCTTCAATTGTATCCAAAGGTAAATTGGAGTTTGTGATAGTTGGAACAACTGTCCATAGAATTAAGTGGGTCGTTACAAAAATATAAAAAATATTATTTATATTTCTTTTGTTTAAGGCCATTTTCATCAATCTATATGAATAAACCGTTCTTGACACTCATTTATTCATGAATATATTCACCAACTCAAAATAGCTAAGCATGGTAAGAATTTCAAAAACTTATACTCCAAAAGAAAAAGAGAAATACATGTGTGCTAAACATCTGGCGTATTTCAAGATGAAATTAATGGAGTGGAAAAAAGATTTAAAGAGATCTAATAATGAGGCGATTTTTCAGGCGTCAATGGATGATAATAGTGCATCAGCTGACATAGTTGATCAAGCAAGCTCATACACTGAGAAGAATGTAGAGATGAGAGCTATTAACAGGCAAATCAAATTAATTTCTAAAATAGATGGTGCATTGAAAAAAATACAGGATGGAACATACGGTTTTTGTGAAGAAACTGGAGAGCCTATTGGTTTAAAAAGATTAATGGCAAGACCAGTTGCAACCCTTTGCATTGCAGCTCAAGAAAAACACGAAAAAGACGAAAAAGTTTACGCTGACGATTAAGGAAAATCTATTTCAGCATCTTTATTGAGTGCTTTAAACCCTTTTACTACAGCTGGACGTTCAGCAATTTCAACAAACCACCTAGACAAGTTTTTAAAGTTATTTAATCCAATGTCGTGTCTTTTATGTCTTGCAATCCATGACCATGTAGCAATATCAGCAATAGAGTATTTATCATTTGCTAAAAATTTACTTTGAGCCAATCTAGCTTCAAGATCTTCATAAATCTTTCTTGTGATTTTGAAGTATCTTTCCTCACCCCACTCACTTTTTCCTTGATGATAATAATGAAACTGATGATGTTGGCCTATCATTGGACCTACAATAGCCATTTGAGCCATCAACCACTGATTTATGTCTAGCCTGTCTGCTTCAGGATAGAGTTTCTTGCTTTTCTCACCTAAATACATAAGTATAACTCCAGACTCGAATACGGTCTTATTGTTCTCGTGATCTATAATTACAGGAATTTTATTAAACGGACTTATTTTTTTAAATTCTGGTTTAAATTGATCTCCACTCAAATTAACTTTTGTTAGTTTGTATTTAAAATCAATTTCCTCGAGCATTATGCTAATTTTCCACCCATTGGGAGTATCAGCAGTAAAGAGTTCTATCATTCTTTTACACCCAATCTATCTTTGATAGTGCTGGATGCAGTTGTAAATTCAAATCTATATTTTTCATCAGGTCTTGCATATTTAAAGCAGCCTCTTGCGGCTAAAGCTCCTTCATGAAAACCTGAAAGAATTAACTTCAATTTACCTGGATAAGTGCAGATATCCCCAATTGCAAATATTCCTTTTTTATTTGTTTCAAAATTCTCAGTATTTACTGGAATTGTTTTTTTATCTAAATTTAGACCCCACTCTGCGATTGGTCCTAATTGCATTATTAATCCAAAAAAACCTAATACATAATCTGCTTTTAAAACTTTACTTTCACCTGTTTCACTTTTTATTTCTACACTTTCCAATGAGCCATTTCCTTTGACATCTTTAATTGAATATTTAGTAATTAAATCAATAGTTTTATTATCACTTAATTCTTTTATTTTTTGAACACTTGCAGGAGCTCCTCTGAACTCATCTCTTCTGTGAACAAGTGTTACTTTTGATGAATTAGATAATTCTATGGCCCAATCAAGTGCACTATCTCCACCTCCAAAAATAACCACTGATTTATCTTTAAAAATAGTTTTGTCTTTTATTGAATATAAAACTGATTTTCCGTCATACTTTTCAGCACTTTTAGTTGGGAATTTTCTTGGTTCAAAAGAGCCTACACCTCCTGCTATTACAACGTTTGGTGTTTCAAATTCTTTACCATTTAATGTTTTAACTAACCATTTATTGTTTTCATTTTTTAATTGTTGAACTCTGTCACTTAAGTGAAAATTAAAATTAAAAGGTTTTATCTGTTCAATTAAATTGTTTGTAAGTTCTTCTCCAGTACACTCTGGAACTGCAGGAATATCATAAATTGGTTTATCAGGATAAAGCTCAATACATTGTCCTCCAATTTTATCAAGGTTATCGACTATTTCACATTTTAAACCAATGATACCTAATTGGTGTGCACAGAATAAACCTGTAGGACCAGCTCCGATAATCACTACATCTGTTTTAATCATTAAACTTGTTTCTCCGGCATATGGACTGTTAAACCATCTAAATCATCTGACACGATTAATTGACAACTTAATCTGCTATTAGATTTAGGTTCAAAAGCTTGATCCAACATATCGTCTTCACCCATTTCTTTTTCAGGCAGTTTTTTAAGCCATTCATCATCGTTAATATATACATGGCAAGTCGCACATGACATGCCTCCTCCACAATCAGCATCTATACCAGGTATGTCACTTCTAACAGCTCCTTCCATAACACTCATTCCATTAGGCACATCTACTTCATGTTCTTTTCCGTTAAATTCTATATATTTGATTTTTGCCATGTTAAATAAATAATTCTTATAAACTAATTTGCGACTGCGGCAAATTTTTGAAATTTAGCATTTTCTATTTTTAGTCCAAAAAAAAAGGCAGGTATGTTTTAGCATACCCGCCTCTTTTTAATATTAAAAGCTAATTATCTAGCTCTTGCTCCACCTTGTGAAACTGCTGCTGACCAGATTACTAGACCAAAAGCAATTTTGTTGATGAAGTCTGCTAAGTTGTAAATCACGTTCAATGAGTTAGCGTCTACTCCACCGACTAGGTAACCAAAAATGTAACCTAATGGGTAAATAGCCCAACCGATTGTTACGATCATTCTCATAGCGCCCCATGCAGTTGCTAATGGCTTGTTTCCAGTTTTAGCTGCAATTTTTCCAGCTTCACCAGAGAATACTTCATATAAGATGTAGATCCATCCAGCCATACCGACTATGAAACCAAGCATAGCATTGATGTAACCTGCTTCTCCTAAGTATCCACCAATTAACATCACAAGCGAACCAATTAATAATCTCCAGAAGATTGCTCCTGGGATTTTCTTAACTGCTGCTAGAATTAAGTAAAACTCGATCATCTGTAATGGTACAGTGATTAACCAATCAATATATCTATATACTGTTGGTGAATCTCCAGTCATTACCCATACATCTCTCATGTACATGTAGTGAATGAATGCAACACCAGTTACAAGACCAGCTACTGTTACTGAAGTTTTCCAGCCTGCTGCAACAGTATTTCTTTCCATGAAGAAGAATACTGTAGCTGCTGCCATACCCATTGCGATTACCCAAAAGGAAATCCCAACGAAGTCGTCAGAAGCTAACATAGCAGTTGCTGCGTTTGCTGCACCAGTAAGACCAAATAGAGCTACTGCTGCTAATGCAAACATTTTAAGTTTTTTCATAAAAAACTCCCTCTCGTTAGTTTTTTTTAGTTTAAATTTAAACTACGGACAAACCACAAAGGTTTCTCCAAAGTTAGGGGCTTAATATCAAATTAAATTAGTTTGTTGAAGACTTTTTGCCGCGTTATAAGTGTTGATTTTACTGACTTTTTAAAATTAAATACAACCTGTTGCATAAATTCAATAGAAAAATGACACCAAATAGCAAATCAAAATGAACAGAAATTATAAAGAAATTTACAGCGAATCTCTAAAAAATCCTGAGGAATTTTGGCAGAAAATTTCTGAAGATGTGTTTTGGTTCAAAAAACCAACTAAGATTTTAAAAAAAGACAACCCTCCATTCTATAAATGGTTTGAAGATGGTGTAACAAATACATGCTACAATGCCTTAGACCATCATATTGATCAAGGCAGAGGTGATAAGACTGCTTTAATTTATGACAGCCCAATTACAGGTAACAAATCAAAGTTTACTTTCAAAGAATTAAAAGAAAAAGTCTCTAAATTTGCAGGAGCTCTAGATAAGCAAGGTGTTAAAAAAGGAGATCGTGTAATAATTTATATGCCAATGATACCAGAGGCTGTGGTTGCTATGCTTGCATGTGGGAGAATTGGAGCAATCCACTCTGTTGTATTTGGTGGTTTTGCTTCAAATGAGTTAGCTAGTAGAATTGATGATAGTAAAGCTAAAATTTTAATCACAGCATCGTGTGGATTTGAACCTGGAAGGACAGTTGAATATAGACCACTTGTGGATGGGGCTTTAAAATTAGCAAAACACCAAGTTGAAAAAGTAATATTATTTCAAAGAAAAGATCACGAAGTAAAATTAAATAAACCTTTAGAAATAAGTTGGGAGGAAGCGCTATCTGGAGCAAATGATAAAGATTGCGTTGAAATGAGTGCCAATGATTATGCTTACATCCTTTATACTTCGGGGACCACAGGTATTCCAAAAGGAATAGTTCGAGATATTGGTGGTCACATAGTTGCTCTTAAATGGACTATGAAAAATATTTATAACATTGATCAAGACGATATTTGGTGGTCAGCAAGTGATATTGGTTGGATAGTAGGACATTCCTATATTGTCTACGCTCCATTATTCAAAGGTTGTGCAACTCTTTTATTTGAGGGTAAACCTGTGGGTACTCCCGATGCTGGAGTTTTTTGGAGAATAATATCAGAATACAAAATCAAATCCTTATTCACAGCTCCAACAGCATTTAGAGCAATTAAAAAAGAAGATCCAGAGGGTAAGTTTTTTTCTAAATATGATTTAAGTTCATTTGAATCACTATTTTTAGCTGGTGAAAGAGCAGATCCAGATACGATTAAATGGGCTGAAAATTTACTAAAGGTTCCTGTAATTGATCATTGGTGGCAAACTGAAACTAGTTGGGCGATAAGTTCAAACTGTACTGGAATTGAAATGCAAGAAACAAAATATGGATCAGCCTGTAAAGCAGTCCCAGGCTATGATGTAAAAATAATTAAACCAGATCAAACAATAGCTAAACCAAATGAGATGGGAGATATTGTTGTTAAACTTCCACTGCCTCCAGGAACATTCCCAACCTTATGGAATGCAGATGAGAGATATAAACAAAATTATATGTCAAATTATAACGGCTACTATCAAACTTACGATGCAGGGCATATTGATGATGACGGATATATTTGGATTATGTCTAGAACAGATGACATAATAAATGTTGCAGGCCATAGACTTTCAACTGGTGCAATAGAAGAGGTTTTATCAGAACATCAATCTGTTGCTGAATGTGCGGTGATAGGAATAAAAGATCAATTAAAAGGACAATTGCCAATTGGTTTAATTGCACTAAAAGCAGGCGTTTCAAAGGATAATGATACTATTTCAAAAGAATGCGTTCAAATGGTTAGAGATAAAGTTGGACCTGTTGCAGCTTTTAAAATAGCAATAGTTGTTAAAAGATTACCAAAAACCAGATCTGGGAAAGTTCTAAGAGGAACTATTAGAAAGATTGCTGATAAAGAAGAATATAAAATGCCTGCAACAATTGATGATCCTGCTATCCTTGATGAGATAAAAGAAGACTTAATAAATAGTAATATTTTAAAATAATGCTTAAGACATATCTTTTTTTAGTAGGAGCAATTATTTGTGAAGTATGTGGAACAATGCTTCTTCCTGTTACTCAAAACTTTACAAAAGTAACACCAACAGTATTTTTAGCTGGATTTTATTTATCTGCTTTTTATTTACTTACTTTTGTAGTTGATAAATTACCAATTGCGATTGTTTATGGAACTTGGAGTGGACTTGGTATTTTTACTATTGCAATATTGGGATATATTATTTTTAAACAGTCTTTAAGTTGGCAAGCTATATTGGGGATGTTTCTTATTGTAGTTGGAGTGTCACTTGTAAATATGTATTCAAGTAAAACTATATAAATCAATCAAAAAGAATTGGTTTACCAGATGGGTCTCCTAAAATTTCATCTTCTTTCATTTTAATATCTCCATTAATAACTGTATAAACTGGCGAACCTTTAAATTTATAGCCATCAAATGGGCTCCATCCACACTTACTATGAATATTTTCATTTTTAATTTCAATTGTTCGATTCATATCTATTATTGTAAAGTCAGCATCATAATCTTTTTTGATAAATCCTTTATTTTTAATGCCAAATACCGAAACTGGATTTTCACAAAGAAGTTTAATTAGTTGATCCAATGTAAGTTTTTTGTCATTCACATGATTTAGCATAACGGGTAATAATGTTTGTACTCCAGGCATACCAGATGGTGACTGAGGATAATCTTTTAATTTATTTTCTTTCAAATGAGGTGCATGATCAGAACCAATAGTATCGTTATAGTTATTTCTAATAGCATACCATAGTCTATCATAATGTGACTTATCCCTTAAAGGAGGGTTCATCTGTGCAAAGGTCCCAAGTTTGTCATAACAATCTGGTGCATATATCGTTAAATGTTGTGGAGTAATTTCAAAAGTAATATTTCCTTTATTTTGCGATAAAAAATCTACCTCTTCTTTTGTTGTAACATGTAATATATGCGCCTTTTTATTCATTCTTTTTGCAATCCTAACAATCCTTCTAGTAGATGACATTGCACATTCTTCGTTTCTCCAAATAGGATGAGTATGAACATTGCCTTTTTCAATTAATTTTTTTCTTAAATTAATTATTTCCTCATCTTCAGAATGTACCGCAACTATTTTTGAAGTATTTTGAAAGACTTTTTCAATATCTTCTTCTTTATCAACTAAAAGATTTCCAGTTGACGATCCTGCAAAAAGTTTTACTCCGCAACAACCATCTAAACCTTTAAGGTTTGCTAAATCGGGGGAATTATCTGGGGTTGCTCCAAAATAAAATGCATAATTTGAATACATTCTATTTTTCGCAAGATTTAACTTGTTATTAAATTCTTTCATGTTTGCTGTTGGAGGATTTGTATTTGGCATCTCAAAAACACTTGTAATTCCTCCAGCAATAGCTGCCTTACTTCCAGTATGTAAGTCTTCTGCGTTTGTTGATCCAGGCTCTCTAAAGTGAACCTGGGTATCCATACAGCCAGGTAAAACTAGCAAATTGCTTGCATCAATAGATGCATTACTCTGTTCGTTAATTAAATCACCAATTATTGAGATTTTTCCATTCTGAATACCAATATTAGTCTTGGTGAGTTTTCCTTCGATATAACATTCTCCATTTTTTATAATAAGATCTAACATTTTGAAAAATTGTTATTATATTATTCTAAAGTATCTATCAATGATGAAAAAAAATAATGTTTATATTTTAGAGGACAGAGGACTTTTATATGTTTCGGGTGAAGAATGTAAAGAATTTCTCCAAAATATAGTTACAAATAATATTAACAAAATAGATGAAAATAATTCATGTTACTCTGCTTTACTTACTCCACAGGGAAAATATTTATATGATTTCAATATATTAAAACATAAGTCTGGATATTTTTTAGATTGTGATAAAAAAAATATTGATAATTTATTTAAACAATTAAATTTATATAAACTTAGATCAAAAGTAGAAATTTTAAATTTAAGTAATGAATTTGTAATTGCAGTTATTAGTAAAGAAAGATTTTTAGATATGGAAAATTCAAATTCTAATGCTGGTAGTACAATAAAATTTAGAGAAGATAGTATATTTTTAGATCCTAGAAATATAGAGCTTGGAGCAAGAATAGTAACCAATTTAGAAAAATTATATTTATCATTAAAAAAACTTGGACTTCAAAGTGCAGATAAAAATGAATATTACAAATTAAGTCATGAAATTGGTATTCCACAAAATAATACTGAAAAACTTCAAAATAAACTTTTTGGTATTGAGTGTAACTTTGATGAGTTAAATGCAATAGATTTTAAAAAAGGTTGTTATGTAGGACAAGAAAATACTGCCAGAATAAAGTTAAAAGACAAATTAAACAAACGTCTTTTACCAATTGAAGTAATAGAGGGTGATTTAGAGAATGATATCATAACAAATGAGAAAGATGAAATTGGAAAAGTGTTAATAAACGATAATTATCCCTATGCTCTTATCCAATTTAAAAATGAAAAATTTGATTTTAACAAAACATTTAACTGTGGTTCTGCTAAAGTTAAAATCAAGAAGCCTGATTGGCTACAAATTACTAAATAAATTTAGATAAATCTGGTTTAAAATAATTTGGACCTTTCATAACTTTGCCCTGATCATTATAAATAGGTTTTCCATCACTTCCTAACTTGCTCATATTTGAATTTTGAACCTCTTCGAAACAAGCATCTAAATTAATACCAAATGCATGCCCAGCACCATAAGTAACATATAATATGTCAGTTAAAGCATCTGCGACCTCTAAAAGGTCGTTGTTGTCTAAAGCCTGTTTAAATTCTTCCAATTCTTCTTTAATCAAATTGTACCTGAGCATATTAATTTTATCAGAACTGAAAGATGGTATTGATTTAACTTCTTGCCCAAAAGTCTCCATAAAATTTTTTACTTTTTGAAAATTGGTCATTTTACTCCTGTAAGATTAATAAAAACTAGTATATAAATTATTTAGTTATATTTTCAAACAAATGAAAACAAGAAAAGAATTTGACAGCATCGGTATTATAAAGGTGCCTAATGATAAATATTGGGGAGCCTCAACTGAAAGATCAAAGAAATTTTTTAATATTGGAAAAATATTTGTCCCATCATCAATAATAAGATCTATTGCAATCATAAAGAGAAGTGCCGCAATAGTTCATATGAGAGATAAGTCAATTCCCGGTGCGGTTGCTAAAGCTATCATAAAAGCCTCAAATGAAGTTATTAAAGGAAAAATGAGAGAAAATTTTCCATTAAAAGTTTGGCAAACTGGTTCTGGAACACAAACTAATATGAATGTGAATGAGGTGATTGCAAACAGGGCGATAGAAATTTTAAATGGTAAAAAAGGTACAAAAAAACCAGTGCACCCAAATGATCATGTAAATAAATCTCAGTCAACAAATGATGTTTTCCCTACAGCAATGCATATTTCAATTGCAATCGAAACATTAAACAAACTTTTGCCAAGTTTGAAATTGTTAGAGAATTCACTAAGAAAAAAAAGTATAGAGTTCAAAAAAATTGTTAAAATTGGAAGAACACATCTTCAAGATGCAACACCATTATCACTTGGTCAGGAGTTTTCTGGCTATAAAGAACAAATTACAAAGAGTATAGATAGAATTAAATATTGTTTAAATGATATTTATTATTTGGCTCAGGGCGGGACTGCTGTTGGAACAGGAATAAATTCAAGAAAGAATTTCGACAAAAAAATAGTAAAAGAAATAAAAAAATTTTGCAAAATAAATTTTAAACCTGCACCAAATAAATTTTCAGAATTAGCAGCACACGATGCAATTGTTAATTTTTCTGGATCACTTAATTCATGTGCAGTTGCATTGATGAAAATTTCTAATGATTTAAGATTCTTGGGTTCAGGACCAAGGGCTGGTTATGGAGAACTTCAACTTCCAGAAAATGAACCAGGATCTTCAATTATGCCTGGTAAAATTAATCCAACACAATGTGAGGCAGTAACGATGGTTTGTGCAAAAGTAATAGGAAATCATACAGGAATAACTATTGCAGGTAGTCATGGACATTTCGAATTAAATGTATTCAAACCTTTGATGGCCTATAACGTTTTGCAATCGATAGATATTATGGCAGATAGTGTAAAAAATTTTAGCTTATATTGTGTTAAAGGAATTAAGGCAGACAAAAAAAAAATCAAAGAACACTTAGACAATTCTTTAATGCTGGTTACTGCTCTGGTACCCAAAATTGGTTATGATAATGCTGCAAAAATTGCAAAAAAGGCATTAAAAAATAATACAAAATTAAAGGATGAAGCGCTTAAATCAGGTTTGATAAATAAAGAAGATTATGAAAAAATTATTAATCCTCTTAAAATGATTAGTCCTAATTAATCAAAGACTTTTCTAATAAAAGCTCTAAGATTCTGTATGTTTTTTATTAGATAAAAATCATTTGATTTGTTATTTTTAATTTCTAAATCGTTAATTTTCACATCTGATATTATAAAATCTGTCTCACCAATACTTTTTTCTAAATTAAAGTGAATATTTTTTATATTTTTTATTTTTTTTGATCCAATTTGAAAAACTTTGGCAAATTCAATGTGATCTTTAATAATCAAGTGATTTTTTGAAAAAAATTTAACTTCACCCTGATGCTCAATAAAACTTAAATTTGAATTTATTTGACCAATATTGTTTAGATCAAAAATTATTTTTTCAAAGATTATTTTTTTTTCATTGATATTTAATTTAATTTGGCCATTTTTAATTAACTTATTATTTAGATTATTAAATTCGATTTTTAAGTCTCCATTAATGTTACCTAAATAATTTTCATCATATAATAGTATTCTTAAAATGAGTTTATCTATTATATTCTCTACTTTTTTATTTTTTATTTTTAATTTTCCGTCAAAATTAAAAGGATTAAGTAAAATATTAGCATCAATATTAAAATTTATATTTTTGTTTTCTGGCGATCTAATTGCTAATTTATCTTTACTAAAATTCAAATTATATATTAATTTATCATTTGCATATTCAATTTCCGTGGTTCCATTAAAATTTTTATAACCCTCAAAATTGTAAAAATTTTTTATTTCAATTGATGGTTTAATTAAATTAATTGTATGAATGCTATTTTTTGGTTTTTCGTAAAATCTCTTCCAATCTGATTTAAAATTAAAACCAAAAATCTCTCCTTCAATATAGAAATTTTTTACTTTAATCTTTTTATTAATTTTATAATTAATTTTCTTTACTGGTGAAATTAATATTACTTTTTTATCTTTATTTTTTATAAATATCTTACAATTTTTGAAGATAATTGGTTTATTGACTTTTTCATATAAATGCTTCCTTATATCTTTTAAATCAATTATTGTAAGATTTATATTTGTATCTGAAATTTCTGTGGAAATTAAATTTTTAAAGGATCGTAAATATATATCTCTCAATGAAACATAGATTTTTAAATTTGATGTTTTAAATAAGTAGTTATTATGCTCATTTTTTATCAAATTTAATGATGCATTTTCTACCAAAAAGTGTGGCTTTGGAAATGGTTTATATGAAATACTTCCAGATGATTTTAAAAATAATTTAAAATTTTGATAAAAATTTTTTTCAATTTTTGCAACTTTGCTTTCATAATTAAATAAAACTGGTAAAGATAAAATAGTTAATGATGAAAAGGTTATTACAATTACAGACAAAATTAAAAAGAAAGTTATTTTATTTTGTTTTATTTTATTCATTAAAAAAACAAGACTTACACAATATAAATATATGTTAAAAGATGATTATTTATTAAATTTAAATGAAAAACAACAAGAAGCAGTTTTACATCTTGAGGGACCACTATTAATTGTAGCAGGGGCTGGGTCTGGTAAAACAAAGGTTTTAACTTCAAGAATTGCACATATAATTAAAAGTCATAAAGCTTTTTCCAATCAAATACTTGCTGTTACTTTTACAAACAAGGCTGCAAAGGAGATGCAATTAAGAGTATCAAAACTACTTAGAAAAGAGGCAACAGGATTGCCTTGGCTAGGTACATTTCATTCAATTAGCTCAAAAATTCTTAGAAAACACGCAGATGCAGTTGGATTAAAATCTAATTTTACAATTATAGACCAGGATGATCAATCAAGATTAATTAAAAATATTTGTAAGGCAGAAAATGTAGATATAAAAAAAATATCTCCAAAGTATATTTTAGCAGTTATTGATAAATGGAAAAATAAAGGGATGTACCCAGAAGATGTTTTGCTAAAAAGAGGCGAAACTCTTGAAAGAAATTTTTTAAAAATATACAAAATTTATCAACAAAAATTAATAGACTTAAATGCAGCAGATTTTAGTGATTTAATTTTGCATACTGTAAAAATATTTAAAAAATATAAAGATATAAGCTCATTATATTCAAGAAAATTCAAATATATTTTAGTTGATGAGTATCAAGATACAAATTTTATACAAAGTGAATGGCTAAGATATATGTCTGAAATAAATTCAAATATTTGCTGCGTCGGAGATGATGACCAGTCTATTTATAGTTGGCGAGGTGCTGAAATTAAAAATTTTTTAGAATTTGATAAAATTTATGAGGACACAAAAATAATAAGATTAGAAAAAAATTATAGATCAACTCAGAATATTTTAAATGTAGCTTCGAAACTTATAGAAAATAACCAAAATAGAGTGGGCAAAACACTCTATACAAATCAAGAAGAGGGAGAACCTGTAACTTTAGATTGTTTTAGAAATGTAAAAGATGAAGCAATTGAAATAAGCTCTACTATTGAAAATTTTAAAAAAAATAATTCATTAAATGAAATTGCTATCTTAGTAAGAGCTATTTTTCAAACAAGAGAATTTGAGGAAAGATTTTTAAAAACTGGCATTCCATATCGAATTATTGGTGGAATCAAATTTTATGAAAGAGCAGAAATAAAAGATTGTGTGGCATATTTAAAATGCATAAATCAACCAATGGACGATTTATCTTTTGAGAGGATAATCAATGTGCCAAAAAGATCAATTGGTGACACTACTATCAAAAATATTTCTGAATTTGCAAAAAAAAACAAATGTTCTCTAGAAATTGCAGCAAAAAAATTAATTGAAGAAAATAAAATCAAACCAAAGACAAAAATAGGCTTGAGCTCATTATTAAATTTATTAGAGAAATGGAGATATGATTTAAGGAAAAAAACTAATCACAATAAACTTTTACAGATCATTTTAGATGAGTCTGGATATAGCGAAATGTTGAAAAACAAAAAAGATTTAGATAATGAAAATAAACTTGAAAACATTAAAGAACTTTTAAATGCAATGAAAGAATTTGATAATTTGGAAAGTTTTTTAGAACATGTTGCTTTAGCTACTTCACTTGACCAGGATTGGCAAAGTGAAAAAGTAAATTTAATGACTTTACATGCTTCAAAAGGTTTAGAATTCAATATTGTATATTTGCCAGGTTGGGAAGAAGGTTTGTTTCCACATCAAAAAAGTATTGAAGAGAAAGGTGAAAATGGACTAGAAGAAGAGAGAAGACTTGCATACGTTGGAATAACAAGAGCGAAAAAAATAGCAAAAGTTTCTTTTTCAATGAATAGATTTTATCAAGGTGATTGGATGGATAGTATGGCGTCAAGATTCGTAGATGAACTTCCAGACAAATTTATTAAAAAAAATAATAACTTTAATGAACAAGAAGAAAGTGATTTTGATTTTAATCAAGATATTGAATTTGAAAGTGAAACTAGAAGTCCAGGATGGCTAAGATATCAAAAGAAATTAAAATGATAAAAAAAATTAAAAAATTTATAATAAAAAATAGTTTAGATGGTTATATTATTCCAAAAAATGATAGTTACTTCACTGAGTACTCTAATATAAATAATCTTGAAAAAATTACAAATTTCTCTGGTTCTGCAGGATTTGCATTAATTTTAAAAAATAAAAATTATTTGTTTGTTGATGGTAGATATACATTTCAAGCAGAACAACAGTCAGGAAGAAATTTTAATATACTAGAAATTCCATATATGTGGCCAAAAAATTTATCAAATATTGAAAATCATAAAATTGGCTTTGATCCAAAATTATTTACTAGAGACATTTTAGAAAAATATTTTGAAAATAAATGCAACCTAATTCCAATTTGTTTTAATTTTAATAATAAATTAAAAGAAAAAATTAATTATATTTATCAATTAAGCGACAAAATTATTGGTGAAAGCTCGACAAGTAAAATTACAAGAATTAAAAAATATCTTAGAAAAAATAAAATAAATTATTTATACATCAGTGCTAGCGAAAATGTTAATTGGTTATTAAATATAAGAGGTAAAGATTTGCCAAATAGTCCTCAAGCAAATTGTAAAATGATCATCTCTGATACAGGTAAATCCTTTCTTTTTGTGAATTCTAGAAAAATTTTATATTTAAATAGAAATAAATTTAAAAATATAATTTTTTGTGAAGAAAATAAATTTTTTCATATAATTTCTAATCTTAAAATTGGAGTTTTTTGTATTGATAAAAACACATGCTCTGTATTTGAAAATGATATATTAAATAGCAAATTTAAAATTTCATCGAATATTGATCCAATATACGAAATTAAATCTATAAAAAATTCAAGCGAGATAAAAAATGTTGCCAATGCTCATATTGAAGACGGAATTGCTTTAACAAAATTTTTGTATTGGTATAAAAATAACAATAAAAAAATCACAGAAAAAAAATTAGAAAAA
>QCNW01000007.1:0-5000 GCA_003210025.1 Pelagibacteraceae bacterium AG-426-M19
CTCTTGGTAAATAAATTTCTTTTGAGTTTTTAAATTTTTTTCTTGTTTTTAATTTATTATTTTTCAGCCATTTTTCTAATTTTAAATCTTTATTAAATTGAAAGTAATCAATAAGCCTTATTTGATTTTTTTCTCTCTGTACCCAATCTTTAAATTCAGAACTAGAAATTCTTAAAGGATTATTAAAAAAACCATATTTTGAATTTTTTTCACTGTAGGCAATTCCTCCAGGAAAATTTGAAAAATCCTTTTCTATGATAGAGATTTTTAATTTTTTTTTTTTATTTTTTTTAATTAATTGATCGAGTACTTCTATTCCTATAACTCCGAAACCAGAAATAACTACATGTTTTTGCATAAGTAAATTTGTAATACTTTTGAAACTTATTATAATATATTAAATGGATTTTAAACTTAATTATAAACAATATTCGGATTTCATTAATATTGCAAACAACGTATTTTATCCTTTAAAAAATTTCGTTAATAAAAAAGAATTTATATCTATTTTAGAAAAACAAAAAATTAAAAATAAATTTTTTCCTTTTCCAATTTTTTTTGGTCTTAATAAAAATCAATTTAATAAGATAAAAAAAAAGGATAAACTTATTTTTTTTTATAAATCAAAAAAAATTGCAATAATTGACAATTTAAAGTTCTATTCTTTAAGCACAAAAAAAATTGGAAGAAAAATTTATGGAAAAAAATTTCAAAATCACCCTTACTTTAAAATTTTTTCAAAAGATAATTATATTTTTTTAAATTTTAATATAAAAAAAAAATTTAAGCATAATACTGAGCCAGATAATTTTGTTAGCCCATCAAAATTTAAAAAAAAAATTAAGTATATTAAGTATTTATCAAGTTTCCACTCTAGAAATGTTCCTCATGCTGCTCATCAATGGATACACAAAAAATTATTAATTAAATATGGTGGTCTGTTAATTCATCCGTTAATAGGTCAATACCAAAAAGGAGAATATAAAGACAGCATAATCATGGAAACAAATATTAAAGCTAGTAAATTTTTAAAAAATAATAAAGTGTTTTGTATACCCTTTTTATCCTATCCTAGGTATGGGGGGCCTTTAGAGGCAGCTCTTCATGCAATTGTTAGACGAAATTATGGATGTACTCACTTTTGGGTAGGAAGAGATCACGCAGGATATAAAAATTTTTTTTCAAAGTATCAATCACAAAGATACTGTAAAACCAATCAAAGAAAGCTTGGAATTAATATTATTAGTGAGCGAGAACCTTTTTTTTGTAAAAAACATAATATTATTACAAACAAATGTAAAAATAAAAATTGTGAAAATAATAAAATTTTAATAAGTGGCACGAAAATAAGAAAATATTTACTTAATAAAAATAAAATACCAAATTATTTAATGTCTAAAAAAATTTCGCGTTTAATAAATTTAAACTCTTTAATCAGATAATATTTAAATACTTCTTGAATTTTGGATCTATATATTTTTTCATTTTATTAAAACACTGTTTAATAGTTAAATTTGATGTTTCAATCAAAATAGCATCATCTGTTTTTTTTAAAGGAGCAATTTTTCTTGTATAATCATAAATATCTCTTTTTTTAATAGTGTTTAATGTATCTTTAAAAGTTGAATTAAATCCTTCTGATAGTAACTCTTTTAATCTTCTTTTGGCTCTAATTGAAACTTTTGCATTCATAAAAAATTTTATATTTGCATCAGGCATTATATTATAAGCAATATCTCTTCCATCAAGACATACTCCATTAAACTTTTTTGGTGGGTTTTTTGCAATTCTTTTTTGATATGTAGTAACAAATGATCTTATTTTTTTAATCTTAGCTAAATGTGAAGCTGCTAAACCGATTTCGTTTTTTAACAATGCTTTTCTTTTTAAATCTTTAAAAGAGGTTTTAGAAATTATTTTTTTAAACTTGCTGTAATTAATTTTTTTATTATTTTTAAGATAATATTCGCCTAAAATTCTATATAATTTTCCAGTATCAAGATAAAAAAAATTATAATGTTTAGAAATAAGTTTGGCTTGAGTACCCGCACCACTACCTGCGGGACTATCGATTGCAACTTGAAAAATTTTTTTATTTTTCAATTTTTAATATATAAGTTAAATGCTTTCCAAGCCTCCACCCCATCTTCTAGAATTATTTTCAGAAAATTCATGTAAATCATCTAAATTCATCTTATCATATTTTCTAAATAGCTTTTTTATATAAACTCTCGAAAGGGTTCTGCTTATACCATCTATTTTTGTTCCAAATAAACTATTGTAACTTTTTATTTGATCAATTTGATCATCACTTAATAAAAACTCTAATTTTTTAATTTTATTAAATTTGTAATTATCTAAATTAGAAATATTAAACATATCTTTATTATCTTTAATAAATTTAGGTATATCAAATTTAAAATTACTAATTTTCTGTTTATCTAAACTAAATATATCTTCAATTTGACATTTTTTGTAATTTATTAAATCTTTGATAAATATTTCAATTTCTTTAATCTGAATTTTATTTTTTTTAATAATATCTAAAGTAGATTTTTCAGCAATTTGACCAATATTTATCAAATCTTTTGTCAAAGAACGACTTTTATATTTGAAAATAAGATTACTCCCTAACTTGCCATTAATAAACTTTTCTATGTTTTCTTTTTTTTCAGTAAATTTTCTTAATTCCGAATAATCAGACCAGAGCTCATTTTCTGAGTCATTTAAAAAATCACTCAAAAGATCATTAAATTTACTAAATTGATCTAATTTTGAATTTTCATAGATTTCTTCTAACCAATCCCATATGGAAATTTTTAGACATTTTATAAGAGATATTATCTCTTCAAATACACTGTCATTATAGAAAACATTGATAATTAAATTCATTTTTCTACATTCTAAATAGTCATCAAAAGATAAGGTATTATTTGAGGTGCAAATTTCCTCTATCTCAGCCACATTACTTTCTTTATCAAAAATTTTATATGACCCGTAACATCTTGGTACAACTCTATACTTTGTT
Organism: Pelagibacteraceae bacterium AG-426-M19; assembly: GCA_003210025.1. GTDB lineage: Bacteria > Pseudomonadota > Alphaproteobacteria > Pelagibacterales > Pelagibacteraceae > Pelagibacter. The sequence goes on from QCNW01000007.1 coordinate 3,029, forward strand.
CTCATTTTATATTTTACTTTAGTTTCTTTCGATCCAAGTTCAGTTCCTGGTAAAATCATTAATTGGTACATTGAAATAGTTGTAAATGAGCTCTCTACAAGAGTTTTTAATGTTTGAAAGTGTTTCTCTTTAGTGTCACCTGGCAATCCAAGAATAACTTCGCTATATGTATTTGCTCCTATCTCAGAAGATTTTAATGCCATATCCACAATCTCTTTAGATGATATATTTTTTCTTTTAATATTTTGTTGTATGTCGGGATCTAAACTTTGCACAGAACCTGCAAGTTTCATTGCACCTTGAACAATTTTAGCTGCCTCCAGAACTCTTTCCTTCTTATTTTTGCCTGTTGCTACATTAATATATTTTGGATAATTATTTTTATTTTGTTCTTTAGCAATTACTTTGCATGTTTCTAGGTCCTCTTCAAACATTCCAAAATTTGAATCTGCAATTAACAAATCTGTTCTTCTTTTATTTTTTGGAAGTTTATTCATTTTTTCAGATATATATGAAATCTCACCCTCTACCACTTCTCGAGGTTTCCTTTTTACTTTTGTCCAGTAGCCCTGTCCCTCAGTGCAAAAAGTACATGTAAAAGGACAGCCTCTATTTGTTTGAGTAATTGGAAGAAGCTTTCCATCCAAAAATTCATCTAATCTATTTGACAAATATGGAGAAGGAATTTGGCTTAGGTCCATTATTCTCTCAATTTTTTTACTAGAATGAAAAAAATTATTTTTATTAAAAACTAAATTTGGTAATTCCATTAACTGCTCTTGAGAACCATTATTAATTAAACATTCAACTAAAGATACGAAAGCGTGTTCTCCTTCTTTTATAATATAAAAATCAATATATGGTCTTTTTTTTAAATAATCTTTTTGTTCATCTTTATCAGTTGGAAAATTGGGTCCCCCAACAACTGTGATTACTTTTGGATTTTCCTCTTTAATTCTTTTTAAATAAATATCTGTTAATGACGAATTCCATACATAATTAGAAAATCCAATTAAGTCTGGTGTATTTATATTAAGACTTTCAGACAAAGTTTCGGGAAACTTAAATAACTTTATTTTATCAATATTTGTTATTTTTTTTTCAGTATATTCAGCAATCATTCCTATTCCAGCAGGAACTACGTCTGATGCAATTGATTGCTGTGTATAAGTTAAATCCGCTAGCCAAATTTTCATAATCTTTTAAATGGCTTATACATTACTATATTGACTTAATTTGTCACTTGTTATAACTAGAAAATACACTGAAACATGGTGGGGAATAAGTGTGAAATTCATTTGCTCTTCCTGGAACCGTATAGTCGGAGTGCCACCCGGTGAAGTCCGCTGTTGAATGATGGCCAGGAAAAGTCTAGTTCTACGATGAAAAATTAGCAGAGGCATAAGCAGATAAACTGAAGGGAAATTAAGTTTCCTGGGAGAAGTATATGTTAAAGCTAATTAAACTTTTGTTATTTATTTTATTTTTTAATAGTTATTTGCAGGTAGGATATTCTGAGGAAAAACCTTGTGTTTGGGATAACAAAAACGAAATTCCATGTTTAGAAATCAAAGGTCATATATCGAATACCTCAAAATACTCCAACTCAGGATTAAATAAGATCGTAATTTCAAAAAAACAAATTGAGGAAAGTGGTTCTGTTGATTTAATTGATGTTTTAAAATTAACACCCAGCATTAATATCACTCAGTCAGGGCCAAAAGGTCAGCAAGCGTCAATGTTTATGAGAGGAACTGGCTCTAATCATACACTGGTTATGATTAATGGTATACCCATAAATGATCAATCAACAACTCAAGGACTTCACGATTTTGGAGTAGATTTCATTCAAACAATTCAACAAATTGAAGTTTATCCGGGTTCAAGTGCAACTCAATTTGGAACAAATGCTGTTGGAGGAGCTATAAATATAATTTTAACAGGTGACTATAAAGATTCTATATCGATCGCA
>QCNW01000007.1:10000-71647 GCA_003210025.1 Pelagibacteraceae bacterium AG-426-M19
CCCTTATCAAGGGTGTGCTCTAACCAACTGAGCTACCGGCCCTTTCGCAGAAGAGTGAAACACAAATTTTAAGAAGAGAAATGAGGACGGTCAACATTATCCTGTTATATTTTTTAGATTAAGAAAAATTCTTAATCATCCTTAGAAAGGAGGTAATCCAGCCGCAGGTTCCCCTACGGCTACCTTGTTACGACTTCACCCCAGTCGCTGACTATACCGTGGTCAAGGGTTTTAAACCTTGCCTTAAGGTAGAACCAACTCCCATGGTGTGACGGGCGGTGTGTACAAGACCCGGGAACGTATTCACCGCGGCGCGCTGATCCGCGATTACTAGTAATTCCAGCTTCATGTACTCGAGTTGCAGAGTACAATCCGAACTGAGGCATCTTTTTAGGATTTGCTTGACGTCGCCATCTTGCTTCCTATTGTAAATGCCATTGTAGCACGTGTGTAGCCCAACACGTAAGGGCCATGAGGACTTGACGTCATCCCCACCTTCCTCCAGCTTATCACTGGCAGTTCTTTCAGAGTGCCCAACTAAATGATGGCAACTAAAAGTGAGGGTTGCGCTCGTTGCGGGACTTAACCCAACATCTCACGACACGAGCTGACGACAGCCATGCAGCACCTGTGTTTCGTCCGGCCGAACCGAAAACTTTAATCTCTTAAAGTCGCGACGAACATGTCAAGTGTTGGTAAGGTTCTGCGCGTATCTTCGAATTAAACCACATGCTCCACTACTTGTGCGGGTCCCCGTCAATTCATTTGAGTTTTAACCTTGCGGTCGTACTCCCCAGGCGGTGTGTTTAATGCTTTCGCTGCGACACTGAAAATAAATTTCCAACGTCTAACACACATCGTTTACGGCATGGACTACGAGGGTATCTAATCCTCTTCGCTACCCATGCTTTCGTTCCTCAGCGTCAGTAATGATCCAGAAAGCTGCCTTCGCAATTGGTATTCTTTCTAATATCTACGAATTTCACCTCTACACTAGAAATTCTGCTTTCCTCTATCATACTCTAGCTAAAAAGTTTTGATGGCAGTTCCAGAGTTAAGCTCTGGGATTTCACCACCAACTTTTTTAACCACCTACGAACTCTTTAAGCCCAGTAATTCCGAACTACGCTAGGTCCCTTCGTATTACCGCGGCTGCTGGCACGAAGTTAGCCGGACCTTCTTATTCGGGTACAGTCATTTTCTTCCCCGACGAAAGAGCTTTACAACCCAAAGGCCTTCTTCACTCACGCGGCATCGCTGCATCAGAGTTTCCTCCATTGTGCAATATTCCCTACTGCTGCCTCCCGTAGGAGTTTGGGCCGTGTCTCAGTCCCAATGTGGCTGATCATCCTCTCAGATCAGCTATTGATCAAAGTCTTGGTAGGCCATTACCCCACCAACAAACTAATCAAGTGCAGGCTCATCCTTCGGCGCATAAAGCTTTCTCTGTAAAGACTTATGAGGTATTAGCGCAAGTTTCCTCGCGTTATTCCTCACCAAAGGGAAGATACCTACATGTTACTCACCCGTCTGCCACTAAGTATTGCTACTTCGTTCGACTTGCATGTATAAGGCGTGCCGCCAGCGTACGTTCTGAGCCATGATCAAACTCTCAAGTTTAAAAACGGCGCACACTAGCTTCTACATAAATACTAAGAATAATATTTATGTAATGTTGAAGTGTGTACGACAAATTTTGGTAACCTTAACCGTCCACACTTCTCTTCTTAAAATATATACAACTTAAATAGCTAATTGGGAAAAACCCAATAAATAACATTTTTTAAATGTTGAGTGGGACGCTTATAAATAATAATATTAATAAATCAAGATATTAGATTGATTAATAATGATTAAAAATACTAGTAAAATCAACGTTTTTTTAACTATAATATGAAATTTTTGAAAAATTATAGTTACAAAGATTACTCAATATTTTTTTGGTTAATTTTAATAACAATTTTAGGAGTCGTTACTTCAAGTATTTATAATAAAAATAAAGAAGAACAAGCAAAACAAATAGAGGGTAATTTAGAAAATATTTATCTTAAAAAAACAATTCAGGAGATTACAAATAATTTAGAGCCGAGATTTACTAAAGTAAATTATCTTTCAAAAGCTGGTGATACATATCAAAGTATAATTGACAATCTAATAATTGATAAAAAAGAAAAGAAGTTATTATTAAATACTATATTAAAAGAAAAATCTTTAAAAATATTAAGAATTAATCAAATGTTTACATTTAAATTTGATAATTTATCTAAACAGAAAATATTAGAATTTAAAATTCAAACAGATAACAAAAATGAAATTTATTTTTACAAAACTGAAAATTCAAATGATTTCATTTCTAAAAAAATAAAAAAAAATTTTACAAAAAGATTGGTTTACAAAGAAACAATAATAATAAGTAGTTTGTACAATAGTGCCGTCAAATTAGGCATTAAACCAAATGTAATTATTGAATTTGCAAGATTGTATGGTTTCCAAGTTGATTTTCAAAGAGACGTGTGGAAAGATGATAGTTTTCAAATAATATATGAAGAATTTGTAAACGATAAAAATAAAGTAGTAGATACAGGTGAAATTATTTTTGCAAATTTGAAATTACAAAATTCAGACCTTCAACTTTATAAGCATGAGTATGAGAAGAATAAAACAGATTATTTCGATGAAAATGGCAAAAGTATTAAAAAGACATTAATGAAGACACCTATTAATGGAGCAAGATTGTCATCATCTTATGGAAAAAGGAAGCATCCAATATTAGGGTATACAAAAATGCATTTAGGCACAGATTTTGCTGCTCCCAAAGGTACACCTATAATGGCCTCTGGTGATGGAAAAGTTACAAAAGCTGGATGGTGTGGGGGTGGTGGAAATTGTGTAAAAATAAAACACAATAGTACTTATCAAACAGTTTATGCTCACATGTCAAAATTTGGAAGGGGAATAAAAAGAGGTGTAAGAGTTAAACAAGGACAAATAATTGGATATGTTGGTTCAACAGGATTATCTACTGGCCCGCATCTACATTATGAAGTAATCGAAAATGGAAAGAAAATAAATTCGCAAAAATTGAAATTACCATCTGGTAAAATACTAAAAGGTGAAGAAAGAAAAAAATTTGAGGTTGATAAAATAAAAATTGATGTCTTAAAATCTAATCTTATAGCAAAAATAAATTAATCTATTTCTGAAGCTTCATTTGCAGTATTATTTGTTTTTATTCCTTCTGGATTTTTTTTAAAGTCTTGCTCAATTACATTATTTTTTTCTTCAGAGTTTTTACTAATTTCCTGTAAACTTAAAATTCTCGAAAAATGGTCAGCATGTTGTAAATAATTTTCTGACAATATTTTATCTCCAGTTGAAAGTGCTTCCCTTGCAAGATTGTTATATTTTTCTACTAACTTCGAAGCATTTTGATTGTATCTTCCCGGGTTCTTATGTCTAAAATCGCTATTTGAATTAAATTCATTGAGATTTTTGTGTCCATTTGATATTCTTTTTCTATAATTTCTTTCACCATTAGATTTAAAACGATTTTTTCTATTACTATTTCGAAAACTATTCATTAAAATAATTTTGTTGATATTACGACCCTTGGAACAGACCTAATATCTTTGCAGACTTTGTTTATATAATATCTATTTTTCATCAATAATTCCCTGACTTTTGTCTCTTGATTTTCACCAATTTCAAAAATTAATATTCCATTCCTCTTCAACAATTTTTTACTCTTTAGGATTAATTTTTTAATAACCTTTAATCCATCATTTCCTGCTCTTAATGCTATTAATGGTTCAAATTGTTTAACATTAATGTCTAATCTCTTTATATTATAATCATTTATGTAAGGAGGATTAGAAACAATAAAATCATATTTATAATCTTTAAATTTGTCAATATCGATGTTGATGAATTTAATTTTATTTAACAAGTGATGCATTTTTGCATTACAAATTGCTGTTTTTAAAGCTTTTTTGCTTATATCTATTCCAGTAACGTATAATTTTGGTCTTTCCTTTTTTATAGATATAATTATACAACCAGATCCTGTTCCTACATCTAAAAGACGCTTTGATGTATCATTATCAGTTAATTTTAAAACTTCCTCAACAATGATTTCTGTTTCAGGTCTTGGAATTAAAACATCCTTGCTTACTTTAAAACTACTTTTCCAAAAGTCTTTATTCTTAAAGATATAAGCGATTGGTTCATTTAGTTTTCGTCTATTAATTAAATTTTTAAATTTATTTAGTTTATTAAAATCAATTTTATTTTGTAGATTTGTTAACAATTCTTCTCGTGATTTATTTAGAACTTTTGCAAGTATTAATTCGCTGTCTAATTTGTAACTTTTTATTTGTTTAGATTTAAGTAAATTACTTCCATAATCAATTATTTGAAAGCCTTTCATTAATTCATCCTACTAAGTTCTTCTTGCTGGGCTTGTAAACTTAAGTTTTCAATCATTTCATCAAATATTTCACCTTGCATAAACTCCTCGAGTTTATGTAATGTTATATTAATTCTATGATCTGTCACACGACCTTGAGGAAAATTATAGGTTCTAATCCTTTCTGATCTATCCCCAGTACCAATCTTACTTTTTCTATCTTTTGATCTCTCTTGGTCTATTTTCTTTCTTTCGTAATCATAAATTCTAGACTTAAGTATTTTCAATCCTTTTTCTTTATTGCGTATTTGTGATTTTTCATCTTGTTGGCTCACTACTATTCCTGTGGGTATGTGTGTAATCCTAACAGCTGAGTCTGTAGTATTAACACTTTGGCCTCCAGGCCCACTACTTCTAAATACATCAATCCTTAGATCTTTATCATCAAGTTTTATATCAAGATCTTCTGCTTCAGGTAAAACTGCTACAGTTGCTGCTGATGTATGAACTCTTCCTTGGGTTTCAGTATCTGGAACACGTTGTACTCTATGAACACCGCTTTCATATTTAAGAGACGAATAAATATTTTTTCCTTTTATTAAAGCTATTACTTCTTTAAGTCCACCAGCATCACTTTTTGAAATGGAAATAATTTCTATAACCCATTTTTTTTTCTGGCTAACTTTTTCGTACATTTTATATAAATCTGATGCAAATAAACTAGCTTCTAGACCACCTGTGCCCGCTCTAATTTCTATTATTGCATTTTTGCTATCTGCTATATCTTTAGGTAATAAAAATAATTTTATTTTTTTTTCATTAATAAGAAAATTATTTTTCAAATTTTCGAGCTCACCAGTTGCAAAATTTTTCATTTCTGCATCTGAATTTTTGTCATTTATTATATTATTTAAATCTTCTATATCTTTTTCATAGCTTAGGTATTCTTTTGCATATTTTATGATATCATTTAAATTTGAATATTCTTTTGAAATTTCAGCATATTTTTTTTTATCGACTTCACCTGATGCCAGTTCATTTTCAAGTTTAAGATGTCTATCAATAAGTCTCTGAACTTTTTCCTGTGGGAGCATTTACTATTTAATTATAAAATTGAGGCTTTTTCTTCTACTAGAGTAACTATTTTATTTATCATATCTTTTGTCATTACTTTTTCTGTTTCAATACCATTTAAATACAGCATATGATTATCTTTTCCACCACCTGTTATACCTATTTCTGTTTGTTTCGCCTCTCCTGGTCCATTAACAACACATCCTATAATTGATAGAGTGATTGGCTTTTTAATATGTGATAATCGTTTTTCTAATTGTTTTACAGTTTCAATAACTTGAAAAGCTTGTCTTGCACAAGATGGGCATGAAATAATCTTTACGCCTCTATTTCTAAGATTAAGTGACTTTAAAATTTCGTTACCAACTTTGACTTCTTCAACTGGATCCTCTGAAAGTGATACCCTTATTGTGTCTCCAATTCCATCTAATAATAAATTTCCAAATCCTATAGAGGTTTTAATGCTTCCAGGTAAATAGCTTCCTGCTTCCGTAATTCCTAGATGAATAGGGTAATCTGTTTTATCTGATAATAGTCTATATGCAGCTATAGATAAAAAAACATCTGATGATTTGACGCTAATTTTAAAATTTGAAAAATCCATGTCCTCAATTATTTTTATATTTCTTAAAGCACTATCAACTAAAGCTTCTGGACAAGGTTCTCGATACTTTTCAAGAATATCTTTTTCAAGAGATCCTGCGTTAACTCCAATTCTAATAGAACAATTATTATTTTTTGCTGCTGAAATCACTTCAGCTATTCTTTTTTTATCACCTATATTTCCTGGATTTATTCTAAGACAATCTGCACCATTCTCTGCTGCCTCGATTGCTCTTTTATAATGAAAATGAATATCTGCAACTATCGGAATATCTGTATGCTGAATTATAGTTTTTAATGACTCTGTTGATTTGCTATCAGGACATGAAACCCTTACAATGTCTGCACCAGCTTCTGTGACTTTATTAATTTGTTCTATTGTAGATTTATGATCAGTAGTTAAAGTATTAGTCATTGTTTGAACAGTGATTGGATTATTTCCACCAATTTTAATTTTACCTACACTTATTTCTTTTGTTAGCTTTCTATTAATTTTTCTAAATGGTCTTATGTCTGATGTCATTTGTCTAAATTAAATTCTTGATGTAAACATTTTATTGCTTTATTTGCATTTGCACTACTAATTAAAACAGATATTTTTATTTCAGAAGTTGAAATAACTTGTATATTAATATTTTTTCTAGCAAGTGCCTGAAACATTCTAAATGTTACACCTGGTGTGGTAATCATACCTACACCTATAATTGAAACTTTTGAAACATTCTTATCAAAAATCATTTTTTTAAAATTAATATTTTTATTATTTTTTATAATTTTTTTTGTTTTTATCAAATCAAAAGACTTTATGGTAAAAGTGAGATCTGTTTCTTTGCCATCCGAGGATATATTTTGAACTACCATATCTACATTAATTGAATTTTGTGATAGTGGTTTAAATATTGAAGCAGCTATACCTGGTCTATCTTTGACACCCAATAATGTTACTTTTGCATCATTATCGGTAGAGGAAATTCCTGTAATAATTTTATTATTAACAATATTTTTTCGTTTAGTTATTAAAGTTCCGGATTCATTTACAAATGACGATTTCACCTCAATATTTATCCTGTTTAATCTAGCATCCTGAATAGCGTGTGGCTGCATTACTTTTGATCCTAAAGAAGCCATCTCCAGCATTTCTTCATAAGAAATATTTTTTATTTTTTTTGCAGAATTTAATTTGTTTGGATCTGTCGTATAAACTCCTTCTACATCAGTATATATTACACATCGATCAGCTTTAAAAAACTTCGCGACCATTATTGCGCTAGAATCTGATCCTCCTCTACCAATTGTGGTGATATTTAAATTTTTATCAACACCTTGAAAACCAGCTATAATAGGGATTCCTCCAGATTTTAAAAATTTTAAAATCTTGGTTTTATTTATGTGTTTAATTCTTGAGTATTTATGTTTTCCCTCAGTTAAAATAGGTATTTGCCAAGCCATCCAAGATCTTGATTTTATACCACTTGATAATAACTGGCCTGCCAACAATGAGCAAGAAATCTGCTCACCAGCTGAAACTAATGTATCATATTCATTATCAGGAAAATTTTCACTGATCTTTCTGGACATATTTATCAACTTGTTAGTAGTTCCGCTCATTGCTGAGGATAAAACTATTACTTTATATTTCTTTGAATAAGATTTAACTATCTTAGCAACTTCTTTGATTCTTTGAATTGATCCAACTGAAGTACCGCCAAATTTTAATACAATAATTTTCATTGGTAGTTTTATTTACAAGTTTTAATATATTGATAAAATACATCTAACTTATAATGTCAATAAGGAATGAGCAATAATACTATAAACATTGAAGAAGTAGAAAAATTTAATAAAATTGCTGAAGAATGGTGGGATCCTAATGGCAAATTTAAACCACTTCATAAATTTAATCCAATAAGAATTGACTATATAAAAAACAATATAATTAAAGATTTTAGTATTTCTTCAAGTCACAAACCGCTAAAAGGAATAAGTATTCTTGATATTGGATGTGGTGGAGGCTTGCTATCTGAACCTTTGGCAAGACTTGGTTCGGATGTTGTAGGAATTGATGCATCCAAAAAAAATATTGATATTGCAAAACATCATTTGAAAAAAAGTAATTTGAAAATTGAATATCATGCCACATCTCCAGAGAATTTTTCTTATGAAAAAAAATTTGATGTAATTCTTAATATGGAAATAGTTGAACACGTTGAGAATATTTCTGAATTTATAAATCAGAGTGTAAAATTTTTAAAAGATGATGGAATAATGTTTATCGCTACACTAAATCAAACATTAAAATCTTATGTATTTGCAATAATAGGTGCCGAATATATTTTAAGATGGCTTCCAATTGGTACACATGACTGGAGCAAATTTGTAAAACCTGAAAATCTAGAGAAAATTTGTAATAAAAACTCACTTGTTTTAAAAAATATTGACGGAGTAAAATTTAATCCATTACTAAATAAATGGAAACTCTCCAATGATAAATCTGTAAATTATATAACTAAATATAAAAAGGGTTAATTTTCATCATCCCGAATCCAGGGTATAGTTGACGTTTCAATTCCCTCTTCTTTTAATTCTTTAGCTTCTTGAATTGATGCTTTTCCATAAATATTTTTTTTATATTTTTTTTTATTGTAATGTATGGATCTTGCTTCATAAGCAAAATTTTCTCCAACATAATCAAAATTTTCTTTTATAAATTTTTGATATTCTCTTAATTTTTTCCTTATATTTTTATTGTATTTTAAATTTTTATCTTTTTTGAAATTTGTGTTTGCTAAATTTGGCTTCATGAGACACTTTTCAATTTTTTGTGAATTACACTTCTGACAATTAAGTAACTTTAGTTTTTTTAATTTATCAAACTCTTTCGAACTAGCAAACCAGCTTTCAAACTCAAGTTTGCAACTTTTACAATTTAATAAATATTTTATCATTAGAATTATCTAATTGTGTTTTAATAGATTTCAATACCTAAGATCTATAATCTGAATTAATTTCAATGTATTCCTTAGATAAGTCCATAGTATATGCTGTAAATTCTTTACTACCTATTGATAGATCAACTGTTATCTCTATATTTTCATTCTTCATATACTCACTAAGAATATTTTCATTGTAGTTTTTATCCAACTTGCCTTCCCTAAAGATTATATTGGATCCCATTGATATGGATAATTTTTCATGTTTTACGGTTGCACCACTCTTTCCAATAGCCATAGCAATTCTTCCCCAGTTAGGATCTTGTCCAAAAATAGCTGTTTTAACTAATGGAGAATTAGCAATTGAAAAACAAATATTTTTTGCATCTTTTTCTGTTTTACTATTAAGACATTTGATAGTAACAAATTTAGTTGCTCCTTCTCCATCACTTGCCACTCTTTTAGCCAAGTTTAACATAACCTGATGAACACTATTAATAAATTGTTTTAATTTTGGATCTTTAAAACTTTTTATCTCTTTATTATTGGCTTTACCTGTTGAAAAAATGGAAACCATATCATTTGTACTAGTATCTCCATCACAGGTTATAGCATTAAATGTGGTTCTAATATTTAAGTTAAGTATTTGTTTTAAAATTGAAGAAGGGATATTTGCATCAGTAAAAATAAATCCTAAAGTTGTTGCCATATTTGGAAAGATCATTCCAGATCCTTTTGCTATACCATATACTTTTACTTCAGAACTTCCTATTTTACACTCTGCCATTGATAGCTTTGGTTTTGTATCTGTTGTCATAATTCCAAGGGCTGCTTTGATCCAAATTAATTTATTTTGTGTATATTTTAATTTTTCTACTAGATTTTTTGTATTGTTTAATATTACATTTTCGGGAAATTTTTCTCCTATAGTTCCTGTGCAAGCAAATAATATTTGGTTTGCTTTAATTTCTCTTGGTTTGTCATCATCTGAGATTTGTTTTGATGTTAATAATTTTGATAACGTTAAAGAAATTTTTTTAAGAGAATTATAACCATCCTTTCCTGTCAAGGCATTTGCGTTTCTTGTGTTGATTAAAATCCCAAAAATTTTTTTATCTTTTATCTTTTTGTTCCATTTTATGTTTTCAGAAACTAATTTAGATTGTGTGTAGACATTTGCGTAATTTGCACCTTCTCTGAAATAAAATAAAACTAAGTCATCTCTTTTTTTATCATAAAGACCACAGCTAATAGTTGAGATAGATACTCCATCAATATGTTCAAGATCTTGAAAATGACCTATTTTAGAGTCTTTATTTTTCATATCAAAAAAGTTGTTTATGCCAAAATCCATGCTATTTAATTTTTTAAATAAATTATTATATAATCTATAAATATTAATACATCAAAAATATGCTTAATCCTTTAAACATTATCAGCAAATTTATAAAAAGTGGAAATCAAAAAGAATTAGATAGAATTCAAAAAATTGTAAATGAAATAAATCAACTGGAAAATGAATTTAGTAAATTTGAGGATAAATATTTTCCTCAAAAAACAAATGAGTTACTTGTGAGATTAAATAAGGGAGAAAATTTAAATGATTTATTGCCAGAAGCATTTGCGTTAGTTAGAGAAGCTTCAAAAAGAATCAATAATGAGAGACATTTTGATGTTCAGCTTATCGGTGGAATTGCCTTACATGAAAATAAAATTGCGGAGATGAAAACTGGTGAAGGCAAAACACTAACTATTGTTCTTGCAGCTTACCTTAACGCACTAGAAAAAAAAGGTGTTCATATAGTTACAGTAAATGATTATTTGGCAAAAAGAGATAGTATAAATATGGGCAAAATTTACAGTTTTTTAGGATTAACTTGTGGATATATAAATTCAGATCAATCTGATGAAGAACGCAAAGAAAATTATAATAAAGATATAACTTACGCTACTAACAGTGAGTTAGGTTTTGATTTCTTAAGAGATAATATGAAATATTCAAAAAATGAAATGGTCTTAAGAGAACATAATTTTGCAATAGTTGATGAAATAGACTCTTGTTTGATAGATGAGGCGAGAACACCTTTAGTCATTTCAGGAGCTGCTGAAGATAAAACTATGCAATATATTGCTGTTGATAAATTAATTAAAAATTTAAAAGAAACAGATTTTGAATTAGATGAAAAAGAAAAAAATATTCTTTTAACAAATGAAGGTATTGATAACGTAGAAAAAATATTCTCTAACGCTGGAATCTTAAAAAATAACAATTTTTATGATCCAGAAAATTTACATTTAGTTCATCATGTAAACCAAGCTTTAAGAGCAAACCATTTATTTGAGAATGGGAGAGATTATATTGTCAAGGACAATGAAATAATAATTATTGATGAACAAACCGGTAGACAATTACCTGGCAGAAGATTTGGAGATGGACTTCATCAAAGTTTAGAAGCCAAAGAAAAAATAGAGGTTAAAGCTGAAAATCAAACACTCGCATCAATAACCTATCAAAATTTTTTTAAGTTATATAGTAAATTAGCAGGCTGCACAGGAACTGCACAGACGGAGTCTGCAGAATTTTTTGAAATTTATAACTTGCCAGTATTACAGATACCTACCAACAAAGATATGATAAGAACTGATCTTAATGACCAAATCTTTAGAACAAGTCTAGAAAAAGATAACGCAATCATACAAAAAATAAAAGAGTGTAATGGAATTGGACAACCTCTTTTAGTTTTTACGTCTAGCATAAATAAATCTGAGCATTATTCGAATTTGTTAGAAAAAGAAAAAATAAAACATATTGTTTTAAATGCTAAAAACCATGAAAAAGAAGCTGAAATTATTGCTAACGCAGGCAAAATAAATTCTATAATTATTACAACAAGTATATCGGGAAGAGGTGTTGATATTAAATTGGGAGGACAAGATCAATCCGAAAAAGAAGATGTTAAGAAAAAGGGAGGATTATTTGTTATAGGCACAGAAAGAATGGAAAGCAGAAGAGTTGATAATCAAGCAAGAGGACGATCAGGAAGACAAGGAGACGAAGGAAGTTCAATATTTTTTGTAAGTTTAGAGGATGATTTGATGAGATTGTTTGGTTCAGAGACCATGAATTCAATGCTTGAAAAACTTGGACTTAAAGATGGTGAAAGTATTGATCATCCCTGGATAAACAAAGCAATTGAAAGAGCACAACAAAAAGTTGAGGCAAGAAACTTTGATATCAGGAAAACACTTATTAAATTTGATAATGTTCTTAATGACCAAAGACATGTAATTTTTGAACAACGAAAAAATATAATTGATGGTGAGGAAAAAGAGAATTATTCAGATATTTTTCTTGAAGAGGTCTTAGAAAATTTAAAAAGGCAAAAAATATTATACGAAAAATCTCCAAATTCTAAAGAATTTCCAAATGCTTTAAAGCAGACTTTAGGTAAATCAATAACTGATGATGAATTGGGAGAAATTTTAAATTCAGATCTAAAAATAATGGAGAAAAAAATAAAGGATAAATTTATAAGTAACAGAGATGAAAGAAATAATTTACTAGGTGTTGAACAAGGAAAAGAAATTGAAAAAAGAATATTGGTACAAATTATAGATCAAAATTGGAAATCACATATTCAATACCTAGAGCAATTAAGACAAGTAATTGGTTTAAGATCTTATGGACAAAGAGATCCTTTAGTGGAGTACAAGAAAGAAGCTTTTCTATTATTTGAAAATTTACTGGGAAAATTAAAAACTGATCTTGTAACAATGCTTTTAAATTTAAAAATAATACAAAAAGAAGAGGAACGTAATTCCCAAAACAAAGTGAAAGAAAACTTACAATCTATTGCAAAAAGTAAAATTGGTAGAAATGAACCTTGCCCATGTGGATCTGGGAAAAAATATAAACACTGCTGCGGTGCCTTATAGATTAAAAAATCACTGTTAATAAAATTAATAAAAGAAGAATTGATGAAGTTGAAATAAATAATTTTTTATTCAATTTAATATTTGAAATCAAATTATGAAGAAGATTTTGTTTAACAGTAAGTTTATCTTGATGCGCCGCATTAGTACTGAAACCTTTATTCCTTCCAATATCTAAAAACTTATTCTTTCTTTGATTTAATATTTCTTCCTCATTTAATGTGAGAAATTTACTTAAGTTTCTATCAATAGCATTACGGACGTTGTCTAAAATAAGATCTTTATCTCGATGTGCACCCCCTAAAGGTTCAGGTATTATCTCATCAATTATTTCTAGTTTTAAAAGATCTTTCGCTGACAACTTCATTGCTTTTGCAGCTTCTAAAGTCTTTGTTGGATCTCGCCAAAGTATAGTTGCACATCCTTCTGGAGATATTACTGAATATATAGCATTCTCTAACATCAATACTTTACTTGAGGAAGCTAGTGCAATCGCACCACCGGAACCCCCTTCACCTATAATAATAGATAGAGTAGGAACAGTCAGTTGCATAGAACATTCAATTGACTTTGCAATTGCTTCAGCTTGTCCTCTTTCTTCAGCTCCGACTCCTGGGTATGCACCTGGTGTATCAACAAAATTAATAATTGGTATTTTAAATTTATTAGCCAGATACATTAATCTAATTGTTTTCCTATAACCTTCTGGCCTCATCATCCCAAAATTTCTCTCAATCCTTGAGTCTAAATTTTCACCTTTTTCCTGTCCTATTACTAAAACTGACTTAGAATTAAACTTACCAAAACCACATATTACAGATTTATCCTCTCCATAAAATCTATCTCCTGAAAGTGAAATAAATTCATCAAATAAATTATCAATAAAAAATTTTGACTTAGGTCTATCCTCATGTCTTGCAACCAATGTTGTTTGCCATGCATCAAGGTTTGAATATACATCTTTGAGTTTTTTATCTATTTCATTTTGCAAATCTGTAATTTTATTCGTATCTACTTCTGAAAGACCGTCTTGATTATAAGGATCTTTTAATTTATCTAATTCTACTTCCAAGTTTTTGATATCAGTCTCAAAATTTAAATAATTTTTCATTGATATATTATATATTATTTTTAGGCGATAAAATGATCAAATTATAACAATATTTTTTTTTCTTAGGTGAAAAATAACAATTTCTTAAATAAATTAATGACATAATTTATTGATTGTCATATACAACGATTTTTAAATTTATAAAAAATTATGAGTGATACTTTTGTCAAAATTAATACATTATCAGTATCTAAGAATTTAGCTGATTTTGTAAAAAATGAACTTCTCCCAGGTTTGGATATTAATGAAAAAGATTTCTGGGATGGATTTGATAAAAGTATTAATGAACTTACGCCAATCAATAGAAAATTACTAGAAACCCGTGAAACTCTTCAATCTGAAATTGATTTATGGTTAAAAAAAAATAGAAATGGAGAATTTAATCATGTTGAGTATAAAAATTTTTTGAAAGAAATTGGATATTTAATAGATGAGGGAAGTGATTTTAAAATAGATACAAAGAACCTTGATAGCGAAATTTCAAGTATTGCAGGTCCCCAACTAGTAGTTCCTATAATGAACTCTAGATACACATTAAATGCAGCTAATGCTAGATGGGTAAGTCTTTACGATAGTTTATATGGAACAGATTTAATTGAGTCTGAAGAAACAGGTAGTCAAAAGTATGACCCTCTTAGAGGACAAGAAGTAATAAGATTTGCTCGTAATTTTCTAAATGATCACTTTTCTATCAATGAAATTCATTGGAAAGATATAAATGGATTTAAAATAGATGGAAGTAACTTAAAAATATTAAAAGATAACAAAGAGTTTGAGCTAATAGATAAAAATAAATTTATTGGGTATAGAGGAGAGCCTAATAATCCAACTACAATAATCTTAGAAAATAATAATTTAAAAATTGAAATAATAATTAACCCTAAAGCTTTTAGTGCTGTTCAAGATGCAGCAGGAATAAGTGATATAATCATAGAATCTGCAATATCTACAATATGTGATAATGAAGATAGTGTTGCTGCAGTAGATGCAGAGGATAAAATTTTGTGTTATAGAAATTGGTTAGGTTTGATGAAAGGAACTCTAAAATCTGTCTTCGAAAAAGATGGAAAAACTTTAGAGAGAAAACTTAATCCAGATAGAAGTTATATTTCAAAAAATAATAAAAAAGAAAAGTTACATGGTAGAAGCTTACTTTTAATTAGGAATGTTGGTCATCTAATGACCAATTCAGCAATTATTTTAGAAGATGGTTCTGAAATCCCAGAGGGTATTATGGATGCATTTATTACAACTGCAGCAGCAATTCATGATTTAAAAAGAAAAGGTAATTCAAGAACAGGTTCTATATATATTGTAAAACCAAAAATGCATGGCCCAGAAGAGACTACTTTTACAGATAAAATATTTACTAGAGTTGAAGAAGTTTTAAAACTTAAAAAAAATACAATTAAATGCGGTATTATGGATGAAGAAAGGAGGACATCTGTAAATTTAAAAGAATGTATTAGAACATTAAAAAGCAGGGTTTTTTTCATTAATACGGGTTTTTTAGACAGAACCGGAGATGAAATGCATACATCAATGGAAGCAGGTCCAATGATAAAAAAAGGTGACATGAAAAAATCAAAATGGATAGCTGCTTATGAAGATAATAATGTTAATGTTGGTTTAAAATGTGGATTTTCAGGTGTTGCACAAATAGGTAAAGGTATGTGGGCTATGCCAGATAAAATGAAAGACATGATAGATCAAAAAATATCACATCTTGAAGCTGGTGCAAATTGCGCTTGGGTACCATCTCCCACAGCAGCCTCTTTGCATGCAATGCATTACCATAAGCTAAACATTTTTGAAAAGCACAAAAAATTAAATGATGATAATATAAAGTACATTGATAGCTTATTAACAATTCCAATAGCAGACAGACCTAATTGGAGTAAAGAAGAAATAAATAAAGAGTTATGTAACTCGGCTCAAACAATTTTAGGATATGTTGTTAGATGGGTAGATCAAGGAATAGGTTGTTCCAAAGTTCCAGATATAAATAACGTTGGATTAATGGAGGATAGAGCAACACTTAGAATATCATCACAGCATATAGCTAACTGGTTACATCACGGTATATGCTCAAATAGGCAGGTTTTAGAAATTCTTAAGAAAATGGCAAAGATAGTTGATAAACAAAATCATGGAGATCCTGAATATCAAAACATGTCTCCAAATTACGACAAATCAATATCTTTTAAGACGGCATGTGAGTTGATTTTCCATGGTAAATCACAACCATCAGGCTATACTGAACCTCTATTACATTTGAATAGATTAATTAAAAAAGTTAATTATAGAAACTTATAAATCTCTTCTATTTTTAAAAGCAGATATAAGAGTTCCATCATCTGATGACTCAATTTCTCCCCCAACTGGCAAACCTTGGGCTAATTTTGAAACTTTTACATTTGTAATTTTTAAATTGTCTTGAATATAAAAAGCAGTAGTTTGTCCTTCAACAGTTGCACTAGTAGCTAAAATTACCTCATCAATATTGTCATTTTTAACCCTTTCTATCAGAGAATTAATAAGCAAATTTTCTCTATTGTTGCCTTTAACGCTGTCAGAGATGGTACCTCCTAAAATATGATAATAACCTTGAAAAATAGATGAACTTTCTATTGCCCATTGGTCAGAAATATTTTCAACCACACATATTTTGCTGTATTTTTTTTTTTTATCTTCACAATTATTGCAGGGATTACTACTAGATTTTAATGTTCCACAAATTTTACAACGTTCTATGTTTTTAAACACATCACCTAGATTATTGGCCAAAGGTTTTAACAATTCTTGTCGATTATTAATCATTTTTAAAATTATTCTCTTTGCAGACTTAGGCCCAAGACCTGGAAGTTTAGATATCAGTTTAATTAAGTTATCTATTTCTGGTAGATTTTGCATTTTATTATAGAGGCCATTTAAATCCAGGCACACCTAATCCACCAGTTGCTTTGGATATTTCTTCGGAAGTTTTTGATTTTAATTTGTTTTTGGCATCATTATGTGCGGCAGTGATTAAATCCTGAATTATCTCTTTATCTTCTTTCAACACTTTATCGCTTAATAAAATTTTAGTCATCTCCCCGTCTCCGTTAAGCGTAATTTTAACTGCATCTCCTCCGGACACACCATTAACCTCAATTTTTTTAAGATTCTCCTGACTTTCTTTCATTTTTTTTTCTATCTCTTTAGCTTTTTCAAGAATTTTATTAAAATCAGTCATAATTTTTTTCAATATCAATTAATTCAATATCAGGAAGTACTTTCAATAGATTTTTAAATTCGTTTGAACTTTCATACTCTTTGATATCTTTTTTTTTAAGAATATTTTTTTTATCTTTTTCACTCATCTCACCTTTTTCTTTTGAAAAAGAAATTAGCCACCGGTTTTTAGTCCAATCATACAATTTTTCAGATAAATCTTTTACAAAACTTTTATTTAGTTTATCATTAAAAGAAATTTCAATATTCATATTTGAAAAAGATACTAAGTTTACATTATTTTCTAATTCATATTTTAGTTTCATCTCTTTTTTTTCAAAACACATTTTAATTAAATCTTCTAAATTATTGATCTCTAAAGTATTTTTTTTTTCAATTTTTTTTTCTTCTTGTGTAACGTTTTTAATTTGATTAATTGCATCTTTATTAATATTATTTTTTAAATCTATATTTTTTAATGAAGTTTTGTTTATTTTATTTTGCTGATCATTTTTTATTACATTTTTTTCTTTCAAATAGGTTAATTGGACTAGAAACATCTCAACTAATAAATTTGGATTAGCAACTATATTTATTTCCTTTAAAGTTTTTAAAGTAAATTCCCAAAACAATAATAAGGCATTTGGATCTATTTTTTTTGATAAAGAAGTTATTTTTTTGTAATCACTATCATTTAATGAAAAATTATTTCCTCCATTTTCAATGTACGATATATTCTTAACAAAATATAATACTTCTAAGAAATCATTTAAAAATAGGTTAGGTTCAATGCCAGAATCGTACAACTTTCTGTAATGATCTATTATTTTTTCTTCATCACCTAAAAAAATTATTTCTAATAATTCTATATATGCACTTTTATTGACATAGCCAAAGATTTTTTGAGCGTCCTCAAATTTCAGAGAATTCTCGTTGCTAGAAATTATTGCTCGATCTAGTAAAGATAATGCATCCCTAACAGATCCCTCTGATAATTTGACTATGAGTTTAATTGCATTATCCTCAACATCCTTTTTTTCTTTTATTGTTATATTTTTTAAATAAACAAATAGTTCTTCAGACTTAACTCTAGATAAATCATATCTTTGACACCTAGATATAACAGTAATAGGAATTTTTTTTACTTCAGTGGTTGCAAAAATAAATTTTAAATACTTTGGAGGTTCTTCCAATGTCTTGAGTAATGCATTAAATGCTTGCTTACTAAGCATATGTACTTCATCAATTATAAAAATTTTAAACTTTGCTACTGTTGGTGGATATCTAGAAAATTCTATTAGCTCCCTAACATCATCAACACCTGTTTTACTTGCTGCATCAATTTCAAGAACATCAATATGACTAGAATTTGCAATTTGATCGCAATGATTGCATTTTTTTTTACAAATATTTTCAAGTGCATTTTCACAATTTAATGCTTTGGCTACAATTCTTGCAAATGTGGTCTTTCCAATTCCTCTTATACCGGTAAATAAAAAAGCATTGGCTGATCTGTTAATTTTAATTGAATTATAAATTGAGGTAGCGATTTCCTCATGGCCGATCAAATCTTTAAATGTTTGCGGTCTATATTTTAGAGCGAGTACTTTCGAATTATTAGTCATATTAGGAGACCTACCAACCTGGAAAAAACTCATTACCCTTGCTCTTTTTCAAGTCTGGGGGAGTTCATGGTAATCCCACCTGGAAGGCCTCCAAATGTATTATAACAATAATTTTTTCTAATCTACAATAAAGTTAATTATTTTTTTTCTCTGAAATTGTGAGCCTTATAGACACCTAGAACGTGCATGTCTTCGCAGTGAAAAGCTAACTCCTCTAATGAATTTTTTATTTTCTTTTCATCCAAATGACCATCGATATCACATAAAAAAAAGAACGATGAAAATGAATTTTTCTCTGGAAAGCTTTGAAGCTTAGTCATATTCACTCCATTAATAGCGAAACCTGATAAGGCTGAATATAGAGCCGCAGGTTTATCTCTTAATTTAAATAAAAAAGAGGTAATATATTTATTTTTATCAATCTCAGGCTGAACGATGTCTTTTCCCATTATTAAGAATCTCGTATAGTTATTGTCATCATCTTGAATATTCTCTTTTAAAATTTCAAGATTGTATATTTCAGCACTTAGTTTTGATGCTATTGCAGCCTTACTTTTATCTTTTGCCTCTGAAATATATTTAGCAGATCCTGCGGTATCTGCTCTTACGTTTCCAGATAAATTATTTTTTTTTAAAAATTCAGATGCTTGACTTAATGCTTGAGCATGTGAGTAAACATTTGTTATATCCTTTAATTTAGAACCTTTAATACCTATTAGATTATGATTAATGGGAAAAAAGATTTCTTCATAAATGTTTAATCTGTGTTTAAATATTAAATATTCTACTCCAATGTTTCCTGTTGTTTTGTTTGACTCTGGTATAATTGCTCTAATGTTACTGTTTTCACTTGCCTTCTCAAAGCATTCGTCAAAAGTTTTACAAGGAATAGTCTCTATGCTTGGATAAAGATGTTTGGCACAACTCTCACTATAACTTCCTGCTACACCTTGGTAAACTATCTTCATTATATATTATTTTTTAAATGATTTTATATAATCTTCTAGATCTTTTTTTGTATCAATGCCACTAGAAAAATAATTTGCCAATATTACATCGATTTTCATATTATTATCAATGGCTCTAAGCTGCTCTAGTCTTTCTTTGGTTTCATTTTTACTTTTCTCAAAATTTACAAATTTTTTTAAAGCTGAATACTTATATAAATATATTCCAAAATGCTGATAAATGTTGCTAGAGCTATTTTCTTTAATTACTCTTTGAAAATTTAAAGCTTCTGTTGCTGATTTGTTGGATATCTTATTTTTTGTAATAACTTTTACAATATTTTCATTTTTGTAATCTTCTTTTTTCGTGATGTTATATGCTAATGTTGAAATGTTGATATTTTTTTCCTTTGATAATTGATTTAAATTTTTAATATCTAAAGGATTAATCATTGGTTCATCGCCTTGTATATTCATAACAAAATCTATATCTTTTAAATCTAATTTCTGAGAGGCCTCAAATACTCTATCTGTCCCATTTGTATGATTTATATCTGTCATTATAAAATTACCTCCATTTTTGCTTACTTCTGAGGCAATTTCCTCATCACATGTTGCAACATAAACCTCTCCAATTTGGCTTTGTAAAGCTTTTTCATATACATGCATAATTAGAGTTTTATTATTAATTTTGATTAATGGCTTTTGAGGAAGTCTTGTTGCTGCTAATCTTGATGGAATTATTATAATTGAATTACTCATATATTCATATTTTATGCGTCTTTGAGACGCAAATTTATAAATTAAATTTCTTATAAATTTTGTTTAACATGTTATACGAACTTTTAAGAAATAAATAATGGATTCATTTGAAATAAATAAAATTATTGCAGCAGTACTTCTTATAGCACTACTTGTAATTGGGATTGGTAAAATTTCTGATATCGCTTTTCATGTAGATAAACCAGAGAAATCTGCTTACAAAGTAGATATTCAGGAAAGCAGTCAAATTTCAGGATCAATAAAAGAAAAAACTGAGGAGAAAGTAGATATTTCTGCATTACTTGCATTAGGAGATGTTGCTCATGGGGAAAAAGTTTTCAAAAAATGTTCTGCTTGCCATTTAGTAAATAAAGGTGGGGAAAATAAAATAGGACCTGCATTGTATGGCATAATAGGAAGAAAAGTTGCATCAAAACAAGATTATAAATATTCAAAAGCTATGGCAGCATATGACAAAGATTGGACATTTGAAGAGATGAATGGTTATTTAAAAAAACCTCAAAGTTATATTAAGGGTACTAAAATGGCATTTGCTGGATTAAGAAAAGAAAAAGATAGGGCATCAATTATTTTATATCTTAACCAGAATTCAGATAATCCACTACCTCTACCTTAGTTTTCCAAAACAATACAATAGAATACTTTTTTGAACGTGAACTCTATTCATTGCCTGTTGCCACACATGGGAATTTTTTCCTAAAAATACATCCTCCTCAACCTCATCTCCTCTTGGCAAGCAGTGCAAAAAAATACAATTTTTATTTGTATAATTAAATATCTCTTTTTTAATTTTAAATTTTTGAAACTGTTGTTTTTTTCTTTTTTTGTTCACTTTGTCATTTAGAGATATTACTTTATCAGAAAAAATTACATCTGCATCTGAAGCTGCTTTTTTCGGATCATGATAAACAAAAATTTTTTTCTTTTTTTTTTTTACCCAATCTTTAACTTTCTTGCTTGGCGCAAATTTTTTTGGACATCCAATACTTAATCTAAAGGAAAACTTAACAGATGCTGCGATCAAACTGTCCAAAACATTATTGGAATCTCCAATCCAACAAATTTTTAAATTTGATATTGGTTTTTTTTTTATTTCCTCAACAGTAAAAATATCTGATAACACTTGAGTTGGATGAGATGATGGGCTTAAACCATTTATTATTGGTATAGTTAAATGCTTTTGAAAATCTTCAATTTTTTTATCATCATCAGTTCTCAACATGAACCCATCACCATATTTAGACAGAATTTTAGCAGTATCAGCAATCGTCTCCCCACCTTGCCCAAGATGAAGTTCGTTAGATCTAAGTGTCAACGTTCCACCTCCAAGCTGTTTAATGGCTAAATAAAAGCTTATTCTTGTTCTAGAACTAGCTTTTTCAAACATTTGTACCAGCATTTTTCCTTTAAGAGGAGATCCCTTGTCTGGCTCTAAAGTATTTAATTTTTTTCTTTTTTTTTTTCTTTGTTTTGCGTCAACTATTATTTTTCTAAGATCTTTGCTAGGAATATCTTTTAAATTTATAAAGTGTTTCATTTTATTTCATTACAAACTTTGTTGATAATTTTTAAAGCTATATCAATTTCTTTCTTTTTTACATTTAATGGTGGTAAAATTCTTATAACATTTTCAGCAGCTCTAATAGTCAACAATTTATTTTCCATTAATTTTCTTATAAAATCAGTTTGGTCTTTAAAAAGTTGTAAACCAATTAATAATCCTATTCCTCTGACTTCTTTAATTATCTTTGGATATTTAATTTTTATTTTATTAAGTTCATGAATAAAATATTTTGACATTTTATTTACGTTAATTAATAAATTCTTATTTATTTGATCTAAAACAGCATTACCTACTGCCATTGCAAGGGGATTTCCACCAAATGTTGAGCCATGTGTTCCTGGCACCATGGCTTTCGCAACTTTCTCTGTCATTAGGACTGCACCAATAGGAAAACCGCCTCCAATTCCTTTTGCTATTGGAACTATATCTGGTTTTACGTTTGCGTACTCAAAAGCAAAAAATTTCCCTGATCTTCCAATGCCACACTGAACCTCATCGAGGATTAAAAGTATTTTTCTTTGATTGCATATTTTTCTTATTGCTTTTATGCACCAATTTGGAATTACTTTAATGCCTCCCTCGCCCATGACTGTTTCAATCATAATAGCTGCTGTATTTTTATTAATTAATTTTTTAAGTTTTTTATGATCGCCAAATTCGAAATGATCAAAGCCTGGAACTTTTGGCCCAAATCCCTCTGTCATTTTTTTTGAACCACTTGCATGTATTGCTGCAATTGTTCTTCCATGAAATGAATTTTTGATACAGATTATTCTATTTTTATATTTTTTACCTATTGAGTAAAAATATCTTCTTGCAACTTTAATTGCTACTTCTGTTGCTTCCGCACCACTATTTTGGAAGATAACAGAGTCCGCAAAAGTTTTTTCTGTTAATCTCTGTGCCAATCTTTCTCCCTCAGGTATTTTAAATGCATTAGATACATGCCACAGTTTCTTAGATTGTGTATTAATTGCGTTTACAAGCTTTTGATTTGCGTGGCCAAGAGAATTGACTGCTATGCCTTGAATAAAGTCTAAATATTTTTTGCCATCTGCAGTTATTAAAAAACTACCTTTTCCTCTAACAAATGATAAATCTTTTCTTTTATAATTTGGGGCTAAAGCGCTCATATTTACTTATATTTTTTTTTACTTTAATTGACAGTTTAATTTGCAACCTCTAGTTATAATTTAATTTTTATGTTGAAAAATATTAAAAAAAACTTGTTTTAAATTACAATTATGCAACATCATGTTATATCAAAAAAATTACATACTAAATATTGTATTTATTATGAGTTGGACAGAAGAAAAAGTTAATAAATTAAAAGAATTATGGGGCAAGGGTCAAACTGCAAGTCAAATAGCTACAATAATTGGTGGAGTTTCTAGAAACGCAGTCATAGGCAAAGCTCATCGTCTTAATTTATCATCTAAAATTAAAGCTCGCTCATCCAGCCAATCTAATAAGGGATATGATAAAAATCAAGATAGTCAATTAAAATTAAAAGGCAAAAGAAGTAAATTTAAATCTCTAATTCTAGACCAAAATTTTGAACCTGCGAAAAATTTAAATTTAGAGGAATTAACTGAAGATACATGCAAATACATGGAAGGAAATCCAAATGAAAAAGATGCCAGTTTTTGTGGAAGAAAAAATGTAGAAAAGTTTTCATACTGCCCACTTCATTTAATGATTGTTTTTCAACCAAAAGGAAAAAAAGAAGATATCATTGATAAAGATGACGAGATGCCTAAATTTATAGAAAAAAAAATTAAATCTGCTTAGCTTAATAATTTCTCTTTTGCCTTTTCAAATTCTTTATCAGTTAAAACTCCATCATTTCGAAGATTATTTAACCTAACTATTTCCTCTGAGATATATGTTTTATCCCCGTTATCATTTATAAGATTTTCTTGAGAATTATTGTTTATTTCATCGATATCTTCTGGTGTTGTATCTTTAAGGTTTCTTCTAGCTTCAATACCCATACTTATGGGTTTTATTGAGAAATATATAACAGCAATTAATAAAGCTAAACATAGACCTATAACCAAATAATTAAGCATTTTATTTATCTAAACTCTCTTCAGTGGCAAACTGCCCGCCAGATCTCCAATTGTAACTATATTTGTTAATTTCATCATCAAATAATTTATTAGTTTTAAATCCTAAATCAAAGTTAGTTTTATACAAACCAGATTGTATATTATCATATTTTAGTAATTTAAGTTGGTCCTCTGTTAATAAGGGATTTGGTAATATTTGCAATATTTTAGCTGATAGATTTGCTAATGATAGAGGTAGAGGCAAAAGTATTCTTTTTTTTTTTATGGATTTTAATAGTTTTTGAATTATTTCTTTAAAAGTAAGGACCTCTGGACCAATACATTCTAAAACAAAATCATTATCTTTAATTTGGATTGTTTTGAATATTATATCAACTAAGTCAGTAACATGTATTGGCATGAACTTTGTCTCACCATTATAATATATAGGCATTAATGGTAATCTATTTAATATTGTCATGAACCTAGTTGTAAATTTATCATCTACTGAATAAACTATAGATGGTTTTAAAATAATAGAATTTATAAAATTTTTTCTAATTTTTTTTTCACCCTCTAATTTACTGATAGCATATTTGCTGTCTTTTGCTTCCTCTATTCCTAATGATGATAAATGTATAAACTTTTCTATATTAAGTTTATTAGCTTTCTGTGAAAGCATATCAGGTAAATCAGTATGGATGGTTTTAAATTGGTTCTTTTTCTTTTCATACAAAATTCCAATTAGGTTTATACATATACTGGCATCCTTCATTAATTCCTCTATTTTTTCTGGATCAAAATTTTTGATTTCAACTAAATTAAGATATCCAGGATTTGCCTGGGTCTTAAGTATATACCCAGTTCTATGAGAATTTCTTGTAACTGCAGTTACTTTATAGTTATTTTGTGTTAGCTTTCTTATTAAATTTCTTCCTATCTGGCCAGATGCACCGAAAAGTAGAATTTCTTTTTGTTTCATATATATATTCTATCAAATGAATATTGATATTAAATTACACAGAGGAGATTTGCCAGAGCAATTAATACTAAGTGACAATATATCTGTAGACTGTGAATTTACGGGCTTGAATGTTGAAAGGGATCAACTTTGCTTAGTTCAAATATCAACTGGCAACAATGATGCTCACATAATTAAGCTTAACAGAGAAAATTATGATGCACCAAATTTAAAAAAAATATTGCAAGATGCGGGTATTAATAAAATATTTCATTATGCTAGAGCGGACCTGCTATTTATAAAAAAATATCTAAATGTTAAAGTGGAAAATGTTAATTGTACTAAAATAATGAGTAAAATTGCAAGAAGCTACAGTGATAAACATGGTTTAAAAGATCTTATTAAAGAATTTACAGGCAATGACATTAGTAAAAATTTACAATCATCTGATTTTGGAGGAGATTTAACTGATAAGCAGTTAAATTATTGTGCTAAGGATGTAATTTATCTTCATAAAATTTATTATGGTCTTAATAAAATTTTAGTAAGAGAAAAAAGAGACAAATTGTATAAAGAAGCAATAAAGTTTATCTATAGTAGAGTAGATTTGGATCTAGCATCATTCAATTCGGATATTTGGTCTCATTAAATGCAAAAAAATAATATTATGAAAATTGCAAAAGAAGTAATTCAATTTGAAGTAGAGGCACTAAAAAGTTTGAGAAAAAACATTAATCATTCTTTTTCAAATGTTGTCAAAACAATTCTAAATTGTAAACATGGAAAAGTTATAATTTCTGGTGTTGGCAAAAGTGGAATTATAGCTAGAAAATGGGCTGCAACCTTTTCATCGACAGGTACTCCATCTTTTTTTTTAGACGCTACAAATGCTAGCCATGGTGATTTAGGTCAAATAACATCTGGAGATATAGTAATATTATTAAGTAATAGCGGAGAAAGTGATGAATTAAAAAATATTATTCAATACTCATCAAGAAATAAAAATATTAAATTAATAGGAATAACTTCTAAAAAAGAATCTATTTTATTTAGAAATTCCAATGTTGCCTTTCAAATGCCAAGCATTAAAGAGGCCGGTCCTGAAAACATAGTTCCAACATCTTCAACATCCGCCCAATTAGCCCTGGGTGATGCAATTGCAATTGCTTGTATGAAATATAGAAAATTTACAAAATTTGATTTTAAAAAATTTCATCCAAGTGGGACTTTATCTATAAAACTAAAAACAGTTAGTGACTTAATGATAACTGGAAATAAACTACCTGTTATCACAGAAAATGCTAAAATGAAAAAAGCATTAAAGATAATAACCATTAAAAAATTAGGAGTTTTAATAGTTAGACAAAAAAATGGTAACACCAACGGAATAATTACTGATGGTGACCTCAAAAGAATTGCTCAAAAATATAAAAACTTTGAAAATTTAGAAATAAAAAAAGTAATGAAAAAAAATCCAATAACGGTTAGTAAAGATACTCTAGCAGTTTCTGCATTATCTATTATGAATTCAAGAAAAATAACATCTTTATGTGTGCATAAAAATAAAAATCAAAAAAAAACTATTGGATTAATTCATATGCACGACATTTTAAAAGCAAATATTAATTAATGTCTGCTAAATCTTTGTTGCAACTTATACTGTTATTGCTAATTTTTTTAATAATTGCTGGAATTTACTACTTATATTTTTATTCTGGACCATTAAAAAATCATTTAATAGTAGACAATGAAAAAGACAAAACTAATACCAAAATTATCGAAGAAGCAAATAATAATGATCAAGAAATACTAGAAGATGTAGTGATATTAAAAGAAAAAAATATAATTAAAACTGAAACTAGGAAAGAGAATAAAAAAGATTTATTAGATAATCAGACAGTAAATAATAAGTTAAATCCTAAAGATGAAATAAAAAAAAATGAAACAACAAACACTAAGACAGAAAATATCAAAAATTTAACAAAGGAAATTGAATATATAACCTCAAATAAAAATGGAGATGTATTTAATATATTAGCAAAATATGGTAAAACAAATATTGAAAACTCCAAAGTTTTGGATTTAGAAGAGGTTGATGGGGTCATATCCTCAGCTTCAAGATCAAAAATTTATATTACATCAGATCATGCAAAGTATAATTACGATGATCAAAACTCAAAATTTTACTCCAATGTAATAATTAGATATGATAATAAAATAATTACTTGTGATAATCTTGACTTAAAAATTAATGAAAACTATGCTATCGCTTATAATAATGTTGTAATTAAAGACAATAAATCTGTAATGAAAGCGCAAATAGTAACATTAAATTTAATAACAAAGGATATAAACATTAACTCTCAAGATAAAATTAAAATATTAACAAACTAATGGCTTTAATTAAAAAATTTGAGATAAAAAGTTTTACAAGCGAAAAAAATATTGTTGAAATTAAAAATGTATCTGTATTTTATAATAAAAGACAAATATTAAATAATTTAAATTTAAAGATTAAGAAACAAGAAATACTTGGAATGTTAGGTCCTAATGGTGTTGGAAAATCCACTATTTTTAATTTAATTACTGGTCTAAAAGATCCTAATTATGGTGAAATAATTATAAATGGAGTAGACGTAACTAAACTTCCAATTAATGAAAGATTTACAAATTTTAAACTAGGTTTAGTACCACAATATGGTGGACTAATATATGACTTAACTTTGATGGATAACTTAAAATTAGTTGCTGAAATTCATATTAAAGAGAAGGGACTTAGAGAACAGAAAATAAATAAATTAGTTTCTCAATTTGAATTTGATGCTTTACTTAACATAAAAGCAAAAGATTTATCAGGTGGTCAAAAAAAAAAATTAGTTATTGCAATGGCCTTGGTGAATGACCCCAAAATTTTATTATTAGACGAACCCTTTGCCGCTTTGGATATTCTAACAATTAAAATGCTACAACAAATAATACTAAATCTGCAGTCAACAGAGGAAATATCTGTTGTTATTTGTGACCATCAAGCAAGAGACCTTCTAAATTGTGTTGATAGAGCAATAATTTTATCAAATGGACAAATAATTGCTTCTGGAAGTCCAAAAGAAGTAATTAGTGATAAAGCTGCTAAAACGCAATATTTTGGTGATGAATTCAATATAAATTAATTCATCAATGAAAAATTTTATCGAGATAAAAAAAATAATTAAACCATTTAATAAGACAATTGAAGTAAGCGGGGATAAAAGTATTTCTATAAGATGTGTTTTAATGGCATCTCAAGCGATAGGAGTTTCGAGACTATATAATCTCTTAGAGTCAGAAGATGTTCTTAATTCACTAAATTCAATTAAAAAACTTGGTATTAAATTCAAAAAAAAAAAAAAATTTTACGAAATTTATGGATACGGGATTAACGGATATAACTTAAATAAAAACATAATTATTAATGCTGGAAACTCAGGAACACTGGCAAGATTAATTTTGGGTCTATTGGTTAATTCTAGGAAACAAGTAACAATTATTGGTGATAAAAGTTTGTCTAGACGAGATTTTACTAGAGTTACAGATCCAATAAAATTATTTGGTGCCAACATTATTTCTAACAAAGGTGGCTTACCATTGAAAGTGAAAGGATCAGAATTTTTAAGGCCCATAAATTATATTGAAAAACTAGGAAGCGCACAGTGCAAAAGTTCAGTAATGTTAGCTGCATTAAAAACTCCTGGAACAACTGTTATAAAAGCAAAAAAGTCAAGAAATCATACCGAGTTAATATTTAAATTTCTTAAAATACCAATGCGAATTACTAAATCAAAAGAATTCGACTTCTTGGAAATAGATGGATTATATAATTTTAAAAGTTTTGATTATATTATTCCTGGGGATATAAGTTCAAGTGCTTTTTTTTTAGTATTGGCTTTGCTATCAAATAAATCAAAAATTGTCATAAAAAATGTGAATGTGAATGACTCAAGAATTGGAATAATAAATATCCTCAATAAAATGAATGCAAAAATACTTTTAAAAAATAAAAAATTTTATAATGGTGAAAAAATTGCAGATATTATTGTCCAGGGCAAAAGAGAATTAAAAAGTATAAATTGTCCAGAAAGTTTTAATAGTTCTGCAATAGATGAATTTTTAGTTATATTTCTTGTGGCGGCTAAAGCAAAAGGTATATCAAAATTCAAAAACTTGTCTGAGCTAAATAAAAAGGAAAGTCCAAGATTAGAAATTGCGACCAAAATTTTAAACAAAATGGGGGTGAAGATATTAAGAGATGCTGACAATATTCAAATATACGGAAATCCTAATTTAAATCTAAAAGGTAAATACATAATAAATAATTTTAGAAAAGATCACAGAGTATTTATGATGTCTTGTATTGCAGCATTATCATTTGGTGGTAAATGGAAAATTGATGATAAAGATTCTATTAAAACTTCATTTCCGACATTTTTAAATTTACTAAAAAAATTGGGAGCACAAATAACTTGAAAAAGTTGCACTCTAACATAAATTTCAAAATTGCAGCTGATGGCGCAAGTGCATCTGGAAAAACTACTGGGTGTAAATTAATTGCCAAAAAATTTAATATGAGCTTTTTATCAAGTGGAACATTGTATAGATATTGTGCATTAAAGATATTAGAAAACAAAGGCTATTATAATAAAAAAATAATTGGTAAAATTTCTAAGTCAATCACTCTAAAAAAATTAAAAAATAAGAAACTCTATAAACCTAAAGTTACATATTTGTCATCTATCATCGCAAAAAAACTTTATGTGCGTGAGATATTAAAAAACTACCAAAAGAATTTTATTGATAGCTCAAAACTCGTGATAATTGAGGGAAGAGATATAGGATCGAAGATAATGTCAGAGGCTGACTTAAAGCTTTTTTTTTATTGTTCTGTTAAAAAAAAAGCTAAGAGAAGGCTGAAGGAATTTAAGCTTATAAATGAGAGGATTACTTTAAAACAGGTAGAAAAAACCTTAATAAAAAGGGATTACGACGATGTTAGAAGAAAAATAAGTCCCTTGATTATGCCCAAAAATGCTGTATTAGTCGACACCACTAAATTAACTATAAAACAATTGGAGGTTAAACTTACTAATTTAGTCGTAAAATCGATCAAAAAGAAATATGGAAATCTATAAAGAATTAATCTCCCCAGAATCACTAAAATTCGAAAAACTATTAAATACTCAGCTATCAAAAAACAAAATAGAAGAAGGCAAAATTATAGAAGGCAAAATTACCAAGATAACAGAAAAATTTGTATTCATTTTTATACCAGGTCTTAAAAGTGAGCCAATTATAGATATCAATGAACTTAAAATGATAGGTTTCAAAGATAAAATTACGGTTGGTGAAAATATTCCTGTATTACTTGAAAAAATTGAAGATAAAAATGGAGAGGTTGTTGTATCTGCTCTTAAAGCACAAAAAATTGAAGGTTGGTACAAGCTTGAGAAGGCTTATGAAGAAAATAAATCTATACTAGGTAAAATTACTACAAAGTGTAAAGGTGGGGTAATTGTTGAACACTCTGAAACTGGATCTTTAATGTTTTGCCCAGGCTCTCAAATAAGTGACAAACCCTTAAAAAATATAGATCATTTAATAGGAGTTGAACAAAAATTTGCGATTATAAAATTAGACAAAATAAGAGGGAATGCTTGTGTGTCTAGAAGGCAAATAGTTTCCACAAATAAAAGAGAGGACAAAGCAAAAATTATAGAAAAATTTAAAGTCGGAGACATTATTAAAGATGCAGTTGTTAAAGGATATTCATCTTTTGGTTGTTTTTTTGAAGTAAACAATGAAATAGATGTGCTAGTACATTTACAAGAAATATCTTACTCAAGAGTGAATCATCCAGATGAAATATTTAATATAGGTGAAAAACATAATTTAAAAGTTATTTCTATTGACAAAGAAAAACTTCAAGTTGGCTGTTCAATTAAACAGCTGTCTCCTGACCCTTTTGAACATATTTCAAATTACCAAATTGGGTCTCAATACAAAGTAAAAGTTGACAAAATTACAGATTATGGATGTTTCTGCTCTTTAGAACCAGGATTAAGTACATTACTTCATAGTAGCGAAATGAGTTGGACTAAAAAAAATGTAACTCCAAAAAAATTATTTAAGGTAGGAGATCTTATTGATTGTGTAATTACTGAGATAGATAAAGATAAAAGACGAATTGCAATTTCTCATAAACTGACTTTGGAAAATCCTTACCAATTATTTATGGATAAATTTCCAATAGGTTCAGAAATAGATGGAGTGGTATCTAGTTCAAATGAATATGCTTTGTATGTTAAACTTGGAAATTTTGATATTGACGGTTTTTTACATGCAAATGATTTAAACTACTTAGGTAAGCCTGAAGAAGAACTAAAAAAATATAAAAAAGGTGATAAATTAAATGTTAAAATTTTAGAGATAAAAAAGGATGAGCAAAAAGTACGTGTTGGATTGAAACAATTAGGCAAAGATCCATTTGATTGGTTTAATGACAAGAAAATCAATGACGTTGTAACAGTTCAAGTAATTTCATCTGATAACAAAGGACTAACTGTAAGACCAGAAAATTGTGAATTAGAATTCTTAATAAAAAAGTCTAATATTGCTTTAAGTAGTTCCGATGCTAGGCCATCAAGGTTTGTTGGTGGTGAAAGAATAGATGCAGCCATATCTGAGTTAAATATTGAAAAAAGAAAAGTAAGTCTAAGTATCAAGTTGCTTGAGGAATTGCAAAATAAAGAGGCTGTAACAAAATTTTCAAGCCCATTGAGTGGTAAAAATCTTCCTTTCTCATCGCTATCTGAACAACTAGATGACAAAAAAAAGAAGGATAATGAGTAAATAATTGTCTATTAATAAATCAGATATATTAAATATACTTGCAAAAAACTACCCAAACTTCCTAAAAAAAGATCTTAGCAAAATTATAGAAATTTTCATATCAGAGTCAAAAAATGCCCTTAAAAGAGGTGAAAGAGTTGAATTTAGAGATGTTTTTACATTAGATCCAAGAATTCAAAAAGAGGGAATAAGACGAAACCCTAAGAGTGGAGAAAAAATATTTGTAAAAGAGAAAAAAAATATACTGTTTAAAATGTCAAAAAAATGGACTGATAAAATAAATGAAAAAAAATAAAAAAATAATTTTTATTGCTTTAGACACCTCTAAAATTAATAAAATAAAAAAAATACTTAAAGATACTGAAACAAATAAACTTAATATTATCCCAAAGTTTGGTTTGCAATTTTTTTACTCAAAAAATGGAAGAAAATTCCTAGAAAAGTTTAGGACACCATTCTTTCTGGACATAAAACTCTCTGACGTACCAAACACAGCTTTATCTGCTTTAGATAGTTTAAAAGATTTAAAAAAAATAAGATATATTACAGTGCATGCAAGTGGTGGACTAGAAATGTTAAGAGCAGTCACCAAAAAAGCTAAAAAAATTAACAAAAACATTAAAGTATTAGGGGTAACAATACTTACAAGTCTGAATAATAAATCTCTTAAAGAAATAGGCTATAAAACTAAATTAGAAAAAATAGTATTAAAACAAGTTTCTTTAATAAAAAAAAGTGGTGCAAGTGGAGTAATTAGTTCCGCACATGAATCACAGATTATAAAAAAAAAATTTAAAAACTTATTTATTGTCACACCAGGAATAAGATTGCCAGGTGATAGGGCAAATGATCAAAAAAGAATTACTACACCTAAGGAGGCTTTTCAAAAAAAAGCATCGGCAATAGTAATGGGTCGTCCATTAACTAATGGAAATGTTAAAGAAAATATTCAAAAATTAATTGATCACTTAAATCAATGATTAAAGGTTTAAAAATTTGTGGGATCTCAGATCCTAAAACTTTAAACTACATTTTAAATCATAGACACAAGCCATCTATGATAGGTTTCATTACAAATTATGAAAAAAGTCGAAGATTTATTGAATATGGCAAATTAAAACGTTTAATTAATATTGATAAAAAAAACGTAAACTTTGTCTCTGTTCTTGTGAGTCCTAAGGATGAAATTTTAGAAAAAATTAAAAATTTAAATTTTGACTATTATCAACTTTACGATGTAGATCCTAAAAGAACTGAAGAAATTAAATCAAAATATAAAATAAAAATAATAACCGCAATTACTGTTTCTAGTAAAGATGATGTAATAAAATATAAAGATTATTTAGATACTTCAGATGTGATTTTATTTGATTCAAAAGGATATCATAAATCTGAAAGTTTTGATCATAAATTACTAGATATTGTGCCAAATGAAATAAATAAAATGATTGCAGGTAATATTCAAATAGACGATATTTCTAATTTTAAAAATAAAGATTTCGCTATAGACCTGAGTGGATCACTAGAAGATGAATATGGAAAAAAAGATATTAATAAAATTGATAAATTGTTAAATTTATTTGCAAAGGTATGAAAATTAAAAAAAAAATTCCACTAATTGATCAGGCAAATAAACTTGGTTTTTGGGGTGGAAAGTTTGGCGGCAACTACGTTCCAGAAACATTGAAAAAACCAATTGAAGATTTAGAAACTCAATTTAATAAACTTAAAAAAGATAAAAAGTTTATTGCTGAAAGAGATAAATATTTTAAAAATTGGGTTGGTACACCTACTCGTTTTATAAAGCTAGAAAATTTAACAAATCATGTAGGTGGGGCTCAAATTTGGTCTAAAGTTGTATCAGACGCAAATGGAGGAGCGCACAAAATATACAATGCTACTGTACATTGTCTTCTTGCCAAACGATCTGGTAAAAAATTTATAATTGGAGACACTGGCGCTGGTTACGCAGGTAAAATGTTGAGTATGGCTGCTAAAAAATTTGGCTTAAAATGCAAAATTTTTATGGGTGCAAAAGATATTGCAAGACAACAGCCCAATGTAAAAGCAATGAAAAAAAATGGAGCTGAAGTAGTACCTGTATATTCAGGTAGTCAAACACTTGTTGATGCAGTTTCAGAGTGTATGCGTTTCTGGGTTGCTAATTGTGATACAACGGCTATGTGTGTTGGAAGCACAGTAGGTCCTGCTGTTTTTGTTCGTATTTGTGGATGGAGTACTAGTCAAATTTCAAGAGAGCTAAAAATTCAATTAATTGAAGAGTTTGGGTCAATACCAAAAAAACTAAAATTATATAATTGTGTTGGTGGTGGAAGTTCAAGTTTTGGTTTTTGGAATGAATTTATGGATTATGACAAAAAACAATGCGAATTTATTGGTGTAGAAGCTGGAGGGCCAGCAAAGAGTAAAAAGCATGCAGCACCATTAACTTATGGTTCAAAAATTGGAATTCTTCACGGTGCAGCTCAATATGTTAATCAAAACTCAGATGGACAAATAGAAGAAACTGAGTCAATTTCTGCTGGACTTGATTATCCTGGAATATCACCACTTCACTGTTTTTTGAAAGATACGAAAAGAGCAAGATATACTGCAGCAAGTGATGAAGATGCTTTAAGTGCTTATAAAACCGTGACTAAGTTTGAAAAGTTAAGACCTTCTCTAGAACCAAGTCATGCTTTTTCAGTTGCAATCAAAGAAGCAAAAAAACTAAACAAAGATACAATAGTTGTAGTTAATAGTTGCGGTGATGCGTATAAAGATCGAGAAATTTTAAAAAAAAGATTGGGAAAAAAATATGTTGAACCCAATTAGTCTTGTATTTAAAAAAGCGAAAAAAGAAAATAGAGCTGCTCTATTAACCTATACTGTTGCAGGAGATAGTTCAAAAAAACAATCATTAGATATATTGAAATCAATTTCAAAAGACGCTGATATTTTAGAATTAGGGGTGCCACACAACACTCCAGTAGCAGACGGTAGTCAAATCCAAACAAGTGCATATAGAGCGATTAAAAACGGGATTAGAATGAATGATATTTTTAAAATCGTAAAAAACTTTAAAAAATCAAATAAAGATAAGCCAATTATTTTGATGGGATATTTTAATATGATTTTTCAATATGGAGAAAATAAGTTTTTAAATAAATGTAATTCTTCAGGTGTAAATGGATTAATAGTTGTAGATTTACCTTGGCCAGAAAATAAAATTTTTGCAAAAAAATGTAAAAAAAAATCTATTTATTTTATTCAGCTTTTGTCACCAACAACAACAACAAGAAGGCTTAAAAAAATTATAAGAGACTCCCATCCTATGAATTATTTTATTTCAATGTTGAGTACAACAGGTGGTAAACTAAAAGTTTCACCTAATGATATACTAAAAAATTATACCAAAATAAAAAAAATTGATCCAAAGAAAGAAATTGTCATTGGTTTTGGAATCACAGAAAAAACAATTGGCAAGCTCAAATCTGCAGATGGGTTAGTTGTTGGAAGTGCTATTTGTAAGGAAATTAGCAGGAGTTTAAAGCATAGACAAAATCCTGTCACAAATGTAAGTAAGCTAGTAAAAAAATTAAAAAATAAACTTCTATGAACTGGATTACAAAAGCTTTAAGTTTTGGTGAAAAAATTAAAAGAGTTTTAAAAAAAAGACCTTCAAAGGAGGATATAGAAAACTCAGACTGGACAAGTTGTTGCAAAGGCCCAATATTAAAAAAAGAACTTGAAGAAAATTTATGGGTTTGCAACTCATGTGGAAAGCATCATAGAATTAATTGTCGACAAAGATTTGATATTATTTTTGGGAAAAACACCTATGAAATACTTGACACACCAGTTCCTGCAGAAGATCCCCTTGGATGGGTAGATACCAAATCTTACAAAGATAGATTAAAATCTGCACGAAAGAAAACTAATCAAAACTCAGCTGTGATGATTGCTAAAGGAAGAATAAATGGAATCGAAGTTACAGCTGGAGCAATAAATTTTGAGTTTATTGGTGGTTCTGTTGGAGCTGCAGAAGGTGAAGCAATTATTTATGGTGTACAACACGCTATTGACAATCAAACACCCTTTGTATTCTTTCCTTGTGGTGGAGGACAAAGAATGTTTGAATCTCCTATTGCACTTGCAAATATGACAAGAACTACTCTTGCAATAAATGAGCTCAAAAAAAACAATCTTCCTTATTTAGTTTGTTTTACTGATCCAACCGCTGGTGGAATTACCGCATCATTTGCAATGTTAGGAGATATTCATTTTGCTGAACCAGGTTGTTTAATAGCTTTTGCAGGAAAAAGAGTTATACAGGCAACAGTTAAGGAGGAGCTTAGTTCTGACTTTCAAACATCTGAATTTGTCGAAAAACATGGATTTGTAGACAGAATTGTTGAACGAAAAGATTTAAAATCAGAAATAAGCTTACTATTATCAATATTGTTAAAAAAAGATAACGCGGTAAATGAAAAGCAAATAAATGAAACTCCAGACAATATTGAACCGCTTGCAAAAGCTGCATCCTAAAGAAATCGACCTAAGTCTAGATAGAGTTAAAAATCTTTGTAAGAAATTAGGTGATCCTCAAAAAAAATTAAGATACATATCTGTAGTTGGAACAAATGGAAAGTATTCAACTATACAGGCATTAAGATCAATTTTAAAAACAGCTAATATAGATTGTAATATTTATACTAGTCCACATATCCAAAAAATTAATGAGAGATTTATTTTTAATGACAAAGAAATATCTGATGATAACTTGTCTAAGTTATTAATAGAAGTTGAAAATATTAATAATGGAGAACATATAACTTATTTCGAAATACTAACTGCAGCATATTTCTATCATGCAAGTAAATTTAAAGATAAAATAAATATTATAGAAAGTGGTTTATTTCACAGATTTGATGCAACAAATATTATTGATACTAATTTATCTAGTATTGTTACTTCAATAGGTTTAGATCATTTAGATTGGTTGCCAAAAAACGAACAGAATA
Source organism: Pelagibacteraceae bacterium AG-426-M19 (assembly GCA_003210025.1). Classification (GTDB taxonomy): domain Bacteria; phylum Pseudomonadota; class Alphaproteobacteria; order Pelagibacterales; family Pelagibacteraceae; genus Pelagibacter. The sequence continues at coordinate 47,107 of QCNW01000007.1, forward strand.
TTGAAAAAATTGTTTATGAAAAAACTGCATCATTACTAACATCAAATATAGTTGTCGGCAAACAAAGCTCTGATGAAACCTTAAATTTAATAAAAAAATCAATTAATAAAAATCAATCAAAAAAAATCGTTTATAAAGATCAATTTAATTATTCATTAAATGAAAATGGTTTTATTTATTATGAAGATGAATACGGTGGTTTAAAATTACCAAAACCAAATCTTTTGGGTAATTTTCAAATAGATAATTGCGCAACGGCAATTGCAACAATAAGAAATTTACAATTAGAAGTAAAAGACGAAAATATTAAAAAAGGTATTACTAAGATAAAAAGTATTGCAAGACTACAAGAAATAAAATCTGGAAAACTTAAAAATATTTGTAAGGACAATAAATTATATATAGATGGCTCACATAATCCTTTAGGTGCAAAAGCTCTTAATGAATATTTTAACACTTTAGATTGTAAAAAGCATTTAATTCTTGGAATGATGTCTAATAAAGATCACGAAGAATATGTTAGCTACTTTGATAATATATCTTCCATAACAACAATTGATATTCCTAACCAACCAAATGCTATAAAAGGAATAGATTTAAAGGAAAAATTAAATAAATATCATAATGTAAGTTACAAAAAATCTATTGAAGAGGCTCTTAATTCTTTAAATCTAAAGAAAGAGGATTTGATAATGATAACTGGGTCTTTATATCTTGCAGGTGAGCTACTTAATTTGAATTAAATATTTTCTTTTATAAAAGCAACAATATCGCTCTTTGGTGTAGCTCCAACTTTAGTTGCTTTTAATTCACCACCTTTAAATAAAAGCATTGTAGGAATTCCTCGAACACCATACTTGGTGGGCATGTTAGGTTCTGAGTCTATGTCATGTTTTGCAATGACAATATCATTTGCCATTTCCTCTGAAATTTCCTCTAAAATTGGCCCAACCATTTTACAAGGTCCACACCATTCGGCCCAAAAATCTACTAAAACAGGTTTTTCGTTTTTTAAAACTTGTTCTTCAAATTTTTCGTCTGTAACTTTTAATGTTGGCATAAGCTTTTTATATAAATTAAAATTTTTTTATCAATAGATAAAAAAATTATGTTAAAATTATCCACATTAGACATTTTCATACTTTTGCTGTATTGACATTGCGTATTCATTGAACTCGTCTAGGAGCGCAAGCTTTTCGTTGTCATTCTCATTGGTATATTTTTCTCTTAGAGTATCAATTTCTGTGTAAAGTGTTGGAATTGTCCACCATTTTTCTTTCTTTTCACTTAAAATACGTTTTGCTATATCTCTTTTAATAGACTTAAGCATATTTTCAGGAAGAATTTCAGGCGCCTCTTGAAATATAATTTTTTTTCCAAATCCAACTAAACGATCATCATCAAATTTATCTAGTAATTTAAGTTTATCTTTCCATGATGCTGCATGCCATGCGGGAAATAAAGCAGTATCTTTGTTGGATGTAAATTTGGTATAAATGCTTTCTTCAGCATATATATCTTCTTGTGTTTTAGATTGTTCTTTTTCTTCAGCTACTTCTCTTAATGCATGAAGTATATTTTGTGAAAATTTCTCATTATTTTTAACAATTTCTGCTCTTTTACTAATTAAAGACCTATCCATAGCACTATAAGGTTCCACTTTCATACCATATAATGCATCAACAATTATTGGGGCCTTATTAGATCTAATAGTTCTTAAGAACTTAGGAGACTTTTTCATTTCAACTTTTAGCTCATTTATTGATAAATTTAATAATGGTTCTATATCAATCCTCAAGTCGAATGCATAATACCAGCCGGAATATATTGGATGCATACAATATTTTTGATGAAGAGGTGCAACTAGATGAAGTCTAGATTTACCATAGTAATATTCATTTAAAGTAATAATTTCCCCTTTCTTAATTATGGTTTCAGTATCAGATTTATTTGCAGTTTTGAAAAAAGATTCCCAAGTCTCTGGTTGTTTATTTTTAACAATATTTAAAACTTTAGCAGTCATTATACTATCACTTAATGCGCTATGAGCGTCAGTTGAATCTATACCTTGCATTCTAGCTAACGATTCTAATTTAAATACTGCATTATTTTTTTCATTAAATTCTACCTCTAGAATTGAAGGGTCAATTGCATAAGCTGCACGAGCAATATTAATACCATCATGTCTTTTGTTTGGAGCAGCATTCGTTAAATATGGATACCTAATCCCTTTAAAAAACTCTTTTCTTATCATTTCATCGTCGAATCCAATATTAGACCAACCAAGAAACACAGCTGGGCTCCACTTTTTAAATATTTTTTCAACTTCACCTAACATTTGATAGTGAGAAAGATTAGTTTGAGTTAATTGCTTTATTGATGTTTTATTTACAATAAGTGCCATCGCCTGAAAGATTTCTCCTTCAGGTAAACTACATCTTAAGTTAAATCTATCTTTCTCTTTAAAGTTTTCATCAACTAAAACTCCACCAATTTCAATTATGCTCCCAAAGTCTGTACTTGCACTCGATGATTCTATATCCCAAATTGCTAAATTCATAATTTTATCCTCAAATTAGCTAATATTTTATGGGTTTTTGGAAAGTTTTTTAAAGACTTAACCATTAGCATATAAACGATTAGCTCAGGTATTAAGATTTCTTTTATAAATAGTTTGAGTAAAGTCAAGTTATATTATTCAATTCGTAAAACTTTTTGACCCTTCCTAAAAATAAATTTTGATACATTTCTAACTCTGCTCCCTCAATTTTAAATTCCTGGAACAAAATATCTTTAGTGCATAGTAATATTATTCCTGCTTTGATCTTAGTTCCATAAACAGTATCATGTGCTAATGTATATGCTGCTAATTGTAAAAAATAATCTTGAATGTAATCTACTTTCTTTGGTTTATTAGACTGTTTAAAATCTATTATAACATCTTTACCTTCGTATACTGCTATCATGTCAGCAGTTCCAGCATATTGATCTGGATAATATAAAGTTTCTTCCATTCCATATACTTCATTAAGTCTTCCTATAATTCCTTTTTGAATTATTTCTTTAGCCATACTTTTGTATTGCTCATTAGTCTCAAAAAAACTCTCGTTAATCCTCCCTCTTAAGTAGTCTTCAATATAAGAATGCATAGAAGTTCCTCTTGATGACGCCTCTGTTTTAATTCTATTTGCTTCCTGAATTCCTACCCTCTCTTTCCAATTTGCAAGAGCTGCCTTCTCTTCTTCAGACTTTGTGGCGCTTAGAATGGTTGTAACACTTGGCAGTTTATTCTCTCCTAATAAATATTTTCTGTATCCACCTTCAATTGATCTTGAAGACTTGGGATAATTATATTTATTACTCCACTTCATTAGATTGTTTGTTTTAGAATTAATTTAATTTTTTGCTTGTCTTGGAATATCCTCAAATTTTTCAACATTTTCTGTTTCAATAGCCTTTTCAATTTGCTCAGGATCTTTTATATTTTCTAATGTTCTTTTAATTGACCTTGCATCCGTTCCAAATTTGTCAACAGCTGTCATTGCTTCTTCTAATTTTTTTCTAAGATTAACAATTCCATCAAAATGTTTTGTAAATCTTGTGCTTATTGTTTTTAAATGATCATATATTTCTGTTGCATGTTTTTGAACTTTTAATGTTTGAAACCCCATATGTAATGATTGTAAATACCCAGATAAATTATTTGGTCCCATAACAGTTACTTTATATTTTTTCATTAATTCTTGGGTCAATAATTCCTTAGTATTTGGATCTTGGTAATTAGCTAACTCTAAAAACAAACTCTCTGTTGGTGCATACACAATTGCAAAATCAGTAGTTTTAGGTGGAACAATATATTTTTCATTTACACTCTTAGCTTTTTCTTTGAAAGCTTTTGCAAGTTTGGTTCTTGCGTCCGCAATAGCTTTTTTATCATCTTCTTGATGAGCATCTTGAATAGATTTAAATCTTTCAACAGGGAAATGACTATCAACAGGAACCAATACACCTTCTTGAAGTTTAATAGCAAATTCCACATTTTCACCAGTTTCCTCTTTCATTTTAATATTCGAAAGGTACTGTGAAGAAGGTAGCAAATCCTTAATAAGTGAGCCCAAGCTGAACTCAGCTAAAGTTCCATACTTTTTAACTCCAGCTAAAATTTTATTAATACCTTTTTGACTTTCGTTCAAATTTTCAACTTGGGAATTAAAAGCTGCAACTTTTTCGTCAACTTTTGTAAGAGCTTCTGTCATGTCTTTTGTAACACCAGTTGAAAGATTATTAAATGATGAAGACATCGAATTTAGAGAAGTGTTAATAGTATTATTTAAACTATCTTTTAATTTTACTATTTCTGCATTTAGATTTGCAATTTCGTCGGATTCTTTATTTGTATCGTCTTTTTTGACATTAAACTTAATATTTAAATAAAGGATGGAGGAAGTAGCTATCAATATTAAAGCTAAAATAATTATTAAAATTATATCCATGATTCGTATGTTACACTTACTTAATAATATTTAAAGTTTATTTAAAAACAATTTTGAGAGTTCTACTTCTTTATTTTTTTTTGACGTCATTAAACAAGCTTGAGACTTAAGAATTATTCCATCTTTTAATATCCTTAATTTATTAGCTTTTAAGGTTGCTCCTGTTGAAGTTATATCGGTTATAATTTCTGATGATCCAGTAAATGGATATATCTCAGTAGCACCAAGACTCTTTACTAGTTTAAATTGTGTAACTCCCCTAGAGAACATAAACTCCGTAGTTAAATTTGGATATTTTGTAGCTATACGCAATCTATTTCTTTTTTTATCTTTAAATTCAAAAGCTATTTCTTCAAGATCTGGCATTGTCTGTACATCTATCCAATCATCAGGAATTGCAACTACCAATATAGCTTCTCCAAAATCATACTTTTTTTTAACAATTATCTTTTTTTGAATATTAATTTCGCTTTCCATTAATAAATCATATCCAGAAAAACCAATATCTAAGGATCCATCTGCAAGACGTTCTATTATTTCTCTAGCATGAAGATAATTAATAATAATATTTTTTTTTCCTTTAATAAATCCGAATAAATCTCTCTTACCTCTTTCAGACAGAATTTTTAGTTTCTTTTTTTTAAAAATATTTAATACTCCAGATCGTAAACGACCTTTGCTTGGAATCCCGATTTTAATAATGTTGTTACTCATATTTATATTTTACTAATTCTTCTTGAAAAATATTATTCATTTTATTTATCAAATCCTCATTAAGCAATTTTCTGTAATCATTCTTTTCACCTAAATTAAAAAATTTTATTTTCTCTTTAGAGTTTTTTTTGGTTAATGCTTCAGGAAATCCTTTATTTTTTTCTAGATTTTGAAGGTTTTCGAAATTACAGCTTACAATAGTTTTTTTTGCTTTTTCTTTATCAAATTTATTTTTATTATTTGCTAAATTATCAATGAATTCTATTACTTTTTTAAAAGTATAATATGTTTCATTAGTTAAATCTTCATATCTTATTACAATAGTTTTAAAAGATTTATTTTGTATCCAAGATTTTAAGTGAAACCGCCAAGATAATATTGGTACAAAAGCTTTAAATTTATTATCAACTCTGTCAAAAAGAGCTTTTTTCTCCTGAATCATAAAATCCAAGGATTCGTTAATATTGAGCTGATAATGATTTGATAGTGACGTTATCAAATTTCTTGGATCTCTTAAAATATAAATTGCACCTAAAGTATTTTTATTATCTGTGAATGAATTATTATTAATTTTACACATAGCTGCGTGCGTTTTAAAAAATCTCAACTTTTTGTCTTTATTGATTTCTAATTGTTTGCTTAGCCAATATTTTGAAAAATCCTCAGGATTTACAATAAAGTCTTTTACGTCCTCAAAATATTTCGGAGCAGGAAATTGATCGATGTAGTTCAATAAATTGAAATCAAAAGTCCCATTAGTAGAAAAGTAATAACTTGATATCAAAGATCTTAGCCATGTATTTCCACTTTTGGGATATGAAGCTAACCAAATAATCATATTTTTTCTAAGTTAATAGCAGCTCCAACAGCTGGTATATTTTTTTTAAAGCCAAGATCTTTAATTAAAGAATCGTATCTACCACCTCTAATATTTAATTTCTCAGACTTTGATTTAATATCAATCTTAAATACCAAACCAGTGTAATATTCGAGATGTCTTCCAAAAGAAGAATTAAATCTTACATTTAATTTATTAATTTTATTTTTAGTTATTGGAAAATAATCATTCTGAACTCTAAGATTAATTTTATTTTTTTTAAAAAATAAATTTAACTTTTTAGATGCTTGATTAATTGGACACTCAATTTTTAAGTACTCTTTTAAAATTTTTACGACATTACTTCCTTTTTTTGTTCTTCTTGGATCTTTAATCTTTGAGTCAAATCTCAATAATATTTCTTCTATTGATCTTCCAGCAACTTCATTTTTTTGGTTTCCATTTATCATTCTAGAATATTTTTTTTTATCTATTTCAACAATTGTTGGATCAACGTCAGAGTTGGTCTCCAATCGTTTTAGTAAATCATTAAAATATTTTTCTCTCCAAAAATGACGTTGTAATCTTAATTTCCATCTTGCTGGGCAATCCAATTTATCTAATAAAAGCCTAAAAATTTCTATGTTACCTATTATTAAATTTCCACTTTTATATTTAATTTTTGATAATGCTTTAAGTGAAGTTTCTATTATTTTTTTATCATCTTTTTTTTCAGTAAAGGATCCCAATATTTCAAAACCAATTTGATTTCTGATAACAGAGTCTTTTTTATTTAATCCTTTTCTAAATGCTTGACCGCTATAGAAAATTTTTTCACTAGTTTTCTTGTTTTGATTTAAATATCTAACACAAGATGCAATTGTTAAATCAGGTCTTAAGCAAAGTTCATTTCCCAATTGATCATTAAAAGAAAATATAAATCTTTTGAAACTTTCTCCTGACCTTTCCAATATTAAATTCGTGTCAATTACCGTATCAAGATCAATATATTTATATCCATCTGACTTAATAGTTTTCAGAATATTCTCAGATAAATTTTTTGATTTCATCAATCAAGTTCTCCTTGTCAAATGTAATTTGAGTATTTTCAGATTTTTTCCACTCTTCTCTAGATAAATTTTTTGATGTTTCGTTTAAGTTTGTGTTTAATTTTTTTATAGTAATTTTATTATCTTTAAATTCATCTTCCCCACAAAGAATTACGGCTGGTGAACTCCTTTTATCAGCGTATTTTAATTGAGATTTCAAACCTGAGTCTCCTAGATAAATTTCGGATCTTATATTTTGATTTCTAAGTTGAGATAACAATTCATAATAATTATAGAGATATTTTTTATCTAAAACACATATTATTATTGGTGAATAATTTTTAACCTCGATTTTTTTTAATTGAACTAATGCGTATAGCAAACGATCAAGGCCTATGGAAACACCTGTTGCAGATAAGTCTACTTTTTTAAATCTTGAAACTAAAGAATTATATCTTCCACCTCCACCAACTGAGCCAAATTCCACCTCTTGATTTTTTTGATTTTTGACTTTAAATGTTAAATTTGCCTCAAATATTGGGCCATCATAATATTCAAGTCCTCTAATAACTTCAGGAGAAAAAATTATTTGTTCAAAATTAGATGAATAATTTAATCCATCTAATACTTTATTTAATTCATCAACGCCATCTTCAACTAATTTGTTTGGTATAGCTGACTTAATTTCATCTAAAGATTTCATATTTATAAAACTAAGTATTTCTTCAGCTTGAGTATTCGAGAGGTTTGCTCCAACAGTTTTATCACCCGATTTGTCTTCACGTCCTGTTGTAAGTAATTTTTTAACACCATCAGTTCCAACTCTATCAAGTTTATCAATAGCTCTTAAAACAGTAAGTTGCTGTTTGTTTTCTGAAATTTTTAAATTTTCAATAAGTCCTTGGATTAATTTTCTATTACTTAACTTAATTTGATATTGATTTTTTTCTAAGCCACAGAAATATAATGTGTCAGCTAAAAGATTGCACATCTCAGCATCTGCCAAAGGATTATTAGATCCAATAATATCACAGTCTGCTTGTGTAAATTCTCTAAATCTACCAGGGCCAGGTTTCTCATTTCGCCATACATTTCCGATCTGATATCTTTTAAAAGGATTTGAGATATTTAAATAATTTTGAGATACGTATCTAGCTAATGGCGCAGTTAAATCATAACGTAATGATATCCAACTATTATTTTCCTCTTGAAAACCGAATACACCAGAGCTTGGCCTATCTTCATCTGGTAAAAATTTTCCTATATTTTCTGATATTTCAAAACTTGGGGTTTCTAGCTTAGAAAAACCAAATTTTAAAAAATTTTCCTCGATCTTAGCAATTAAATTTTCTTTTAACGCTAATTCTTTACCGGATCTATCAACAAAACCCGAAGGGGTATTTGCAGACAATTTTTTTTCTTTATTCATTTTTTGGTACACGGGGACAGATTCGAACTGTCGACCTTCGGTTCCACAAACCGCTGCTCTAACCAACTGAGCTACCCGTGCTCCTTCTACTGTTTTATACTAAATGTGGATAAAATTAAATTTATAAATAATTAAATAGCTAGCTTGCAGCCAGCATGAAAATGATGTCTGTGCGTTTCCTTGTTAATAATGACTAGTTTATTCATTGCTCTGTAAGTAGCATTTTTTTTTTTAAATGCAAGCAAGAAAAGGCTTTGCACAGGAATAGCTATGTTTTTAACATATCCTATTCCTATACAAATATTTTTGATGAATTAAATTTTATTAACCTAATTTTTTCAAATTTACAGCGCTTGGACCTTTTTCGCCATCTTGAATTTCGAATTCTATAGCATCGTTTTCATTCAAAAATCTTAGTCCAGCTTCTCTAACTGCGCTTGCATGAACGAAACAATCTTTTTCTCCGTCTTCTCTTTCAATAAAACCGTAGCCCTTCTTACCATTGAACCACTTTACTTTGCCTTTTAATGTACTCATACTTTAGTTACTCTTTCTGTGTTATTATAAAATTAGCTATAAATAGCTCATGGATAGGTATTAGATTTTAATTTTGAATGCAAGCATAATGATGGATATTAATACCACATGGGAGTGGTGGCTTCGGCGGGACTCGAACCAGCGACACAAGCCTTTTCAGGGCTCTGCTCTACCAACTGAGCTACGAAGCCATATTAAGATCTAAAAATTATACGACCCTTTGATAAATCGTATGGAGATACTTCCAATTTCACTCTATCACCTTGTAAAACACGAATACGATTTTTTCTAAGTTTTCCTGCTGTGTGAGCTGTAACGTTATGACCATTGTCTAGTTTAACTCTAAACATAGCATTAGGAAGAAGATCTGTTACCACACCTTCAAACTCCAACGTATCCTGTTTACTCAAATTATAATCTCCTCATTCTAGATTTAATACTTTGAGCATGATTATCTAATTCTTCATACTCAGCGAGATGTGTAGCGGATTCTCCTAATTTCTCAATACCTTTTTTTGTAAGAGTTATATGGCTAATTTTTTTATAAAATTCATTAAGATTTAGTCCAGATGAAAATTTTGCAGATCCTAAAGTTGGTAATACATGGTTTGAACCAACATTATAATCTGAGACAGCCATTGGAGAATACTTTCCAATCATAATACTTCCTGCATTATGAATTTGATTTAAATACTTTTTATAATTAGAAACATTAATTTCTAAGTGCTCTGGAGCAACTTCATTAATTACTTCTATTATTTGCTTATCACTTTGGGCTAACACAATTAATCCATTATTTTTTAAACTTTTTAAAACAACACTTTTCCTTTGAACTTTTTTGATACTTTCTTTTATTTCTATATTAAATTTATTTGCTAATTTTTTATCTTTAGTAATTAAAATACACTGGGAGTTTACATCATGTTCTGCTTGTCCAATCATAGATGTTATAACTTGGTTTAGATCAGTTTTACCATCTGCTAAAACACAAATTTCACTGGGACCAGCGACCATTCCTTCTGTACCAACATCGCCAAAGACCTCACGTTTGCTTCTTGCAACATAAATATTTCCAGGCCCAACAATTTTATTCACTTTTTGAATATACGCTAAACTTGCTATAGCTTGGGCACCACCCATTGAGTAAATTTCGTTAATTCCAACTTTTTTAGCCGCATAAAGGACAGCAGGATTTAGTTTTCCATTAAGTTTTGGATTGGCCAAAATAATTCTTTTTACACCAGAAATTTTTGCAGGAACTGCATTCATTAATAATGTGGATGGTAAATTCGCTGGTACATAAATACCTACAGACTGTAGTGGCACATGCTTATATTCAAGTTTATTTTTAAAATTATCTACATACTTAATATTTTTTGGTTTTTGTAGTGAATGAAATTTAAAAATTCTATTATAGGCGAAATCAATACTTTTTTTAATGTTAGGTTCTAATGTATTAATTGCTTTGTTTACTTTATCTTTTGAAGGAACCAACTCTGTATTTTTACTAAATTTTTTCTCATACTTTAAAAGTGCTTTTCTTCCATTAATTTTGATGTCTTTTAAAATTTTTGGAACTATCGAAGTGTCTACTGCTTTTCCAGATCTCCTTTTATCCAAAAAAGATACTAATTCTCTTTTATAATTTTTTTTGTTACAATTAATTACTTTTATCATTTTCAATTTTTTGGTCTTCTAGTGTTACATCAATAACTTCTGTGGACAGTGTTATAATTCCATTTTTTGAAAATAACAGAACTATTTCAAAATTTTCTTTTTTTTTAAAAATATCAATTGCAAATAATTCTAAAGTTAAATCTGCATTGGACTGGTTAATGTTTTTAGACTTGGAACTTTCAATAAATTCAAATTTTATAACACTATTAACAGGTTTGCTACTATCTGTTTCCTTATTTATTCTTAAAACAGAAAGTAAAAAAATTTTTGTAGATGGCAAATATTTTATATCAGAAATTTTGACTTTAGACTCTGCACATATCGCTGATATAATTTGTAAGTCGTCTGGAGATTGAGCGATTACTTTCTTTAAAAAATTATTCACTAAGATATTCTTTTTATTTTTACTCCAATTTTTTTTAATTTATTTTCAATTTTTTCATAACCTCGATCTAAATGATATACCCTATTTATAATAGATGTCCCTCTTGAAATAAAAGCTGCTAAAACTAAAGCTACTGATGCCCTTAAATCACTAGACATTAACTCAGCTCCCTCTAGATTATTAGTTCCTTCAATAATTGCTTTGTTACCTTTAATATTTATTTTTGCGCCTAATCTTTTTAATTCTGGGACATGCATAAATCTGTTTTCAAATATATTTTCCTCAATTGTACTTTTTCCATTTGCTCTGGTTAATAATACCATAATTTGAGCTTGCAAATCGGTGGGGAAGTTTGGATATTCTCCAGTTTTTAAAAAATCCAAACTTCTAATTTTTTTTGGTCCCTTAATTTGTATTGTATTTTTTGTAGTTTTTATCTTTGCGCCAATTTTCTTAAGTAAATTTATCTCTGTATTGATAACTTTTGGCTCAAAATTTTTAATTTTTAAATTTCCACTATTCAAACATGCGGCAACACAAAAAGTACCTGCTTCAATTCTATCATTCATGATTGAGTAAGTTATACGTTTTAATGTTTTAACACCCTCTATTTTTAAAGTTCTTTTACCAATCCATTTGATCTTAGCACCAGCTGTTTTAAGAAAATTTGTCAAATCCTTGATCTCAGGCTCTATAGCACAATTCTTCATTGTTGTTGTTCCTTTTGCAAGACAAGCAGCTAGAATCAAATTTTCAGTAGCTCCAACAGATATTTTTGAAAATCTTATTTTTGAACCAACCAATCTGTCTTCAGCTTTTGCATTAACATATCCTTTTTCAATTTTTATTTTAACACCTAACTTTGATATAGCTTTTAAATGTATATCTATCGGTCTTACACCAATACTGCAACCTCCTGGGCTACTTACTTTTGCTTTTTTATTTTTTGCCAATAAAGGACCAAGAACTAAAATTCCTGCTCTCATTGTTTTTACTAGAGAATAAGGTGCAAAAAAATTATTTTTTTTTCCTTTTGAGATTGTCGCGATTTTTTTATTATTTTTAAAACTAATTTTTTTTCCTAGTGATTTTAGCAAATTAAGCATTGTATCTATATCTTTAACTCGTGGAAGATTTTTAATTGTTACATTTTTATCAAAGAGTAAAGTTGCAGCAAGTATTGGTAGAGCAGCATTTTTACTTCCAGAAATTGATACCTCTCCTCTGATCTTGGAGGGACCACTAATTTTAAATTTATCCATTTTAAATTTTGGGAAGCGTTACCCCTTTTTGCCCCATATATTTTCCATTTCTGTCAGCATATGAAACATCGGGTTTCTCATTTCCTTTTAAAAATATAAATTGAGCCACACCCTCATTTGCATATATTTTGGCCGGTAAGGGAGTTGTGTTAGAAAATTCAAGGGTCACATGCCCTTCCCATCCTGGTTCTAAGGGTGTAACATTAACTATTATTCCACATCTAGCATAAGTGGACTTGCCTAAACAGATAACCAAGATATCGCTAGGAATTTTAAAATATTCGATTGTTCTTGCTAAAACAAAAGAATTTGGTGGAATAATGCATTCATCAGACTCTTTTGTTACAAAATTTGTTGGTTTAAAATTTTTTGGATCTACAATTTCAGAGTTAACATTAGTAAATATTTTAAACTCATTAGATACTCTCGCATCATACCCGTATGAAGAAACACCAAATGAAATTTTTCCTTCCCTTATTTGTTTATCTTCAAATGGTGAGATCATTCCATGTTCTTTCGCCATTTTGATTATCCACTTATCTGATTGCACTGACATTTATTTATTTTTTTTTATTTTTTCTTTGAAAAATTTTTCTTTTTCTTAGGTTCCTTCTCAAAGCTTCCTTAAGTTTAGCTTTTTTATCCTTCATCCTGTCCATCTTGATTACTTTTTGTCTGGATTGGTAAGGTGATCCAAAGTAATTACCTGATCGATTGGTATTGTTTTATCCTCTGGACTTTTGGGGTCACCTTGTTTAGCTATTTTTTTTGCTCTTCTTTCAGCAAGCTTTTTTTCTCTTTTCGCTTGCTTCTCCATAGCTTTAGCTCCTCTTGTCGATTTATAGTCGTAGTGAATTCCCATATCATTTACCTAATTTAGATATACCTGATTTTCTCAAAAAATTAAGGCATTTATTTGAAAAAAACAATTTTATACACTAATTATAATTAAAAAAAGCCCTCATAGTTAAATGGTATAACACATCCATGGTAAGGATGAGTTTCCAGTTCAATTCTGGGTGAGGGCACCAGTTATTTGTAAAATTTTTTTTTAATTATAAATCCAGTTATAACTAAGGTTATCATACCGATTACTGGCACATAAATATCTGGAGTTGCAATTATATCAAGCATGCTTGGAAGTTCTTGATTGCTTTCAATTACTTTATTTAGTCCTGCACCAAATGAGGCTCCAACAAATAGCTGAGGGGTCATTCCAACAACAGATCCTAAAAAGAAATTTTTAATTTTAACATTAAATAGTGTTGGCAAAATGTTTGAAATAAAGAAAGGTATCCCACCAACAAATCTGTATATCAAAAAAAAAGTAAATTCATTTTCTTTAAATTTTTCAGTAAGATTAGAGAACTTTGATGAAAATTTTTTTTTAATTAAATCTTTAAAAAAATAATTTGCGCTAATGTATAAAAGAGTTGCTCCGATTGATAAACCAAACACAATAAGTATTGTTCCAATCCATTTTCCAAATACAAATCCTCCTACTAAAAAAACTGGTGAACCGAATCCTAAAAGCATAACCCAAATAATAACTCCAATAAAAAATAATATACTAGCAATTAAAAGATTGGAATTTTTGATATCATTTAATTTGTCTCTATTATTTTTTATAAGTTCAAAACTTGAAAAATCGTCAAATGAGAAATAGCTAAAAAAAAGCAACAAAAAGCCAGTAACTATGGAAAGATATATAATACCAAGAATAATTTTTAATTTATTTTCATTTTCCATTTTGTTCTAATTTATTAAAAATCGCTGTACTTATATACATTAAATTGTATAACTACCGAAATTTAACAAAAAAAAAGCCTTAATATGAAACGTACATATCAACCTAGTAGAAAAGTGAGAAAAAGAAGGCATGGTTTTAGGTCTAAAATGAAGACTAAAGGTGGAAGAAAACTAATTAGAAGAAGAAGAAGTAAGGGTAGAAAAAAACTCACTGTTTAATGCAGGTTAAATTAAAAAGTTTATCCAAAAATGAGGATTTTAAATTTATTTTAAATGGTAAAAAAATTTCAAATAGATATTCAACAATTTTTTATAGGAGATTAGAAAATAAAAGTAATAGATATTTTAATATAAGTTTTATTACAAAAAAAAAAATTGGAACAGCTGTTATAAGAAATAAAATTAAAAGAAGATTAAGAAATATGATGAATGAAGCTTTAAAAAAAATTAAAATTAATCTTGATTATAGTTACTTATTAATTGCTAGAAAATCTGTTTTAGAAGATGAGTACAATTTTATTAAAATAAAACTTTTTAGTGAGTTAAAAAAAATTAGATAGTTATGATTAAAGAAGGATTAATATATTTAATTAAATTTTATAAATATTTCATTTCACCGGTTCTAGGTAATAATTGTAGATATCTTCCAACCTGTTCAGAGTATTTTATTGATAGTTTGAATGAATATGGTGTTTTGAAAGGTTGTTACAAAGGAATTAAAAGAATTTTAACTTGTCATCCCATAAGAATTTTAGGAGGAGGACATGGATATGATCCAGTGAAGAAAAAGAATAACAAATAATGGACACGAGAAACGTAATAGCAGCAATTTCTTTAAGTGCAGCAGTAATAATTCTTTATGGATTATTTTTTGCTCCACCAAGTCCTGATCCAAAACAGGTAACTAATAATGATCAGAATAAGAACAATCTACAACTAAACGAGGCACCAAAAATAGAGCAAAATATTGAGAATAATAAAATTTCTAGATCAGAGGCAATTAACAAAGTTGAAAGGATACTTTTTGAAAATGAAAATATTAAAGGTTCTATTTCTTTAGAAGGATCATTAATCGATGACCTGATTTTTAAAAAATATACTGAAACTCTAGACTCTGATGAAAATGTAGTTTTGCTTAATCCTAAAGAATCTGAAAATGGTTATTATATAGAAACGGGCTGGGCTATAAATAACAAAGATATCGAAGTTCCTAATTCAAATACAAAATGGGAAGTGGTTGGCAATAAATTATTAACACCGAACAATCCAATTAAATTAGTGTGGAATAATCAACAGAATATAAGTTTTGAGAAGGAAATAAGTATAGATGATAAGTTTTTATTTACTGTTAATCAAAAAATTACAAATAATACTCAAAGTGCTTATAACTTTTATCCATATGGACAGATTATTAGAAACATAGCTCCTGATGTAACGGATTTTTATATATTACATGAAGGTTTGTTAGGTGTTTTTGATGATAATCTTGTTGAAGAAGATTACGATGATATTAAAGACAAGAAGTACTCTGTAAATGCTAACAAAGGATGGATGGGTATTACAGATAAATATTGGATAACAAGTTTAATCCCAGAAAATAATAAAAGTTTTAGATCAGATTTCGATTATAAAAATAAATTTAAAGCCAATTTCATAGAGACTGCTGCAACAGAAGTTGGGGCTAATGAAAGTAAAACTAATCAGGTAAAAGTGATTATTGCAGCAAAAGAAGTGGATGTTGTTGATGGTTATGCAGAAAAACTAAATATTAATAAATTTGATTTAGCAATTGATTGGGGCTTTTTGTACTTCCTTACAAAGCCAATCTTTCTAATTTCAGATTATTTCTTTAAATTAACTGGTAACTATGGAATTGCAATTATACTAATTACCGCTTGTATAAGAATATTATTTTTTCCTCTCGCTAACTACTCGTTTAGATCCATGGCAAAAATGAAAGTTCTTCAACCTGAAATGGTAAGGCTTAAAGAACTTCATAAAGAAGATAAAATGAAGTTACAGCAAGAAATGATGGCTCTTTACAAAAGAGAGAAAGTGAATCCTGTAAGCGGATGTTTGCCTATTTTAATTCAAATACCATTCTTTTTTGCAATTTATAAAATGTTATTTGTTACAATTGAAATGAGACATCAGCCTTTTTTTGGTTGGATACACGATCTAAGTGAAAGAGATCCAACAAGTTTATTTAATTTATTTGGTTTATTACCATACGATGTTCCATCATTTTTAATTATTGGTGCTTGGCCAGTGGCAATGGGTGTAACAATGTGGATGCAACAAAAACTTAATCCAACACCACCAGATCCAATTCAGCAAAAAATATTTATGTTTTTTCCTGTATTCTTAACAGTGATACTAGCACCTTTTCCATCAGGATTAGTTATATATTGGACAATTAACAACGTACTTACAATGGCACAACAATATGTAATTATGAAGAGGACTTCAGTTAAAACAGTTTAATTGATGGAATTAGATAAGATTATTCCAGCAGATGGGCCGAATATCAATGAGGTTGAAAAATATATAAACAAATATCAGTCTGAGGTTATAGTAATTAAATGTGGTGGATCTGTTTTATTAGATAAAAAACTATTTAATCAGTTCATAGAAGATATTTCAGTAATAAACAAAATTGGTTTATCAGCAATAGTAGTTCATGGTGGAGGTAAAAATATTAAAAAAAAATTAGATGAAAATAATATTGAAACAAGATTTATCAAAGGACTTAGAGTTTCAGACGATAAAACAATAAGATATATAGAAGAGGCTTTGCTAGAACTTAATTTAGAGATTTTACACGAATTAAAATCTAAAAACACTAATGTTTGTTCAATATCACCTAAAGAAAATAATGTAATTAATATTATTCCAGAAAGTGAAGAATTGGGATATGTCGGGAAACCAAAAAAAATTAATAAAGAGAAAATATTAAATTTTATTAATAATAAACAAATTCCAATTGTTGTCCCTTTAGGAGTGGGTGATGATGGTAAAATTTATAATATTAATGCAGATGTTGCTGCAGGTTCAATTGCAAAAGAGATCGATGCTAGACGACTTCTTTTAATGACAGATGTTGAGGGAGTTCTTGATGAAAATCAAAAACTTATATCTGAAATTAATCTCAATAGGGCCAACGAGATGTTAAAAAATAATATTATATCTGGAGGCATGATACCAAAGATAAACACTTGTTTAGATGCAATATCTAATGGTGTTAGAGGTGTTGTTATTGTTGATGGGAGAAAACCACATTCAATACTATTTGAGTTATTTTCTGATAAGGGCGCAGGAACATTAATAAGAAAATGAATAATCTAAAAAATATAAAGAATATTTTGTTCGATTGTGATGGTGTTTTATATAGTGATTTAGAGGCAGTTTTTGGCCAAGTTAGTAAGAGAATGACAATATATATTTCAAATAAACTCAACCTAGATCTTACAAAAGCTAAAGAATTACAAAGAGATTATTTTCACAAATACAACACAAGTTTAAATGGATTGATGATACATCATGATATACCCCCGGAAGAGTTCTTGGAGTATGTTCATGATATTGATCTTTCATTTATGGAAAAAGATCTTGTTTTAAGAAATGAGCTTGAAAACATAAATTTAAATAAATTCGTATTCACAAATGGAAGTAGAGCGCATGTAAAAAATATAGTCAAAACTCTTGGTATTGAAGACCAATTTAAAGATATATTTGATATCGTAGACGCAAAATATCACCCTAAACCTGAAGCGAAAGCTTTTGATCTTATGGTTGATAAATTTAAGATTAATCCAAAAGAAACTCTTTATATCGAGGATATAGCTAAAAATTTATCAATAGGTAAAAAGCGGGGGACAATAACAGCTTGGCTTATCAATAATGAATACTGGGGTAAAAAAGAGTCTGATAAAGATTACATCGACTATAAAATCGAAAATCTCTCTTTATTTTTAAAAGAAATAAGGTTATTAAAAAGTTCTTAAATTTATGAGCACAGAAAATATAATCAATGATGCTTGGGAAAATAGAGACCAAGTAAGTCCTAACTCGGATGAGAGTTTAAAAAATATTGTTAATCAAATTATTGATGATTTAGATAGTGGCAAAGTCAGAGTAGCAGAAAAAATTAATGGTGAGTGGGTAACACATCAACACATAAAAAAAGCAATTATGTTAAGTTTTAGAATGTACCCAATGGAAAATTTAAATGGTCCTTACAGTAGTTGGTATGACAAAGCGCATCTTTTAAAAGGTAAAACAGCAGGTTGGTCTAAAGAGGACCATGAAAAAGCTGGTTTCAGAATGGTTCCTAATTCTCCAGTGAGAAAAGGATCTTTTGTAGGCAAAAATGCTGTTTTAATGCCATGTTATGTGAATATAGGAGCATATATTGATGAGGGAACAATGATAGATACTTTTGCAAGAGCTGGGAGCTGTTCTCAAATCGGAAAAAATTGTCATATCTCTGCAGGTAGCGGAGTTGGAGGAGTTTTAGAGCCTGCCCAAGCATTACCAACAATCATTGAGGACAATGTTTTTTTAGGAGCAATGTCTGAGGTTGTAGAGGGAGTAATAGTTGGCGAAGGTTCTGTTTTAAGTATGGGAATGTATATTGGACAATCAACGAAAATTGTTAACAGGAAAACAGGAGAAATAAGCTACGGTAAAATTCCACCATATTCTGTTGTTGTTCCAGGTTCTCTACCAGATAAAAATAATTCTAGCGCTCCATCGTTATATTGCGCGGTAATAATCAAACAAGTAGATGAAAAAACAAGATCAAAAACTTCAATAAACGATCTTTTAAGAGAATAAATTAATGAAAACTTATAACGAACTAAGGTTAGCTCAAGAGCTAATAAAATTTCAAACCATTAAAACAGAAGATAAAGGAATTATGAAATTCCTTACAAAGAAGCTTTCCTCATTAGGTTTTAAATGTCAGATAATTAAATCAAAAGGTACAGGTACTAAGCCTGCATTAAATTTATATGCAAAATTTGGTAAATCAAAACCTAACATTAATTATTTGGGTCACACAGATGTTGTTGCTAACCTCAATAATTGGGAGTTTCCACCATTTAAAGCAGTAGTAAAAAAAGGATACTTATATGGAAGAGGATCCCAGGACATGAAGGGTAGTGTGGCATGTTGGATAAGTGCTGTAAGTAATTTTATTAAAAATAAAAAATTTAAAGGTTCTATATCAATTATAATTACGGCTGATGAAGAAACTACAGGTCATGGTTGTCCAGCCGTTATGAAATATTTAAAGAAAAAAAAAGAAAAAATTGATTTTTCGTTAGTAGGTGAACCGTCATCAAATAAATCAGTTGGAGATGAAATCAGGATTGGAAGAAGAGGTTCTATGAATGCAACAATAACGGTGTATGGAAAAAGTGGACACTCTGCATTTTATGGCACTTATATAAATCCATGTACTGCTCTTGCTAAAATAATATCTAAACTTAAAAGTGTTCCGCTAGACAAAGGAACAAAATATATGCCGCCATCTAATTTGGAATTTACAAAAATGAATGTGGATAATATATCTGAAAATGTAGTCCCGCAGTCTGCAAGTGCTAAATTTAACGTTAGATTTAATTCAACTTATAAGTCGTCATCATTGAAAAAAAAACTTAATAAAATCATTAATGCAGTTGCAAAAAAAGAAAATTGTAAAACTAAAATAGATTATAAAGTAAGTGGAGAAGCATTTTATACAGAACCAAATAAAGAAATTTATATGGTGAAAAAAGTTGTAAAAAAAGTTACAGGAAATAATGCAAAATTAAATTGTAGAGGTGGCACAAGTGACAGCAGATTTTTAGGTTCAATACCACGTCTTGAGTTGGGTTTAAGAAATAATACTATTCATATGGTTAACGAGAGAACATCGATCTCAGATTTAAAAAAGTTAACTAAAATTTATAAGAATATCTTACACAATTACTTCACTTGAAAACTGCAATTATAACATCTGAATTTTCAGAAAAACATATAACAGGCGATGGTCATCCAGAGCAACCGAAGAGAGTAGTTTCAATAATTGATACTTTAAAAAAAAATAAAGAACTGCTTTGGGATAAGCCAGATGTTGTTCCTAATGATATTCTTAATATGACACATTCTGAAGATTATATTAATAATTTAAAAGACTCATTTCCTAAAAGTGGCTTAAATTTTTTAGATGGTGATACAGTTGTGTCGCCTGGAAGTAAGGATGCAGTATTTCAAGCTGCAGGATCAGCCATAAGTGCAATAGATGGAATTGAGAATAAAAAATATAAAAATGCATTTTGTGTTGTGCGACCACCAGGACACCATGCCGAAAAAAATAAATCAATGGGCTTTTGTTGCATTTCTAATGCAGGTGTAGCAGTTAATTATTTAATAAAAAAATATAAGTATAAAAGAATTGCATGTGTAGATTTTGATGTTCATTGGGGAAATGGAAATTATGATGTAATGTATGACAACAAAAATTCACTTTATATATCAACACATCAATATCCATTTTATCCAGGTGGTGGCTCAGAAAAAGACAAGGGAAGATATAACAATTCTCTTAATATACCTCTTCCTGCAGGCACAAATTCTGAAGAGTATTTTAATGCTTATGATAGAGTTTTAGATAGATTAATTGAATATAAGCCTGATTACTTAATCTTTTCTGCCGGCTTTGATGCTCACAAAAACGATCCATTAGCTCAATTTGAACTTTCATCCAAAGATTTTTATGAAATAACAAGAAGAACACTAAAAGCCACTAATAAATTTACTAATGGGAAAGTGGTATCTTTATTAGAAGGTGGATACGACCTAAAAGCACTTGCTGAAAGCGCTAATTATCATGTAAATGCATTAACCGAGTCGGCAAATAAATAATCATGAAACTATATAAACAAAAATCGTCAAATATTGATAACAGGGGACTGTTTGCATCTAAAAATATAAAAAAAGGAACTAAGATTATTTACTACACAGGTAAAATAATTACAAAAAAACAGACCGAAAATAATCCAAAATTTGATAATGATAAAGCGATTTATCTTTTTAACTTAAATAATAGATATGATTTAGACGGTGATTTTTCTTTCAATACTGCAAGACTTATTAATCACTCTTGCGATCCAAACTGCGAAGTTGAAGGCAAAGGTTTAAAATTATGGATTAGTTCTATTAAAGATATAAATAAAAATGAGGAACTAACTTATGATTATGGGTTTAGTTTTGATGAAAACTATAAGGATTTTCCTTGTAAGTGTGGCTCCAAAAATTGTTGTGGCTATATAGTTAGAGAAGGATCAAGATGGAGAATAAAAAAGAAAAAAAAATCTAATAAATAATTTTCTCAAGATATAAGCCATGTGCAGGAGCAATAGGAGCACAATTTTTTCTAGATTTTGATTTAAATATACTGTTAAATTTTTTTAAGTTCCATTTATTTTCACCAAGGTATTTGAGTGAACCAACCATGGATCTAACTTGACTCTTAAGAAATGATCTTGACGCAAATTGAAGTTTTATAACATTTTTAACTTTTGTTATTTTTACCTTCTTCATTGTTCTTATTGGACTTTTTGCGGCACAATTAGATGCTCTAAACGTTGAAAAATCATGAGTTCCAATTAATTTCTTTGCTCCCTTTTTCATCAATTCAACATCAATTTTTTTTTTAATATGCCACTCTCTGTTAAAATTAATAACAGAAGGAGAGACATCATTTCTTATTAAATATATATACCTTCTTTCTTTTGCAGAATATCTTGAATGAAAAAGTTTATTTTTTTTCTTTATTTTCAAAATAGATATTTTTTTTTTAATTAAAAAGAAGTTTAGTGAATTTATTAGTTTATCTTTTTTAATAATTTTATTTTTAGTATCAAAGTGTGCTGATTGCTCTTTGGCATGAACTCCTGTATCTGTTCGTCCTGACCCATAAATTTTTATTTTTTCTTTTAATAGTTTGGATAAGATAATCTCAATATTTTCCTGGATTGACTTACCTTTTTTTTGAATTTGCCAACCATTGTATAGAGTACCTTCGTATTCTACTAAAATCTGATATCTATTCACTTGAAATTATTGTTCCTTTTCTAACCTTATTCCCTAATAAAAATTCATTGATTAATTGAGGATTCTTTCCCTCTTTTTGTAACTCAATGATATTTATTGAATTTTCCCCACATGCTATTGTCATTTGTTCGTCAATTACTTCACCGATTGTTGCTGACTGCTTGTTTATTTTGGCTTTTAATATTTTATATCTTTTGTTGTTAAGCTTAAACCATGCACCAGGTTTTGGATATAATCCATTTATTTGAGCAATTATTTTACTGGCACTACTATTCCAATTTATCTTTCCTTCTATTTTTTGAATTTTCTTTGCGTATGTAGCTTTTGTATGATCTTGCTCTTTAAATATTGCTTCTCCTTCTAAAACATTTTGCATATTTTCTAAAATTTTTTCTGTACTCAAATAAGATAATTTTTCAGACAAAGTTTCTGCATTATCTTGGTCAAGAATATCTACTGAATATTTGTTACATACTGGTCCAGAATCTAATTTTTCATTAATTTTCATAAATGATATACCAGTTTTTTTTTCAATGTTTAAAATCGATCTTTGGATTGGTGCCGCCCCTCTCCATTTTGGTAATAATGAAGCATGAATATTCAAAAAACCTTTTTTACTCAAATCAAGAATTTTTTTTGAAATTAACTGTCCGTATGCAACAACAATTACAAGATCTAAATTTAATTCTTTAAGATATTCAAATTCTTCATCAATTTTTTTTGGGATTTTAATTTTTAGATTAAGTTCCTCTGCACATTTATGAATTGGTGATTTCGTAAGCTTTTGACCTCTATTTGATTTACTTGGAGGCTGAGTAAAAACACAGTTAATTTTATATTTTTGATTAATTTTTTTTAGAATAGGCACAGCAAACTGCGGCGTACCCATGAATACAATATTTGACATTTAAACAACAACTCTATTAGAAGTTTTTTGTTTAGACAATTTTTTTATTATTAAATCTTTTTTTATTTTAGATAAATAATCAATGATTAGTTTTCCATCTAAGTGATTTATTTCATGTTGTAAACATGTTGAGAGTAGTCCATCGCATTCCATTTCTTTCTTATCACCATTTTCATCTATATACGATACTGTACAAATTTTTGGTCTCTCTATCTCAATAAAGGTATTAGGTATTGATAAACAGCCTTCCTCGTATGTAGACATTTTTTCACTTAAAGTTTTTATTTGTGGATTAATAAAGCATAAAGGTTTTTTTTCATTTTCGTTTTTTGAGACATCTAAAACAACTACTCTTTTAAGAATTCCTACTTGAACAGCTGCCAAACCTATACCATTGTGATGGTACATAGTTTCTAATAAATCTTTTATGAGTTTTTTTTCATTAACATCAACTTTATTTAATGGCTCAGATTTTTTTCTAAGAATATCATCAGGTACTGTGATTAGTTCTTTTACTGACATAGTTTATTTATTCTTTAGACTTTTAATGGCAAGACTTCTATTAGAATTTCATTCCTTAAATCTACATTTTTTAGCTCATTCATAGTTGAAACTAATAAATTTACTGTGTTTATATCTAGATCTTCAAGGTTACTTTCACCAACAATATCTACTATTTTAATTAATAATAAGCCTAACTCTCCATTCGATAGCATTTGTTTTATATCAGAGGAAAATTGAAAGTTGTATTCATAAAGGTTTGAGTATTTTTTATCTATTTTTACACCATCTGATTTAAGTGATTCAATAAGAATCATATCTTTTGTAGAAAAAACATATTTTTTATTTCTTTTAATTTTTTTCAAAATATCATTTGTTTCCTTTTCAGCTTTAGGCAAACTAGTTTTATTTAAAAAGTAATTTAATAATTTTGACTGATGTATTTTTTTATTATTAAATTTTATCTTTTTCTCTTTTTTTAACTTATTGTAGGTATGATTTTCATAAAAGGTAGTAAAATTTGAAGGAACATCATCTTTTTTTATTTTTTTTAAAATTACTTTGATTTCATTATCAAACGCATTATCTAATTTTTTTTTTTGGAAAGATTTATATAATTCAGTAGCCATACTTAATCTTTGCTCAACATCAACAGATAAAAGTAATCTTTGATATAATAAAGCTCTGCCCTCATAATCTGGAAGAAGCTTATAAGCATCTTTGGCATTTAATAGTTGCGTTATGTTAAATTGAAATTTTTTATATGTATCTAATAGTTCTCTTTCATCAAATACATTTTCATGTGTTGCCCTTTCTAATAATCTTAAATCTTCTGGATTTTCAATATCAAAGGAATTTGAATTTTTAAGAATATTTGATGACGACAAATAACTCCAGATATATCTAGGCGAGTCCATTTTT
>QCNW01000008.1 GCA_003210025.1 Pelagibacteraceae bacterium AG-426-M19
TAAATAAAAACTATGTTTGTTACATAAAAGATAATTTAAAAAATAAGTTGTTTATAGAGAAAAATTTTACATTTATAAAAAATTCTAAAAATAAAAAAAAACTAAACTATTTAATATCTGATAGTTTGATTTTGGGCCATGGTATTCTTCCTCCCTCAAACATAAATAAAAATAAATTTTTTAATGATAAAAATTATATTCATGATTTTTATGCATCAGGAGGAACCGAATTTTTGATGACTAAATTGAATAAAAAAATTAACTCAAATAAAAAAAAAATTATAATTGTATTTATTGGTAATAAAGCTGGTTTACTAGAGACTATGCAAGAATTTGAAAATTTAAATCAAGAAGTGCTAAAAAAAATAAATATTATAAGTATATCTTCAAGTTCATTAACTCTTGAAAAAGCACAATTATCAAACAGATTTAAATCATACAAGTTTGTATTTTTAACTGATAAAAATATAAAAAGAATCACAAAAGCAAAAAAAATACTTACTTTAATCAAATCAGAGTTTTTAAATGGAAAAAAAAGTGGATTTAATAAATATGATATATGGACTCTAATACTGCAAAAAAAAATTTTAGATGATTGTTATAGTTCATTAGGTCTAAAAGAAAAAAAAGTTTATAATGATGAGATTTTTAGTCAATTAAGAAATATAACTAGATATACATATCCAGAAACAGTTGATGCTAAAATACGTTTGGAAAGAACCAATGTATTGAATAATATAAAAGATAAAGTGATACAACTTAGAAAAAGTAGTCAAAATAAAATATTAGTAAAAACTCTTAACTCAGGTCAATTATTAGCGGATATAGTTATAAACGTTTCTGGTCCTGTTTCTTTATTTAATGATAAAAATGAAGTTCCTTATTTAAATTCATTAAAAAAAATATGTAAAAATTACAATCAAAGAGGTTTTATCTCTGATCAGTTTAATAAAATTGATGAAGAGTTGTATTTGCCTGGAACATTGTCTAGTAATTTTAATCCTGAAAGAAAGACTATTATAAAATCTATAGTAGATAATTGCAAAGTAACAGCTAATAATTTAATTAGAAATTTAATTTAAATGAACGAATTAAATGATCAGTTATCCTGGAAAAAATTTATAAAAGAAAGTTCAAAAGAAAAAATTATTAAAGAAGTAAAACCATATAATAGGCTGATTGCACATACCAAAAATTTTTTTGTTATCTCAGGTTATGGATCTTTTACAGAAGGTTATGTTTTAATAATTACAAAAGATTTTATTCCATCATATGGATTAATAAAAAGAGAGATGTTAGTTGAATTAAATTTTTTAAAAAAAATATTAAAATTAAATTCTAAAAATCAGTATGATAAAGATGTAGTATTTTTTGAACACGGAATGTGTGCATGCGTAGGAGGTCTCGATCGTGCGCATTTACATGTAATGACTGTTAATAAAAAAACATCTGAAGATAGTTTAAGTCGTGCTATAGAAAAAGTCTTATACAAAAGAAAAGTTGGAATTAAGTCAATTAAATATAAAAAATACAAATTAGAAAACATACATGATATTAACGAGTTTATGAACGATAGTAGATATACTATGGGAAAAGACTATACTATTGAGGGCAAACTTTTGGAATTAAGAGATATAAAAAATCTAGAGGTTGAAAAGTGGCCTTTTGTAACTGAAGATCATATAAAATCAGGTGGTCATTATGTTTATTTTAAAAGTAGTTATTTAAATAGCTCTTTTTTGACTAAAAAAAATTTTCAAACTCAATTTGGTAGGCAAGTTATTTATGAGAATGAAATGGATTTATCCTTTGAATTTAGAAGTCAAATAAATAAATTAATTGATGAAAATAAATTTTTAGAACCATGGAAATGGCAGAGTTGTATTTTTGAGGAAAATTTGATTAAAACTGTAAATGACATGAGAAATTCCTTAAAAAATAATAAAAACAGTTTTTTAAATGAAGTGCATACTTTTGAATTTAAAGTTCTTTAAAAAATTTATTATTAAAATTTAATTTAAGTGATTAATTATTTTTACCATTAGTTCTTTTGCATACTCATCAATATTCTTTTTAAAATTATTATTCAAAATAATATGAGGTTTTTTTGGAAATTCAGGCTTTATGTCTATTCCAACTATATTTTTTTTATTTTGGTGATAAATTTTTTTTTTTCGATTTTTAATAATTTTTTTAATGTCTGATTTTATATAAATTTCAACATAGTTTTTAATATTTTTACGATTCCATTTTCTTATATCCTCCATCATACCTATAACAGCAAAGATTACATTTACATTTTGTGAAGTTATAAATTTTGCAAGTTTGCAGTATTTCATAACAGTTTGAAATCTGTCATTATATGTGTAACTTTTTAAATTAAAAATTCGCCTTATATCATCTCCACCAAACAATACAGTTGGCCCATAATTTTTAACAATTTGATTATAAATTTTTTTTGATATCCTAGTTTTACCAGAACCTGATAAACCAGTAATCCAAAATAGATATTTTTTACTCATCAATTATCTTTTAAATTTTTCATATAACTATACAAAATAATCATAGTCGTCAGTATAATTTTCAAATTAATATGTTTTTTAGCAAAAATTTAAATATTATGATTAGGTTATTTTGATAAATAAATAAATATTTTAAATTTTATGAATTTTAAAAAAATATTAAAAGATTTAGCACCTCCAATATTAACTAAATTTTTAAAACAAAAAAAGAAAATTAGTAACCAAAAAAAAACACAGTATGACAAGAGAAGATGGTGGGAAGGTAATGACCTTGCTGGAGATAATTTACGATTTAAGGAAATATTCAAATTTAACAGTAATCAATCAACGATTTCTACATTAAACAATGAAACAAGAGATTGTATTAAAGTTATTCCTAAACAAAAATTAAAAATCAGCTTTCTAGGGCATGTGAATAATAAAGAAGTTTTGTTTAGTTTTGGAAATAAATTTTCTGAACGATCTATTGAAGGAAATTATCAGGTTTATATTGATGGTAAAAAAAAAATAGAAATTAAAAATCCTTTGTCAAAAACTTGGAATAATTCTTATGTAAAATCAGATATTAAATATAAAGATTTAGAAATTATAAATAATACAAATTACGTAATGTATTTTGCTTGTCCGATAATATTTAATCAATTTAATAAAGCGAAAGATAATTATAAAAATATTATTTATATTATACTCGATCAATTAGATGCCAAGTCACTAAAAGAATTCGAAAAAGATCCTGAAGATTTGAAATTTATAAATACTTTTTTTGATAATAGTATTGATTATCAAAATTTTTTTGCTTCAGCTGAATGGACTTTACCGTGTTTTAGCTCAATTTTTTCAGGCAAAACTCCATCATCACACGGATACTTTGATTTAAAAACTTCAGAAAACATAAATGATGTAGTACCACAAAATAACTTATTAGAATATTTAAGAAAAAAAGGTTTTTCAAATTTTGGAATTAGCAAATCCAAAGGTCATCATGCTGGTTTTAATTTTCAAAAATATTTTGATAGACTTTTATATTATCATGATCAGGCTGATGGAACCCACAAAACAGATTTGGATTATTCAAAAAAAGCAATAGACCATTTGGAATTAAATAAAAATGGTAAAAATTTTATATTTCTACATTTCATGAGCTCTCATACACCTTTTTACGAACCTTCTATAAATGAAGAGTCTAATTTAGATTT
Source organism: Pelagibacteraceae bacterium AG-426-M19 (assembly GCA_003210025.1). GTDB lineage: Bacteria > Pseudomonadota > Alphaproteobacteria > Pelagibacterales > Pelagibacteraceae > Pelagibacter. The sequence continues at coordinate 3,719 of QCNW01000008.1, forward strand.
GGAAAGATATGGAGATCCGTCTAAAGAATTTTATGACGCTATATTAGAGAATGGTGATACAAAATTAGATACTATTATGGATTCAAATAAGTTAAAAAAAATTACTCAAAGACAAAAAGAAAGAATGAAAAGTTTGGATATAGCTTTAGGTCAGTTATTATCTTACATGGAGAAAAAAGATATGAAAAAAAATTCTCTTGTTATACTTTCATCAGATCATGGTCCTCATTATCTAAGAAAACCTAATGAGCCACTTTTAAATAGGTCTATTTTAAATATACCACTAAAAATATTTGACTATAAAAATAAAGAAAAAAAAATTATTGAGGACTACAGCTGTCAAACAGATATATTCCCTTTAATTAAAGGTCTCTTTGAAGATGAAAATAAAGAAAATTTAATTCCTCCTTATGGAAATAAAAACTCTCCTATTTTGAGTGAATCAATTTTTAACAATAAATATAAAATTTCTATAAGATCAGAAAAACACACTTTCCATTTTTCTTGTAGATTTGACCCTGAAAACTTCTCTATTTTAATGAATAAAGACACCAAAATTTATATAGATTACAATATAAAAAACAATTCTACTGATAATAAAGAAAATTTAAAATCATCTTACCTTAATTTTATTTATGATCATTTAGATAAAAGTAAAGTTGTTAATGTAAAAAGAGACATAAATTAAAGATTTATTAAATGTTGTTAAATAAAAGTTTTAAAATTTATTTAAATTACAATTTAAAAAGCATCTACAATAATATTAAATTTAGACTTAGAAAATTATATTTCACTTTAATCACCAATCATTATTATAGCTATTTTGATAAAAAATTTGTCAATATTAAAAGTCAGGGAAATATATTAAAAAAATTTAAATATGATAAAATTAATATAGACATTTATAAATTAAAAAATATAAAAATTTACTCATTCTTGGGTCTTATTCTTAACGATAAAAATTTGCCTATAAATATTTATGACAATAAGATTTTTCAAAAAAAAAAAAGTCTCCGCTTTTTCATGCCTTTAATTTTAAAAAATAATTTAAATCGAATCAAAGGTAATACAATTTTTTTTTGTAACCCGGGTAGAAATATTTTTAATTATTTTCATTTCATTTTTGATCTAGGAATACAACTATTTGTCCTAAAAAAAAATAAGGTCAAAATAAATAATCTAATTCTATTTAGCAAAAAAAATTCTAATAGAGAAATTTTTATAAAATATTTCTACCCTGATATAAAAATTATTTATTATAAAAAGAATGAGATCATAAAAGTTGATAATTTGATTGTTTTAAAAACTTACTATTTTTCAAAACATTTAGGAAAAAATATGTCTAAATTATTTATAGAATATCAAAGGTTTATTAAAAATAAAACTAAAAACAAAAAAAATAAAAACTTTAATAAAATTATATTTATTAATAGACATGAGTCTCGAAAATTAAGTAACATAAGTAACTTTAGAAATAATATTAATTTTGAGGAAATATTTTTTTTACCCCATCAAACTTTAGATTATCAGTCAAGTGTTATAAAAAATTCAAAGAAAGTAATTGGATTACATGGTGCTGGAATGGCAAATATTATTTTTGCAAACAAAAATACAAGTATTATTGAGTTAATTCCACTTTATTACCCAAATTCATGCTATGAGGATTTAAGCAAATCATTAGGTTTAAAATATAAACAATTTGTATTACAACAAAATTTGTTTAAAAAAAATTTTTTATCAAAGATAGATATTAATACGATAAAAAATATTTAAAATAAATTAATAGTGATAACACAACTTAAAAATTTTATTAGTATTTTAAATACTCAACAAAAAAAAAAATTCTATCTATATTTTATATCTATTATAATAATAGGTATCATCGAGGTTTCTGGTCTCATAACCATTATACCACTTGTCAATGTTTTTTTAGATAAAGAAATCCCTGAATATTTAACTTCGATAAATTTTTTCTTTTTTGACATTAATAAAATTTCTGTAGTGAAATTTATAATCTACTATATTTTGATGATTGTTTTTTTTTATTTTTTCAAATTTTTAATAATATCAATAAGTTATTACTTCCAAATAAAATTTAGCTTCAATATTCAAAGAGATATATCTGTAAATATTCTAGATGATTTCTTAAATAAAGATTTTTTATATTATTCCAACAAAAATACCCCTCAAATAATAAGAGATTCAATTGGTGAAGTGGCAATTTTAAGTGGTGCAATTCAAAGTTACTTGTTGTTATTTTTTGAAATAATTATTTTATTAATATCCTTTTTTATAATATTGTTTTTCTTTGACTTTCGAATTTTATTATTCTCAATAGTAATATTTTTAATATTTTACTCTTTGTTTTTATATATCTCTAAATTATTAAAAAAATGGGGTAAGTTAAGACAAGATAGTGAAAAGAAAAGAATACAAATTTTAAAAGATAGCCTTGGCTCTTTAAAGGAAATAAAATTTTTATCATTAGAGCATAAATTAAAAGAAAATTTTTCTATGGCGACCTCAATCTCATATGATGCTAATGCAAAAAATATATTTTTAAAGTTTATTCCGAGGTATGCAGTAGACTTTTTTGCTGTTTTGGTGTTTTTTATAATAACTTTCCTTGTACTTAATGAAAACAATATTGATAGCTTCTCAATATATATAGGAATACTTTTGGTATTAATGTCAAGAGTAATACCTTCAATAAGTAGAATAGCTTCATATGTTCAAAATATTAAGTTTAATGAGATAGTTTTTGAAACTATTTATGAAAGATTTAAAAATTCTAAAAATATCCAACCAATCAAAACTAAACCAGATAAATTTTTATCAATTCAATTTAAAAATATATCTTTTAAATATAAAGACAATTTAAAAAGTGTCTTTACAGATTTTAATTTTAGCATATCGAGAGGAGAAAAAATATTAATATTAGGTGAGTCGGGATCAGGCAAATCCACATTTGTAGATATCTTGATAGGATTACAAAAAATTAACACAGGTAAAATTTTTTTTAATGATAAAGAAATTAAAAATTACCATAATCTGCGTTTAAATGAAATTATTTCGTATTTACCTCAAGAATCATATTTGTTTAATTCTACATTATCTTCAAATATAACTTTATCAGACAAGAATGAAATTATTGACGAAGAAAAATTGAATAAGTGCCTAAGCTTAAGTTGTATAAACAATTTTATTGATAATCTGAGCGATGGCAAGAAAACGCTAATTGGTGAAGATGGATCAAAATTATCTGGCGGTCAGAAAAAGAGAATTGGAATTGCTAGAGCTTTATATAATTTAAAGAATATTATTGTATTAGATGAGCCAACAAGTTTCTTAGATGAAAAAACTGAGCTTGAGATAGTAAAAAATATAATAAAAAATAAAGATTTAACTGTTGTAATGGTAAGTCATAAAGAAAGGTTTCAAGAATTTTTTGATAAAACAATAAATTTTAATAATAATTAAATTTGCTTAAGTCCACAGGTAATTTCTTTGATAATTCTTTATTTGACTTATAAAAATACTTATTAACTTTTATTTTTATATCTTCCAAATTTTTTAATTCCCTTTTAAAAAAAAACGATTCTAATTTCGCAATTTTTAAAAAATAATTTCTAGGGTTTTTAAGTCTTTGAAATAGATTGGGTTTTCTAATAATTACATCTTTGTGATTATTTAATTTACAGTTTTGAAATTTATTTGATATCCTTACGTAGAATTGTTCATTAGTTGAATAACCAGTTCTAATAATTTCATTTTTATAATTTATTTTTTTTAATTTTAAATTTAAAAAATTCGAAAAAATTTTATTAAATTCGTTGAAATACTTTTCACTAATCATTTCACATGGCAAAATAATATAATTATTTTTATTTATATTTTTTTCTAGTTTCATTAACAAATTATTATAATTTAGACAATCAATGTTAAATTCTCTATTTTTTGATGACATACTATTTTTAAAAAAAGCACTCAGTTCTTTCTTACCTCCCTCCCATAAATACTGCTTATATAATGAATAAAAAATTTCGCTCTGTCGTCTTATTGTAATAATGAACTTTAAATTTTTATGTTTCAAAATTTTATTGATAGATTTAAAATTATTAAAATCATCTTTCCATATATTACCAATCAATGATTCTGCAGAAATTAGAGTAGTTTCTTTGGGTATTTTTAAAGTATGATTTTTATTTCTCTCGTTTAATATTTTAATTAAATGATTATATCTCCTCCTTTCTGATGAATTTATCCAACTTTCTGAGTGAAGTTTCTTGCCTAGAAAATTTACATTTAACCTGTTAAAATAATAATTTTGCAAATACGTAGTACTTGTTTTTGGATATCCAATGTGTAGAAACAAAGACATAAAAAATAAAAATGAGAGAATTTATATCATACATTTCCTATAAATTTAAACTTCTTAGATTTATCTTATCAAGACCAGACAAAAAGAAAGATAATGGAGATGTGTCAAATTTACGAAAAAAAGGAATAATAATTATTAGTGAATATCAAAATTATTGTAATGAATTAAATAAAATTCAAAATGTTATATCCAAATTAGAAGTTAACAAAATTATTGCCAATAAAAATACTCATAGAAAAGAAACTGATGACAATAGAGCCAAACAGAAAAGAGAATTTAAGATTAAGATTACCAATCTATTTGAAAAAGAGCTGTTACTATCATACTCAAAAAATCAATATATTAATAAATTAGTAACCCAATATTTTGGATTTGAGCCTATAATAAGAAATATATCTGTATGGATTGATATACCCAATAATAATACTAAAGATGAAGTGGCAACTCAAATATTTCATCGTGATTTTGATGATGTTAAATTATTAAAAACTTTTTTATATTTAAATGACGTAAATTCTTTAAATGGACCTTTCGAATATATTCAAACTTCACATCTTGAACCATGGAAAAATAATAAACATAGAGAAAATAAATCAATAGCGAATATTTTTGGAGGAGAGAATTTAAAATCAGTTACAGGAAAAAAAAATACACTTATAATTGCTGATACTAACGGTTTTCATCACGGAAAAAAATTATCCGAGGGTCATAGATTGCTTCTTACTGTTTCATATTCATCTAAAAATCCATCGGTAAAAATACCAAATGAAATATTTGACTAATATATCCGATGAATAACTATAAAAAGAATCTTATTGTATTTAAAAATTATTTACAAAAATTAAACTTTAGAAGCCAAATAAAAAAAATTAGATCAAGTAAAATTATTTGGCACTTTTGTACTCCAAAGTGTGCTTCAACATTTTATGCTAAATACATGCAACAAACTTTGAAATATAACAATCTACATACAAAATCTTTTCAAATATCTTCAATGCCAGAATTTGGTGAAAGATATCAAGTGGTCGACAAGAATCTATTATCTAAATTGTTAGTTAAAGATAAAAATTTTATACATTTAGTGTACAGATCTCACACAATAGCTTCAAAAGATTTATTAGATATCATTTCCAATCAAAATCATAATGTTATTATTCAATATAGACCAATTAATGAAACACTAATCTCTTTATGTAATTTTTTAAACAAATCTCCAGAAACTATTTGGTCCTCAGTTTTGAAAATCAAATGGAAAAGTTTTAATAATGATGAAAAAATTGAAAAATTGATTGATTTTTATTTACCTTGGCATGTTCAATTTTTACAGAGTTGGATTAATCAAAATAAGTTTAGAAGCACATTTTTAAAAATGGAAGATGTAATAAAAGATCCTTATGAAGCAATGAGATTGTCGTTTAATAATTACAATATTGAATTCAAAAAAATTGAGACCAATTTTTCAAATGATGAAATAATGTATAATAAGAATCATAATGAAGCAGAAATAATTTTAAGTGATTATCACAAGCAAAAAATTCGAGATTTTGTAATTAGAAACGATTTTTTAGGACAAAATTTAGTTGAATTTATATAATGTAATTATCACTCTATCCTTTATAACCACCGTCTAATTTTATTTCTGCACCATTTGCACTTAGCCAATGTTTGTTATGTAAGTCAAATATAATTCTAGCAACATCCTCTGCTTTTAAAAATTTTTTAACTGGAGTATTTTTTTTATGATAATTAATTCTACTTTTAGATAATTTTTTCAATTGGTTTGATCCATCAATTAATCCAGGTAGAAGACATATCGTTTTAAACTTATTTCCAAAATTTTTAGCAAATGACTTGCCCAAAGTTGATAACAATGATTTACTTATGCTATAAATTACATCATATCCTCCATTCATGTATGATGATGAAGAAATCAGTATAAGTGTTGAGTTATTTTTAAAGCAATTAATAATTTTACTTATTAGTATAGAAATACCAATAACATTTGTTTTGAGCACTTTCTGAATTTCATTTCTCGTATACTTTTCTGGTCCTTTTCCAACTAATACTGCCGATGTAATAATTACAATATCAAATTTTAAAAACTCTATTTTTTTTATAAACTTTTTTATAGACTCCTCGTCGCTTAAATCTAAATTAAATTCAATACCTTTGTTGATTTTTTTTTTGAAATAAGTGGAAAAAACTTTAAACTTTTTTTTTTTACCTAATAAGCAGACCTTTTTTGAAATGACAGAAGAATTTCCAATTACCAATATATTTTTCATGAGACAATTTTTAAGTTGGGAAGTGGAATAATAAATTTTCCACTAAATCCTTTTTTCCTCAAGGATTTTATTAACTCCTTTGAAATATGCCAAGAAAATAAAAACAAATAATCAGGATTATCTTTCAAACCAAAACTTTCTTCAACCACCTTAATATTACTTCCAGGCATATATTTATTAATTTTATATGACCCTTTTACCTCAAGTATTTTTTCTATTTTATTTTTTCTCATAGAACAATAACTAATTAATGTTGATGCTCTTGATGGAGCGCCGACACCATAAACTTTTTTATTTTTTTTATTTAATTTGCTAAGTAGCTCTAATATTTGACTTTTATTTTTTTCAACTTTATTTTTAAAATTTTCAAAATTTGTTTGGCTAAAATCTTTTTTTTCTTGAGAAAGCAATTTTTCAATTTTTTTTTTTTTAATAATTATTTTTTTATTTTTTATATTGCAACAATAAACTCTGATCGAACCACCATGAGTTTTAATCATTTCATAATCAAAAATTTTAAGATCGTGTTTTGAAAGAATATAATTCAAACTTGTTAAACTATAATATCTCAGATGTTCATGGTATACTGTATCGTACTGCATTCCTTTTATAACTGATCCAGCGTAATGACATTCAGTTACAAATATTCCCTCATTATGTAAACATTTTTTTATATTTTTCGTGAGCTCATTTGCATTATCTATATGAGCATAAACATTTGTCGCTGTTATTACTTTAATTTTTCCATATTTTTTTATTACTTTTTTTACAGTAAAGTTATCAAAGTACCCTTGAATAGTGTTTATACCAATTTTTCTTGCATTTTTTATGATATCTTCAGGAGATATACCTAGTGTATTAGAATCTAGTAAAAAATTTTTGAGTAAGTTTCCATCATTACAACCAATATCCATTACAGTATCCATTTTTTCTAATTTGATTTTTTTTTTAATCTTTTTTGCAAGGTCTACAAAATTATCTCTTAGTATTTTTGTTGTTGAACTTGTATATGGATAATCTTTAGGAAATATTATTTCTTTGGGAAGTATACAATTGATTTGAATAAGATTAGATTTTTTTGAATACATTAAATCTAAAGGAAATTTTTTTTGAATTAATGATTTTTTTTTGGTTTTTTGAAAATTATTAACTGGAACAAAATTACCAAGATTAATAATTCTTTTTAAGTCCTTAAAATTTGAAATTTGGCATTTTTGTTGAATTTTAAACATTTTTAATTTAAAGGATATTAATTTAATTAGTAAAATCAATTAAATTTTTCACAAGGTGGATTTTTGAAAAATGTTTGCGTTATAGGTTTGGGTTTTGTAGGACTTACTTTAGCATTAGCATTAGCAAAGCGAAATTTTAAAGTAATTGGTATTGAAAAAAATAATAATCTTTTGAATAATCTAAAAAGAGGCAGACCAAATTTTTTTGAACCAGATTTAGAAAATCAACTAAAAAAAAATATTAAGAATAAAAAACTTTCAATTTCTTCTGAGATACCAAGTTCTTGGAATGGTGGGGTTTTTTTTATAACTGTAGGAACCCCATTAGATAAGTTTAATAAGCCTAGATTTGATATGATTAAAACAGCATCAAATGAAATTTCAAAAGTTATGATTAAAAATGATCTTATTATTTTAAGATCTACAGTCAGCGTATCAACAAGCAGGAATATTGTGAAGCCAATATTAGAAAAATCAAATAAAAATTTTAAGTTAGCTTTTTGTCCAGAGAGAACTGCCGAAGGAAACGCAATGAAAGAATTAAGATATTTACCGCAAATTATTAGCGGATTAGACAAACAATCATTATTATCTGCGAAACAATTATTTAAAAAAATTACTAAAAAAATTGTTCCAGTATCATCGTTAGAAACTGCTGAGATGATTAAAATTGTTGATAATGTACAAAGGGATACTTTTTTTGGCTTTGCAAATGAAATAGCTAAAATTTGTGATCATCTTAGTGTAAATTCAAATGAAGTAATTCAAAAGGGAAAGTATTTCTATCCGAGAACAAATGTTGCGAAACCAGGACCCGTTGCAGGTCCATGTTTATCTAAAGATACCTATATATTAGCTGAGAGTATTCAAAACAAGAATTTAAAATCTAACTTAATTTCATTAACAGCTAGAAAATTAAATAAAGATCTACCGAATTATATAATTAAAAAAATTATTGAAAGTGATGTTTTAAAAAAACGCAAAATTAAAAAAATATGTTTATTTGGGATTGCTTTTAAGGGTTATCCAGAAACTGATGATACTCGGAATTCCTCTTTTTATGATTTTTATGATGTTCTTAGTCGTAAGTATAAAAAATCAAAAATCTTTGCATTTGATCCAATGATAAAAAAAAATTTTTCATATAAAAAATTGTACTATAGAAATAATTTCAAAGATTCTCTTAAAAACTCCGATTTGGTATTTATTTTAAATGATCACAATTTTTTTAAAAAATTAAAAAAAAATGATTATGAAAAATTTTTAAAGAAGGATAGTTTAATTTATGATTGTTGGAATTTATATAATTATAAATTTAAAAAAATTAAATATTTATCATTCGGAAATATTTTGAATAATTAGTGGGAAAAAAAATATTAATTACTGGTGGTGGTGGCTTTATTGGGTTGGCCTTATCAAATTTCTTGAGCGAACAAGGACATGATGTAACAATTTTTGATAATTTCTCTAGAGTTTCTAGAAATAAACTAATCAAAAAAAAAGATATAAAAGTTGTTAAAGGAGATATTCGAGATAGAAATATTGTATTAAATAATACAAAAAATTTTGATACAATAATTCATGCGGCATACATAAATGGGACTAAGTTTTTTTACACAAAACCTGAACTTGTATTAGATGTTGCTATTAAAGGAATTCTTAATGTTATTGAAGCATGTCGAAAAAATAAAGTCAAAGAATTAATATTGATTTCTAGTTCAGAAGTTTATCAATTACCAAAAAAAATACCTACACCCGAAGATGTGCCCCTAGTAATTCCTGATGTTATGAATCCAAGATATTCATATGGAGGTGGAAAATTAATTTCAGAACTTTTACTGATGCATAGCCATATAAAAACATTAAAAAAATTTTTTATAGTTAGGCCTCATAATGTCTATGGAGAAAATATGGGAAGAGAGCACGTTATACCTGAATTAATTATCAAAATAAAAAAGAAATTGAAAAAAAATTTACAAACCAATATAAAAATTCAAGGAAAGGGCTCTGAAACTAGAGCATTTATTTATATAGGAGATTTTGTTAAAGCATTTAATATTTTATTAAAAAAGGGTAAAACACGAAATATATATCATATTGGAAGCAGTCAAGAAATTACAATAAAAAAAATCATAGATAAGATATCCAAAATAATAAATAAAAAAGTATATTTTACAAAAGGAAGTTTAAAAGCTGGAAGTGTAAAACGTAGGTGTCCCGATATAAAAAAAATTAAAAAACTAGGTTTTAAAAATTTCAAATTCAATAATTTTGGTTTACGTAAAACAATAAACTGGTATTTAAATAATTAATTTTTTGAATGGAAATATCTTTTGTAACTCATTGTTATCCTATTCAAAATGCTCATGGTGCAGCTGACACAAATTATGGTATAATAAAAGAACTCAGAGAAAATAATATAAAAATTCATTTGCATGTGGTTTGCGAACATTCAAATGAATTAGAACTAACAAAAAAAAATCCTAATAAACATTTTTTTGAAACTTGTAACGGCTATGATGCTTTTAGCTATGATTTACATGGTTTTCGCAAAATATTTCGAAATCCAATAAACTTTTTTTATCCCAAATTAGACCTTGTAATAAAATCTTATAAAATTAAAAATGAAGTTCAAAAAAAAATTTTATCACAAAATCCAAATATTATATTCATCTACCATTGGTTTGCTGCATCTACAGTTTTTGAAATGAAATATAAAAAAATTCTTTTGACAGGTGATCTTCTTCACATACCTTTGATAGCGAGGACTAAAGAGACAAAAAAACTAGATATAAAAAATAACAAAATACGTAATATTTATAACTACTTAAAAATGAAGTGGCTTTCTTATCATCAAAAAAAACTTATGATCTATATGCTTAAAAATTGCCAAGCTGGTGGAAGTTTTGGTTATTATGATTCACAGTGGTTAAAAAAAAAAGGATATAATTTGAGTAAGTATTATAAAACTCCTTTAGTTAGTGGAAAAAATTATTCTAAAAGCTATAACAAGGAGAAATTTATTATCCTTACAGGTTTAGGCAATTTAAATGCTACTTCAACATATTCAGCTTTAAATTTTATCGATAAAAAAATATATAATTATTTAAATAATAAAATACCAAATAAATTTGAAATAAGAATTATTGGCAGAGGAGAATTGTCTAATGATTTAACAAACTTAAAAAACTCGCAAAATGTCAAAATTCTCGGTTTTGTTGAGGATCTAGATTATGAAATAAGCAAAAGTAATATAATTTTATTGCCTACAACAATTTTTATTGGATTCAGATCTAGAAATATTACTATCTTTAGTAATTCAAGTTGTGTTGTTGGACATAAAAATGATACTATCAACATGCCAGAAATGGTGAATGATTACAATTGTATATGTCCAGAGAATGAGAATAAAATACCTGAGGAAATTATAAAATTGTACAAAAATCCAAAAAAAGTTGAAGAAATAGGATTAAATGCAAGGAAAACATATGAAAAATATTTTGAACCAAAAGTTGCGATTAAAGCAATTTTACATGACATAGAAAGGGTCGCTTTTGATAAAAATAGATAATTTAGAGATATCAAAGAATGCTCCTACATTTATTATTGCTGAAGGATGCGAGAATCACTTGGGTAACTTAGATTTGGCTTTTGAGATGATAGAAAAAGCAAAATCATCTGGTGCTCATGCAATTAAATTTCAACATCATTTGCCAGATGATGAAATGTTAAAAGAAGTTCCAAAGTCGAATAATTTTGGTGATACGAATTTATATGAATTTTTAAAAAATAATTCCTTAAATATTGAAGATCATAAAAAATTAAAAAATTATTGTGATAAAAAAAAAATAATTTACTTGTGTACGCCATTTTCATTTTCGGCAGCTTTAGAAATCAATAATTTAGTGCCACTTTTTAAAATTGGATCAGGAGAAATGTTAGATTATCCAACATTAGAAAAGATATCAAAATTAAATAAACCAATGATTGTCTCTACAGGAATGTCTACTCAAAGTGAAATTACAGAAACTTACAAATTTTTAAAAGATAAAACAAATTTAATATTGATGAATTGTTTAAGCGAATACCCTCCAAATTATAATGATTTAAATTTATCTTTCATAAAAAAAATGATTAAACTGTACCCCGAGGCTCTTATTGGACACTCAGATCATACAAATGAAATTTATAGCTCACTAATAGCTGTAAGCTTTGGAGCAAAAATAATTGAAAAACATGTAATAATTGATAAAAGTGTAAATTGTCCTGATCAAGAAGTTTCTATTGATTTTGACCAACTGAAAGAACTAATTGATGCAATTAAAAAAATTGAACTTTCGTTAGGTTCAAAAAAAATAATTCATAAAAACGAAGAAATAATTAGATCTTGGGCTCATAGATCTATTGTAACAATAAAAAAGATCAAAAAAGGGGATATTTTATCAGACGATAATATTTGGACAAAAAGACCTGGTACAGGCATACCAGCTAAAAATTTTAAAAATATAATTGGCAAAAAAGCAAAAAAAAATCTCGATATAGATTATTTATTAAAAGTAGATGACTACGAATAAAAAAAAAAGATTATTGTTTGTTTGTGGATCTAGAGGAGAATGGGGTTATATTAGACCCATAATCAAATTGTGCAAAAAAAAAAAAATTACATATAAACTTATAACTACAAACATGGTTCTTTTAGATGAACATGGGAGTTTAATTAACGAAATTAATAAAAGTTATAATGTTTCTGATAAAATAATGATGTCACTAAATGGTGATACCCATGAGACAATGACAAAATCTTTAGGAATATATTTTACATCATTTGTTGACAGTATTAATAGAATTAAACCTGATTGGATAGTTATAGCTGGGGATAGGGGCGAACAATTTATGTCAGCAATTGCTGGAGCATACTCATATATACCGGTTGCACATATACAAGCTGGAGAAAGATCTGGTAATATTGACGGTGTTGTAAGACATGCGATAGCAAAAATATCGCATATTCATTTTGCAGCTAATGATGATGCATCAAGACGGTTAAGAAATTTAGGAGAAGAACGATTTAGAATTTTTAATGTAGGCGCACCACAGCTTGATGAAATATATAATAATCAAATAAGTTACAAATATTCTAAAAATAAAGGAAATTTTTTTCTAGTCGTTTTTCATCCAGTTACAGAAGAATATAATAATAATGAAAAATATATTAACATAATATGTAAATCACTAAATACTTTCAAAAATAAAAAAGTTTGGATACTTCCAAATAATGATGCAGGTAATTCAATAATTAAAAAAAAAATAGTTGAATTAAGACGAAGTGATATTGAAATATATGAAAATTTGACGAGATCTGAGTATTTGGGACTTTTAAAAAAAAGTGAATTAATAATTGGAAATTCAAGTTCAGGCTTAATTGAAGCCCCTTCTTTTAGAGTACCATGTATTAATATTGGTAGAAGACAAATTGATAGGGTTCAATCAAATAATGTAATTAATATACAATGTAATCAAAAAGAAATTGCGAAAGCAATTAAAAAAGCAACCTCTAAAAACTTTAGAGTGAAAATAAAAAAAAGTAATCCATATGGTGATGGAAATTCATCATCAAAAATACTTAAAATACTACAAACAATCAAAATTGATGATAAGTTATTAATTAAGAGAAACACATTTTAAATGAACAAAAAATTTGAAAAATTTGTTATTGAAAATAATTCAACCATTTTGGAAGCTGCCTATAAAATAGTCAAAAATACTGAGCGAACATTAATAGTAAAAAGAAAAAACAAAGTTTTAGGCGTCATTTCCTCTGGAGATATTTTAAGAATAATTTTAAAAAAAAAAAATACGTTCATGTCAATAGAAAATTACTATAAAAAAAACTTTAAATATTTGACGAAAAAAGATTTCAAAAAAGCCTTCGATTTGTATAAAAAATTTAACATAAGTCTTATTCCCATAGTAGATAAAAATTTCAATATTAAGGATATTATTTCTTCAAAGGATATCATTAAAAATTCGAAATTTTTTAAATGATTTTTTTAATTCCAGCTAGATCCGGTTCAAAAAGAATCAAAAATAAAAATATAGCAAAAGTAAACAACAAATTATTAATAGATTTCACACTTGATTTATTCGAAAATTCAGAATTAAAAAAAAAGGTTTTCATATCAACTAATTCGAGAAAAGTTATGGAAATTTGTAAAAAGAGAAGATTTAATTATTTTACAAGACCCCAAAAACTTGCAAGCGATAAATCAAGAATTGAGGAAACAATCTTACATTTTTTATCTAAAGATAAAAAAATTTATCATAAACAAAAATGGCTTATACTATTACAGGTTACATCACCTTTAAGAAATAGGTTAATTTTGACAAAATTTATAAAGTTCCTCAATAAACAAAGAGAAAATATAAATACGGTTATATCTGTAAGTAAAACAAAAAAAGATTTTTGGAAAGAAAGTAAGGGAAGATTAGTTAGATTAAATCCCAAAGCACCACGTCGTGAACAAGAGAGAAAAAGTATATACGAAGAAAATGGATTATTTTATGCAGTAAAAATCAATTATTTTCTTAAGCAAAAATATATTGTAAGTGGAAATATAAAAAAATTTGTAACGCCTAAAGAAATATCTTTAGATATAAATGATAAATTTGATTTAAATTTATTTAAAAGATTAGTTGGAAAAGAAGTACAGTGAAGTGGTTGGTAACTGGATGCTCTGGTTTTGTTGGCACAAATATTGTTAATTATTTAATTCAAAAAAATGAAGAAGTAATTGGAATAGATATAAAAAAGCCAAAAATAAATAATATAAAGTTATTTAAATTTATAAAATTTGATCTATCTGTCAGAAAAGGGTTAAAAGACTATATTAATGACGTTGATTACGTAATAAATTTAGCTGCAATAGTGTCAATACCCTATTCTAAAAAATATCCAAATAAAACCAAATCAACAAACGTTAAAATTTTTAGAAATATTTTACATAATATTAATATAAAAAAGACAAAATGTATTATTTTTGCTTCAAGTAGTGCCATATATGGTGATAGTTTAAAAAATTATGAAAAAAAAAAAATTTCCAATTTTTTTTCAGCGTATGCACAAAGTAAATACTTAAATGAAATCGATGCTAAAAATTTTTATAAAAAATATAAAATTTCGTTAATAGGATTGAGATATTTTAATTTGTATGGCTCATTTTCAAATGCAAATTCAAGATACTCTAGTGTAATACCCAAGTGGATAAATAATTTGATAAAAAAAAAAGTTATAATTATCAACGGAGATGGCAATCAATCTAGAGATTTTGTACATGTAGATGATATTGTAAAAATAAATTATATGCTTGCAAAAAATTTTGGCAAAATTAAAACTTTTAAATTATTTAATATTGGTAGTGGAAAATCTACCTCTTTAAAAACACTTTTAAATTATTTAGTAAAATTTAGTAAAATAAAAAAATATAAGATTAAATTTAGACCTTCGGCAGATTTTGGAGTCATGGAATCAAAAGCTAATATAAAATTATTTAAACAATCTTTTAAATTTAATTTTACAAAGTTAGATAAAGGTTTAAAGAAAACCATTCAGTTTTATGAGAGATGATAAAAGCATTTTTATATACAATGATTTTGAAGAAACCGACTTATATTGGATAATTCCTATTATAATACGTTTGGCAAAAAAAAAAAAAATTAATAAAGTTTTTACCTATAATTCAATAATTTCAATATTGGAGAAGGATGAATTTTTCCAAAAAAAAGAAATTCTACTTAAAGATATAACAAAAGAATTGCCATTTTATTTTGGTGTTTTTTTTAAATTTTTTGCAAGTTTTTTTAATTTATTAAAAGCTGTAAGAATTATATTTAATCTAGAATCCTTAGTTTTAAATAAAAAAAGTAATTGGTTAACAACTCAAATTTTTCATTCAATTCTCGATACTATTAACGTTAATAAAAATAAAAATTTTAAAATTAGTAATATAAAAAAATTTAAGATCATTCTTAAATCATTATATGAATTAAAAATTGCAAATATATTAATTAAATCATTTAATTTTCGTTATGCTTTTATTGGAAACTCAGTTTATTATTCTCGAATATATGTTGCTGTCTTTAGAGACAGTTCCATAAATGTAATTAATCATGCACAATATGGCTTGTATATTCAACCGAAGAAAAGAGATAGCTCTTGGGGTGAAATTAATGAGATCCTTTATAATAAAATTAATAAAAAAATAAAAAAAATTGATTTTAATAATTATTTTAAATTAAGATCCAAAGGTCAGGGTATCTATGAAGATAGCAAATCCTCTTTTAAAGGAAAATTAAAATCAAATAATGAATTAAATCATAATTTTATATTTTTGCATGTTTTCAAGGATTCCCCCTTTCATATAATTGATAGACGAAGAATCTTTGTAGATTATTTTGACTGGATTAAGAAAACAATAAGCATAATAAAAAATTCCGAAGAAAAATGGTTTTTAAAAATTCACCCAAGTGCAAGAGCATGGGGAGAAGATTCAAAAAAGTTTCTAGATAGTATTAACTACAAGTCTAAAAATATTTCAATCGTCAGTAATCATTTATCAAATAATTTAATTTTCAGAAATGCCAAAAGGATAATTACTTTTTCTGGAACATCCTATTTAGAGTCAATAGCTTATGGAATTAAACCTATAATTATTTCTGAACCGCCGACTTTTTCTAAATTTTCAAAAAACGTTTTTAAACCAAGGAATTTTGAGGAATATAATTTTCTGTTATCAAAAAACTTAAACACTAATTATTTCAGGCAAAAAAATAGTTCAATAAATGATAAGGCAAAAAAAATTATTTATATTCGTGAAAAAATACTAACAAATTTAAAAGATTTCGATGGTTATTTAATTTATAAAAATACTAGTTCAAAAAGAAAAAATTTATTAAGAGAATTGTTAAAGAAAAACTTGTCTAATAGGGAACATTTATTTGAAAATTATTTGGATACTCTTTTAAAATTTAATCATTCTATTTCATTAAAATCTAAAAATAAATTTTTATGATTAATAAGAAACATAAAATTTACAAATTAAAAAATAAAAAAAAAATCAAATTTACAATTATAACGGTTGTTTTAAATGCTGAAAAATTTTTAGAAAAAACAATTTTAAGTTTAAAGTCACAAAATTCAAAAAATTATGAATTTATAATTGTTTATACTCCCTCAAAAGATAAAACATGGAATTTAATTTATAAATATAAAAAATTTATTGATAAGATAATCATCAACTATGAAATCGGAGTGTATCCAGCAATGAACGTTGGAATTAAGTATGCAAAAGGTGAATATATAAACTTTTTAAACGCAGGAGACTATTTTTATAACACTAAAACTTTAAATGATATAATTAAATTTGCTAATATTAATATGGATGTCATTTATGGTGATAGTCAGGTCTTGTATAAAAATTATAAAAAAAAATTACCAGCTCTGTCAATTAATCAAATATATAACGGAATGATCTTTTCTCATCAGTCATGTTATATAAAAACTCAAATATTAAAAAAAAATTATTTTAATTTAAAATACATGTATGCAAGTGATTATGATCAAATATTAAGACTATTTAATAAAAATCTGAATTTTGTAAAGTTGAATAAAATTTTATCAATTTCAAAGCCAGATGGAATTGCTGACAAAAATAGGTTTAAAACTATAAAAGAAAATTTATTAATAGTATTTAGACAGAATAAAAAGAAAATAGTTTTTTCTATAATAATTTTTGTAAAGAAATTTATTTATTTTGCCTTTTTAAAATTATTAATTTTAATTCTTTCAAGAAAGCAATATGAAAAAATTAAAAATATAAAAGATGCAACGTAGAAAAAAAATTGTTGTTTCATCATTTGGAATAAATACAGGTGGAGGCTTAACACTCTTAACAGATCTATGTAAAAGTAATCATTTTATTAAAAAGATACTTTTGGATTATAGATTAAAAAAAAATAAAAAATTTAAAAAAATTAAAAAAGTCTTTATTAGTAAAAATTATTTTATTGCTTTAATCATTTTTATAAAAGAAATATATAAATGTCAGAAAAATGATATTTTTTTGTGCTATAATAATATTCCACCATTAATAAAACCAAAGTGTAAAACTGTTTTGTTCCTTCAAAATGCTTTTTTTGTGTCCGATATTAAAATAAAACTCAAATTAAGTGATAAGTTAAAATTATATTTGTTAAAATCAATATTTTACTTTTGCTTATCTAATGTAAATATAATTTATGTGCAAAATTTATTTTTGAAAAAAAAAATTATCCAAATACTAAAAAAAAAAAAATTAACAAACATTAAAGTTTATAAGTTAATTCTTCTTACTAAAAAACTAAAAAATAGAATTATTAACAAAAAAAAAAAGTTTCCAAGTATAAATAAAAAAAAATATAACTTCTTATATCCCGCATCGTTCAGTATACATAAAAATTATGATAATCTTATTAAATCATTCAAGTACAATTCGTCTAAAAATATTAAATTGTATTTAACATTATCAAATGAAGATTTTAATTCTCTAAAAATTAAACATGATCTGAAAAAAGATCATTTATACAAAATTAATAATCTTGGTTTACTTAGTGAAAAAGATTTAGAAAATTTCTACAAAAAATGTAATTTAATATTTCCGTCGTTTTTAGAATCTTTTGGACTCCCCTTATATGAAGCATACTCATATAATTCACAAATAATTGCATCTGACAGAAATTTTGTTAACGAAAACTTTAAAAATGTAATAAAATTTAATCCAAGTAATCCAGTTTCAATAACAAAAGCAGTCAATTTTGCTATTAAAAAAAAAGTAAATAATAATGTTTTAAAAGTTAATTCTAAATTGATTTTATCAAATAACGATTTTTTAAAAAAGATAATTTAAAATGATATTTGCCAAAACCTTACTTTTCTTAAGTATCAATTTTTGGATGCTATATTTAGCAGGAATAAATTTTGTAAAACTTTGTAAAATAAAAAATTTAACTTATTCTATCTTTTTTTCTATAGCTTTAGTTTCTGTTATAATTAGTTATTTATATTTTAGACTTAACTTTGAATTTTATAATATTCAAAAAATAATTTTTGTTATTTTAGTTTTTCTCTCAGTATTTGCTATTAAATTTATAAATGAAATAATTTTAAAAGAAATAATCTCTGATTTTTTAATTTTTTTACCCATTGTTATTTTATTTTCATCTTTGATACATATTTACGGACTACAATACTATATTTTCAGGGGTAATTACTATGATGTAATCAATTATACTAGTATGAGTCTAGCTTTTATCAGTCATCCGTATAATGAGTTGAATGAAATATTTAATAACCAGAATTTTTCTCCAGATCAAATATATCTCACAAAATCAGGAATTTTAAATGAACACCGAGTTATAGCACCTCTATTTTTCTCTTTAAGTTATCTACCAAAAATATTTGATATATTCCATGCTAACACAATTAATAAAATTTTTTTCTTAGGATTGTCATCCTTAGGAATTAAGATGTTATTTCAGGAATTAAAAATAATTAAAAAAAAAAAAAATATATTAATTTTTTCAACCTTGTTCCCATTTTGTTTTTGGCAAATTTATATCTTCGAGATTGATGCTTACGCCCAGCTGATGGCTTTGCCATTTTCATTAATTTCATTAACAGTCATATATTTGATTACAAAAAAATTCTTAATGTTAAATTATAGGGAGCTAATCTTTTATCTTTTCCTTATTTTTAGTTTCTTCTGTATTTACCCAGAGCAAGCCTCTTTATACTTTTTATTTGGATTAATTTTATTTTTAATAAATTATTATTATCATTTTAATAATTTAAAATTTTGTTTAAAAATTTTAGTGTCTATATTATTTGGTCTAATAGTCATATTATTACATGAAAATATTTTGGGATTTTTAAAATTCCAGGTTTCCAATTTTACATTTATAAATTTTAATTGGTGGGGCTATTATGGTGCATTTATCCTTGGATCTGAAAATATAGTTTTGAATGAAAATTTTGTTTTTGAATTAAAAGAATACTTAAAAAATAACGATATAAATATATTTAGCACATTAATTAAAATTCATAAAAGTTTAATTTTAGAAAATTACTTATTTTATATATTAAATATTATTCCTTCAATCTTTGGAATGTATTACTTAACTATTGGTAAAATTACATCAATTTTAGATTACTCAAAAGTAATTCTATTAGTGACTTTGAATTTTGTAATTATAAGAATTTTTGTAACAAATCTTTTATCCATTTTTAAAAATAGTAAAATTCCAGAAACAAATTTTATTAAACTATTTTTTCTATTTTTTTTATTTTTCTCTTTAATTTTTATTATTAAAAATGCTTTATGGCAGTTTTTAAAACTTTACATGTATTTTTCTATATTATTTTTCCTAATTCTAGCAATAAACTTTTCTAAAAATTTTAAAAATAATAAAATACATAAATTAATTTTAATCTTACTTGTGATATTCCCAATTTATAAGTTTTCAAAATTTAATAGTGGCATTACTAGAATTGATACATTTCCATCTATAATTAATAAAGACATGAAAACCAACATAGATTGGGAATTAAAAAAGAAAAATATTACAAGCTGTGACTATAATAAACTAAATAATAAAATGTCCAAAAATCAAAGTTTAGATTATTTTTACTCAATAATTCGTTCATATGAAAAATTGAAAAATACAAAAATTAAAAATCCTTGTAATAAAAATTAAAATAATACATAAACAATCTTTAATGAATATTCTTATAACTGGCTCTGCAGGGTTTATTGGTTTTCATATTGCAAAAAAGCTTTTAGCAAATAAAAAGTTAAAAGTAATTGGTATAGATAATATTAACTCTTACTATGACAAAAATATTAAAAAAAATCGCAATAAAATTCTAAAAAAAAATAAAAACTACATATTTTTTAAATTAGATTTAAATAATTTTGAAAAAATTAAACTCAAACTTAAAAATTATAAAGTTGATATAATAATACATCTTGCTGCCCAAGCTGGAGTGAGGTATT
This sequence comes from Pelagibacteraceae bacterium AG-426-M19, assembly GCA_003210025.1. Taxonomy (GTDB): domain Bacteria; phylum Pseudomonadota; class Alphaproteobacteria; order Pelagibacterales; family Pelagibacteraceae; genus Pelagibacter. The sequence goes on from QCNW01000008.1 coordinate 24,702, forward strand.
CTTTAGTTGAACCAAGAAAATACTTAAATTCAAATATAGTCTCTACTTTTAATATTTTAGAAATCGCAAGGATAAAAAAATCAAAACATACATTGGTAGCAAGTTCTAGCAGCGTGTATGGAATGGCAAGTAATCCTTTCAAAGAAAACTTATCTGCAAATCATCCAATACAGTTTTATGCTGCAACCAAAAAGTCAGCAGAAATTATTTGTCATTCATACTCCGAATTACATAATTTACCTATTTCATGTCTAAGATATTTTACTGTTTATGGTCCATTTGGAAGACCTGATATGGCATTATTTAAATTTGTTAGTAATATTAAGAATAAAAAAAAAATAGATGTTTATAACAAAGGAACACACCAGAGAGATTTTACTTATATTGATGATGCTGTTTATTATACACTTAAACTAATGAATATTTATCCAAAAGTAATTTCTAATTGGAAATGGAATAATTCTAATAATCATATTAGCAAAGCACCTTTCAGAATTGTAAATATAGCTTCAGGAAAAAAAATAAGCTTAAAAAAATTTATTAATGAAATTGAAAAAAATTTAAATATAAAAGCAAAAAAAAATTACTTGTCACTTCAAAAAGGTGACATGGAAAATACTTTTGCATCAATCAAACTATTAATTTCTTTAGTAAAAAAAAGAAAATATACTCCAATAAAAAAGGGAATCAAAAATTTTATAAAATGGCATAATAATTATTATAAATAATACTAATGTTTATATTGAAACTTGATGACTAAAATAAGTATTGTAATACCGACATACAATGAAGAGGAAAATATCAATAATTTGATAAAACGTCTTCAAGAAGTATTGACTAAGATAGAAGATAATTATGAAATAATTTTTGTTTTAGATCCATCTACCGATAAAACAGAAGAACTTATTATTGAACATACTACTGATAAAAGAATAAAACTAATTAAATTATCAAGAAGATTTGGTCAGCCAGCAGCGACAATGGCAGGAATTAAGCATTCTTCAGGTGATAATATAGTTATAATAGATGCGGATTTACAAGATCCACCTGAGTTGATTATAGAAATGTTAGATAAAATGCGAAACGGTTACGATGTTGTTTATGCTAAAAGAATTTCAAGGGATGGGGAAACTTTTGTAAAAAAAATAATTTCAGCTTTAGGATATAGAATAATTAATTTCTTTAGCGATGTTTATATCCCCCCAGATGTTGGAGATTTTAGAATAATTTCAAAAAAAGTTGGTATTCATTTAAGTAGTTTAAAAGAAAATAGCGCATTTCTTAGAGGTCTAGTATCTTATGTTGGATTTAGACAAACCTCACTTGAATATAAAAGAGATAAGAGAAGCTTTGGTAAAACAAAATATAACAGATTTTTAGGATCCCTTAAAATAGGATTAAATGGACTAATTGGCTTTACATCAAAACCTCTTCAATTAATGTCAGCAATTGGTTTTTGCTTTTCTTTAGTGAGTTTTTTTATTGGACTAACATATGTCATTGCCAAAATTTTAGGTTTTACCTTAACTGCAGGTTTGCCCACTACAGTGTTATTTATCACTTTTTTTTCTGGCATCCAGCTCATAGCTTTAGGATTATTGGGTGAATATATAGGAAGAATATACGATGAAGTAAAAAATCGACCACAATATATTATCGATAAAACAATTAATTTTAATGAAGATTAGTTACTAGAAATTAGAATGTGTGGTATTGTAGGTTATATAAATAAAAAACTTCAAAAAAATAGAATACAATCAAGTATAGAGCAAGCTTTAAAAAAATTAGATCACAGAGGACCTGACAGTAGCAGTTATTATAAAGATAATGATGTAAACTTTTTCTTTGGCATGACAAGATTGTCTATTTTAGATTACGATAATGGATCTCAGCCATTTTTTTCTGAAAATCGTAAGTATGCTTTAATTTTCAATGGAGAAATTGTTAATTCTGGACATTTAAGAAAACAATTAGAAAAAAAAAATATTAAATTTAAATCAAAAAACTCTGATACAGAGGTATTATTAAATCTACTTATATTAGAAAGAGAAAAATGTTTATTAAAATTAAATGGTATGTTTTCTTTTTGTTTTTACGATCTAGAAAAAAAAGAGGTTTTAATTGCAAGAGATAGATTTGGAATAAAGCCTTTTTATTACTTTTTTAATAATTATTCTTTTGGTTTTTCATCAGAAATTAAAAATTTAATAAGTTTCTACCCAGAAAATTTAAAAATTAATAATCAAAGTTTATATGATTATTTTAGTTTAATGTTTATACCATCACCTAATACTATTTTTGAAAATATTAAAAGATTATCAGCAGGCACCTTATTAAAAATAAATTTAAAAAATTTTAAGAAATTTGAGGAAAAATGGTATGAGCCTAATTTTAAGCCAGATAACAGTTTATCAAAAGATGAAATTCCATCTCAAATTGAAAACCTATCTTGTAAATTAATTGACGAGTGGAGTTTGTCAGATGTTCCTATAAGTAATTCTTTATCAGGAGGTATTGATTCATCTGTAATATCTGGCTTGGCTAATAAACAAAATATTAAAATTAAAAATTTTACTTTGGGATTTAAGAATGTATCAGATAAAGAGTTTAGCGAAACATATCAGGCAAAAAAACTATCAGAAAAACTCAATCAAGATCATGAGATATTTGAAATAGCACCCCATGATTTTTTAGAGAAACTCGACAGAATTTTGGAAGATATACATGAACCCTACGGTGGAGGACTTCCTTCATGGATGGTTTACAACAAAATATCAAAAAAATATAAAGTCGCTTTTACTGGGACTGGTATTGATGAATTTTTTGGAAATTACTCAAAGTGGAAGAAATTGGATACTTTTTGGAAAAAAGAGGTCGATTACATGTCTTTTTGTAAAAGTTTTTTTGATCAAAGATATTACGCTTCAGACGAACAAAAAAAAAAATTACTAAATTTAAATATTAAAAATATTGAGCCAACTTCATTAAAATTTTATAATAAATTTAATGAGACTGATGGTGATATTAAAGATAAAAGTGCACTTTTAGATATTAAAACACAACTCACAGATGAATTCCTTAATATTTCAGATATATTTTCTATGTCTTTTAGCCTTGAGGTAAGGCCTCTTTATTTAGATAATAATTTAACAGATTTTTTTTTTAAAATTCCATCAAAGTTTAGAGTTGGAAATCATAAAAATCTTAAATCACTTTTCAAAAGTTCTTTTAGAAATATTTTAACTAAAGAAATAATTTCAGGAAATAAAAAAGGATTTATTCTTCCAATAGAAAATTGGTTAAAAAATGATTTAATTATACTTGCTAATAAATTTTTTTCAAAAAAAAAAATTAATGAACATGGTTTAATTGATTATGATTATGTAAAAAATTTATTTGATAAGTTTCTCAACAGATCAAAATTATTTTCTCGTTTTGATAGATATCATAGATTGCAAACTCTAATTTGGGGAATTTTGATGTTTCAGCTTTGGTTTGAAAAAAATATAAATAAAAAAAAAATAGTTTTGTAAACCTATGAAAATTATGATGTTATCATACATGGATTATTTAGGCGCAGGGTCTGCATCTAAAAAAATATTTTCCATGTTAAGAAAAGAAGATGTTGATGTAGATTTATTTGTAAAAAAAAAAAATTCTGGACTAAGCAAAAAAATAGAATTAAGTAAAGTTGACAGTATAAAATCATTAATGTTTGATCTTTTTAATTATGGATCTAATAAATTTTTAAATAATAACTATAGTAGAAAATTTAATCCTTATCACAAAAGTCTTGGATGGTTTTCTAGCCCTTATCCAAAAATAATAAATAGTTCCAATTATGATATAGTTCAATTAAACTGGATAAATAATTTTTTATCTATTAGAGATATTGTTGAAATAAAAAAACCAATTATATGGAGATTTTCTGATATGTGGCCAATATTAGGAATAAGTCACTATGAATATAAAAATATGAATTACAACTTATATTCAATTATTGAAGATTATAATTATAAAAGAAAACAAATACTAAGAGATAAAAAATTAAATATAATTACTCCTAGTAATTGGATGAAAACTAAAATTGAAAATAAATCTAGTAATAACAATTGGAAAATTAGTACAATTTATACACCTGTTGATCAAGATATATTTAAACCACTTGATATAAATGAAATCAAAAAAATTAAAAAACAATATGAGATCAATAGTAATCAAAAAGTACTTTGTTTTTGTGCAGATAACATAAATGAAAAAAGAAAAGGTCTTGAAAGGATAATTGATGTTTTTAAAAATAATTTAATATCTGGGCAAGAATTTACTTTATTTACAATAGGTAAGGGTAAAACTAAATTTAACAAGTATAATAATTTAAATATAAAAAACTTAGGTTTTATAAATTCACAAGCAGAGGTTAATAAAATTTATAATATATCAGATTTATTATTATTATTTTCTGATATAGATAATTTACCTCAAGTTGGTATTGAGGCACAATCCTCAGGCTTACCTGTTTTAACCTTCAATCATTCAGGATTATCAGAAATAATAGAAAATTATATCACTGGTATATACGTTGAGGACACCCTTGCATCTATTTCATCTAAAATTGAGAATTTTTTTAAAGATACAGCAAAAATTTCTATGTATAAGTCTGCTTCTAGAGAAAGATCTCTAAAAATATGGTCAAATAAAGTTATATTTAAAAAATATTTAAATTTGTATTCTAGTATATTAAGTGAAAAATAATTTAAAAAAAAAAGCGATAGTTACTGGTTGTGCTGGGTTCATTGGAAGCCATATGGTGGAACACTTACTAAAATTAAACTATCATGTAATTGGAATTGATAATTTATCTACAGGAAAGCTTAAATTTCTTGAAAAACCGTTAAAAGATAGAAATTTTAAATTTCATAAAATAGATATTCTTAAAACTAAAAATTTAGAAAAGTATTTTAAATCAATAAATTTAGTTATTCATCTATCAGCCAACGCTGATGTTAGAAACGGATTTGATAACCCAAAGAAAGACTTAGAGCAAAATACATTAGTTACGTTTAAGATTTTAAATGTTATGCGTAAATTAGATATAAAAAAAATTGTTTTTTCTTCAACAGGGTCAATATATGGCGAACCTGATATTTTTCCAACAAAAGAAAATCAACATTTTCCCATTCAAACTTCATTATATGGCTGTTCAAAACTTGCATGTGAAGGTTTAATTCAAGCATTTGCAAATGGCTATAATATTAAAGCTTATATTTTTAGATTTGTTTCCATATTTGGTAAAAGATATACACATGGCCATCTTTATGATTTTTATAAAAAAATTAAAAAAAATCCAAAAAAATTACATATTCTAGGTAATGGTTTACAAAAAAAATCCTATTTAAATGTTAATGATTGTGTAGAAGCTATTTTTATTGCTTTAAAAAAATCAAAAAAAAAAGTTAATATTTTTAATTTAGGTTTAGAAGATTTTATTACAGTAAATCAATCAGTAAATATTGTTTGTAATTTTCTTAATGTAAAACCCTTAAGAATATATAGTGGTGGAAAAAGAGGCTGGATAGGAGATAGCCCAAAAATTTATTTAGACACAAAAAAAATAAGAAATTTAGGATGGAAACCAAAAAAAAATATTAGACAAAGTATACACGAAACATTAACGTTTTTTAAAAAAAATGAATGGATATTCAAAAAATGAAGATTGCAACGGTGGGATTGTGGCATTTAGGAACTATTACATCTTTAGGATTGGCTGACCTAGGTCATAGCGTACATTGTTTTGATGAGAATAAAGATGTTATTCAAAATTTTAATTTGAATATTCCAGTTATATACGAGCCAAAAGTTAAAAAACTTTTAAAAAAATATTTAAATAGAAAATTATTTTTTCATTCAAATTTTGATAATTTAAAAAAATTTAAAGTGATATTTATAACATATGACACTAAAATAACAGAGGATGATAAATCTGATATAAATTTATTGTTTAACAAAATAAAAATAATTTTAAAATTTATAAGTAAAAACTCAACAATAATAATTTCTTCGCAGATACCTGTAGGTTTTACAAACAGGATAGAAAAATTTGAAAAAAGGTTTATAAAAAAAAATACTAAAATTAGCTATTTTCCTGAAAACTTACGATTAGGAAACTCACTAAACTTATTCAACAAACCTGACCGTATTATATTTGGAACAAGAGATGATAAATCTAAAAGAATATTAAACAAAGTTTTCAAAAAAGTTGATTGTTTAAAGTTTAATGTTTGTCCGGAAACTGCGGAAATGAGCAAGCATGTTATTAATAGTTTTCTAGCGTGTTCTATTTCATTTATAAATGAAATTGGCCAATTATCTAATAAATTTAATATACCTTTGAGTAGTTTAGAAAGATGCGTCAAATCTGATAAGCGAATAGGTTTTAAATCATATTTAAAACCTGGAAATGCTTTCTCCGGAGGAACATTAGCTAGAGATTTAAATTTTCTAATAAAATTATCGAAAAAATTTAACACAAATAGTAGAGTTATTAACTCAATTTATAAAAGTAATAAACATCATAGTAATTGGATACAAAATTTTATTAAAAAAAATTTTAAAAGCAAATCTAGTAATATTTTACAAGTTGGATTGAGTTATAAAGATAACACATCAACTGTTAGAAGATCTTTACCATTTCAAATATTTAAAAATTTGCGCAAATTGTATAACATCAAATTTCATGATAAAGATTATATCCTGAAAACCAAAGAGGTTGTAAAATATAAGAAATATTATTTCAATCTTAATAGCACCAAAAAGTTTAATCTACTTTTAATTTTTAGTGATAAATACGACTTTAAATTACTAAAAAAAAATATTAAAAAGAATTCTATAATTTTGGATGCAAATAATTCAAATATAAATAAAAAACTTTTTAAGAATTACAATTACATTAGTATCGAAAATGCCTAAAAATAATTTATTAAAAAATAAAACTATAATTATTACTGGTGCAAACAAAGGCATAGGATATGAGTTTGCAAAATACTTTTTAAATAAAAATTGTAAATTAATTTTAATAGGAAGAAATAAAGCTAGAAATGATATTTCTTTGAAAATGTTAATTAAGCACAGTAATAACAAAACAAATATACACTTTGAAACACTTGACATTTCAAATACAAAAAAAGTTGATAAATTTTTTATTACTATCTTTAAAAAATACAAAAAAATTGACGTTTTAATTAATAATGCAGGTATTTACGGTCCAAAAGGAGACTTCGACAAGATACCATGGAAAGAATTCAAGAAAACTTTAAACATAAATTTATTTGGTTCAATTTATTTTATAAAAAAATTGCTCCCACATTTTAAAGAAAATAATTATGGAAGAATTATTCAGCTTTCAGGTGGAGGCGCAACATCCGCGTTTCCTTTTTTTTCACCGTATTCGGTTAGTAAAACAGCCATCGTTAGGTTTATTGAAAATATTTCCAAAGAAGTCTCCAAATATAATATTGCTTTAAATTCAATTGCTCCAGGACCTGTCAATACTGGCATGCTAGAAGAAGTATTGAAAGCAGGTCCCACTATTGTAGGAAAAAGGTTTTATGAAAAATCTGTTCAACAAAAAAACAATGGAGGTACAAATATAAATATGATTATTAGCTTAGCTGAATTTTTAATTACAAGAAAAGACAATAAAATTAATGGAAGGCTAATAAGTGCGATTTGGGATAATTGGAAAGTATTTGATAAAAAAATAAATATTTTTAAAAACTCAGAATTTGGAACTCTTAGAAGAATTTCAGGTAAAGACAGAAAATTAAATATTTTTGATAAATGAAAATAGAGAAGAAAATAGGAATAATAGGTTGTGGACTAATTGGATGGAAAAGAGCAAAAGCACTAAAAAAAAAAGAGATTTTAGGTTGTTTCGATATTGACGATTTAAAATCCGATAATTTCTCAAAATTTTTTAATTGCAGGAAATACACAAAAATTAACGATATAATAGATAACAAAGAAATAACAATAATATTTATATGCACAACTCACAAATACCTACATCAAATTGCCCTAGAGGTGTTAAAGAAAAAAAAGCATATTTTAATCGAGAAACCTGGAGCTATAAATTTACCTTCATTAACTTTATTAAAAAAAAAATACAAAAATAAAAATATTAAACTACATATAGGATATAACCACAGATACCATCCGTCCATTCTAGAGGCAAAAAGAATAATAGATAAGAAGAAATTAGGCAAAGTGATGTATATACGAGCAAGGTATGGTCATGGTGCTAGGTTAAAATATCATAAAGAGTGGAGAATGAATAAAAAATTATCAGGTGGAGGTGAATTAATAGATCAAGGCTCTCATTTAATCGATCTATCTAGATTTTTTTTGGGAAATTTAAAATTAAAATACTCCAAACTCAAGTCATATTACTGGAAAACAAATAGCAAAGTTGAAGATAATGCATACTTAGTATTAGAAAATAAGAATGGATGTATTTCTTTTTTACATTGTTCTTGCACAGAATGGAAAAACAAATTTTCATTTGAAATTTTTTGTATGAAGGGAAAAATAGAGATTAGAGGCTTGGGAGGAAGTTACGGTATGGAAAAATTAATTTTATATAAAATGAAAAAAAAAATGGGTAAACCAACAATTATTACAAAGACTTTTCCAAAAAATGATAATTCATGGAATTTAGAAGTAAAAAATTTTTTTGATACAATAGATAAAAAAACAAAAGTGGTATCTGACTTAAACAACGCAATAGAAAATATGAAAATAATAAACAGGAGCTACAAAAATTACTATGATAATAACTAGGAGTCCATTAAGGATCACTCTAGGTGGAGGCGGAACAGATTTGCCGTCTTTTTACAAAAAATATGGAGGTTTTCTTGTAGCTGGAGCGATAGATAAGTACGTATTTACATCAATTATAAAACCTTACGAAGATGGTATATTTTTAAAATACTCAAAAATAGAAAAAAAAAATTCCATATCAAGAGTTTCGCACCCAATAATTAGAGAAGCTTTAAAAAAATATGACAAAAATTTGAAGAGAATTGAAATTACAACCTTAGCTGATGTGCCTTCTGGAACTGGACTAGGTTCTTCTGGAAGTTTTACAAATTCTTTAATAAAAGCTTTATTTTCTTATAAAAATAAAAATATTTCAGCAAAAAAACTTGCAGAGGAATCATGCAACATAGAAATCAATAAACTTAAAGAGCCTATAGGAAAACAAGATCAGTATATTTCTGCCTTCGGAGGATTAAAAAAAATTTACTTTAAAAAAGATGGCAAAGTAATAGTTAAGAAATTAGAAGTTAAACAAGACACATATAAAAAATTAGAACAAAATTTATTACTTTTTTTTACTGGCTACACGAGATCAGCTTCCAAAATCTTAAAAAAGCAAAATGTAATGTCTAATAAAAAAAATCCAGAAATGCTAAAGAACTTAAATGAAGTAAAAAAAATTGGATATCAAAGTTGTCATTTATTAGAAAATAACGATTTAGATCAATTTGGAGAGTTACTAAATTATAATTGGAAAAAAAAGATAGAAAGATCACCGGAAGGAGTAAATAAAAGAATAAAGTTTTTATATAATGATGCGCTCAATAATGGAGCAATAGGGGGGAAATTAGTTGGTGCAGGTGGAGGAGGATTTTTAATGTTCTACTGCAGAGACAAAAAATCATTAAAAAAAAGGATGAGTAAATTTAATATACAAGAATTAAACTTTCATTTTGATAATCGGGGAACCAAAACAATCTAACTAATGAAGACTTGTATAATTCTTTGTGGAGGTTATGGAAAAAGGGCAAGAGAAATAGATAATAAATTACCAAAAATTTTAATTAGAATTCAAAAAGAGCCACTACTTTTTTGGATTTTGAAAAATCTTGAAAAAAAAAAAATTAAAAAAATTATTCTATGTGTTGGATATAAAAGTAATCACATTAAATCATATTTAAAAAAAAATAAAAAAAAATTTAAAGTAAATATTATATTAGTTTACGAAAATGAAAATAATTTACTGGGAACAGGTGGAGCTATAAAGAATTCTCTCAAACATGTTAAAACTAATGATTTTTTTGTAATGTACGGGGACACTTTTCTTTTCTTTGATATAAATAAAATGTTTGATAAATACAAAAAAAATAAAAAACCAATACTTATGTCAATTTATAAAAATAATAACATGTTTTATAAGAACAATATAAAAATAGATGGTAAATTAATTTATGATAAATATGATAAAAAAAATAAATATGATTACATTGACTATGGATTGATTATTATGAATAAAAAAGTTTTTAACAATCAACCTTTAAAGTTTGACCTTTCTTCATTATTAAAAGAAAATTCATTGAAAAGTAACGTATCTTATTTTAAGATTAAAAAAAAGTTTTTAGAAATAGGAACATTATACAGTTATAAAAATACACTTAAAAACTTTTTTAAAGTCAAAAATGAAATTTATAGATAAATACTTAAAGCAATTAATCTTAGAAATAAAAAGCTTTGATCAAGCTACTTTAGAAAAAATGATTATAGAGATAAAAAATACAAGAGATAGAAAAGGTAGAATTTTTTTTTTAGGGGTGGGTGGAAGTGCAGCAAATGCCTCACATGCAGTAAATGATTTTAGAAAATTATGTGGTATTGACAGTTATACTCCGGTAGATAATGTTTCAGAGTTAACTGCCAGAACTAATGACGAAGGTTGGGAAAACACTTTTGCACCTTATCTTAAAATTTCAAATTTACAAAGTAAGGATATTGTTTTCATCTTATCAGTTGGAGGTGGTAATAAAAAATTAAATGTTAGTACAAATTTAATTAAAGCAATAGATTATGCTAAGAAAAAAAAATCTAAAATATTATCAATTACTGGCAAAAAAAATGGATATGCTCAAAAAATGTCTGATCTTTGCTTAATTGTTTCACAAAATAACAAGAAATTTGTAACACCATTTTCTGAATCTTTTCAGGCTGTAATATGGCATTTAATTGTATCTCATCCATTATTAAAAAAAAATCAAACTAAATGGTAGCACCATTAAGAAGAGCAATTTTTTTTGATCGAGATGGAGTTCTAAATAAAGCGATTGTTAAAAATGGAAAGCCCTATCCTCCACTTAAAATTAGTGAATTAGTAGTAAATTCAGAGGCAGCAAACGTTATCAAGTTTTTTAAAAATAGAAATTTTCTTTGTATTGTTATTACAAATCAGCCAGATGTAGGGAGAAGAAAAGTTAAAAAGAAAATTGTCAATCAAATAAATTTTATTTTAAAGAAAAAAATTAAATTTGATGATATTTATACGTGTTTTCATAGAAATAATTACAGCTTTGATAAGAAACCAATGCCAGGTATGATATTAAAGGCTAAAAAGAAATGGAAAATAAATTTAAGTAAAAGTTATATGGTAGGAGACAGATATAAAGATATTTTAGCAGGTTTAAATTCATCACTTACAACAATATATTTGAAAAGTGATTATAAAAATGACAAAAAGCCAAAATTTTATCATTATAAAGTAAACTCTTTAAAAGAAGTAATAGGGAAGGTTAAGTATGATTAATAGTATAAAAAAATTAAAAGTACAAATTTTTGCTGATGGAGCTGATTATAAATCAATGATTAGTTTAAGTAAAAAAAAATATATTAAAGGACTAACAACAAATCCTTCTTTAATGAGAAAAGCAGGTATTAAAAATTATGTAAATTTTGCAAAAAAAGTTATTAAAAACATTAATAATAAATCAATTTCATTGGAAGTTTTTGCCGATTCTGAGCTAGAGATAGAGAAACAAGCGTTATATTTGTCGAAACTTGGAAAAAATGTTTATGTAAAAATACCTATTATGAATACAAAAAGAAAATACCTTTATAAATTAATTAATAAGTTATCTAATAAAGGTATTAAATTAAACATCACAGCAATAATGACAAAAAACCAAATAAAAAATCTAATAAAGAATCTAAATCCAAAGATTGAAAATTATATATCTATTTTTTGTGGAAGAATAGCTGATACTGGGAGAGACCCAATACCAATTGTCAAAATGACAAAAAAATTGATAAAAAATAAAAAAAATTTTAAAATTATTTGGGCAAGTACGAGAGAAATTTTTAACATTTTCCAAGCTAATAGTGTTAATTGTGATATTATAACCGTCAGTCCAAGTTTTTTGTCAAAACTAAAATATATTAATTATGATTTAGAGAGGTTTTCATTAGACACAGTAAAAACATTTTACCTAGATGCAAAAAACTCTAAATATAAAATACCTACAAATTAATGAATAACACTTTTAAAAATAAGAATATTCTAATAACTGGTGGGACAGGATCGTTCGGAAAAACTTTTTTAAATTATATTTTAAAACATAAAAAAAATATAAAGAGTGTTACTATTTTTAGTAGAGATGAAAAAAAACAATTTGATTTAAGAAATATGTTTTCTAACAAAAAAGTTAAATTTATAATTGGTGATGTTAGAGACTATAATAGTGTACTTGATGTTATGCAAAATATAGATTATGTTTTTCATGCTGCAGCATTAAAGCAGGTACCCTCTTGTGAATTTTATCCTTTAGAGGCAGTTAAAACAAACATAATTGGTACAAACAATATTTTAACAGCAGCTAATAGGACAAATGTTAAAAAGGTAATATTTCTAAGTACCGATAAATCAGTACAACCTGTAAATGCAATGGGTATGTCGAAAGCACTTATGGAAAAAGTCGTAATAGCTAAATCTAGAAATATAAGAAAAGATTTATCTTTTTGCATTACTAGATATGGAAATGTTATTGGATCAAGAGGATCTGTTATTCCAACTTTTATAGATCAAATTAAAAAAAATAAAAGAATAACCATAACTGACCCAAGCATGACAAGATTTATGATGACTTTAAATGAAGCAGTTCAATTAGTTATGTATGCTTTCGAAAAAGGAGAAAATGGAGATATTTTTGTTAAAAAATCACCCGCATCTACAATTGGTGTCATAGCAAAAGCATTATTAAAATATTTTAAAAAAAAATCAAAAATTAAAATTATTGGAATAAGACAGGGTGAAAAAAAACATGAATTACTTTTGAGTAAAGATGAAAAAATAATTTCTAAAAATTTAAATAATTTTTATAAAGTAAATTTAATTAAATCAAATATTAATTATAAAGATTACTTTACATCAGGAAAAATAACAGAAAAATATAATGAGTACAGATCAGACAATACCCTACAACTTAACATAGATGAAACTATTAAATTAATAAAAAAAAGTGGTCTAATTTAAAATGCAAGCTCTAATTGTTGGATCAAGTGGTTTCATTGGAAAAAACTTAAAAAAAAAGCTAGAGCAAGAAAATATTAACTTTTTTGAGGTAACGAAAAAAACAAATAAAAAAAAACTTGAAGATTATTGTAAAAAAGTTGATGTAATCTTTCATGTTGCTGGTCAAAATAAATCAATTTTAGAATCTGATTTTAAAAAAAACAATGTATTAATAACAAAAAAAATCTTAGATATTTTAACAAAAAACAATCTTAAAACAAAAATAATTTATCTTTCTACAATAAAATATAATGAAAAAAATTATTATGGCAAATCCAAAAAAGAAGCTGAGAAAGTTTTATTAACATTTTCAAAAAAAAATAGCTCTATAGTAAATATATTAAGACTTCCTAATGTGTTTGGGAAATGGTGCAAACCTAATTACAATTCATTTGTAACTACAATGTTTTATAATATTCCAAGAAATATTAACTTCATTAAATTAGATCTAATGAAAAAAATAAAGTTAATACATATTGATGATGTAACAAGTTTAATGTTCGAATTAGCATTTAAAAAATCTAATGCGTTAATAACAAATGTCAAACCAGAAAAAATACTATCAATAAATAAATTATATAATTTGATTAAAAAGATGTGGTTATGTCATAAGGATGGATATCTTTATAATTTTAAATCTAATTTTGAAAGGAAATTATATTCAACATTCCTTACTTACCTGCCAAGTAAAAAAATTACTAGAGAAATAAAAATGTATCAAGATAAGAGAGGATTTTTCAGTGAATTGTTAAAAAATAAAACAACTGGCCAAATTAGTGTTTTTTCAATTAACCCAGGTAAAACTAGAGGACAGCATTATCATAATATAAAAAATGAAAAGTTTATAATCTTGAATGGTAAAGTAATATTTAAAACAAAAAATTTAATTTCAAATAAAACTTTATCAAAAGAAATTAATTCCAATAAAATAACTGAAATTATAAGTGTTCCTGGGACAGTTCACGAAATTAAAAATATAGGAGAGAGTATCGCCATTGTATTGTTGTGGTCTGATGAAATCTACGATAAGAATAATCCAGATACATTTTTTAACACCATATGAAAATAAAAGTAGTCACGGTTGTTGGTACTAGACCTGAAATAATAAGATGTTCTGAAGTAATTAAAAATTTCCAAAATAGGTTTAATCACAAATTAATTTTTACTGGTCAAAATTACTCTAAGGAATTGTCTAAAAATTTTTTTAGAAATTTTAATATAACTCCTGATATTAATTTAAAAATTGTAAATAAAAATTCAAGCATGGCAATTAGCGAAATGTTTCTAAAGATTGATAAAATTTTAGAAAAATTTAAGCCAGATGCCTTTTTTATATGTGGAGATACTAATTCTGCCTTAACATCAATAATCGCAAAAAAAAGGAAAATTCCAGTTTTTCACTACGAAGCTGGAAACAGATGTTTTGATCAGAGAGTGCCTGAAGAGGTAAATAGAAAAATAGTGGATGTTTCATCTGATATTAATTTAACCTATAGCAACATTGCTAAACAAAACTTAATTAATGAAAATTTTCCAAATGATAAAATTTTCAATATTGGCTCACCATTAAAAGAAGTATTTAACAATAATAAATCAAAAATTAGTAATAGTAGAATTTTAGAACAACTTAGAATTAAACAAAATAGTTACATAGTCCTAAGTCTACACAGAGATGAAAATGTTGAAAATCAATTTATTTTAAAAAAAATCATTAATTCCTTAAATTTTGTATCATTAAAGCTTAAGAAAAAAATAATTTTTTCAACACATCCAAGAACAATGAAAAAAGTTAAAAGTTTAAAATTAAATAAATATTTTATGATTTGTAAACCATTTGATTATTTTGATTACATGAAATTACAATTAAATTCATATATTGTTCTTTCTGATAGTGGTAGCATCTCTGAAGAATCATATTTGTTAAAATTCCCTGCATTAAATTTAAGAGAAACACACGAAAGACATGAAGCCATGGAAAAGGCTGTAGTTATGATGACTGATTTTGGTGAGCAAAATTTATTAAATAACATTAAGTATGTAAAATCAAACTCAGATAAATGTAATAATATAATTGCTGATTATGAACAAAATTTTGTTTCAAATAAAATTTCTAATATAATTCTTAGTTATATAAATTATATAAATAGGACAAATTATTTTAAATAATTTGATTAATGAAAATATTAATACTTTCACAGTATTTTTGGCCAGAGAATTTTAAAATAAATGAACTAGCGCTTGAGTTAAAAAAAAAACACTATGTAGAAGTATTAACAGGTGTTCCAAATTACCCTTCAGGAAAAATAGATAAAAAATTTTTAAAAAGTAAGTCTAAATATTCTAACTATAAAGGTATAAGAATTCATAGAAGTTGGGAATTTTTAAGGGGAAATGGAAGTAAATTTAGGTTATTTTTCAATTATTTATCCTTCATGATTTCTTCAATATTTAAAGGTTTATTTTTAAAGAAAAAATTTGACTTAATTTTTATTTTTTTACCTAGCCCAGTATTAATTGGGTTAAGTGGAATTATTTTATCAAAATTTTTAAATTCTAAGGTCAGAATATGGGTTTTAGACTTATGGCCAGAAGTTTTGTCAGATCTTAAAATAATTAATTCTAAAATAATTCTAAGAATATTAGATAAAATTGTTAATATAATCTACTTAAATTCTGAAACTATATTTGTTCAATCAAATTCATTTAAAAAAATAATAAAAAAAAAAATAAAAAAAAAAAAATTATATATTTTAAATTCTTGGAATGATCAAATTCCAAAAAGAAAAAGAAAAAATTTAATAAAAAAAAATTCTATTTTATATTTAGGAAATATTGGATATTCCCAAAATTTTGAAAATTTATTAGATGCCGCTAAAATTTTAGTAAAAAAAAAAATTAATTTCGAAATCAAAATAATAGGTAATGGAAGAAGATTTTACTGGTTAAAAAAACAAATTCAAGATCATAAACTTAACAAACAAATTAAAATTCTTAATTTTAAAAAATCTAAATCGCTAGGCCCTCACATTCATTCTTCAGAATTTTGTTTTTTATCTCTTAAAGAAGGAAAGGGTTTAAATTCTACAATACCTGCAAAATTACAAACATATATGAAATATTCAAAACCAATTATAGGAGTTTCGGATGGAGAGGTAAAAAGTATAATATTGAATGCTAGATGTGGATTTGTATCTAAGCCAGGGGATAGTGTAAGTCTTGCTAAAAACATAGAAAATGCATTTAAACTAAATAGTTTAAAAAAAATTAGATTAGGAAAAAATTCACTAAAGTTTTCCCAAAAAAACTATGATAAAGCTAAAATTCTTAGTAATTTTAATAAAGTTTTTAATAAAACCTAAGATTTACTTATTAATAATAAATACTTGAACTTCTGAATTTGAAATATAAGGAACAAATTTAAATTGTGGATTGTTTTCTTGGAATTCGTAGAACGCTTTTTGCTGACCTTTATCTGCACGTCCATTGAAGCAAAACCAATCATCAAAAACTATCAGTGTTCCATCAACGATAAAATCTTTTATAAAATTTAAAACTGGTACAGTGGAATAGTATAAATCACAATCTACATAGATTAATGAAGCGTGTCCTTCTTTTGATAGTTTTATCTTTAAATTATCGTTCAAAGTATTATGATAAAAGCCTTTAATTAATTCGTAATTTTCATTTTTATAACCACTTTTATTCAATATTTTTCTAAATTCCTCTATATCTGTTTTGAATTTCCCTTTTCCCCAAATTATCTTTTCTTTATTTTCCTCAACATCTGGCAAACCTTCAAAAGAGTCAAATGCATAAAATTTTGTATCGTTTTCAGAATTAAACCAAGATTTACTGCCAAAATTTTTTAAAGCCTCTCTAAATGTTCTACCTGAGTGACATCCAAACTCGAAATAATTTCCATTTAGAGGTCTATTTAAAACAAAATATTTTAATATTTTAGAGAATAAAATTTCTCTTTCATTTTGAGAGAATTTTTCATACTTAGATAATTGTATTGTTTTTCCTAAGTAATATGTTTTTCTTAATATGTTTATCAAAGATGTTCTTAAAGCTTTCATGAATTAATTTAACGAATATAAGGTATAAATACTTCTTCAAATTTTTCAATTATATTATGTGAAAGTAAATACATTCCTCGATTATTTAAATGGCAACAGTAATCTCTATAAAGATTTTCGTTGTTTGATTTAAATATGTATCTGCTATCAAATTTATATTTTGCTTGAACTTCATCAATATTAAATTTCTCATAATATTTACTTATTGGATTACTATATTTAGTAAAATTCGAAATCTCTTTTTCTTTTTTTGTTAAAAGCTTTGAATCCTTAAAATATTGATTAGGTTGTAACACATGTATGTATTTAAAATTATAGTTTTTACTTAAATCCGAAATCATATTTGAAGATCTTTTCCATAGATTTACGACTTTAGCTAATTTCACATTGAAACCCTCGTCTTTAAATTTAGAAAGATTATAAAAATCTTCATCAATTTGATTTTCAATACCATAAATTTTTTTGTGACAAGAGTATATAATAAATAAATTATATAGTTCTTTAATAGGAAATATTGATTTATCATGAATACTTTTATTAGAATTTATAGTGCAAGATATATTGGTATTGAAAGCTTTAATTTGTCTAGAGAATTGTCTTGGATATATAATATTATTTTTAATTGGAATATTTTCAGCAATTGAAAGAGCTAATTCATTTATTCCGTCTAAGTTTAATACTATGTCAAATGTATAACCATTTAAGAGCAAGTAATTGAATTTAAATAGTTGCTGGGGTTGTTTTCCACCCGGAATTGCTGCATTAATTACTTTGAATCTATCTGTTTTAAATTTTTGATTTAAAGCTTTTTGAAAAATATCAAACTTGTCATAATTTATATCATCTACTTTAAAAGTATCTTCAGAATGATTATGAGATAGATGTGTTGCAACTGAACCACCCAATATTAATATTTTAATATCACTTGATTTTATATTTTCAGGCACATGATTAAATAATGGTTCCCTATTTTTTAAATCATTCTCAATTATTTTATTATTAGTATTATTGTACCCAAAAAAAGGATGGGGAAATATTTCTTTTGTTTCATTTTTTGAAAATCTTTTTTTAAAAGAGGTAAATTCATTGGAGTACATATTAATTTTAGTTTGTGAATATATGTAAGCGAAAGCTAACAAATTTATAAAAATAAAAAATGTTGAAAGTAAAAGAATATATTTAAATTTATTCATTTTATTTTGATAACTATTAATGAATATATAATTAAGAAATAAATTAAAGAAAATATGAAATTAATATAAAAATAAAAGAAAATAATATTCAAGAATAACCCTTGGATTAATAAAACAGTCACTATTGGTGAAAATTTTTTATTTAAAATATGATGTATGTGACGCTCGTCCTTTTTGAAGGGATTTTTTTTGTTATAAATTCTTTCACAAAATAGTCTAAACATATCAATTCCTGGGACACACATTAAAATAAATACTTCCTCTACATTTTTTATTAATTCTAAATTGTAAAATTTTATGAAAAAATAACCAAAAAAAAGTCCTAGCAATAATGATCCACTATCTCCTAAATAAATTTTATTTTTGAAATTAAAATATAAAAATGGAATCAAAAAACTCAAAAGAGTTAAAAAAATAATATTATTAGAGATTATAAAAAAATATATTGCTATTATAGCTGAGTATATTCCACATTGTAAATTTATTCCATCAAACATATTGAATGCATTTAAATAAAGGGCAAAACATAAAATTGTGAATGGAATTGCAAATTTGCTTGTTGAAATTGAAAAATCAATAAAATTGAATTTCAAATTCAATAATAATAAATGATCATCTAAAATTAATATGAAAAAAATAATTAATACTGTAATTACTAGTTTGAGGTTTGCATTAAGATTTAATTTATCATCAAAAAAACCAAGAGTAAAAATTAAGATTGAGCCAATTATTAAAGAATAATTAATTACTGCGTTATAGTTTAAAAAAAAATATATAAATAAAATATTAATAATTAATAAAATGCCACCAATAAGATAAATTTTTTTGTTTGTTTTTAAAAATTCATTTTTGTCAAAAATATTTAATTTTTCACCAATAAATTTGTATTTAATTGTCAAAAAAATATTAATAAAAGAAAGGATTGTTAGTAAAATTTTACTAAAATAATCTTCCATAGATAATTAAATTATTAATCATAAATACATTTTTTAATAAAAATGGTGTCAAAAAAATAAATATAAATAATATTTTTAAATTGAATTTTTTTAAATTTTCAAAATTATTTAATAAAGAAAATAGTGATACTAAAAAAAGCACCAAACTTCCTTTTGAAAAACCGATTATTCCATAAATTGGCACAAAAATTATGAAGTGAATAAAGACATTTTTAATTTTATTTCCAAGTAAAAGTAAAAACAAATTAAAACTACACAAAATAATAAAAGTATATATCGTCATATTAAAGACAATAGAAAAGTTGGGGATTAGAAGATCTTTTTTTATTAAAAAATTATTACTTAATATATTTAAATCTATCAATTTAAATTTTAAAGAATAGTTCAATTCATTTTTAATCTTTTGTAGAAAATTTTCAGATTTTAATATTTCAGAATTTTTTACCCGATCATTCTTTTCGTGAAAAACTTGTATTTTGTTAAGTATCTGGTTGTATTCCAATAAATAAAGGTTTATCCTTTTTTGTACAAGTTTATAAGGTGCGCTGTTCACTTTATAATTTGATAGTTTTGCCCTTTCTTTTGATAATAATAATTCAAGTTCTTTTTTTTTTTTTATTAAAACCTCTTTAGATATAATTTCAATTTTATGAGATTTCAGTTCTTTTTGGTTTTGGTCATTGTAGCCAACTATTTTTGCAAAAGCTAAAGGAGACGAATAAAATATCGGGCTTAGTATAAAAATTATTTTTAAAATAGTCAATTTTTTGGTTATCTTTGTGTCTCTAAAAAAGATGATAAAAAAGGAAGAATAAAATAAAATTGCCAATCCTACATGTGTTAAAAAAGATAAAAAATAAAAGATAAAAAATAATAAATAATCATCTTTTTTTAGAACAGAAAGTGTAAAAAAAATTAAAACTAATTCAGAACGTATAGATGATAGAGCAAGTACAAAAAAATAGTTACAGCAAAGTGTTACTAAAAAAACAAGTACATCTTTTTTTAGGTATTTTTTTAATAATATTGCCAAAGATGAAAATAGAATAATATCTAAAATAAAATTTAAAAAATCATAAGAAAATATTTTGGGGGCTAAAATTAATAAGAAACCAAAAAATGGTTCTGCAATCCATCCTGTTAACATATCATTTAAAAAAAAAGGATTATCAAAAATTAATTTATTATTATCATAAACTAATTCATAAAATTCATGATCTCCATGAGAAATCATTGGGTATAAATAAATTAGCGAAATAGAAAAAATAAATCCTATGTAAAATTTTTTAAAAAAATTAATTATTATATATTTCATTTTTTTTAATAAGCTCGGCCGCATTGTCAGCTATTATTTTATATACCCAAGGTCTATGATGTCCTGAAGAATGGTTATTTGCAGTTGGAAGATTTGGTAATATTGATGTAATTTCTTTAAAATCATTACACCAATCTATAAATTTTACATTATTGTCTTCTGACCAGATTTTAAGATTTTTGTAATTATTAATTTCTTCGTTTTGGCAATGGTACCAAGTTAACATTAGATCAATATTATTAAGATTTGCAAATTTTTTTAATTTTTCATATTTATCAAAATTAACACTACTTTTGTCATATGCTATTTTTGTATTTTTAAAAATGTTCTTATATCTTAGTTTTGATATAATTAATTTAAGCCTTTTCAGTACCTCAAAATTATTTGCTATCCAACCAATATAACCACCTAAACCAAAAAATCTTGGAGATCCATCAACCAGATGATTGTGCCTATAACCAGTAAGAAATAAATGATCATCTCTTTCATCATTACCTACTCCCACAAAAACTATATAGTCGGGTTTCATTTTCTCAAAAAATAATTTAGTTGCAATAAATGATTGTTCAAAACCAAATGCCGCAAGACCTAAATTTATGACTCCAAAAGTTTTTCCTGCCAACTGATTATCAGTATTTAAATTTAAAAAAAGGTTGAAAGGATACGAACTGGTAGGTTCAACTCCAGTCCCTTGTGTTATCGAGTCCCCAATTGTAAAGATAATCTTATCATAATTATTAAAATCATTTTCAAAATTAAAAGTTCCCAAACTATTTGTAATATATTCTTGTCTATGGTCGGTAACTTTAATTAAGTTTAAGTTTTTTTTTGCTTTGACACCAAGTTTTTTATCATATTCATATGCTTCAATTGGACCAGTAAAATGCAAAGGACTAAACACTCTTAGTAGAATTTCGAGGACAAGTAATATAAAAACAAAAATAAAAACCGGGAATATTAATTTTTTTAACATTATATTTATAATACTGATATAAATTGACTAAATTTTTACTATGTGTAAACGTTTTTAAACTAAGAGACGTTTTAAATCTAGGATTTAATTAAATGCAAGTTCTTAAAATTTATTATCTTCTACCGATTTTTTTTGTTACAGGTCCTTTTTTACCAGATCTAGTAATAACAACAAGTTCATTATTTTTTATTATATATTTTTTAAAATATGAAAGACAGTATTTAGTTAATAATTTTTTTTATTTTTTTTTGGTTTTTTATTTATTTATTATTTTCTCATCTTTAAATTCAAACGATTTTATTTTTTCTCTAAAATCATCACTACCTTATGTTAGGATAATTATTTTCCCACTGATAATTTACTATCTATTGGAAAAAAAAATTTTAAATTTAATAACTTTATCAAAAATACTACTTTTCGTAATTATTTTTTTATCTTTGGACTCCATTTATCAATTTATTTTTGGATACAATGTTATTGGTTTCAAATCACCATTAAATTATAGAGTAACAAGCTTTTTCAATGATGAGGCTATATTAGGATCTTATATTAGTAAAATTCTTCCTTTATTAATTTCAATTTATATTTATATCAATCATAAGTCGAAAGATTTTTCTGCAATAATATATTATGTAACTTTTTTCCTTGGCATTATATGTATATTTTTATCAGGAGATAGAATGCCATTTGGGACAATCTTACTATATATAATTTTGATTAATATATTCTATTTCGAAAAAAAACAATTTATTCTTTTATTATCATTAATTTTTGCAATAATTGTTTTAATATCTTTAAACAATTCACTCAAAAACAGATATATCAATATGACTTTATTACAATTATTCGAAGGTGATATTAAAATTGACAAAAAATTTCAAATTGATGAGAAAAATATTGAGGAAAAATTTAATTTTGAATTAAAAAATATTTTAAATAATAAAATTTTATTTTTTTCTAGACCTCATCAAGAACATTTAAAAACTGCTTATTCAATTTTTAAAGATAATAAAATAATTGGCTCAGGTCCAAATACTTTCCGTTTAAACTGTACCCCCAAATTTCACGAACATCAAAGTAGATGTTCCACTCATCCTCATAATATTTATATTCAACTACTCTCGGAAACAGGAATTATTGGATTTATTTTCTTAATATCAATATTTTTTTACTTTGTTTATAAAATTTTTTATTCATCTTTAAATAAAGATAGATTACAGGTTTTTATTTTTACTCATCTTTTTGTTTCTATTTTCCCAATCTCAACTTATGGAAATTTTTTTAATAATTATAACTCAATAATGCTATTTTTTCCGGTCGGTTTTTATTTATATATGCTAAAAAATAATAAAAACTACAAAACTAAGTAAAAAAATTTATAACCGTTAATAATTTTAAATGATATTTCCTTTTCCAAATCGAAATGAGTACAGGGAGATAAATTGTACATACAAATATCTCCATTAACAGTTTTGTAATATGCAAAGTTATTATTAATAAAAACTTTTATAACTTTTGGAGGATTTAAATTATTTGAATTATAATTATAAATATTTGGCCATAAATTTTTAGAATTGTCATACTTTAGCACAAACTTAACCAAGATAATTGCAATTAAAAAATTTAAATATTTAATCTTTAAATAATTTTTTAATTTCACTTTTTCATTTAGAAAAAGACATGCAAAACTAAATATAATTACACCTATTAAATATGCTGAACCATACCTGTAAGTTGGAAAATTTTCAAACCATACAATACTACCAATGAGAGTAAGAAAAAAAATCAAAAAAAATCTCGATTTATCTTGTTTATAGCGAGAATATTTTTTCTTTGAAAAAAAAATAAAGATCGAAAGGCATGTTAATAAAATGATTAAAGGTATAATCTTTTTCAAAATCACTATCTTGCCATGCCCTTTTATCCATATAGGTCTCCAATTAGAATTTAAATACTCTTGATAATTCATATCTCTATTTATTCTACTTGGATGATCTTTTGATCTAGCCTCATTTTCTAAACTAACTTTGTCCGCAGAATTCATGTTAGTTACTAATGAACTGCTCCAAAATATTTTTTTACTGCAAGTAATTTCTTTGGGAAAAAGCATACACCCAGAAATAATTATATTTTTTATAAACCATGCTGTAATAAAGCAAATTAAAATAATATTTTTTTTTTTATAAATAAATTCTAAATTTTTATTAAGAATAATTATTAATATTGGTAAAATTAAAATAATTATTAATGTTGATTTACTTTGAAAAATTAAAATACAGAGAGCGGAAATTATGAAAAAAGATCTATAATCATTCAAGTCATATTTCACAAATAAATATGTACAAATTAAAAAAAGTATATGAGCAGGCACATCATTTCCGTAGCCACTATATCTATTCATGTCATACAGAATTTGAAATAAAATGAAAAAACTAACAAATAATAATAAATTATTATTTTGCTGTTTTTTTATTTCATTATAAAAAAAATTTGATACACAAAAAAAAATTAGTGCAGGAGGAATTAATAGACCTTTATCAAAAAATAAAATATTATTAAATCCTGCTGATAAATATTGAATTATTGAAACATGAGCGTACCTGAAATGTATATTTGCTGAACCAAATATAATTTTTTCTGAATTTAAAGTACTCATGTATGGAAAATGATACAATCCAGCGTCAGGACGATTAATATTGTCATAACCAACTAATAATGCAAAAAATATTGCAAATTTTAGAGAATATATAAGTATTTTTTTTATATCTAGAATTTTTATATTTTTGATAAAAACCAAAGGAATTAAAAAAATTAATGTATTTACAAGCAGATTTAAAGGTAAAAAAAAGTTAACAATTAAAAATATATTAGAAAAAAAAATAAATGATAAAATTAAATAAATATTTTTTTTTTTATAATTAAAATTTTCTTTAAATAATACTAAATTAAATACGTAGCCCGATATTATCATTTGAAATGACAATACAAGTGGAAAAAAAAGTATTGTAAAAAATTCGGTCAATAAAAACATTTGTTTACCTCAATTTATAGATTAACTTAATTTTTTTTTCTCACCAAATAAATATATTTATTTATTTTTTCTAATTTTAAATTATTAATGTTTGTATCATTTTTTATGTTATCAAATGTATTTTCTTTTTTAAAATACCATACAATAGGTTCTTTACATTTTTCATAATTTGTATTTTGTAAAAATTCCTGAGGATAATTATAGACTTGTATTTTAGATTTTTTTTTATTTAGACTGTAATATTTTATTAAATGATAATTATAAGCAAGAATATGCTCGTCAATTAAGACTTTGCTACAATCAGGCAATTTAACGATTAAATCTTTAATTATAATAGGGACCTCTTTTTTCAAACTGTCTTTATGTCCTATAGTGCCAAGTTTGCTTTGAATTTCATACTGAATTTGATGAAAATTAATAATTTTACTAAATAAAATTGATATTAAAATTAAAAAAAAAGTAGAAAAAAATATAATTTTATTAAATTTAAAGTTTGCAATTTTTTTTATAATTAAAAAATTAAAACCATCTTGACTAATATTTCTAGATACTAAATAAAACATTGAAGAAGAAAATAAAATTGAAATAATAAACCTTCCATTTCTTTCATCATAAGATCCATATTTTGAAAAAAAATAAAAACCTACAACTCCTGATAAGAAAATAATAGAGCCATATAAACAAAATTTATTCTTTAATTTTATAAAATTTAATAAGCTCAATATAAATATTATAATTAGGAATATTTTGTTAAAACTAAGAAGGATTACATTAAAAGATGCAAAATGATTCTTTTCAGCTTCAGATTGCAGATGACTAAAATTTGAATTTATTGAATTCTGAGAAAATATTAAATCGAAAAAAAAAATTAACGGATTTAAAGCATCATCTAAACTTAAAAAAGATATCAAAAATATAAATGGGATTATAGAAAAAAGAAAAAATAATTTAAAATTTATTTTTTTTTCTAAAAATACAAAAAACAAAAATACAAAAGATAAAAAAGGTAATAGAAAGCCCACTTGTTTTGTGATTGAAGCAATACCTGCTATGAGTGAAAGTAATAGTAAAAAGTTTTCATCATTATCGCTGAGCAAATATAATAAAAATATTTGAAAAAAAATTAAATATAGAAGTGCTATCTTTGTATCCATATAACCAACTAAAGCTGTTTTTCTAAAAATCCAAAAAAAGAAAACTAAAAATAAAAAATTGTAAAAAAATAAAATTTTATTTTTTTTATAAAAAAGATATAGAGTGAGTATTAGTAAAATTGGTAATATGAATTGACTCATGCTTGGAATAATCCAATTTCCAAAGCTAGATTCAGCTTTATATATTAAAGCCCATAACCCTGGCCAAAAAACAGGATAAGTTCCGTTTGGTTTAAATTCATTCAAGTATAAAAGCCAAGCCCACCTCCCATTCCATTGAAAAACCGCATCACCATGAACAAAAACTGGTATGTATTTTGATAAGAGAATTGCAAAAAATATTACAAAAAGTAAAACAAAAAATAAGAAAAAATCAATTAGTTCATTATTATTTACTTTAATTTTATTTTGACGATTAAAATAAATTAACAACATTGAAACACAAAAAAGAAAAAATAAGATTTCAAATGTAAATTTTATTTTAAAAATATTTATAAAAAAAATAAAAAACCAAGACAATGATAAGGAGTAAATAATAGAGCTTAAAAAAAAAATTTCAATTTTTTTAAAAGAATTTACGTTTAAAAAAATTGAAGCTCCCAAAACAAACAAGAAATAGTAAAATGCAAAAAAACTCTTAATTATCATTATTAATTATACTGTAATGACTATCTTTTTTTTGATTGTTTAAATTCTTAAGTTGCAAGCTAACATTTGATATCGAGTTACTTAAAATGCCCATAACAAAAATAATAAGAGAGCTAATAATTAAAATAGCAGATAGAATTAGAGATTGTATGTGCCCTCCACCCCCTGCAAAGAAAATAAATAAGTATCTAAAAGAAATTAAAATTCCAGGAATTAAAAAAAGTGTAGCGATTATAGAAAAAAACTTTAATGGAAAATATTTATTAAAATTTTTTATTATTATATATGTTTGTTTTTTAATATATTCACTGTTGCTTTTAAATAACCTTGATTCTCTTAATTGACCTTCATTAGTATTTATTAACTTTGAACCAATTTTTAGACGTTTCCAGGAAAATATAATTAAACTTTCTATCGTATAAGAAAAATTATTCTCTACATAAAAACCTTCTTCAAAACATTTTCTTTTATATATTCTAAATCCCGAAGTTACATCAGAAATTTTATAACCAATTATCATGCTCACTATCCATGACCCCAATATTTGAAAAAACTTTTTTGATCTTGACATAATTTTATTTTCTAGAATTTTTCTTGAGCCGACAATCATATCTAATTCTTTTTCTCTCATTTCATCGATTAATATATTAATATCTTTTGCACTATATTGGTTATCTGCATCTAATACACACATCAAATCAAATTTTGATTTATTAAAATAATCAACCATAGAATTAAAAACTTTTGATAATCCCACATGATTTTTATGTGATATAATTTTTAAATTGAGTTTTTTTGCTTCTTCAATTGTATTATCTATTGAACAATCATCAACAACTACCACCTCAGTTTCTAATATATTTGAAAAGTTTTTTGGAATGGCATTAAATGTTGTCTTTAAATTTTTTTCTTCATTTAGGCATGGTATAAAAATTAATAATTTTTTCATTTTTTTTCAAGTTTACTTAAAGAATAGGGATAAAGAAAATATTTAATTACAAAGCTTAATGAGATTGTTGTGATCCATGCAATATTTATATTATTCATTAAATTAAACATACTTAAAAATATCCAGTATTCAAAAAATCTAAATATTACTGATAAACTTAACAATAATAAAAATAATTTGTTATTTTTTTTTATTTTAAATACTTTTTTTAAAAAATAAAAATTATATACAAATATTAAAATTATAGTTAATTTTGACGAGATTTTTGGATCTTGAATAAAATGATTTAGTATATTTATTACCAAAATCGATCCAGCAAAACTTCCAAATGAGATGACTAAAAATTTAATGTTTAAATCATTTACCAGAAGTTTCATTTTCATCATAAATTAATAATTAACAAAAATTATTATCATATATAAGTTATTTTTAAATTTAAGTTTATTTCTGATAATAAATGTATATCAGTAACTTAATGAAAAAAAAAATATTGATTACTGGCTCATGTGGTTTAGTTGGTAGTGAATTAGTCAATTTTTTTTTAAAAAAAAAATATATAGTTCTAGGTATTGATAATAATTTAAGGAAGTATTTTTTTGGTAAGAACTCATCGACTATATGGATAAAAAAAATAATATCTAAAAACAAGAACTATAGACACTTTAATATAGATATAAGAGAAATAAATGAATTAGAGAAAATATTTAAATCAAATAAAAATATAAAAGCCATTATTCACACAGCAGCCCAACCTTCACACGATTGGGCAAAAAAGGAGCCGATTGTTGATTTTGATATTAATGCTAAGGCAACATTAAATCTTTTAGAATTAGTAAGGAAATATAAAAAAAATTTACCATTCATTTTTATGTCAACAAATAAAGTTTATGGAGACAGTATAAATAATAAAAAATTTATTGAGAAAAAATACAGATATGAAATTTCTAAAAATGATGAGTTCTTTAAATATGGAGTTGATGAAAAATTTTCAATAGATCAGTCAAAACATAGTTTGTTTGGAGTTTCAAAAACTTCAGCAGATTTATTGGTTCAAGAATACGGTAAATATTTTAATATGAAAACTGTTTGTTTTAGATGTGGATGTCTTACTGGTCCAAACCATAGTGGTGCAGAACTCCATGGTTTTTTATCATATTTAGTTAAATGTTATGTATTTAATAAGGAGTATAAAATATTTGGATACAAAGGAAAGCAAGTTAGAGATAATATTCATAGTAACGATCTTGCACACATCATTTGGGAATTTATAAAAAAACCAAAAAGGGGTGAAGTTTATAATATAGGTGGAGGACGAAAATCGAACTGTTCAGTGTTAGAAGCTATTAAAATTTGTGAGAAAATTGGAAAAAAGAAATTTAGATACAAAGTTTTAAAGAATAAAAGAATAGGTGATCATAAATGGTGGATATCTAACAATAATAAATTTAAAAAACACTACCCTAATTGGAAACAAAGCTACAATATAAAAAATATTATTGAAGAATTATATTCATTTTATAATAAATAAATAAATAAATGTTTAATAATTATAGCAAGAAATTAACTATAATAATTCCATGTTATAATGAAGAAAAAACTATAAAAATAATTTTAGAAAAAATTGAAAATTTAAATAATATAAAAAAACAAATTATAGTTGTTGACGATTTTTCTAAAGATAATTCAAAAAAAATAATAGAAAATTTTAAATTTAAAAGTGAAAACAAATTAATTTTTCATAGCCAAAACAAAGGCAAAGGATCTTGCATTATATCTAGTAAGCCATATATCACAGGTGACATTGTTTTAATACAGGATGCTGATTTAGAATATAACCCAATGAATTATTATGAATTATTAAAACCTATACTTTCTAAAGAGACAAATGTTGTTTACGGTTCAAGAGTTCTTGGAAAAAAAAGATATTTAAAAAATAGTTATTCAAAAAAATATTTGATTTTAGCTAATCATTTTTTAACTATTTTTTCAAATATTATTAATAAACAAACTCTCACCGATGCTCATACATGTTATAAGGTAATAAATACGGATACATTTAATAGAATTATTCTTAAAGAAAAAGGCTTTGCTTTCTGTCCTGAGGTGACAACGAAACTATCAAATTTAGGTGAAAAAATTGTCGAAGTACCTATTGATTATAATGGCAGAAATTATAAAGAAGGCAAAAAAATAAAACTTATTGATGGTATAGAAGCTATTGTAAGTATTTTAAAATATAAATATTTGACTTAATTTTAAACAACTATATTTAGTATAAATTAATAATGGATAAAATGAACTCAAATAAAAGTTTTGGTATAGTTTTTTCAGTAGTTTTTATCATTATAGCTATATGGCCATTACTCAATAATCAAGATATCAGAATTTGGAGTCTTATAATTTCATTAATTTTTCTAATACTGGGTTTAATTAATTCAAAAATTCTATCTCCCTTAAATAAATTATGGTCTAAATTTGGAATATTATTAAATAAAATTATTCCTCCAATAATAATGTTTATAATATTTTTTTTTGTTATAACACCAACTGGTTTAATATTAAAATTATTAGGAAAAGATCTTTTAAAACTTAAAAAAAAAAAACTTAAAACATTTTGGATAAAAGTTAATTATAAAACATCTATGAAAGATCAATTTTAATCATGGAATTTTTATTAGAGATAATTAAATTTATTAAATATAGAAAAAAATACTGGTTAGTCCCAATATTATTAATTCTAGCGTTATTTGGTGGTCTGATAGTTTTAACTCAAGGCACAGTTTTTGCACCTTTTATTTATACAATATTTTAGTGACAAAAATTTTAGGAATTTCTGCATTTTATCATGATAGCTCTGCAGCCTTAATTAAAAATGGTGAAATAATGGCTGCAGCACAAGAGGAAAGATTTACAAGAATAAAACATGACTCAAAATTTCCATCGAGTGCGATAAAATTTGTTTTAGATTATACAAATACAAATCTTAAAGATGTTGATTACGTAGTATTTTATGAAAAACCTTTTTTGAAATTTGAGAGACTTCTTGAGACTTATATTGCTTTATCCCCGAAAGGCTTTACTCAATTTTCTAAGTCAATGCCTATTTGGCTAAAAGATAAATTATTTCAAAAAAAACTTATTAAAGATAATCTCCTAAAAATTGATAAAGAATTTAATGCGAAAAATAAGTTATATTTTTCTGAACACCATTTAAGTCATGCTGCAAGTGCATATTATCCATCTAATTTTAAAGAAGCAGTTGTTATTACAGCCGATGGTGTAGGTGAATGGGCTACCACAACGATATCAATTGGAAATGGTAAAGATCTAAAAATTGAAAAAGAAATTCATTTTCCTCACTCTTTAGGTTTGCTTTATTCGGCCTTTACATATTATTGTGGATTTAAAGTTAACAGTGGTGAATATAAATTAATGGGTTTAGCACCATATGGAAATCCAAAGTTTACAAAGTTAATTAAAGAAAACCTCATTGAAATAATGGATGATGGATCTTTTAAATTAAACTTAAAATATTTTGATTATGCAACAGGTTTAAAAATGACAAATACAAAATTTGATAAATTATTTGGCCATAAAGCAAGAAATAGTAAAAATGAAGAAATTTCGCAATTTCATATGGACATTGCTGCTTCAATACAAAAAGTTACAGAAGAGGTAATGATAAAAATTTGCAAATCTGTGAAATCAGAATACAAAATTGATAACCTTTGTTTGGCAGGTGGAGTGGCATTAAATTGTGTAGCTAACGGAAAAATTTTAAAGAACAAAATTTTTAAGAACATATGGATACAACCTGCTTCAGGAGATGCCGGAGGTTCATTAGGAGCAGCTCTAGCATTTTGGCATTTAGAATTAAAGAATGAAAAAATAAAAAGTTTAAAATCATTTAATTCTTATTTAGGCCCTGAATATAAGGATTACCAAATTGAAGAATCTTTAAAAAGCTTAAATGCAAATTTTAAACTCTGCAATGAAGATGAAATATTGTCAAAAACTGTAAATGACTTAGATGTTGGTAAGGCTGTTGGATGGTTTCAAGGAAGAATGGAGTTTGGTCCAAGAGCACTTGGTTCCAGATCTATATTAGGAGACCCAAGAAAAAAAGATATGCAAAAAAAATTAAACTTAAAAATTAAGTTTAGAGAGAGCTTTAGACCGTTTGCTCCTTCTGTAATCTTAGAAAAAGCTAAAGACTGGTTTGATTTAAATGTTGAAAGTCCCTATATGTTGCTTGTTTCAAATGTATTAGAAAATAAGAGAATAAATAATAATATAAATGACAATTTATTTGGTATAGATAAATTAAACCTTGTAAGATCTGAAATACCAGCTGTAACACATGTTGATTATTCTGCTAGAATTCAAACAGTTTCAAAAGAATCTAATTTTTTGTATTACAAATTGCTTGAAAAATTTTATTTAAAAACAAAATGTCCAATATTAATTAATACTTCATTTAATATTAGAGGTGAACCAATAGTTAATACCCCAGAGGATGCATATAATTGTTTTATGGGTTCTAATTTAGATACACTAATAATTGGTAATTATATTTTAGAAAAAAATCAGCAAATGCAGAAACTAAATAAGAGCTATAAAGATAATTTCGAACTAGATTAAATGATTTAATTAATTTAGAAAATGTTATATTAGTAAAATCTTAAATTATAATGAAAAAAAAAGCCCTAATTTTTGGAGTGACTGGCCAAGATGGTTCATATTTATCTAAGCTTTTATTAAAAAAAGGATATGAAGTACATGGTGTTAAAAGAAGGAGCTCTACAATAAACACATATAGAATTGATGATATTTATAATGATCCACTTTTAAAAAAAAATAAATTTTTTTTACATTATGGAGACGTTACAGATTCATTATCTGTGAACAATATTATCGAAAAAATTAGACCAAATGAAATTTATAATCTTGCGGCTCAGTCATATGTGGCAGTCTCATTCGAGATACCAGAGTATACATCTAATGCAGACGCATTAGGAACTTTAAGAATATTAGAAGCTATTACAAAAATTGATAAAAATATAAAATTCTATCAAGCTGGTAGCTCGGAAATGTTTGGAAAAGTAAATGAAATACCACAAACTGAAAAGACAAGTTTTTATCCAAGAAGTCCATATGGTGTATCAAAACTTTATTCTCATTGGATAACAATAAATTATAGAGAAAGCTATAATTTATTTGCTTGTAATGGAATTTTATTTAATCACGAAAGCCCATTTCGAGGAGAAACATTTGTAACAAAAAAAGTTGTTAAAGGTTTATTTAATATTAAGCAAAAAAAACAAAAGAAATTATTTGTTGGTAATATATACTCAAAAAGAGACTGGGGACACGCAAAAGATTATGTTGAAGCAATGTGGAAAATGTTGCAACAAAAAAAGCCGGACGATTATGTTATATGTACTGGAAAACAATATTCAATTAAATATTTTATAAACTTAACTGCAAAAAAGCTTGGGATAAAAATTAAATGGAAAGGTATTGGCATAAATGAAAAAGCCTATGATCAAGATAACAAATGCATTATTGAGTGCAAAAAAAAATATTTTAGGCCTACAGAGGTAGATACTTTAGTTGGAAGCTATGCAAAAGCTCAAAGAATTCTTAAATGGAGTCCAACACATGATATTAATTCACTAGTTGATGATATGATCGATTATGAATATTCAAATTTAAGATGATCAATAAAAAATCAAAGATTTATCTTGCTGGTCATAACGGCATGGTGGGATCAGCGATCTTGCAGCAATTGCACAACCAAAAGTATTCAAATGTAATAACAATAGATAGAAAAAATCTTGATCTCAGGAATCAGGCTAAAGTAAATAACTTTTTATCTAAATATAGGCCAGAGGCTGTGATCATTGCAGCTGCAAAAGTTGGTGGAATCAAAGCCAACATGGATTATGGTGCAGATTTTATTTATGATAATTTAGCAATTCAAAATAACTTAATTCATGGAAGTTTTGTGAATAAAATTAAAAATCTAATTTTTTTAGGTTCAAGCTGTGTATATCCAAGAAACTGTAAACTACCAATTAGAGAAAATTATCTTTTGTCTAATTATTTGGAAAAAACAAATGAACCATATGCACTTGCTAAAATTGCAGGTATAAAAATGTGTGAAAGTTATAATTTGCAATATAATCTTAATTACAAATGTCTGATGCCATGTAATTCTTATGGAAAAAATGATAATTATGATACTAATACATCTCACTTTTTTCCTGCTTTAATAAAAAAAATTATCTTTGCAATACAAAAAAAAGAAAAATCCATAAAAGTTTGGGGTGATGGAAATTCTAAGAGAGAACTTATTTATGCAGATGATATAGCAGATGCATGTTTGTTCTTTCTAAAAAAAAAAACTAAACATACATTAATTAATATTGGTACAGGATCTGAGAACACAATTAATAATTATGCAAAAATAATAATGAAACACTTAAATGTTAATTTAAAAATTATACATGAAAAAAAAAAACCCCAAGGTACATTTAGTAAAGTTTTAGATGTTTCTTTAGCAAAAAAATATGGCTGGATTTATAAGACTAATCTTCAATTAGGACTATCGCACACTATTAATGATTATCTAAAAAATCATTTAAATAATTATATATAATAAGAAAAGTTTCTTTATAAAATAAGATTTATAATTATTTGACATTTAAAAATCCTATGATACTTATTTTTTTGCCTGGTGATTATTGCGAAAGGGTAATACCCGATCCCATTCCGAACTCGGAAGTCAAGCCTTTCTGCGCCAATGGTACTTAGTCTTAAGACTTGGAAGAGTAGGACGTTGCCAGGCTATCCTTAATGAAAAATTTAATTATTGTAACTGGCGGAGCGGGATTTGTTGGTTCTAATTTAATTACAGCTTTATTAAAAAAAACAAATTTCAAAATTATTTCTATAGATAATTATTCAACAGGTACTAAAAAAAATCATATAAAATCAAAAAGGGTAAATTATTTAAAAGGTGACACTATAAATATAGCACTGATGTTAAAAAAATATAAAAAAAAAATCAACTCCATTTTTCATTTTGGAGAATTTTCTAGAATTTATCAAAGTTTTAAATATTTCAACCAATGTTATGAATCAAATTCAGTTGGTAGCAAAGAAGTTTTTAAATTTTGTTTAGATAATCAAATTAAATTAATATATTCAGCAACATCAGCCTCACTAGGAAAAAAAGGCAATGATAAAAATCTGTCACCGTATGCATTCACAAAATCAAAAAATCTGGAATTACTTGAGAATTTAAAAAAATGGTTTAAATTTAAATTTGAGATAATTTACTTTTATAATGTATATGGAAATAACCAAATTGAAATGGGAAATATGGCTACAGTAATTGGAATATTTCAAAATCAATACACTAACAACAAACCTCTTACGATCGTAAAACCCGGAACTCAATCAAGAAGATTTACACATATTTCTGATACAGTTGAAATTTGTATTAAAGCATGGAAAAAAAATAAGTGTGCTCACTACAGCATAAGTCACAAAAAACAATACACAATTTTGGATGTGGCAAAAATGTTTAAATCTAAAATAAAATATTTACCTCCTAGAGTGGGAGAAAGGTATGCTTCTGCATTAACTGATATGTCGTATAATAATAAAGTAATTAGGTATTTCGGAAAAATAAATTTGAAAGATTATATAACTTCGTTTATTAAAAGTGAAAAAAATAAATTATGAAAATTGCAAGTTCACTAAAATCGTTAAAAAAAAGAGATTTAAATTCTAAATTAGTTAGAAGACGAGGAAGAGTATACATCATTAATAAAAAAAATCCAAAATTTAAAGCAAGACAAAAATAATAATGAATAATGAGATCCACAAAAAAACTTGGAATAATTTTACCAAATTTGTTCTTTGGGGCTCGGTTGCAGTAGTCGTAGTGTTAATACTAATGGCAATATTTCTTTTGTAGAATGATTATTGGATCTGTCTCTGAAAATATAAAATCTGAAAAAAGAGTTGCAATTACTCCAGATGTTATAAAAAAATATAAGTCTTTAGGTTTTGAAGTTCAATTAAGTAAAAATTATGCTTCACATTTGGGAATTTACGATAATCATTATGAGGCTGAAGGGGCATCTATCTTAACTCATGATGAAGTAGTATTAAATTCAGACGCACTATTACAATTGAATATTCCGAACGATGAAATATTAAATAAACTTAAAAAAAACCAAATTTTAATTGGTGTTTTAAATCCTTACTTAAATAAAAAAAAACTAAATGAAATTACATCAAAAAATATTAATTGTTTTTCATTAGAATTACTGCCAAGAATTACAAGAGCGCAATCAATGGATATTTTATCTTCACAAGCAAATTTAGCTGGATATAAAGCGGTAGTAGATTCTTTCGCATATTTTCAAAAAGCTATACCAATGATGATGACTGCTGCTGGGACAATTTCAGCTGCGAAGGTTTTAGTTGTAGGAGCAGGAGTTGCTGGGCTGCAAGCAATTGCTACTGCTAAAAGAATGGGAGCTATTGTTTTTGCAACAGATGTTAGATTGGCATCAAAGGAACAAGTGGAAAGTTTAGGAGGTAAATTTTTAACTGTTGAGGGAGCTGAAAATTTAGAAACAGAAGGAGGATATGCAAAAGAAGCATCAGAGGATTTTAAAAAAAAACAAGAAGATTTATTGAAAGAAACTCTAAAAAAAATTGATATTGTTATTTGTACAGCTTTAATACCTGGAAAAGAAGCACCAAAAATAATCAAAAAAGAAATGATTGATGTAATGCCCAGTGGTTCAGTAATATATGATTTAGCTGCGTCACAAGGAGGAAACTCAGATTTAACCAAAGTTGATGAAATTGTTGAAACAAATGGAGTAAAAATTATGGGAGAAGCAAATATATTAAATAAATTGCCTGTTTCAGCATCTAATCTTTATTCAAAAAATATGTTTAACTTTATAAACAATTTATTTGATGAAGAAAAAAAAACTTTCAATATAAACATGGAAGATGAAATAATTGAAAAAACAATGGTGAAATAATGGAAATAGATCCTTTTATATTTAGATTAAGTATTTTTATATTATCAATATTTATTGGTTATTATGTAGTCTGGAGTGTGACACCTTCATTGCATACACCTCTTATGTCAGTAACAAATGCTATATCATCTGTTATAATTGTTGGTGCCATTATTGCTGCATTAGCAGGTTCATCAAAAATGGTCTTTGAAACTTCAAATATTTTTGGTTTTTTGGCAATTATTTTAGCTGCAGTAAATATCTTTGGTGGTTTTCTTGTGACCCAAAGAATGCTGCAAATGTATAAAAAGAAAAAAAAATAGTATGTCAGCTAATTTATCAGCATTATTTTATTTAATCTCTGGAATCTTATTTATTTTAGCTTTAAGAGGGTTGTCTTCACCTGAGACTTCGAGACAAGGTAATTATTTTGGAATTGCAGGTATGGCTATTGCTATAATAGTAACTTTTTTATCTGTCGGTAATTTTGGAATAGGTCTAATTTATGTTTTAATTTTTCTGATAATTGGGGGTTCTATTGGTGCATTTATCGCTTTCAGAATACCAATGACAGCAATGCCAGAACTTGTTGCCGGATTTCATAGTTTGGTTGGTCTAGCTGCAGTTTTTGTAGCAATATCTGCCTTTCTCAAGCCAGAAGCTTTCAACTTAGGTATTGCTGGGAATATTAAAATTGCAAGCCTTATTGAAATGTCATTAGGTGCTGCAATTGGAGCAATCACATTTTCTGGATCCATAATAGCTTTTTTAAAATTAAGAGGAATAATGTCTGGATCACCAATTACTTTTAAAGGACAACATGTAATCAATTTATTATTGGGATTAGCAATATTTTTACTTATTGGTTATTTATGTGTATCGCAATCCTCAAATATATTTTGGACACTTGTGCTAATTTCTTTTCTTGTTGGTGTGTTATTGATAATCCCAATTGGCGGAGCAGATATGCCAGTAGTTATATCAATGTTGAACTCTTATTCAGGCTGGGCAGCAGCAGGCATTGGCTTCACACTTGAAAATACAGCACTAATAATAACTGGTGCTCTGGTAGGTTCATCTGGAGCAATTCTTTCTTACATAATGTGCAAAGGAATGAATAGGTCATTCTTTAATGTAATACTTGGTGGCTGGGGAGCAACAGAGCAGAGCTCAAACTTAAGAAGCAAGGAACAGAAACCTGTTAAAAGTGGTAACTCTGATGATGCAGCTTTTTTAATGAAAAATGCATCTTCAGTAATAATTGTACCCGGATATGGAATGGCTGTTGCACAAGCACAACATGCATTAAGAGAAATGGTCGATGCTTTAAAAAAGAATGGAGTTAAGGTTTCTTACGCTATTCATCCCGTAGCTGGAAGAATGCCAGGTCATATGAATGTTTTATTAGCAGAAGCTAATGTGCCATATGATGAAGTTTTCGAATTAGAGGAAATAAATAATGATTTTGCTAATTGTGATGTTGCTTATGTAATTGGTGCGAATGATGTTACAAATCCAGTTGCAAAATCGGACCCTCAAAGTCCTATATATGGAATGCCAGTTCTTGATGTTGAGAAAAGTAAATCAGTTTTATTTGTAAAAAGAAGCTTGTCCCCAGGTTATGCAGGTATTGATAATGATCTTTTTTATAGAGATAACACGTTGATGTTATTTGCCGATGCAAAAAAAATGACAGAGGATATAATTAAAAGTCTTTAATTATTAGTAAATATTATTTTTTTCTAGCACATACATAACAACGAATTCCATATGGCAAGTAAATATTTCTTAATTTTTCTTCAATACTAAATAAAAACCTTAAAAAAAAATTATCTGATAATTTTGCTTGTTTAATAATTACTTTTTTTGGTTTAAATATTTTGTTATAGATCTTTATTAAGGCAAATATTGGAAAAATTATAAAACCAAGGTGAGTTTTTTTTTCGATTACAAAACCATTATCTTCAATTTTTTTTATTAATTCACTCATTTTATATCTTCGATAATGAAGTAACTCTTTATCATACTGGTCATATAACATTTTACCTGAAGGCACTTCTAAAATTAAAATACCATCTTTTTCCAATAATTTATAAGCTTCTCGTAATGCAGCATAATCATCGTTAATATGCTCTAATACATTAAGCATAATAATGGCATTACACATTTGCTTGTTAAATGGATTTTTTAAAATATCAAATATTACAAATGGTTTGGATGGATATAAAATTTTCAGCTTCTTAATTTGTTCCTCAATAGCATCCGAGCCAATATATTTATATCTTTTTGTCTTCTCAATCTTATTTATCAAATATCCACTTGAACAACCAATTTCAAGAATAATTTTTTTTTTGCTTTTTTCAAATTCATTCAATAAATTTAGGCATAAATTTCTAGAAGCTACATCAATTGGATGATTAACATCAATATGATCTACAGCAATTTTTGTTAATTCATCGTTCCATCCTTCTTTATTTTTCGAATAAACAAGGATATCTCTAGTTTCGTCATTATTTAAAGTATTATGGAATTTATTATTAAAAAATTCAAAATTTTGATTATCGATATCAGGATGCGGAAAGCTTGGGTATATATTTTCACTCATTTTTTGGTTGCGGGGGACGGATTTGAACCGCCGACCTCAAGGTTATGAGCCTTGCGAGCTACCAGGCTGCTCCACCCCGCGATCACTAAATCCTACTTTTGAGCTTATTAAGTTTTTTAACTCTTTTAATGTTTTCTTGAAGAATTCTTTTTTTTTTTTCTGAAGGTTTTTCATAGTTATTTTTAAGTTTAATAATTTTAAAAAAACCGTCTCTTTGAAGCTTTCTTTTTAAAACCCTCAATGCTTGTTCAACATTATTATCTTTAACTTCTATTTTAATAACAACCTCCAAAAATGCGCTTAGTTAGCATTTTAATCTATCTTTGTCTATATATTTCAAATTCAGCTTTTACTTGCTAAACTTAATTTTTCCTTTTCTTTTTTTTCTTTTAAAATTCTTTTTTCGGCTTTTTCAATTGCAGACAATAAATCCTTTTGTGAAAATAGACCCATCGCAACTGGATCTTTTGCATTTAAACTATTATAATTCCAATAACTTTTGTTTCTAATCGCAGAAACTGAATTTTTTGTTATTCCAACAAGCCTTGCTATCTGAGAATCTTTCAATAAGGCATGGTTTTTCAAAAGCCATAAGGCAGAGTCTGGTTTATCTTGACGCTTAGATAATGGTATATATTTTTTTATTTTATTTTCAGAGTTTTTTATTTCAATTTCTTCATCAATAATATTTAGCGGCCTTTCATTATCTCTAGAAGATAATTCTATTTCCTCATTGGTTAATTGCCCTGAAATAATTGGATTATATCCAACTATACCTTTGGCGACTTCTCCATCAGCTATTCCTTGAACCTCTACTTCATGTAATTTACAAAATTGAGCAATCTGTTTAAATGTTAGAGAAGTATTCTCAACAAGCCATACAGCAGTTGCCATTGGCATTAAAGGAGCTTTTGACATTAATCTTTTTTCTCTGATCTAAAGTTTTGAAATTTTTTATTAAATTTACTTATTCTACCTTTATCCAAA
Source organism: Pelagibacteraceae bacterium AG-426-M19 (assembly GCA_003210025.1). Taxonomy (GTDB): domain Bacteria; phylum Pseudomonadota; class Alphaproteobacteria; order Pelagibacterales; family Pelagibacteraceae; genus Pelagibacter. Next base: position 65,014 of record QCNW01000008.1, read on the forward strand.
ATTTTTTGCTTTCCGCCTGTCCAAGCAGAATGAGATTTTGGATCTATCTCAAGTTTTAATATTTCATTCTCAGAACCCCATGTGGATCTTGTCTCAAATTGTGTTCCGTCTGTCATTTCTACTTTAATAGCATGATATTTAGGATGTATATTTTTTTTCATGGGCAGCCTTATAGCAAAAATTTTTTTAAAAACAATTAAAAGTTGTCAATTTTTTTTAACATTTTTTCATAAATATTTGGATTTGCAGCTCTAATGTTTATCTTATTATTTCTAAATTTATTAATATTATTTACTTTTCCACCAGCTTCTTCAATTATTATTTTGCCAGCTGCTATGTCCCAAATATTAATTTTATCATGGAAATATCCATCAAATCTTCCACACCCAACGTATGCTAAATCTAAGGCAGCACATCCAGTATTTCTTAAATTGAGTTTTGGATATATTAATTTTATACCCTCACAATTTGTTGAAAATAAACACTCATCTATATTCGATTTATTTGATACTCTAATTCTATTGTTATTAAAAAAGGACCCATTATTTTTTTCAGCATAAAAAATTTCATTTTTAATTGGGTCAAAAATCAAACCAGATATAATTTCTTCTTCTCTTTTTAACGCTATAGAAATTGCAAAATGTGGAATTCCATGTAAGAAATTTGTTGTTCCATCAATAGGGTCTATTATCCAAAAAATATCTTTATTTTTGTTATAAATTTCCCCCGTTTCTTCTGTTATAAACGAATAATTCTTTTTTGATTTTGCTAATTCATCTATCAAAATTTGCTCAACTCTTTTATCTGTCTTTGTGACAAAATCTTTCGGTCCTTTTTTTGACACTTGTAAATTTTCCAATTCTCCAAAATCTCTTATAATAACTTTAGATGCTTTTTCACAAGCTTTAACCATTAAATTTAAATTAGGCGAAATTGAATTCATATTTATATTTTTTTTATATATTCCATCGTTCTGGTATCTACGATTATTTCATCTCCTGTTTCAATAAAGGGTGGAACTTGAATGTTTATTCCATTGTTTAATTTTGCAGGCTTATAAGAAGATGAAACCGTTTGGCCTTTTATAGCAGCATCTGTTGTATCAATTTTACATGTAACTTGATTTGGAAGCGTAATGCTTAATGGATTTTCATTGTGGAAGTTGATTCTTACCTCTAAATTTTCTGAAAGCAATTTACCTTTTTCTCCAATTATATTTTTACTTAAATTAGTTTGCTCAAAAGTTTCAGGATTCATAAAATAGAAATCAGTATCATCACTATATAAAAAATTATATTTTACTTCTTCCAAAGTAGCCTTTTCAACTGTTTCACTTGATCTGAACCTTTCATTTAATTTAGTACTTTTCATAAGACTTTTCATCTCAACTTGAGCAAAAGCACCTCCCTTTCCAGGTTTGACATGGTTAGTTTTAAGGACCTCCCACAAATCTTGTTTATACTCCAAGATCATTCCAACTTTTATTTCTGTAGCATTAATTTTCATTTTAAATTTTTTATAGCTTGGTGTGGTTTAAAAATTTTATTATCCCAAATGTAACTTGAGATAGCCAAAAAGTCAGCTTTATTCAATAATAGTTTTTTATAATTCTTTTCATTTATACCCCCAATTGCAACAACTGGTAAATTTATTAGATTTTTTATTTTTCTGAGTATCCCAATGCTTGACCTATATTTGATTTTTTTTGTTTTAGTTTTATAAAAAGCTCCAAGAGCTATATAACTAGCCCCATTTAACAACGCATACTTGGCTAATTTTATTGAATTATGACAAGTCATACCAATTATCTTATTTTTCAAAATTTTCTTTGCTTTAATAAGATTCATATCTTTTTGGCCCAAATGGCAACCATCAGCTTTTACTTTTAATGCGAGATGAGGATCATCATTAATAATTAATTTTACATTATTTTTTTTACAAATTTTTTTAATTTTCTTAGCTATGTTAATTTTTTTTTTAATATTCTCTTTTTTTAATCTTAATTGAAAAAAACTTATCTTATTAGATTTTAAAACTAGTTTTAATTCATCATAAAATGATTTTTTTGTTATTTTATTAGGAGATATCAAATAGATGAATTTTCTATGACGTTTTTTCAAGACTTTCTGACCATTTTCCTTGTGCTGCCAAAGTACACATTTTCGCTCTATGATTAAATATTTCCTGGGTTCCAATTATATTATTTAAATTTTTTGACCAAAATTTAAGTGCACTTTGTTGAAGAGCTCTTCCATAAGAATAAGTCATTATAAAATTTGTATTGTTTTTAGTATTTATTTTGTTGAGGTTTGCAGTTGCCTCTATTTCAGTTTGACCACCTGATAAAAATGCGATACCTGGGACTGAAGAAGGTACACTTTTATTTAAACACTCTAAAGTGAGTTCTGCAACATCTTCTTCAGAAATTTTTTCATCAGAATTATTTCCTGGTAAAATCATATTAGGTTTTAAAATTGTTCCAGACAAATCAACTTTATTCAATTCTAATTCTTCATAACATTTTTTAATAACTTCAGATGTTCTATTGAAACAATCTTTCGCAGAATGATTGCCTTCCATCAAGACTTCAGGTTCTATAATAGGAACCATCCCCGCTTCTTGAACTAATGCAGCGTATCTGGCTAGCGCATGTGCATTTGCTGAAATCGAGATATCACTTGGGTATTTATCAGATATCAAGTAGACACCCCTCCATTTCGTAAATCTTGCTCCAAGTTTATAATAATCTTTAAGTCTCTCTCTTAAACCATCTAAACCTTCTGTAACTTTTTCTTGAATGGAACCAGCTAATACCTTAGCGCCTGTATCTACTTTTATTCCAGTAAATGATCCACTTAAATTTATTAATTCTGGTATAGTTCTTCCATCAGATGTTTTTTGTCTTATAGTTTCATCGTATAATATTACTCCACCTATGCAATCTTTCATTGCTTGAGACGAGAAAAGCGTTTGTCTGAAAAGTAGTCTATTATTTTCATTTGAATGAACCTTTACTGATTCTAATCTTTTTGTCATTGTGCCTGTACTTTCGTCCGCAGCCAGAATACCCTTTCCATTTGATATTATTTTTAGAGCGATTTTGTTTAATTCAGACATTTAATATAATGCTTTTATACCAGGGAGATCTTTGCCTTCAAGAAATTCTAAAAATGCTCCACCTGCAGTTGAAACAAAATTGAATTTGTTCTTTATATTTAGTGAATTTATAACCGCAACTGTATCTCCTCCGCCAACAACAGAAAAAATCTTCTCACCTTTATTAGCAATATAATTTGCTACTTCTGAGCTTCCTAATGAAAAGTTCTCGTTTTCAAAGTAACCCAAAGGTCCATTCCATAATATAGTTGATGAATTATCAATAATCTTTTTTATTTCAATCAGCGTTTTTGATCCAACATCTAATATAATATCATCATTTTCAATCTCTCCCAACTCTTTTTCAATAGATCTATCATTTAATTTTTTTCCAACTTTAACATCACTTGGAAAAAAAATTTTACATTTATTTTTCTCTGCGTATGAAAAAATCTCATGAATTATGTTTCCAATATTTTTTTCATATATTGAGTTTCCAACTTCTAATCCTTTATATTTAAATATATTATTTGCCATGGCACCCACAATTACAATGTTATTAAATTTTGGTATTAAATTTTTAATGATATTTATTTTTGATGAAATTTTAGATCCTCCAATTATACATGTTATAGGTTTTTTTATCTCAGACGTTATTTTATTTAGAGCATTAACTTCTGCATTAATTTGAATTCCACAATAAGATGGTATATATTTAGTAATCTTTGATACAGATGCGTGATCTCTATGTGAACAAGAGAATGCATCATTAACATATATTTCTCCAAAACTAGCTAATTTTTCCGAAAATTTATCATCATTAGCCTCTTCCTCTGGATAAAATCTGATATTTTCTAATAATACTACTTGATCATTTGAATTCTTAAAAATATCATTTTTTTTTAAACTAAAAATATCTTCTTTCAGTAAAAAAACCTCTTTATTTATTTTATTCTTTATACACAATGATACTGGTTCAAGAGAAAGTTCTTCTACTATTTTACCATTTGGTCTTCCAACGTGGGATATTATGATTATTCTTGCTTTTTTTTTTACTAAAAAATTTAATGTAGGTATAATTTTATCAATTCGGTTAGTATCTTTTATTTTTCCGTTTTTTATTGGTACATTTAAATCAAGCCTTAGAATAACATTTTTGTTTTCAATATTTTCTAAACTTTCAATGGATTTCATTACTTGATCTTGCTTATATGTTTAGCAATATCACACATTCTGTTTGAAAACCCCCACTCATTATCATACCATGCTGAAATTTTTCCCATTTTATTACCCATTACATTAGTTAGTGATGCATCTACGATTGCAGATGCATTATTATGATTAAAGTCAATTGAAACTAATTTCTCATTAGTAATATTAAGAATATTTTTTAGACCTTTGTTCGATGCTATTAATAAAGAGCTATTTAATTTTTTAATAGAAATATTTTTTTTAACATTAAATACAAATTCTATTAAGGAAACATTCGGTGTTGGTACTCTCATTGCTATACCTTCCAGTTTACCTCTTAATGCAGGTATAATCTCACCTATAGCTTTAGATGCACCTGTAGATGTTGGAACTATTGATTGATTTGCAGATCTTGCTCTTCTGAGATCATTGTGAGAATTATCCAATATTCTTTGATCACTTGTAAAGGCGTGTATAGTTGTCATAAAACCATTAAGAATTGTAAAATTTTTATTAACAACATCCGCAACTGGAGCTAAACAATTTGTAGTACAAGAGGCTGCTGAAATGATTTTATCATTCTTATTTAGAGTTTTGTGATTAACTCCAAAAACTATTGTTTTATCTGCCATTTTACATGGCGCTGATACTATAACTTTTTTAACCCCATTTTTTAAATGTGGAAGCAATTTATCTTTTGAATTAAATTTTCCTGTACACTCAAAAACATAATCTACATCATATTTTTTCCACTTGATGTCATCAATTTTAGTATGCTGAGTATAAGATATTTTTTCTTTATTTATTTTTATGAAATTTTGGCCTGATTTTATTTGGTAATTAAATTTACCGTGAATTGAGTCATACTTTAATAAGTTTGAACAAATTTCAGTACTTGATCTACTATTAATATGTTTAATAATTATTTTTCCTTTATGATTTTCATAAATTGATCTGACAATCATTCTGCCAATTCTTCCCATTCCATTAATACCAATTTTTATACTCATTTTTTAATGTAAAATTTTATTCTTTTAGCAATTTTTTCACTAGTTAATCCAAAATGATCATAAATTTTTTTATAAGGTGCGCTTTTACCAAAGTCTTCAATAGAAAATGCTAAACTATTTCCAATGTATTTTTCCCAGGACATTTTGGATCCCGCTTCAATAGCAAAAATGTTTTTACTTTCTTTTAAAATTTTATTCTTATAAGTTTTACTTTGAACATCAAAAATTTCTTGGCAGGGCATGGATATTACTTTCGTATATATTTTTTGTTTGGCTAATTTATGACTAGTCTCAATAGCAAGATTAACTTCAGAACCCGATGCAATGATTGTTAAATGAATTTTTTTTCTAGTTCTTAATACTTCATATGCTCCTTTAGAGCACTTATTTTTTTTAGTAAAGCTGTATCTAATAGGTTTCAAATTCTGTCTGGTTAAGGCTAATACACTAGGTGTTTTTTTACATTTCAAAGCTATATCCCAGCATTCTATTGTTTCAGTTTGATCTGCTGGCCTTAAAACGTTTAAATTAGGAATAGACCTTAAAGCGGCAAGTTGTTCAATTGGTTGGTGGGTAGGCCCATCTTCCCCTAAGCCTATTGAATCATGTGTCATCACATAAATTACTTTTTGTTTCATAATTGCCGATAGTCTTATAGAAGGTTTACAATAGTCTGAGAATATTAAAAATGTTCCCCCATAAGGAATAAAATTACTATGAAGAGCCAGCCCATTCATAATACCACTCATGGCATGTTCTCTAACACCATAGTGAATATAGTTACCATTAAAGTTTTTAGAGTTAATAATTTTATGTAATTTGGTTTTTGTATTATTCGATCCTGCCAAATCAGCTGATCCTCCTATTAAAGTATTTTT
>QCNW01000009.1 GCA_003210025.1 Pelagibacteraceae bacterium AG-426-M19
ATTTTTTATATTATTTATATCAGAATTTTTATATTTATAATGGTCTGGAAAAGTCATTATTTTTTTTATATTAAAATTATATTTTTTTAATGTTTGTTGAAATTCTAAAGGATTACCTATGCCCGAAAAAACTAGAAAGTTATTTTTAAATTTAAAAGACTCAAGATTTCTAGGAGTGTATTTAGCTCTAAATATTTTTAAATTTGGATTTAATCTCTTTAGAGTTTTTTCGAAACTTTTATTATTTTTTTCACCATTAAGAAATGCAAGATCATAATTTAAAATATTTGTAATTCTTTCTCTTAATGGCCCAGCAGGCAAAACTAGCCCATTCCCAACTAGCTCTGAACTATTAAAACAAGCAATAGAAATATCATAATTTAAACTTTTATCTTGTAAACCATCATCTAATATAGCTAACTGGTATTTTTTTCTCTCAGCAATTCTCAGTGCTATATCTCTAAAACTTAAACAAATTAAATTTCCATATTTTGATAAAGTATTTTGCTCATCAATTTGATCAATATATTTTTTTTTAATAAATACAGTTTTAAACTTATATTTTAACATATTATTTATTTTTAAAACTAAAGGTGTTTTTCCAGTTCCACCTAAGTAAATATTTCCAACACAGATTGTTTTTATTTTGAAATATTTTTTTGGACTTAAAGATTTAAAAAAATTAAAAATAATTGTTATCAAACTAAATGGTAATAGTAATAATGATATGAAATTGAAACTATCCCAAAAAGTGGGTCTTTTTACTTTCATTATAAATAATTTTTAATTTCTTTAACGTTATTTTCAAAAATTTTAGCACCTAAATAATTAATTTTATCAAGTTTACTATTTGATATTTTGTAATTATGATTTTTTACAAATACCTTTTCCATTTGATCAATATTTTTAATCTCTGAAGATATTTTTAAACTTTTTAATTCTTTATATATTTCTTTAAAATTATTTACTTTTTTACCATGCATCACGTAATTACCCATTCTTACAGCTTCTAATGGGTTTTGTCCTCCATGGTTTACTAAAGATCCACCAATAAATGTTACATTTGAAAGTCTTAAAAATTTTGACATCTCTCCATATGTATTAACAATATATATGTCACAATTTTCAGACGGTTTATGTCCGCTTGATCTTTCGGTAACTATCAGTTTTAATTTTCCAAGTTCTTGCTTTATATCCTCTGATCTATTTATGTGACGCGGAACCAATATTGTAATTAAATTCTTAAACTTTTTCTTTAATTTTAAATGTAATTTTCCAATGATTTTCTCTTCATTATAATGAGTGCTGGCTGCACAGAATACTTTTTTATTTTTAAAATATTTTTGAACATTTTTCTTCAAACTTTGTTTATCATTTTTGAAATACTTTAAATTTCCAACAAATTTAATTTTTTTAACACCCAATCTTTTTAAATAATTTTGGGTTTCTTGATTTTGAGGTAAAGCTATAGTTATTTTACTAAAAACATTCTTTGCAAAAGATGAAAAGATTTGCCACCTTTTGAAACTTTTACTCGTAATTCTAGCATTGATTAAAATAAGAGGAATTTTTTTTGAATTTATTCTTTCATACATATTCGGCCAGATTTCAGAATCTACAAATATTGCGATTTTTGGTTCCCAATAATTTAAAAAGTTATTGCATATAAATCCAATATCAAATGGATAGTAAATATGAGTTGTTTTCTTTAATGGTTTCTTTGCAATTATTGATGCAGAACTTAAAGTAGATGAAGTAAGTAAAATTTTTTTTATAGATTTGTCTTTTTCAAACTTATTTATCAAAGGAAGAATACTCATGATTTCACCAACACTTGCACCATGAAACCATACAGTTGTATCAGTCTTTTTTAAATTATAATAAGCGTATTTTTCTAAGATTCTTCTCCAATCTTCCTTTCCATTAATTATTCTTAAAAATAATATAAATGGAGAGATTAAAAAAAGAATAATTCCTAATATATTATACAAAAAATACATTAGTTATTTTTTATTTGTCTCTCGTAGAAGTTTTTATAAAGCAATGAATTTTTGATTAGATCATCATGTTTCCCTGATGATTCTACAGAACCTTTATCAACAACATAAATTTTTTCTGAATTAAGAATAGTTGATAGTCTATGAGCAATAACTACTGTCGTTTTATTTTTTGTTAATTCCTCAATAGCTTTTTGTATTTTTTCCTCTGTTTCAGAGTCGAGAGATGAAGTTGCTTCGTCTAGAAGAATTATTTTGCTATCCTTTAACAAAGCTCTCGCAATCGAAAGTCTTTGCTTTTCACCACCTGATAATTTTACTCCATTTTCTCCTATAACAGTCTGAAATTTATTTTCTAATTTTTCTATAAAATCTGTACACATTGATATTTTTGCAGCTGTAAAAATTTCTTCGTCACTCGCGTCTGGCTTCGCATATTTGATATTATTAAAAATAGTATCATCAAAAAGTGTTGTATTTTGATCAACAATAGATATTTCTTTCCTTAATGATTTAAGGTTAAGGTTTTGTACTTTTTGATTATCAATTAGAATTTCCCCAGAGTCTGCATCATAAATTCTTGGTATTAAATTTAATATTGTAGATTTTCCCGATCCGCTGTGGCCTACTAAAGCTGTCATTTTTCTGCCAGCTATATCAATATTAATATCTTTAAGGACTATATTGTTAAGATTTGATTTGTAACTAAAATTAATATTTTGAAATTTTATTGATGCATTGCTTATATCTAATATTTTTCCATTTTCATTTGTTGAAATTTTATTTTGTTGATCAATAATAGGTAATATTCTTTTTCCTGCCGATAGTCCTTGGCCAAAAGCAACATTAACTGTTGCTAAAGACTTTACTGGTTGATAAGCAAGCATCATTGCAGCCAAAAAAGAGAAAAAATTGTTTATACTAAGCTGGTCATTCATAATTAATTTTCCTGAGTAAAAAATTAATATTGCAATCATTATTCCAGTTACAACTTCCATTATTGGAGTAGATCTTATAAAAACAGTTGCAATTTTTATTGATTTTTCTTTTAGATCATTGACGAATTTTTCTGATCTTTCATGTTCATAATTCTCTCTTTGAAAAATTTTTATAATTTTATGATTTTTAAAAAGATCAATTAAATATTTATTTAAGTCACCTGACTTTTCTTGTGCTTCTGTTGCAACTTTAATAATACGTTTCCCCAATTTTTTTGCAGTTATTGTAGCTATTGGAAGCATAATTAAAGCTATAAGAGAAAGCCTCCAATTTTGTAAGAACATCACAAATAATAAGCCAATAAGCGTTAAGCCATCCTTGAATAGGTTTAAAACTGCATTACTTAACATTCCAGTTATTTGATTTACATCAAAGTTAAGATTTGAAATATATTTACCTGAATGTTTATCTTCAATTTTTTCAGTATCAGCTTTTATGAAAGAAGATAACATATCGATTTGAATATTTTTTTTCACTTCTTCTGCAGTTTTTATCATTAAAACTTTTGCTAAATATAGAGATATTCCTTTTGTAGCAAAAGCTATTATGATTAAAAGTGGAATTATGAAAATTAAACTTTGATCTTTGTTTATAAAAATTTTTTCTATTGCAGGGTCGAGTAGCCATGCTGTTGCTGACGTGGCGCCAGCAACTAAAATGGAAAACATTATAGCAAGTATTATTTTATTAAGATGTTTTGTTGTATAATCATTGTACAATCTTTTAATAATATCAATATTTTTCATTAAGTTAATTTTCCTACCAACAAAATTATTAAAATAATAAGACCCAAAAGATTGTTGCTTTTAAATTTTGCTAAGCAGTCATTCCCATTTTCAGTTTTTAATTTGAGAGATTGAAAAATTAACAAATGAGCTAAAGGCACTATTAAAGCAATGTAATATAAATAATTAAAATTCATTTTATAACCAACAAGAAACAATGATATTAAAAATATAATGTAACAAAACGATATAAATTTTTTTGGGTTATTTTTAAATTTAATCGATGTTGATTTAACTCCAATTATTTCATCATCATTAATATCTTGATATCCATATATTGTGTCGTAACCTAATGTCCAAAATGTGGCTCCTAAATAAAATATAATTGGTACTATAGAAACTTCATTTTGAATAGATATCCATGCCAAAACTAGACCGTAATTAAAAGTAATACCTAAAAAAAGTTGAGGCCAGTAAGTAAATCTTTTCATTAATGGATATGTAAAAGCCAGTGGCATTGAAAGAAGAGCCATATAAATGGTAAATTTATTAAAATTTATCAAAACTAAAAACGCGATTAAACATAAGATTGCAGCATATATTGCAGCATTAAATACAGAAATTTTTTCTGACGCGATTGGTCTATTTTTTGTTCTTTCGACTAACTTGTCAATTTTTTTATCACTTATATCGTTAACAATACATCCTGCTGATCTCATTAGGACAGATCCAGAAAAAAATAAAAAAGCATAAATAAAATAAGTATTTAAAGAAAGAGAAAAATCATATGAAATTGTTAAACCCCAAACACATGGCCAAAATAGAAGCATGAAACCAATTGGTTTATTAAGTCTTGTTAATTCAATAAAAATTTTAACCTTTTCAGACATAATTTACTTGTAAATAACAAAGCGTAGATTCATAATCAAACTGATTCGCATGAATATTGATTACACTGTTACCGCATTAATGTTTCCCGCCATTCCTCTTATTATGGCTGTCTATAGTAACAGATTTCATACATTAAGTGGTTTGATTAGAAAAATACACGACGAATATGTTTTTGAAAAGCATACTCCTCCAGAGTGGAAGCAGCAGCTAATTAATTTAAATGATAGGGTAAAAAATTTAAGGATTACTATACTTTTTGCAGCATTTGGTTTCTTATTTAATATGCTTACAGTTTTTGCTCTTTATTTAGAGACATATTTTTTAGCTAGAATAATATTTGGCTCTTGTTGTTTATCGATGATGGTATCAATAATATTTTTTATAAGAGAAATACAAATCTCGACTAGAGCGTTAAGACTTCATCTTTCAGATATGGATGATCAATTTAAGGAATAATAACTGCTGGTCCAGTTAAAATTCTATTCTCTAAATCTATGTGAGCTTGTTTAGCTTCACTTAATTTATATTTTTTGGAAACTTCAATTTTTATTTTCCCTGAGAGAACTGCATCAAAAACCAATTTGGCAGATTTTTCTAATTCATCTCTTGTAATTGTATAATGCATTATTGACGGTCTTGTAAAAAAAAGACCTTTTGTATTTATATGTTTTTTGACATCTATAGTGTGAACATATCCAGATGCATTTCCAAATGCTACCATCATCCCTCTAATTTTTAAACATTCTATTGATCCCTCAAAAGTTTTTGCTCCAACACCATCATAGACAACATCTATTCCGTTTTTACCTACTATTTTTTCAACTTCTTCCACAAAATTATAATCTGTATAATTGATGACATGATGACACCCATTTTTTTTTGCTATTTCAACTTTTTCTTTAGATCCAACTGTTCCAATGACTTCACATCCTAATGCATTAGCCCATTGGCATAACATTTGACCAACACCACCAGCTGCAGCATGAAATAAAACTTTATCTCCTTTTTTTACAGCATATGACCTGTGTAATAAATATTCTGATGTTATTCCTTTCAATAAAATACAGGAAGCTATTTCATCTGAAATACCTTCTGGCACCGTGACTAATTTTTCTTCTGGCATTATTTGTTTTTCTGAGTATCCACTTATTGGAGCAGATGCATGACTTACTCGATCTCCAACTTTAAAAAGACTTACTTTAGAGCCAATTTCTTCAACTACTCCAGATGCTTCTAGTCCAAGTCCACTTGGTAATTCAATCGGATACAAACCTGTTCGATGGTAAACATCAATATAATTAAGTCCAATTGACAAATTTTTAACGAGAACTTCCTTTGGACCAGGTTTACCGATTTCAATATCCTTGTATTCTAAGACTTCTGGGCCACCAAACTTTTCAAATCTTATAGCTTTCATATTTACTTTACAAAATTACCATTATGATAATCATCAATTGCTTGAAGTATTTCTTGTTTAGTATTCATGACGAATGGACCACCTCTTGCAATCTGTTCTCCTATCGGTTTTCCAGATATTAGTAAAAATTTAGCGTTTGTTAAAGCAGTTACTTTTAAGTTTTCACCTTTAGATAATAAAATTAATGTAGAGTCTTTAACACTTTCATGTTTATTGTTTCCAATTTCTATCTCACCTTCAATTAAATATATGAATGAATTGTGTGTGGATGGAACTTGATGATTAAAAATTTTACTTTCATTTAATTCTACATCAAAATAAATTGGATCGACATTGTGTTTTTTTATTGGACCTTCTGAATTTTCAAATTTTCCAGCTATTACTTTTATAATTTTATCTTCATCCTTATGTGTGCTCATTTTATCAGAGTCTATATAATGGTATTCTGGTTTGCTCATCTTTTCGCTAGCAGGCATATTAATCCATAATTGAAAACCATGAAGTTTTCCATCATTCATAGCTGGCATTTCAGAATGTATTATTCCACTGCCAGTTTTCATCCACTGTACATCTCCTGCGGTCATTTTTCCTTGACCACCTGTACTATCTTTATGTTCAAAACTCCCAGCTAACATGTATGTAACCGTTTCAATTCCTCTGTGTGGATGAGGAGGAAAGCCTGCAATATAATCATCTTTATTTTCTGAACCAAATTCATCTAACATCAAAAATGGATCATAATAATTTGGTTCAACACCAATACTTCTTTTTAATTTAACTCCGGCACCATCTGATGCTGGTGTTGGATCTATAATTTTTTCTACTTCGATATTTGTCATGTTGTTCATATAGGATATATCTAAATTAAATCAAGCAATTCTGATAAATTACTTATTTGTTGGATAGGTTCATAATCTAATTTATCAAAAATATTATTATTTCTATTCACCCAAACTGTGTTGTATCCATAATTCCCTGCACCAGAAACATCCCATGTATTAGCACTTAAGAATAAAATTTCATTCTTTTCAATATTATATTTATTTATTGGAAGATCATATACTTTTGAATCTGGTTTAAAAATACCAGCTTCTTCTACAGAAAAAATATCATCAAAAATATCTTTTAATTGATTGCTAACTACAAGTTCATTTAAAAGGTCAGGTGTACCATTTGATAGAATTGCTAATTTATAATTTGATTGTTTTAATTTTTTTAAAGCATCCCTTACTTCTGTAAACGGTGAAAGCATTTTATATAAATTTAATAGTTCTGATCTCATTGAATTATCAATATTGTAAAAATTCATGGATTTATCCAAACTATCTTCAGTGATTTGCCAAAAATCTTTGTGTCTTCTCATTAAACTTCTAAGCCAAGTATATTCAAGCTGTGTAGTTCTCCAATAATTGGCAAATCCTTCCCATTTATCTCCTAATTTTTCCTTACATTTTTCAGCTGCAGAATTAACATCAAATAGGGTGCCGTATGCATCAAATATGATTGCTTTAATATTTTTCATAAATTAATTTAATTATAATGAGCAATATTAGAATATTTTATCCAGAAAAATTATCAATTAATTTAGAAACTAATTTAAATAAGTCTCAATCACATTATTTATTGAAAGTAATGAGGATTAAACAAGGAGAGACTTTTTCCGTTTTTAATAAATCTGGAGAATGGAAGTCAATTGTAACTGAAATTTCAAAAAGCAGCTTATATTTCAAGGTTGTTGAACAATTAAGACAAAAGGATAAAGAGCAAGATATTTGGTTAGCCTTCTCACCAATTAAATCAAATTATTTTAACTTCATGATACAAAAAGCAACTGAGCTTGGAGTAACAAAATTTGTACCAATTATTTCAGAAAGGACAATTGTTAGAAAAATAAATAATGAGAGACTAAATAAAATAGTTATAGAGTCGTGCGAACAAAGTAATAGAATAAATATTCCTTCAATTGAAAAACCTCAATCATTAGATAAATTCCTGTCTAACAATTTGGATATCAATTTAATTTTTGCAGATTTAAATACAAATAATAAAAAAATTAAGATTTCTAATTCAAAACCAAATTGTCTTTTAATTGGTCCTGAAGGGGATTATTCAGCTGATGAAATTAAAAAGATTCTAAACTTTAAAGGGTCTCAATCGATAAAACTAAGCGATAACATTTTAAGGTCTGAAACTGCGGTTATATCCGCTATATCTGTGATCAATTATTTGCAAAATTGATAAATTGTCGCGAATTCTCTAGTATTTTTTATAATATTTTCGATCTATATAGAAAACAAATGAAAAAACTATTTTTTGTTTTTATAGCATTAATTTACCCAGTTGAGGCGTTTGCAAACCAACCAAAAAATTGGCAATTAGGTTTCCAAGAGCCTGCATCGCAAACTATGAGAGATATAGTTTGGTTTCATGACTATATGTTAGTACCAATCATAGTTGCTATAAGTGCGTTTGTTTTATTTTTAATGCTTTATGTGATGGTAAGATTTAGAGCATCAAGAAATCCTAATCCATCTAAAAGAACACATAATGTTTTAGTTGAAATTGTTTGGACATTAGTTCCTTGTTTAATCTTGATCGTGATGGCAGTTCCGTCATTTAAAGTTTTATATTCACAAGATGCAATTCCTAAAGCTGATGTAACTATAAAAGCAATTGGATATCAATGGTATTGGGGATACGAGTACCCAGATGAAAATATAATTTTTGATGCTTATATGATCGAAGAGAAGGATTTAAAAGAAGGTCAGCCAAGATTGTTAGCAACAGATAATGTAGTAGTTGTTCCAGTAAATAAAGTAGTTAAAGTTTTAATTACAGCAAATGATGTGCTTCATGCATGGGCATTACCAGCATTTGGAGTTAAAAGAGATGCGATGCCAGGAAGAGTAAATGAAACTTGGTTCAAAGCTGAAAAAGTTGGGACTTATTACGGACAATGTTCTGAGTTATGTGGAATTAAACATGCTTTTATGCCAATTGAAGTTAGAGTAGTTTCAGATGAAGATTACCAAATTTGGCTTTCAGAGGCGAAGATAAAATTTGCAAAAGATGAAAATTTAATTAATAAAAAACTAGTAGCGAGTAAATAAAAATGAGTTCAGAAGCAGCACATATTCACGATCATCATACTCCAACAGGTTGGAAGAGATGGGCATATTCTACAAATCATAAAGATATTGGAACAATGTATTTAATTTTTGCAATCATCGCAGGAGTTATAGGTACAGCTTTTTCAGTTTTGATGAGAATGGAATTAATGCATCCTGGTGATGATGTTTTAGGCGGTAACTACCATCTTTATAATGTTTTGGTTACAGGTCATGGATTAATAATGATTTTCTTTATGGTCATGCCAGCAATGATTGGTGGTTTTGGTAACTGGTTTGTGCCGATAATGATTGGAGCACCGGATATGGCATTTCCAAGAATGAATAATATTTCTTTTTGGTTATTACCTGTTGCTTTTATTTTATTACTTTCATCAATTTTTGTAGATGGACCTCCAGGTGCACAAGGTGTTGGTGGTGGCTGGACGATTTACCCACCTCTATCTTCTACTGCAGGTCAACCAGGTCCAGCAATGGATTTAGCAATCTTAAGTTTACATGTTGCAGGAGCTTCTTCAATTTTAGGAGCAGTTAATTTTATTACAACAATATTGAATATGAGAACGCCTGGAATGACTTTGCATAAGATGCCATTATTTGCATGGTCAATACTAGTTACAGCATTTTTATTATTACTTTCGTTACCGGTATTAGCAGGAGCAATTACTATGCTTCTAACAGATAGAAATTTCGGCACAGCATTTTTTGATGCACAAACAGGTGGAGACCCAACATTATTCCAGCATTTATTTTGGTTTTTTGGTCATCCAGAAGTTTACATTTTAATCTTACCAGGATTTGGAATGATCAGTCATATAGTATCTACTTTTTCAAAGAAGCCAGTTTTTGGATATTTGGGAATGGCTTACGCGATGGTAGCAATTGGAATAGTAGGTTTTGTTGTTTGGGCTCACCACATGTACACAGTTGGTTTAGACACTGACACTAAAGCATATTTCTTAGCAGCAACAATGATCATCGCTGTTCCAACAGGAATTAAAATATTTTCATGGATAGCTACAATGTGGGGAGGATCTATATCATTTAAAACCCCAATGGTTTGGGCTTTAGGATTTATATTTTTATTTACAGTTGGAGGAGTAACTGGTGTTGTACTAGCAAACGCTGGAGTAGATACTGCATTGCATGATACTTATTATGTTGTAGCTCACTTCCACTATGTATTATCTTTGGGAGCTGTTTTTGCGATATTTGCAGGCTTCTATTATTGGTTTGGTAAAATGTCAGGGTATGAATATTCTGAGTGGATGGGACAACTTCATTTTTGGTTAACTTTCATAGGAGTAAACTTAGTTTTCTTTCCACAACACTTCTTAGGATTAGCTGGAATGCCAAGAAGATACGCTGATTATCCGGATGCATTCGCTGATTGGAATTATATTTCTTCAATCGGTTCATATATTTCTGTAGTTGGCTTAGTGGTATTTTTCGCTAATTTAATCTACGCTTTTGCAAAAAAGAAAAAAGCAGCACAAAACCCATGGGGAGAAGGGGCCACAACATTAGAGTGGACAGTTCCATCACCACCGAATTTTCATACTTTTGATGAACTGCCGAAGTTTGAAGATTATGAAGGCACTGAAAAATCTAGTAGTTAGTAACGTCTTAAGATATAAAAATTAAAATGGCTACGACGTATTCTAAAGTAAAAAAATCATATTACGAACTAGGTATTATTCCTGAATTATTAAAGTTAATGAAACCAAGAGTAATGTCTCTTGTTATTTTCACTTGTGCAGTTGGTCTGTTAACAGCTCCTACTTCAGTTTCATTTCAACAGTCAGTGATTGGGATATTAATTGTAGCCTTTGGTGCTGGAGCAGCAGGAGCACTTAACATGTGGTATGAAGCTGATTTAGATAAATTAATGACTAGAACATGCTTACGTCCAATTCCAAGAGGAAAGTTGAACAGAAATCAAGCATTATATTTTGGAACATCTATGGCAGTAGTTTCAGTTGTGAGCTTATACTTTGTTACAAATGCTTTATCAGCATCTCTATTATTGTTTACAATATTATTTTACGTATTTGTTTATACAATCTGGTTAAAAAGAAAAACTCCACAAAATATTGTTATAGGTGGAGCGTCAGGAGCTTTACCACCAGTAATTGGATGGGCAATAGCAACAAATTCTATTTCGTTGGAGTCGATTGCTTTTTTCTTAATAATTTTCTTTTGGACACCTTCACACTTTTGGGCATTAAGCTTATACAAAGCTGATGATTATAAAAAAGCAGGTATTCCAATGCTTCCAGTAACTAATGGAATTCAGGATACTAAAAAGAACATTCTAATTTATTCTTTGCTAATGATACCGACAATTGTTTTCCCATATTACATTGGATTTGTCGGTGAAGTATTCTTAACACTTAGCTTACTACTTACATTTTATTATAATTTAATTTGTTACCAGCTTTACAACTATAAAGTTGGAAAATTTAATATAAAGAAAGCTAAACATATTTTCAGCTATTCAATTATTTACTTATTTTTAATATTTGTTTTTTTCTTAGTGGATAAAGTTTTATGATAGTCAAAGATCAAAAATTAAAAAAGAAAAATTTATGGACAGCAGTTGGTTTGGTTGCATTTATAGTTTTCTTATTCATTTTCACATTATTTAATATTGGAGTATTTGAAAGACCTTTATGATTAAAAAAAATACTTTAACTCCACTAATTCTTGCAGGAATCTTTGTCTTTATGTTGGGATTATCTTTTGCAGCTGTGCCTTTGTATGATTTATTTTGTAGAGTAACTGGCTTTGGTGGAACAACACAAGTATCTAAAGAGGCTCCTAATATAGTTTTAGATAAAAAAATAAATGTAAGATTAGATACCAACGTTAATAGTGCTCTTGATTGGAATTTTGATGTTGATCAAAAAACAATGGATGTTCAGCCTGGCAAGGTATACAGAATAAAATTTGAAGTGGAAAATACTGGAGATGTAATTTCTTCTGCTGTAGCTACATATAATGTTTCTCCATCATCTTTTGGAGCATATTTTAATAAATTAGGCTGTTTTTGCTTTGAAAAACAAACATTAGATCCAGGGGAAAAAGCAAGCTACACCCTAGTATTTTACTTAGATCCAGAATTGGTAAATGATCCAAAAACATCTAGAGTTGAAGATGTTACTATGTCATATACTTTTTTCTCATCTGAATATTATAAAACCGAAAAAAAAGAGAGTTAAAATAAATGTCTGCATCTGGTCAAAAACACGATTATCATTTAGTTGACCCTAGCCCTTGGCCTTTAGCTACATCTATAGCAACACTAGTTACTGCAGTTGGATCTGTTTATTATTTCCACAGTAAAGTTATGTGGGCAATGGTTTTAGGTTTTTTACTCATAATTTATTGTGCATTCATGTGGTTCAGAGATGTCGTAATTGAAGCTGAGCACAAAGGTCATCATACACCTGTTGTTCAAATTCATCACAGATATGGAATGACATTATTTATTGCTTCTGAAGTAATGTTTTTTGTTGCATGGTTTTGGGCATACTTTGATGCAAGTTTGTTTCCAAATGAATTCATGGGAAATGTATGGCCACCAAAAGATATTGAGACTTTTGATCCATGGGATATCCCACTTATAAATACTCTTGTCTTACTTTTATCTGGTACAACAGTAACTTGGGCACACCATTCTTTATTAGAGGACGACAGAAAAGGATTTATAAATGGTCTAATTTGTACAGTAATTTTAGGAGCATTCTTTACGTTATTGCAAATATACGAATACCAACACGCTACATTTAGTTTTTCAGGTCACATTTATGGTGCTACATTCTATATGGCCACAGGGTTTCATGGTTTCCACGTTTTAGTTGGGACTATCTTTTTAGCGGTTTGTTTATGGAGAGGTAAATTAGGACACTTCACTAAAGAGCATCACTTTGGTTTCGAAGCTGCTGCTTGGTACTGGCACTTTGTTGACGTTGTCTGGTTGTTCTTATTTGCAGCTATTTACATTTGGGGAAGTTAATAGTTCTTGAAAAATAAGTTATCTTTTTCAATTTTTGTATACTTTTTTATTTTAGTTTTTTTGGCATTAGGCACTTGGCAAATTGTTAGACTAAATTGGAAGCTTGATTTGATAAATTCAATTGATCAATCTTTAAAAAGTGATCCAGTAGAATTTAATGGAAGTAATCCAATTAACTTTAAAAAAATCAAATTTGAAGGAATACTAGATAATTCAAAAATAATTTATCTATATTCCTTAAATGAAAAGGGCGAGCCAGGATTTGATATTATAAATCCAGTAAGTATAAACAATAAAAGCTATTTAATAAATCGGGGTTGGGTTCCAAGAGACCTTAAATCTAAAAAGTATGTTTCAAATGAAAGTAAATTCGAGGGAGTTTTAAAATTAAAAAGTAAATTTAATTATTTCAAGCCAGATAATGACGTTAATAAGAATTACTGGTTCACCCTTAAAGATGAAGATTTATTGACCTATACAGGCAAAGAATTTTCTCCATTCATTATCAACAATATTAGCAAGCAGGAAGGAATTTATCCTAAGTCAAAACAAATAGGAGCCAATATTTCAAACAACCACTTAAAGTATGCTCTTACATGGTTTTCATTAGCTGTTTCCATTTTTTTAATATATTTATATTTTAGAAAAAAAAATTACTGATGGAATATATAAGCACTAGAAACAATTCAGATCATTTTTCATTTAAAAACGTATTTCTGAAAGGCTTAGCTGATGATGGAGGCCTTTTTGTGCCAAACTCAATCAAACCATTTAGTAAAGATGAACTAAACAAACTAAGTAGTCTTAATTACAATGAATTAGCAGCCGAAATAATATTCCCATTTATTGGTGATTTTATGACTAAGGAAGAGTTAATTTCCACAGTATCAAAATCTTACTCAAATTTTAGAGCAGAAGATGTTGTAAAAATCTCTGATTTAGGAAATTTAAAAGTCTTAGAACTCTATCATGGCCCAACTCTTGCTTTTAAAGATATTGCAATGCAATTAATAGGAAATTTCTATCAATATCACGTAGGAAATGAGCAAAAAAAAATTAATATTATTGTAGCAACATCAGGAGACACAGGTGCAGCTGCTATTGATGCTTTAAAAGGCAAAAAGAATTTAAATGTTTTTGTATTACATCCAAATAACAGGATTTCACCAGTGCAAAGAAGACTGATGACAATCCATGAAGAAAAAAATGTATTCAATATTGCTATTGAGGGAAATTTTGATGACTGTCAAAATCTGGTTAAAGCAATGTTTAATGATGAAAAATTTTCTAGCTCAATAAATATGTCAGGTGTTAATTCGATTAATTGGGCAAGAATTGTTGCTCAAGCTGTTTATTATTTTTATGCCTATTTTAAAATAGGTAATGGACAGCCCTTGTCTTTTTCTGTTCCGACTGGAAATTTTGGAGATATTTATGCTGGTTATTTAGCAAAGAAACTTGGACTTCCAGTTGATAAACTTATTGTAGCTACTAACAAAAATGACATCCTTCATAGAGCAATTTCTGGTGGGGATTATTCTCAAAAGAAAGTTGAGGAAACAAATACTCCTAGCATGGATATTCAGATAGCAAGTAACTTTGAAAGACTTTTATATGATGTAAAAGACTGTAATTCAGATGCTACGAAAGATGTAATGAGTAGAATAAAAAACAATGCTTATCAAATTGATAGTAGTGATTTAGATAAAATAAAAAAAAGTTTTACATCTGAAATGTTAAATGAAAAAGAGACTATCCAAATGATAAAAGATACAAACAAAGAATATAAAGTTGTAGTTGATCCTCATACTGCAGTTGGAATTGGTGCTGCAAAAAAACTTGGGCTAGAACAAAATTGTGTTGTTTTATCTACAGCACACCCATGTAAGTTTCCAAAAGCAATAGAAGATGCAATCTCAAAAACTGAAGAATTACCAGATAGTCTTAAATATGTTTATGATAGAGAAGAAAAATTTGAAGTTATATCAAATGATATAAATAAAGTTAAAGATTATGTAATTAATTCCATATGAAATTAAAAATAAAAGATCAAATCCCTGATATAGAAATTTTCCATCTAATAAATGGTGAACCACAAACTAGCAAAATTAGAGATATTTTAGGAAATGGTAAAGTTATTTTATTTGGATTACCTGGTGCTTTTACCTCAACTTGTTCAAAACTCCATCTACCTGGATATGTAGCTAATACTGATAAAATAAAAGCTAAAGGAATAGAAAAAATATTTTGTTTATCTGTAAATGATCCATTTGTTATGAATGCCTGGGGAGAAGCGAATAATGCTGGAGGCAAAATTACAATGTTATCAGATCCTTATTTATTATTTACGAAAGCAATTGGCGCTGAAGTAGATAGAAATTCAAAAGGAATGGGTTTTCGTTCAAATCGTTATGCGATGGTTATTCAAAACTTAGAAGTAGTTAATATTCAAGTTGAGAAAGAGACTAAACAATGTGGTTTATCTTCAGCAGAGGGTGTTTTAGATTTATTATAATTAGTATGGCAGTTCTGTTGTCTGTCCCAATTCAACTTATAACAGAATATAACACTTTTTGAATAGGTACATACCAGGTTACATTGTTAAACTAACATTTTTTTGTGACGACTTTGTAATTGAGATTTTTTTCTGATATGTAATTCAAGTGAAATTACATTGGATTATTTTTGTAACTGGATGGATGTCATTCAGAGTAGTTGGGTCAGGTTTGTTTTTGTTTTGGATCTTTACTGAAAATGAGCGTTCGGCGCCATCTGAATGGATAGTTCCTTTTGTGGGCGACTTTTTTATTGGGATAACTGCTTTATTCTTAGTTTACCACATTATAAAAAAACCAAGCACTATACTATGGGGTCTTTTGCTGTCTTGGAATGTGATTGGTTTGTTAGATTTAATCCACGCAATAAATGTAAGTTTTGCTGCTCCTTATGGACCTATACCAGAAATAGGATTTAATGAATTGACAGTAAGATCTATTTTAATTTTAAATACTTTATTACAGATTTCTTGTATTTATCTATTGTTTCAAAAAGACATAAAAGAATATTTTAAGAAAAAGTAAATTTTGAGTTTTAAATGTATGGTACATAGTCAGTAAATAATAGGTATATAGTCTTTTTAAAAATATTCTTATATTCTTTAATTATGAGAACGTTTTTACAAATAGTTTTTTTAATTTTATCATTTTCAATTACTGCCTATGGCTGGGAAAAGGTGCCTGTTCCAGATTATGTAGATAAAAAGGTAAAGTCGCCATGGAATTTCTTTGAGGACTTTGAAAAACAAAAAGAAGGAAAATTAAAATTAAAAAAATTAACAATCAACGATAAGGGCGCTGGTTTAAAACCATTTAAAATTAAAAAAGATTTTGATGGTAATAAGTATCTTGAAGTTACAGTTAAACATGGATGGAATAATGATCCTTATAAAAAAAAAGGAAAAGAAACAGAAAGAGCAGAATTTCAGACAAAGCAAAAAAGAACTTTAAATAAAGAAATATGGATTGGTTTTAAAACAAGACTTCCTAAAGATTTTACTCATATAAATGACAGAGTATTATTTTTTCAATTCAAAAACCAGCATGATCCTATGAAAAGGAGTCCTCTTTTAGGAATAAGGTTTTATGAAAATGGAAATGTATTAGATTTAGGGGGGGATACCGGAGGAAGTGCAGGTAAATCTTGGAGTCAAGAGGAAAGTAATATTCACAATATAAGAGCAAAGTATAAAAAAAAGGAGTTAAATTGGTTTGTATTTCAAGAAAAAAACAGAGGTGAAAAAAAAATAAAAAATAATTTTAAACTCACGCCGAGCAAATCATTTAAAGTTGCTAAATTAGGTGAATGGAGCACGTATAAAATTGGAATCTATAATACAAAGGATGATGATGGTTTTGTAAAAATTTTTAAAGATAACAAATTAATATTTGATTATAAGGGTATCACTTATGATTGGAAAGGACGTTATACTGGAAGTTATATAAGAATAGGTATTTATAGAGACTCGGGAAAACGAATTGGAATTGAATACCCCGATCAATCTATCCATTTTGATGATTTTATTGTTGTCTCAGACAAAAAAACTTTGGATAAATATTTAAATTAAAGGGGCGTTCTGTTGCTAGGTGCACCTATGTTGTGGCAGAGGACCTTGCCAATAAATCCACTTCATTATTAAGTTTATCTGTTGAATGTGCCTTTACCCAGCTCCATTTAATTTCAAAAGTATTTGATAAATTATCTAATTCAGTCCAAAGTTCTTTATTTTTAACTTCTTTTTTATTTGCTGTTTTCCAACCATTTTTTTTCCAATTATGTATCCATTCAGTTATTCCAGATTTTACATATTTAGAATCTGTAAATATTTGAACCTTGCTTCCTTTTGGAATTTTTTTTAAAGCTTTAATTGGCGCAAGTAATTCCATTTGATTGTTTGTTGTTTCTTTTTTGCTTCCTTTAATTTGAGTTTTCTTTCCATTGTCAATAATGATTGCTGCCCAACCACCATTTCCTGGATTTCCAATGCAAGAACCATCTGTGTAGATTTTAATCATTAAGAATAATCCTTAAATGTGCTCAGATTTCTGTGAAAATTTAACTTATCTATATACTCCTTTGGATCTTTGATTTTAATGACAGCATTTTTAGGAGTATTTAAATAGTCATAAGCTCTAGTCAAAAGATATCTTAAAGCCGATCCTCTACATAATGTATTTAAATTTCTTTTTTCAATTTCACTTAATTTTCTAACAGATTGGTAGCCTTTTAATAAATTTGAAGATCTTTTTTTATCTAATACAAATTTTCTATTTTTCTTTTTAAAGCATAAAGCATTAATGCAGGTTGCTAATTCATAAGATAGAAAATCATTAGCCGAAAAATAAAAATCTATAAATCCATGAAATTTGTCTTTATTGAAAAAAATATTATCAATAAATAGATCACTATGAATTATTCCATTTGGCATTTTTTTAGGCCATTTTCTTTTGATATCTTTCAGATCATCTCTCATTAAATCTTTTAAGTTTTTAGACAATTTATTAATTTTATTGTCTATTTTATTTAGAATTGATCCCCATGAATTTATCGATAGAGAATTTTTTCTATATAATTTCAATTTCTTTGAAGCTTTATGAAGAAGTGCAGCATTTTTTCCAACTATAAAACAATCCTTATTATTTAGTTGATCTTTATCTTTTCCTTCTAAGAAACTGACAATACAAGCTTTTTTACTTTTTAAATTAAATAAATATTTACCTTTTTTGTCTTTTATAGGAACTGGACATTTTACATTTAATCTAGATAGACCAGACATAAGATTAACAAAAAATGGGAGATCTTTTTTCTGAACTCTTTTTTCGTAAATAGTTAAAATATATTTTTTTTTCTTTGTCTTTAAAAGGAAGTTGGTATTTTCAATACCTTTTTTTATACCTGAATAATTTTCTATTTTTCCAATATTATATTTCTTCTCAATAAATTTTATCTGCTTATTATTAATTTTAGTATAAACAGCCATTAATTTAATTTTCCAGGAATTTTAAAAGTAATATTTTCTTTTACGATTTCAACTTCTTCTATGTTGACTGTAAATTGATCTTTTAACTCTGCTATAAACTTTTCAACAAGTATTTCTGGCGCCGAAGCACCTGAGGAGATTCCAATTGTATTACATCCTTTAATTTTATCTATAGGCACTGGGCTTTCTGAGTGTATTAACTCAGCAGAGCTACAACCAGAGTTTTTAGCAACCTCAACTAATCTTACCGAGTTAGATGAATTCCTACTTCCAATTACAAAAAACATATCACATTTATCTGCTATTTCTTTAACTGCTGATTGCCTATTTGTTGTTGCATAACATATGTCATCTTTTTTAGGCTCTTTAATATCTGGGAATTTAGATTTTAGAGCTGCAATTATATCTTTGGTATCATCTACAGAGAGTGTTGTTTGAGTTATGAAAGATAGATGTTTATTTGAAATATTTTCATACTTATTTGCATCCTCAATATTTTCAATCAAATCTATCGAACCTTTTGGCAATTGACCCATAGTTCCTATGACTTCTGGATGGTTTTTGTGACCTATTAATAATATATGATGTCCTTGTTTATTTAAGTTTTCTGCTTCTCTATGAACTTTAGATACTAGAGGACACGTAGCATCTACAAACATCATATTTAAATTAGACGCTTCCTCTGGAACAGATTTTGGAACCCCATGTGCAGAGAATATAACTGGTCTCGATTTATCTTTAATCTCATCTAATTCTTCAACAAATATTGCTCCAATCTTTTTTAAACTTTCTACAACATGTTTGTTATGTACAATTTCGTGTCTCACATAAACTGGAGCACCAAATTTATCTATACTCTTTTTTACAATTTCAATTGCTCTATCAACTCCTGCACAAAATCCTCTTGGCGCAGCTAAATAAATTTTTAAATTTTTGTTACTCATTTTTTTCCACCATGAATTCAAGTAAAATATGAGGAAAGGTCAATGAAGCCAATCCAACAAATATTATTTTAATAATACTTTCATCTATACCAAATTTTTCTGAAATAAAATAAAAAACTATTAAATACATTATTGCTGTGATTACTGTAAGTGGAATAATTTTTCGTAAAAAAATAGGAAATCCTTTCATCAAATTTTTATTTATTTCACTAATTAAACTTAGTGAGTGTCTTATAGAATGAAGAAAGCAGAAATAAATTGTAAAAGCCAATATAGGATTAAAAAAATAGTTTAAAATAATTATTGAAAAACTATCTAAAAAAAGAATTGATCTTAAATCATTATTATTACCTCTATATATAACAAAATTACTTAGCACTGATAATATAACTAAAGGAATTAAAAAATTATTAGCCATAATATTTTCGTTTATTGAAAAATTTAACATTTTAAAAATTTCGATTGTCTCAGCTTTATGAAACAGTAAGGGTGCTGAAATAACTAATGATCCTTTAATGAAATAAAAAATTTCTAAAAAATTAGCATTTTTTGTTTCGATAAAGTCACTATCCTCTTTGCCAAAGTGATATGCTGCAACTATTAAAAAAAGCGAAAGCAACAATATTGGACTTAAAATCCAAATTAAAACAACAAAAATAGCAATACCTATATAAGTTATATAGAACACTTCTGTATTTTTAATTTTATAAATTTTTAAAAGTTTCTTACCCTTTTCATGATCCAGCGCACCGTGAGAGATACCAATTGTAAGAATTAAAAAAAAACTAAAAAGTATAAACGAATTATCTCTCAATACCTCAAAGGCAGAAAAAAAAATACAGATATTAAAAAAAATAATAGAATGAAAAAAATTTATTTTGTTGATCATTATTTAAATACAGCTTTAATAAAAATCCATTTTGGCATCTTTAATATAATGGATAAGTCCTCGAAAATATTACTTTTATTGGAAAGGAAATTTATTACTGTTTTTGACTTGCTTTTAAACATTTTGAAGAAAATATTTGGCATGATTTCTGGCTTTTCAGCTAGGACTTTCAAAAAAACATTATCTAAAAATTTATACTTACTTTTTATATTGAAAGCTCTAGTTTGGGTTATTTTATCAATGTTTTGGGTAATATACTCTGCTTGTTCTTGGATATTTAGGAAAGTATAGCCAGTACTCAAACGCGTCATACCTCCAGCAGTTCCAATATTAATCGTATTTTTATCGTTTTTAAATTTTGGATAAAATAAAGGTATGGCCCCAACTTCTTTATAATTAATTTTATATTTTTTTAATTTTAAAGTGTTTTCGATGTAATCAGTAATTTGTTTATCATAATCTTTTTCGCTATCATCTTCCATTTTTGAAAGCCACGTAGTTTCGATTAAAGCTGATTTTTTTGAATAGGGTAGTGTATAGAAAAAATGAACACTTTTTTTTTGATCACAATCAAAGTCCATTAAATTCATTATTTGATCATCAAAAAAATCTTTTTCAGTTTCAATCTCAACACCTTGAAAGTGTTGCCATAAATTAGAAACTTTATTCTCAAGATTTGGCAAACTGTTAAATAAAATTGCGTTTTCTGTATTTACTTCACTAATATCTTTAAAGAATTGAATATTTGGATTTTTATTGATTTTATTTAAAATTTTTTTGTAGAATAGTCCACTATCAATACTTTCGTAAGGAGTTTCTTTACAATCTTTATATTCAACATTTCCTTTAAAATTGATTGTATAATCTTTCCATCTTTTTTTTACACAGTCATCAAACTTGTGAGGTACAGTTTTCCAATATGACCAAGTTTTATCTCTTTTATATTCATCTCTTTTTTCAATAATTGCTAAAGTCTTATTTTTAAGTTTATCGTGATACTCTAACTCATAAGCCAATGTTAAACCTGCACAGCCACCTCCAATAATTATGTAATCAAAATCTTTCATTATACTCAATATCTTGCATTATTATCTCATGCTCTTTTATTGTAAGTTTTTTATCTTCTTTTACAAAATATAATTTAATTAAATCACCAATAGATAGCACTGTGTGTAAGACTTTTCCCAAATTGTTTACATAAATTTTTCCTGATTTATTATAATTTTCTAAGTTTCCTTTTTTTAAGATTTCATTTCCAATTTGTCTATATACTCGTCTTGCAACCAAAATCGAAAATCTTAAAAAGAATGGAATTTTTTTAATTGATATAAAAGAATTATTATAAAATTTGTCAGCGATTTTTAGAATTCTTTTAATTTCATCAAAATTCTTTTTTATATAAAATCTATTATTGCTTTCATCTTCAATAACATCTCTTGAAATATTAGTTAATTGCATTGCAATACCTAGGTCAATCGCTCCTAAAAGTGCTGATCTTTCTTTGACATTTAAAATTTTTGCCATCATTAATCCAACTGTTCCAGCCACTCTATATGAATAAACATATAGATCTTTGTCAGTGTTGATTTCTACTTTTGATTTTATATCAGCCTCTACGCCATCGAATAAATCATCAATTATTTTTTGTGATATTCCAAATTTGTTTATTAAAGCCCACATATTTTTAATTATTTGGTTATTTTCATTTTTTAATTTGAAATCTTCTTTGAAAGTATTGAAATTTTTTAATTTCGTATCAAGATCACCTTTTTCATCTGCTATATTGTCTATGTATCTACAAAAATCGTACAAGTTAGAGCAATCAGAGTAGACTTGTTTTGGTAAAAAGAAACCTGCCCAATTAAAAGATTTAGCGTATATCGACAAATAATTTTGTTCATTCATTACAAAATTTTATCTAAGACCTTTGCGGATGATAGGACTCCTGGAACACCAGCTCCAGGATGAGTGCCCGCTCCAACAAAATATAAACCGTCATAAACCTCAGATTTATTATGAAATCTAAAGTATGCTGATTGAGAAAATTTTGGCTGAATTGAAAAACCAGAGCCATATTTTGTGTTTAATTCATTCTCAAAATAATCAGGAGTTAAATAAAAATCATCTACAATATTTTCTCTTAAGTTAGGTAATAAACTTTTTTCCATTTTATCTATCACAAGTTTTTTTAGATTCTCTCCTTCGATTGACCAGTTTATTCCTGATTTATTATTAGGTACAGGCACTAATACATAAAAGCAATCATGGTCTTTTGGTGCCATACTTGAATCTGTTGCGGTAGGTCTATGTAGGTAATAACTTATATCGTTATTTAATTTTTTGTTTACAAATATATCATCCAAGTGTTCTTTGTACTTATCGCCAAACTTTATAGTATGATGTTCAACATTTTCGTATTTTTTCTTTGTTCCAAAATAATAAACAAACAAACCCATTGAATATTCCATTCTATTTATCTTCCAATTAAATAAGGTGTTATATTTTTGATCATTTAGCATTTTTGAATAAACACCGGGAGGATCTGCATTACAAACTACGTTATCTGCTTTAATTTCCTCATCTTCACTTGTCACAACTCCGACAACTCTTTTATTTTCTGTAAGCAATTTTTTTACTTCTTTACCTTTAATAATTGTAACATCTTCTTCTAACATCAATTTCTCAAATCCTTTTATGATTTGTCCTGTTCCACCCATAGAATAATGAATTCCCCATTTCTTTTCTAAATATAAAATTAATCCATATATAGAAGTTGTTGTAAAAGGGTTCCCACCCACCAATAATGGGTGCATACTAAATAGCCTTCTTAGTTTTTCGTTTTCAATAAAACCACTAACCAAAGAATAAACAGATTTATAACTTTTTAAACTTAGCAATGCAGGAATTTGCTTAAACATAAATGAAGGTTTATCAAATGGCACATCTGATAATTCTGAATAACCCTTATCAAATATTTTTTTTGTAAATTTAAGTAAATTTCTGTAACCCACTACATCTTTATGATTAATTATTGCAATCTGTTCTTCCATTTTCTTTTCATCGGCTGAGTAATCAAAATGGCTTCCATCTTCGAAAACAAATCTGTACCAAGTATCTAAATCTTTTATTTTTATATAATCATCTGGATTTTTATTAAAAAGTTTAAAAATTTCATAAATTAAATAAGGAGCAGTTATTACAGTTGGTCCACCATCATAAGTAAACCCATTACTTTTAAATACTCTCGCTCTTCCACCTAAATCTTTTTGTTTTTCAATTAAAGTAACTTTATGACCTTTTGCTCGAAGTCTAAGAGCTGCCGCCATACCACCAAAACCTGATCCAATTACAATGGAATTCATATTTCTTAATTTACATTATTTTTATAAAATTTGATAAACTATCTTAGTTTAAGAACTGATTTTCTTTAATTCTGTCTTTGTTTCTTCAAGATTTTTATTAAACAAGTTGTCAAGTTTAGACTTATCAACAGATGTAGTAATAATTTTTTTTACAGATTCTACAGCAATATTAATTGATGTATCTTTAATTTCTTTAATGGCATTATCTTTCATTTGAGAGATTTTAGTTTCTGCTAGACTTTTCTTGAGTTCAGCTGATTTATGAAATTTATCATTCATTTCAATTACAAATCTTTCAGTTTCATCTTTTGACTGCTGCATAATCTTCTCACTCTCAATTTTTGCAGTATCAAGCTTCTTTTGTGCCTCATCCAATAGTTTTTCAGACTCAGATCGTAGCTTTTCACTTTCATCGATTTCATTTTTGATATCAGTAATCATTTTGCTCAATAAATTATTAACATTTTGTGGAACTTTTAAATAAATTAGCGCCCCAAAAAATATTACAAAAGATACTGCTACCCAAAATGTTGCATCAAATGCCATTATGTTTTTCCATTTCTTTTTTAGAAAGATCTTCAACTATGGCTGAAAGACTACTTTTATTTATATCTTCACCAATTAATTGTTTAACTAGATCGGAGGATGTCTCAATTGCAATTTTAGTAACTTTCTCTTGAGAAGTTTTTTTTAATTGGTCTATTTCTTCTTCAGCTTTTATTATTTCTTTCTCGATATCCTTTTCTAAAGATAATCTTTTATTGTTTATATCGTCCAAAACTTTTTGTCTTTCACTATTAAAGAAGTTTTTTGCTTCGACTTTTGTATCATTGATAATTTTATCAAATTCTTTAACTTTTTTTTCAGTTTCTTCCCGTTGCTTGTCTGCAGTTTCGATATTCTCTAAGATTTGTGATTTTCTGGTTTCAAGATTGTTACTAATCTTTGGTAGTATGAACTTAGATAAAATTATAAACAATAATCCAAAAGTAAGTACTAACCAAAAAATTTGAGATACCCAAAACTCGGGATTAAGCTGGGGCATACCTCCACTCTCAGCGCTTTGAGCGCTATAAGTAAAGATAAGACTTAAAGCTAGAAATTGAAAAATTATCTTTTTCAACATTAATTAAAACGCGAAAAGAATAATTAATGCAACAACTAATCCAAATAAACCAGTCGCTTCCGCTAATGCAAAGCCTAAAAGCAAGTTTGGAAACTGCTTTTGAGCTGCAGATGGATTTCTCATTGCACCTGAAAGATAATTTCCAAAAATTATCCCAATTCCAACTCCTGCACCTGCAAGTGCAATTGCTGCCAGTCCTGCCCCTATCATTTTTGCTGCTTCTAATTCCATTATATCCTCCTTATGTTAATTAATGGTGTAAATTTAATGCATCATTCAAATAGATACATGTTAAAATTGCAAATACATATGCTTGAAGAAAAGCAACTAATATCTCCAAACCTGTTAATGCAACTGAAAAACCTAGTGGTAGCCAGCCCCCAACAATTCCTAAGCTAACTACGAAACCTCCAAAAACTTTCATCATCGTATGGCCTGCCATCATATTTGCAAACAATCTGACTGATAAACTAATTGGTCTACTTAAGTATGAAATTATTTCTATAACAACTATTAATGGCAATAAAACCATTGGAACTCCACTTGGCACAAAAAGTTTTAAGTATCCAAGTCCATGTTTAATAAATCCAATTATTGTTACTCCTATAAATATAAATGCTGCTAATACAAAAGTCACAATGATGTGGCTAGTGACAGTAAAAGAGTATGGTATCATCCCAAACATGTTACAAAATAAAACAAACATGAATAAAGAAAATATGAAAGAAAAGTAAGGCTTAGCTTTCGATCCAGCTGTATCACTTATCATTTTTGAAATAAAAGAGTAACTAAGTTCCGCAAGTAATTGAATTTTATTTGGTATGATAGATCTCTTCGTGCCTAAATTAAAAATAATTAATATTGCTAGTGAACTTATAACCATAAACAAACTCGCGTTTGTAAATGAAATATCTATGTTATTTATTTTAATTTCTGGACCAATTCGGTACACGTTGAATTGGTACATTGGATTTGCTGCCATTTGCCTACTATTTTTGCATTTTTTTTGCTGATCTAATAACGTTCATAATTCCAGCTATTACACCAATAAAAAAAAATATTAAAATTAACCAGGGTTTAGTACCAAACCAATTGTCTAAAATAAACCCAATAATTGTCCCAACAGCTACTGCAGATACCAATTCCGTGCTCATTTTGAAGGCTGACCCCATACTTGAGCCTTTATTTCCCTCTTCAGATTTTTTGTCTTTGTCAGTTTTATTTTTTGCAATTTTTAGGCGAGTTTTAAACTGGTCTTCATCCATTATTAAGCAACCATACTCTCTGCTTTTTGAAGATCTACAGCAACTAGTTGGCTAATTCCTTTTTCTGGCATTGTTACGCCGTATAGTCTGTCCATTTTAGACATGGTTAGAGCGTGGTGAGTTACAATAATAAATCTTGTAGATGTAATTTTAGTTAGTTCCGTCAAAAGATTGCAAAATCTTGTTACATTCGCATCATCTAGAGGTGCGTCTACTTCATCGAGAACACATATTGGAGCTGGATTAGTAAGAAACACTGCAAAGATTAAAGATAAAGCAGTCAGGGCTTGTTCACCTCCAGATAATAAAGTTATTGATTGCAATCTTTTTCCTGGTGGACTTACCAACATTTCTAATCCTGCATCTAAAGGATCATCAGAGTCTACTAGCTCTAGTTTTGCACTACCTCCATTAAATAGTTTGGTATAAACTTCATTGAACTTTCTATTCACTTTTTCAAAAGCATCTAGAAGTCTTTCCCTACCTTTCTGATTGAGTTCAGTAATACTTTCTTTTAACTTTATAATTGCAGTAACTAAATCTTGTCTATCTTTTTCCATTTTCTTAATTTCATCTTCATATTTTGAAGTCTCCTCATCTGCTCTTAAGTTAACCGAGCCTAATTTTTCTCTTTCCCTTTTTCTTTCATCAAGCAATTCCTCTTGTGTTACTGTATCTGGATATTCAGATACATCTTTTAAGTTTGAAAAATTCAGTATCTCTTCTTCTTTTAAATTAAGTTCTGTTGATACTCTTTCTAGCAAATCATTTCTTCTTTTATTCAAACCATCGATTGTTGCTCCAGAGCTTGCTTTTCGCTCTCTTATTTCAATAGACTCTTCTTTTGTTGTATTTAGATTACTTCTTAATTCGTTAATCTCTTTATCTAGCTCATCTATTAATATTTCATTATCACTTTTTTCTTTTTCAGAAATTCTTAAACTTTCTGATATTTGTCCTTTTCTTTCAGCTTGTGTTTGAGGTTGTTTTTCAAGGCTATCTAATTTTTTTTGTTGAGTATCTTTTCTACTATTTAATTCATTAATCATTTTTTCAGAATTTACCAATAAGTTTTTCCAACTTTCTATTTCTTGATCAATGATTTTAATTCTTTCACTTCTCTTGATTGATTCTTTTTTAATATTTTGATTTGTACTAAATGCTTCAGCGTATTCTTCTTGTAGACTTTTGATTTCTTCATTTTTTTTAGTTACTGTAATCGCTAAATCGTTGTCATGCATTTCATTAATTTTCATTTTTAAAAATGAAAGATTTATTTTGCATTCATCTATTAAATTAGTTGCACCATTGATATTGTTCTCTGAGAGCATTTCTTTTGCTTTATCTAACTGCTCACTTGCTAAATCAATAGTTTCTGAGTTCTTTTTTAGAGTATCAAGGTTTAGATTTTCTAGTATTCTCTCTAATTTATCTTGCTCATCTTTTAATTTTCCTTTTGCATTTACAAGATCTAAACCTGACAATTTTTCAGTTTCATAATATTTTGAGTCAACTGTAATTAAATTTTCTTTTTCTTCTCTTAGTCTTTTTTCATTAGAGTTTGCATCAATGATTATGCTCTTTTCTCTTACAATATCCTCATCTATTACACTTAAAGCCTTTCTAATTGATTTTATTTCATCATTAACCCTGTCTTTTTCTTCATCTAAACTCTTTAACTCTAAATTTAATCTTTGTATTTTTGACAAGTTTTCTTGATTTTTTTCTCTTATAGGATTTACATTCTTATTCTTTTCAATAATCTTCATGCTTAAATCTTCTAATTTATCATTGAAGGACTTAACTTGATCATCAGCCTCATTGTTGATCTCATTCTCTACTCTAATTTCATTATCAATTTCTAAAAGACGTAAATAATATAAACCTGCCTCAACTTTTTTTATTTCTTCAGAAATAGATTTGTATTTTGCAGCTTCTTCAGCTTGCTTTTGCAAATTTGCTAATTGTCTTTCCTGTTGTCTTCTTAATTCATCTGCCCTTTTTAAATTATTTTCAGCCGCGCCCAATCTTAATTCTGCTTCGTGTCGTCTAACATGTAAACCTGCTATACCAGCTGCTTCTTCTAAGATAGCTCTTCGATCAGAAGGTTTTGCCGTGACCAATGCTCCAATTCTACCTTGACTAATAATCGAAGGTGAATGAGCACCTGTTGACAAATCTGCAAAAAACATCTGAGCATCTTTAGCTCTAACTTCTTTACCATTTATATAAAATTTTGACCCCTTATCTTTTTCTATTTTTCTTCTTATTTCAATTTCATCTAGCTCATTATATTGTAGAGGACCATCTTTATTGTCATTTGACAAGCTTACTAAAACTTCTGCAATATTTTTTGATGGTTTGTTTGAAGTTCCAGAAAATATAACATCTTCCATTCCTGAACCTCTCATACTTTTTGCTGATGTCTCACCCATACACCATCGCAAAGACTCCACTATATTTGATTTACCACAACCATTTGGACCAACTATCCCAGTCAAACCTTCTTCAATCAGGAAATTTGTTTTTTCAGCAAAGGACTTAAATCCATTTAGTTGGATTTTTTTAAATTCCATTCACTGACTTATATCAGTTTTTCTATGTATTTTTTTAATTTTTTGTAGTTTGAGTGATTTTCAAACTTTTTTCCGTTAATTATGACTGTAGGAGTAGCATTCACTTTGTACTTTTTAACACCTTCGATTCGGTCTTCTAAAATATGATCCTCTATTTTTTTATCCGCTAAGCACTTATCAAAATCAAGATTATATTCAGTATTATCAATAAATTTTTTCATTGCTTGATTTGCTTCTAATTCATTTTTTCCCTTAATCCACTTATCTTGATTTAAGTAAAGGTGATGCAAAATTTCATGCTCACCATCATTTCTACAATGCGCTAATTTAGTTGCATTAAATGCAATGATATCTAATGGAAAGCTTTTAAATTCTATTGAGATCAATCCTTTATCAATAAAATCTTCTTTTAGTTTAGGATAAATATTTTTATGAAAATTTGCACAAAAGCTGCAAGTTAAAGATTCAAAAACCATTAACTTAACTTTTGAGTCCGCATTCCCTACTAAAATTGGTTTAACTTCAGAATTAGCATTATTGAAATTAAAAAAGATTAAAATTGATACAAGTATTATTTTTTTCATTTTATCTTAAAGTGCTTACTAAGTTCTAAAAGTGAATTTTTTATTTTGTCATTTTTAATATTATTTATGCTCTTTATATGTTTATTTTTTGTCGCATTAATAGCGGTATTTTTATAGCTTTCTTCAATTTTTCCATCAAATGTATTCAATTTAATGTCATCTAAAACATGATAGCCAAAAAAAACATTAATTTTTTTTATTATTTCTTTTTTAGAATACTCAAGATCAACTTCATTTCCCCTCTTTACCAAAATATTTAAACGACTGCCCGACAACTTATTTGAACTTTTATATGACTTAGGAAAGCTTACTTTAAATAAATCTTTACCTACTAAATATTTCCAATTATCTAAAGTTTCATTATAAATTTTACCTTTTTTAATAATTATTCTTTTTGCTTCTGTGGGTAAAGTATCTTTAAAAGATCTTAAACCTTGAATGGAATTATATCTCTGCTTAGTATTATATTTTTGACTCATATGAATAATAAAAACATATCAAATAAAATTCTACATTGGTACGATAATAATAAAAGAATTTTACCTTGGAGAAAAAAAGGTTCTCAGAAGCAAAAAGAATATTTTACGTTTGTTAGTGAATTTATGTTGCAGCAAACTCAAGTAAAAACTGTTATTCCTTATTTTGAAAAATTTGTAAAACAAATTCCAACCTTTCAATCATTGGCAGATGTTGATGAAAAGATCTTAATGAAACATTGGGAAGGCCTTGGTTATTATTCAAGAGCAAGAAATCTAAAAAAAAGTGCAATTAAAATTCTTAAAGATTTCGACGGTAAGTTGCCAAAATCTTATGAAAAGTTGATACAATTACCAGGCGTTGGTGAATATACATCTAAAGCAATAATGTCTATAGCATTTAACATTAAAACTATCCCTTTAGATGGAAATGTAGAGAGAATTCTTAAAAGAACTTTACATTTAAAAAAGCAGATTGAAATATCTAAAGATTTTTTAAAAACAAAAATTAATTTTTTTGGACTATCCGATCGTGCTAGCGATTACTCTCAAGCAATTATGGAATTAGGTGCTTTAATTTGCAAACCAAAAAATCCAAGTTGTAAAGAATGTCCATTAAGTAAAAATTGTATATCTTTAAAAAAAAATGATTTTGAATTAACTAAAATTAATAAAGAAATAAAAACTAAATATTTTGAAGCGACTATCTACAAAAAACAAAATAATTACTTATTGGTTAAAAATGATAAATTTAAATTTTTAAAAAATATGCCAATTTTTCCTATGACTGAAGTTCGAGAAAGTAAGTATAATTATTCAAATAATAAAAAAATTAATATAAAATTATCCAATATGGAAATGAAAATTTTGTTAAATAACTCAAAAAGACCTCCAAAGATTAAAAATAAAATATTAATTAAAAAAGATAAATTAAGCTCAGAAATAATTCCATCATTTACTAAAAAAATATTTTATACCATCTCAAAATCTGAATGAAAAAAGTTGCAATTGTTGGAGCTGGTATATCTGGTTTGTATCTCGCAAATGAATTAAACAAAAATACTGAAATAGACTATAAAATATTTGAAAAAAAAGATCAGCTCAATTTAAATGAAGGTTATGGTATTCAACTTTCAGTTAATAGTATTAATTTGTTGAATAAAATTGGATTTAAAAATATTTCAGCATCAGATGTTTATTATCCAACAAAAGTTAATTTTTTCCAGGCTAATAATATTAAAAAGATTTGTGAAATTGATTTAAAGCAATTCAATAATGTAAATGACCGTTACACAACACTTAAAAGATCAACATTAATAAAGTTTTTAATTGATAATATCCCTGAGGAAAAAATTCAATTTAAAGCCGATATTCAGGATATTGAATATAATGAAAAAATAAAGATTTCCTGGGATAATAATAACGAAAGTTTCGATTATATTGTAATTGCTGACGGTGTTTTTTCAAAATTAAAATCCCAAATATCTAATAATCATTTAAATCCAATTTTTAATGGCAACATTGCTTTAAGGGCGAATTTAAAACAACATGAAAAAGATAATATTTCTGTTTATATGGGGTCAAATTTTCACTATGTAACTTATCCTGTAAATCAAAAACTTGAATATAATTTCGTTGCTATAATCAAAAAGAAACTAACTACTAAAGAAATTGAAGATAAAAATATTCTTAATTCAGAAACATTTATAAAATCTTTAAAAGACTTTATTTCAAAAAATTCTATTATAAATTTGGAAAGTTTAGCAAATATAAAGTGTTTTCCTGTATTTGTGAGCACTGAATTACCCACACTAAAATATCAAAATACTTATTTGAGTGGAGATGCTTTATTTGCTTTTCCACCTTCTTTTGCACAAGGTGCTTCTCAAAGCATTGAAACAGCAAATGGTATTTTACAAAATATTACAAGTTCAAATAGTATTTATAAAGATAAAGTTAGTAAAATATTACTAGTAAATAAAAGATCAAAATTAAACCATTTTGCCTTCCATTTAACTAATCCAATAATAATATTAATTAGAAATATTGTTTTGAAATTTTTATCAAAAAATAAAAAATTTCTAGAGAGTTATCTTGGAAAAATTTATAGAAATTAAGTAGTTGGCCTTAGTCTTTGCCTTAAATCATCAATTGGTTTGAGTGAATTACCTGATTTATAATACCAAAAAGTCCAACCGTTACAGCTCTCAGCACCTAATATTTGTGCAGCAACTTTATGAATTGATCCTTCTGATTTCCGATATTTTATACTACCATCAATCATAATTTTCGCATTGATTTGTTTTTTTTGATCAAAAATTTCAGTACCAGGTTTAATAATTCCTAATTCAACCAAAGATCCAAATGGCACTCTTGGTTTGGATCTATTATTTTTTATAGTATCTAAATATTCATCTTCTATAATTTTTGTATTTTTAATTCTTTTACTTGCAGCTTCAAAATAGTTTTTTTCTTTTTCTACCCCAAAATAGTTTCTACCTAACTTTTTTGAAACTACAGCAGTTGTTCCCGTACCAAGAAACGGGTCCAATATTAAATCATCTTTATTCGAGGATGCTAATATAATTCTGTGCAATAAAGACTCTGGCTTTTGCGTTGAGTGAACTTTATTACCATTATTTTTAAGTCTTTCTTTTCCATTACATATAGGTAAATTCCATGTAGATCTCATCTGTAGATCATCGTTTAAACATTTAAGTGATTGATAATTAAAAGTATATTTTGAGCCTTCACTTTTTGAAGCCCATATAAGTGTTTCGTGTGCATTCGTAAAACGTGTTCCTCTAAAATTTGGCATAGGGTTATTTTTATTCCAAATCACATCATTTAGTATCCAAAAACCTAAATCTTGCATTTTTGAACCAAGTCTAAAAATATTATGATAACTTCCTATGACCCATATAGATCCATTTTTTTTTAAAATTCTTTTACATTCTTGAAGCCATTGAACTGAAAACTCATCATAACTTTTAAAACTATCAAATTTATCCCACGCATCGTCTACAGCATCGACTTTGGATCTATCAGGTCGACTTAATTCCTTTTTTAGCTGAAGGTTGTAAGGTGGATCTGCAAATATAAGATCAAAACTTTCAGTCGGAATTTTTTTTAATTCCTTAATACTATCTCCGTTAACAATTTTATTTTTTATGTCTGAAATAATCATTTTATATTTTTGAATTAGACTCCAGTCAGGAGTCCACGTCAACCTGTGATTGAATTTATTGATTGATAATTGTTATGATTATTTTTTAAGACTCAATATCTTGTGTATTGGTTGGAAGGTTTTTCTATGAAATCTAGTCACTCCGAATTTTTTAATAGCTTTAATATGATCCTTTGTTCCATAACCTGCATTATTATCCCAGCCGTATTTTTTAAAAGAAAAAGACATCTTTTTCATTAGCTTATCTCTTTCAACTTTAGCAATAATAGATGCGGCTGAAATTTCAGCAATTTTTTCATCACCTTTTACAATAGTTTTAATCACATAATTTTTTAAGTCTGGTGGTTTATTGCCATCTATTAAAACTTTTTTAGGTTTCAATTTAAGTTTCTTAATTGCTCTTTTCATTGAAAGTAGGCTAGCATTTAAAATATTAATTTTTTCAATTTCCTTTATTGATGCAGTTCCCAACGCCCAAACTGAATTTTTTTTTATATATTTAGCTAAAGTTTCCCTCTGAATTTTGTTAAGTTTTTTTGAATCTTTAAGAATTTTTCTGTTAATTTCTTTATTTAATATAACAGCCGCTGCATAAACTGGTCCTACAAGGCTTCCTCTTCCAACTTCATCAACCCCAGCAGTAATTTCTCTCATATAAAATATTATTAAAAATTTAAATATCTAAACCAGTTTCATCTATTTTTTTTCTAATTTCTTTAAGGTCGACCCAAGAATATTTTTTTTGTTCTGCTTGTCTTAGCAGATATGCTGGGTGAAAAGTTATCATTGTTAAATATGTTTTATTATTAATTATTACTTCCTTCCATTTTCCTCTTTCTTTAGAAATTTTAATTTTATTCCCAAAGAGCGCTTCCATTGCTGTGCTTCCCATTAAAATAAGTATTTCTGGATTTATAATCGAAATATGTTTTCTTAAATATTCAGAGTATCTATTTATTTCTGATATCTCAGGCTTTCGGTTATTTGGAGGCCTATAATTTACAACATTAGTAATATAAACGTTAGTTCTATCTAAATTAATAGCTTTTAACATTTTATTTAAAAGCATTCCTGCATCACCAACAAAAGGTTTTCCTAATTCATCTTCTTTTTGTCCAGGTCCTTCACCTACAATCATTATTTTTGAAGATGAATTTCCGTCACTGAAAACAAGATTTTTTGCACTATTTTTTAGTTCACAATCTTCAATCTTTTCTATTTCAACTCTAAGTTTTGCTAATTCCTCAGATTTTTCCTCATTAGAAGTATTATTTTTAAATCTATTTATTGGCTCATTACTAAATTCATATTCAATACCTAGCTCGTTTAATAAATCATTATCAAATATGTCATTTTGATTTTTTTCATTTAAAGTCATAAAGTAAAAAATGTTCTTAAAAATTTTTTGTTTTATAATATTAATTCTATATCAAACAAATCTCTATTCAAAAGCAGCGAATGAAAAAGAATTCAACCAGAAGTATCTATCAAATTATCTTTCAGCATTATTATCATTTGATAACCAGAAAAATAACGATGCTCTTAAGTTTTTTGAAAATTCAAAAATATTAATTCAATCGCATGATAGTTTTTTGCAAGAATATGTATTTTCTTTACTTTTGGATGGACAGGTTAAAAAAGCAATTAAACAAGTAAAATATTCTAATACCTCAATAGGAGGAGATTTTTTTGAAGGAAATTTATTATTAATTTTAGATAGCATTAATAAGAAAAAGTTTAAACAAGCAGCTTTGAAGTTAAAAAAATTGGAAAAGTTCAAAGAGGACGACTCATACAAATTTATAATTTATTCTAGCTTAAAAAGTTACATTGATCTTTTTATATATAAAAAATCTGACATTGTTGAGCAATTTGGAAAATTAGATTTGATAAACATGGCTTTTCAAAATTGTTATTTGAATTCCAAAAAAACTGAGCATTATTTTTTAAATTTAATTAATGATCCTCAAAGTGATTACTCTAGATATACTTTTTTTTATTTGAGTAACGAAGTGTCTAATAATGACCTTGCAACAGTTGATAATTTTGCAGATACAATAGATCCTTTAAGAAGTAGTTTGCTTATTTCTCAAGTAAAAAAATGGATCGATGAAAAAAAATACAAAAAATTAACACAGCATTTTTCATGTCAAAATGAGAATGATATTTTGGCAGAATTTTTTTTCCTTATATCTAATTTTTATTCATCTCAAAGTAGATTTGATTACTCAAACATATATTTAAATATTTCAAATTATTTAAATCCAAAATTTTATTTTAATTTATCTCTAATAGCTGAAAACTATCAGTCTAATAATAATTATGATCTGGCAAAAAAAACTTTCGAAAAATTTGATGATAAGGATGAAATATTTTTTTGGTACAAAACAAAGAAGATTGCAAGAATTATAGCAGAGGAAGAAAATTATGATGCAAGTTTGAACTATATATTAAAAAATCTCGAAAAATTTAATAATAAATCGACAAAGATGATTTATGATTTGGCAAATATTTACAAAAACTTTAAAAAATATGACGAGGCTATAAATTATTATACTTTGGCCTTAAAAAATTTGGATAAAAATTCTATGGCTTATGCAGATGTTCTTTATCGCAGAGGTGGAGCGTATGAAAGATTAAAAAATTATGATTTGGCGGATAAGGATTTGCTAAATTCAATTAAAATTAGACCTGACGAACCTTATACACTTAACTATCTAGCTTATAGCTGGTTAGAAAGAGGATATAAAATTGAAGAAGCAATAGAAATGTTAAATCAAGCTTATAAAGGGAAAGAAGAAGACCCTTATATAACAGACTCAGTTGGTTGGGGTTATTATTTGACAGGAAATTATATTGAAGCAGAAAAATATTTAAGAAAAGCCGTTGAATTGTTACCAAGTGATCCTGTTGCAAGTGATCATTACGGAGATGTTCTTTGGCAATTAAATAGAAAAATCCAAGCTAATTATTTTTGGAAAAGTGCTTTAAATAGTGATGAAGCAGACGAAGAATTAAAAATTAAAGTTAAGGAAAAATTATATAATGGATTAAATAATAATTCTTAAATGAAGTTTCATAAAATAAAATCTTTTGCAAAAGTTAACTTAACTTTAAAAATTCTAAATAAATACTCAAATGGTTATCATAAAATTGAAAGTTTAATATCTAAGATCAATTTGGCTGATGAGATTTTAATAAAAGAGATACAAGGTTCAAAAAATAGAATATCGTTTAGTGGGAAATTTTCCTCAAATATTTCAAATACAAATACAATTTCAAAATTACTAAAAATATTAAATAATCATAATTATATTAAAAATAAAAAATTCAATATCAAAGTAAAAAAAAATATACCCCAATCCTCTGGTATGGGAGGAGGATCAATGAATGCAGCATCCATTTTGAACTATTTATTTAAAAAAAGAATAATTAAAACTACAAAAAATAATTTAATAAAAATTGCAAATAAAGTTGGTTCAGATGTAATTTTGGGTCTTTATGAGAGTCCAATGATCCTACAAGGGCAAAATATAAGTAAAATTAATAAAAAATTAAATTTTCATTTGTTAATAATAAAGCCTAATTTTGGATGTTCTACTAAGATGATTTATGCAAAACAC
Source organism: Pelagibacteraceae bacterium AG-426-M19 (assembly GCA_003210025.1). Classification (GTDB taxonomy): domain Bacteria; phylum Pseudomonadota; class Alphaproteobacteria; order Pelagibacterales; family Pelagibacteraceae; genus Pelagibacter. The sequence continues at coordinate 36,744 of QCNW01000009.1, forward strand.
AAAGGATTTTCAAAGAGTCTATTCAATAAATCAAACAAGATTGACAGACAAGATCTATTAAAAGTTTCAAATAACGATTTAGAGAGAGCAGCTTTTAATAAATATCCAATTTTAAAAAAGATCAAAAGTTACTTGCAAAATTTAGATAATATTTACTTTGCAAATATGACAGGGTCGGGTTCTACTATAATTGGTTATTTTTTAACCAAAAATGCGGCAATAAAAGCTCAAAAAAAATTAAAAAATAAATATAAAAACTATTGGTGTATTTACTCTAAAACTATATAAAGCTTTTTTTTTATGTTATACGAAAAACATCTTGGGGTGTAGCCAAGTGGTAAGGCAGCGGTTTTTGGTACCGCCATTCCTAGGTTCGAATCCTAGCACCCCAGCCATTTATGAAAGCTTTACTTAAAAAAATTTTTCAAAACAAAAAAATTTCAAGCGATAAAGATTTCAAATTTCTAGATTTAAAAAATAATAAAGGAGTAAATAAAATATTTGGTGCAATAAATAACTACAATGAAACTAGCGAGATTAGATATGTTGGTGGTTGTGTAAGAAAAATTTTAAATGATGAAAAAACAGATGATATAGACCTTGCAACTAATTTAACTCCTGATCAGGTTAAGCAATGTTTAGAAAAAAACCAAATAAAGTTTTTTGAAACAGGAATTGAACATGGCACAATCACAGCAGTGATTGATGATCAAAATTTTGAAATTACAACATTAAGAAAAGATGTGAAAACAGATGGAAGGCATGCTGTCGTAGAATATACAACTAATTGGAAGGAAGATTCATTAAGGAGAGATTTTTCAATAAATTCAATATATTCAGATTTAGACGGGAATTTGTATGATCCAAATTCTGGTCATAAAGATTTAAATGTTGGAATAATTAAATTTATAGGCGATCCTGAAACTAGAATAAAAGAAGATTATTTAAGAATTATAAGATATTTAAGATTTTATACTGAATATAGCAAAATCGATCATGAAATTAATATTATAAAAATCATTAAAAAAAATATTGAAGGTCTAGGAAAAATATCAAAAGAAAGACAATTCAATGAATTAAAAAAAATTCTCAAATTAGATAACTTTATAAAGTTATTTAAAAATAAAATTTCTTGTGAATTATTTTCATTAATTTTCCCTCAACTAAAAAATTTTAAAAAATTGAGTAAGTTATCAAAACCCCTAGAAAAGATATTAAAAAATAAAAGTTTATTTTTTGTAATTTCTTTTCTTGTAATCGATGAAACCGACAATTCTGACTATTTTGTATATAAATATAATTTACCCAATGAGTTAAAAGATAAAATTAATTTTCTAAAAAATAATTCGATCAATAAAGATAGCAATAAAATTTTTAACAAGAAAGATTTACAAAAAATATTTTATTATGAGGGCAAATCTAGCACAATGGATTTAATTGATTTCAATTTGTTATATTTTAAACAAAGTAAAAAACTTTCAGAATTAAAAACTTACTTTGAAAAATTAGATAAACCAGAATTTCCAATAAAAGCTCAGTTATTAATAAATGATTATGGATTAAAGGAGGGAAGGGAATTGGGTCAAAAATTAAAAAATTTGGAAATGAAGTGGATTGAAAATAATTTTAATTTATCAAAAAAAGATATGGAAAAAGTTTTATCAAATTAAACGTATTTTACGTCTACTATCTCAAAATTTTTTGTCCCTGCTGGTGTATTTATCTCTACAAGATCGCCTTTATTTTTACCAATAAGACCTTTTCCTATTGGTGATTGAAAATAAAGAAGCTTTTGTTTTAGATCTGCCTCGTCTTTGCCGACAATTTTGTAATTTATTTTTTCATTTGTATCTAAATTTTGCAGGTAGACTGTAGATCCAAATATAACTTTTCCATCATTACTAATCTTGGTGATATCAATTACATTTGCTCTTGCAATTAAATCCTCAACTTCTTGAATTCTTCCCTCGTTATGAGATTGCTGTTCTTTTGCAGCATGATATTCAGCATTCTCTTTCAAATCCCCATGTGATCTTGCTTCAGCAATGGCTGCAACAATTTCGGGTCTCTTTTTTTCTTTTAAAAAAATTAATTCACTTTTTAATTTTTCTAATCCTTCAGTAGTAATTGGTTCTTTATCCATAATTTACCATTTAGCTGTTGGTGGTAATGACATAAGTATAGCTTCAACATTTCCACCAGTTTGTAAACCAAATTTTGTGCCCCTATCATGTAATAGATTAAATTCAACATATCTACCTCTTTTTTTGTATTGGATTTCTTTATCTTTAATTGTCCATTTTAATTTATTTTTTTTCTCAATTATTTCATTAGAAATGTTTTTGAAACTTATTCCTACTTCTCTTACAAAAGAAAAATCCTTTTCCCAATTATTTTTTTTATAATCAAAAAAAATTCCGCCAATACCTCTTGGCTCTTTCCTATGCGGTAAATAAAAATATTCATCACACCACTTTTTATATTTCTTATAATAATCTTTGTTGTGTTTATCGCATGATTTTTTTATTTCTGTATGAAACCAATTTTCTAATTTCTTATCTTTCATACAAGGTGTAACATCCATTCCACCTCCAAACCAACCAAATGAAGTAACTATATACCTCGTGTTAAAATGCATTGCCGGCACATGAGGATTTTTCATATGCATAACAACAGATATTCCAGATGCCCAAAATTTAGAGCTTGTTTTAGTGCCTGGAACTTTATTTTTAAATTCATTTGAAAATTTTCCATAAACTTCTGAAAAATTTACTCCAACTTTGTCAAAAATTTTACCGTTTTCTAAAATTCTATATTGTCCTCCACCTTCATCATTACTTTTACTTCTATTCCAATTGGTAATTTTAAATTTGGTTTTTTTGCCCTCTTTTTCCTCTATTTCTTTACAAAGTACTTCTTGTAAAGTTTTAAACCAATTTTTTGCTAATTTCTTTTTTATGTACTGATCCATTTAACCTAACTGTCTTTTAAATTCTGAAGCTCCTATGGCTACTGATATTGCAATGTTTAACGATCTTTTATTTTTTAGCATTGGTATCTTAATTCTTTCATTGACCTTAGAATGCACATCTTCTGGAACACCTGCACTTTCTCTGCCAAAGAGCAATATATCATTACGCTTAAATTTAAACTTTGTATAAACTTTGTTAGCTTTTGTCGTCATTAAAACTACTCTATTTTTACTATTTTCATCAAAAAATTCTTTAGGGCTCTTGTAAAATTTAATTTCACTGTAATCTAAATAATCCATAACAACTCTCTTGAACCTTTTATCGCTAAATAAAAACCCACAAGGTTCAATGATTTCTAAACTAGCCCCCAAGCAAGAACAAGTTCGAATAATTGAAGCTGTATTTTGAGGAATATCCGGCTGATATAGAGCTACTTTTAGACCGTGTTTTAAAGGTTTCTGTGTCATTGTTACCATAGAAATATCTCTTTTTTATTATATGAAATCATATATTACCAAAAATATAAAATATTAAAGATGTCAGACCAAAAAGACGAAAAAAAGACCAACAGAAGAGATTTCTTGTTTACTGCTACAGCCGCTGCTGGCGCAGTTGGAGTAGGTGCTGCTGTTTGGCCATTAGTAGACCAAATGAACCCAGATGCCTCTGTAAAAGCATTAGCAAGCACAGAAGTAGATGTGAGTTCAATGCAACCTGGACAGTCTTTAACAGTACTTTGGAGAGGTAAACCAGTTTTTATTAAAAGAAGAACTGAAGATGAAATTAAAAAAGCGAGAACAGTTGATATTAATGATCTTAAGCATCCTGAAAAAGACGAAGATAGAGCAAAAAATCCTGAATGGTTAGTGATGCTTGGAATTTGTACTCATCTTGGATGTGTACCATTAACAGATAAAGGTGATTATGATGGTTGGTTTTGTCCTTGTCATGGTTCTCATTATGATACATCTGGTAGAATTAGAAAAGGACCAGCTCCAACTAATATGGAGATACCTAAATACGAATTTGTAAATACTAACACGATTAAGATTGGATAAATATGAGTGATCACGAATACACACCTAGTTCAAAATTTGGTAAATGGTTTAATGATAGATTACCTTTGCTTACATTGGCAAATCACTTAACAGATTACCCTACACCAAAAAATTTAAATTACTGGTGGACATTTGGTGGGATATTAACTTTTTGCTTAATTACCCAAATAGTTACAGGATTAGTTTTGGCCATGCATTACATTGCTCATGCAGATATGGCATTCAGTAGTGTCGAACATATAATGAGAGATGTGAATTATGGATGGTTGCTAAGATATGTTCACGCAAATGGTGCTTCTATGTTTTTCCTTGCAGTTTATATTCATATTTTTAGATCTTTATTTTATGGATCATATAAATCTCCTAGAGAAATAATTTGGATACTTGGAATTATAATTTATCTGCTAATGATGGCAGCTGCTTTTATGGGATATGTTCTTCCTTGGGGACAAATGAGTTTTTGGGGAGCAACAGTAATAACCAATTTATTTAGTGCAATCCCGCTTGTGGGGGAGAGTATAACAACTTGGTTATGGGGTGGTTACTCAGTTGACAATCCAACTTTAACGAGATTTTTTACTCTACATTACTTGATACCGTTTTTAATACTAGGGCTTGTAGTACTTCACATATGGGCGTTACATGTTCCAGGAAATAACAATCCAGTTGGTATTGATATCAAAAAACCTTCTAAAGATACAGTTCCGTTTCATCCATATATCGTAATTAAAGATGCTTTTGCGTTATTAATGTTTTGTATTGTTTTTGCGTTGTTTGTATTTTATCAGCCAAATATTTTAGGTCATGCTGATAATTATATAGAGGCGGATCCACTTGTAACTCCTGCTCATATAGTTCCTGAGTGGTACTTATTACCTTTTTATGCGATCTTAAGATCTGTTCCTGATAAACTTATGGGTGTTGTTGCTATGTTATCAGCTATTTTAATTTTAGCTGCTTTACCATGGTTGGATACGTCAAAAGTTAGATCGGCAGTTTTCAGACCGTTATTTAGACAGTTCTACTGGATCTTGGTAGCTGATGTTTTAATTCTTGGATATGTAGGAGCAATGCCAGCTGAAGGATTGTACCTGTTAATAGCAAGAGTTGCTACAGTATATTACTTTGCCCATTTTTTAATTATTCTCCCAGTTTTAGGTTGGAAAGAAAAAACTACACCGTTGCCTTTGAGCATTACTGAGCCAGTTTTAGGAGGTTCTCCGAACTTTGCTACAGCAAGAATTGATGAAAAAATACAAAAAACAATAAAGTGAGAAAGTTAAAAAATATTTTTTTTGCAATAATATTCTCAGCTATTTTACTAAACTCGTCCTACTCTGCTGAAAAATCACCTCCTTTTTTGGAGACTAAATGGACTTTCAAAGGTCTATTTGGAAAGTTCGATAGAGCATCATTGCAAAGGGGTTATCAAGTATATACCGAAGTATGTGCATCTTGCCATTCTATGAAATATTTGACCTATAGAAATTTAGCAGAAAAGGGTGGACCAGAATTTTCTGAAGCTGAGGCTAAAGCAATAGCTGCGAGTTTTGAAGTAACTGATGGCCCAGATAGCACTGGGGAAATGTTTGTAAGACCAGCCAAATTATCTGATAAATTTGTGATGCCATATGCTAATGAGCAAGAAGCTAAAGCTGCTAATGGTGGCGCTTATCCACCAGACATGTCTGTTCTAGTTAAGGCAAGAAAAGGTGGGGCAGATTATATTTATTCTTTATTGCTAGGATATTCTGAGCCTCCAGAAGGTGTAGATTTAGATGATGGTGTTTATTACAATAAGTATATGTATGGAAATAAAATTAAAATGCCAGCTCCTTTATCTGATGACTTGATTGAGTATACAGATGGAACAAAAGCTACAGCTGAGCAAATGTCTAAAGATGTCACAAATTTTTTGATGTGGTCAGCTGAACCACATTTAGAGCAGAGACATAAAACAGGATTTAGAGTTATAGCTTATTTGATAATATTGACTGTATTGGTTTACTTTACAATGAAGAAGATATGGTCACGTGTTGAATCTAAAGTTTAGAACATCGCCATCTTTAACGACATAATCTTTACCTTCTAATCTCATTTTACCGTTTTCTCTAGATTTTAACCAGCCACCGCTACCAACGAAATCTTGATAAGACACAGTTTCTGCTCTTATAAAGCCTTTTTCAAAAT
>QCNW01000010.1 GCA_003210025.1 Pelagibacteraceae bacterium AG-426-M19
ATATTATTCCCATAAACAAACAGCTTTTTGAACTTAGCTTTATTAATATCTTTTGCAGCTTCAATATGAAGTTTTTTTGAAAACTTTCCTAATTCTAACATATCACCGAGTAGCATAAATTTTTTATTTGGATTTACTTTTAAATTATCAAATTTCTTAATTGAGAAATTTAGAGATAATGGATTTGAATTATAACTTTCATCTATTATGTTAACTTTTTTAGAGCCTACAGTGAATTTTTTTATATTTCCTCTACCACTGGGTATTTTATAATTAGAAAAAAAGTTACTTTTTATTTCATCAGTAATATCTAAACTTTTACAAACTGCTATGGAAGCCAAAATATTATCTAAATAAGGTAATAAGTTATTATTAATTTTAAAATTATAAATTTTAGAATCTACATTAATATAAATGATACAAGATTTAGCAGATTTTTTTAATTTATGTAATCTAATATTAGAATTTTTATGTTTACTAAAAGAGATAATATTTAAATTATTTTTATTTGCTAAATTTGTAAAAAAATCAAAAAATTTATCATCTTTGTTCAATACAATTGTACCATTTTTTCTGATGTTAAAAATAATCTCTGATTTGGCTTTAGCTATATCCAGTAAAGATTTAAAATTTTTGGCATGAGCATAACTAATATTTGTAATAACTCCAATATCTGGTTTAATTATTTTTGATAAATAGTCTATTTCTCCCTTTTTATCCATTCCAATTTCAAAAATTCCATAAGTCGCATCCTTATTTAAATTCATTAAAGAAAATGGTAAACCAAATTTATTATTGAATGAGTTTTTTGAAAATGTTGTGGAATAATTTTTTTGAAGACATTGTCCTAACAATTCTTTCAGCGAGGTTTTGCCTGAAGATCCTGTAATTGCAACTTGAGATGCATTAGAAGAAATTCTTATCTTTTGTGAAAATTTAATTAATAATTCTATAGTACTTTTAACATTAATCTTTTTTTTATTATCATTTTTGGTATTTTGAAGAATTGCCAATTTTGCTCCATTTTCTAAAGCTTCATCTGCAAAATCATTTCCATTCAGAGATTTGCCCTTAATTCCAAGGAAAATTTTACCTTTATTCTGTTCTTTCGAATTAGTGCTAATTTTTAAATTTTTTACTCTATCTAATTTTTTGTTATTTATAATTTCTTTCAAAATATTTAATTTCCAATCATTCGATAAAGATCTATTTTTTAAAATTATTGATTTTCTTATATTGTCTTTGTCAGAAAATTTATTTTTCTTAATATATTCTTGAGTGTTTTCATGTCCTTTCCCTGCAATAATTAAAACCTCGTCAGACTTACTATTTAAAATTGCTTTTTTTATAGCTAATTTTCTTGATGGTATTTCAATCATTTTAGATGGTAAAATTGATTTCTTAATACTTGCTCTGATATTATCTGGATTTTCGTTTCTAGGATTATCGTCTGTAAGATAAATATAATTACATAGTTTGTTAGCAATTTTACCCATTATTGGTCTTTTTTCTTTATCTCTTTCACCGCCACATCCAAATACAATATTAATTTTTCTTAAACCAAATTGTTCCTTAATATTTTCTATACTAGTTTTAAGAGCTTCTGGAGTATGAGCGTAGTCTAAAATAAAAATTGAATTATCTTTGGCTTTTCCGATTATCTCGAGCCTTCCTGTTGCAGGTTTAATATACTTAAGTTTTTTAACAATATCATCAATTTTTAGATTACTTTTAATTGCTGCTGCAACAGCCATCATCAAATTCTTAATTTGTATTTTTCCAACAAGGCTTGTTTTAAATTGGTATTCTTTAGTTTGAAAAGTAAACTTTACATGTTGGTATTTATTTAAAATTTTAATTGAATTAATTTTTAAATGACTATCTGATGTACCAATGTTTAATGAATTTAATTTTTTTCTATAGGCTATTTTTTTCAAAATTTGCGAATATTTTAAATCATTATCAAATATCAAATTTCCATTTTTCTTTGTCAATTCATTAAATAAAATTAATTTTGAATTAAAATAATTTTTATAATTTTTGTGGTAATCTAAATGATCTCTACTTAAATTAGTAAATATAGATGTGCTAAATTTAATACCATGTAATCTTTTTTGATGCAGGCCATGACTTGATGCTTCTAAAATTACATTTTCAATTTTTTTATTCTTTAAATTTGCAAGTATTTTATTTATTGTAATGGCGTCTACAGTTGTATTATTAAGTTTTAAGCTAACACCATTCGATTTGACACCTAAAGTTCCAATTGAGGCTACTCTTTTTTTATTAAGTTTTAATATCTGGTAATAAAAATTGACTATAGACGATTTACCGTTTGTACCAGTTACTGCAATTATATTATTTGGTTTTTTATTATAATATTTATTTGCAAAATTTGTTAAGGCTAATCTAGGATTGCTTACTTTTATATATAATACACCTTTATTGACTCCAGTTTTATACTTATTTGATACAATTATTCGAGCCCCTCTTGCTATGGCATCATTTATGAAATTATTTCCATTAAATTTACTACCATGTATTGCAAAAAATATATAATTTTTTTTTATTTTTTTCGAATTAAATTCAAATCCATCAAAACTTTTATTTTTAAATTCTTTTTTAAGGTTTTTAAAAAAGCTTTTTAATATCATTATGAAATTTCTTAATAATTTATGGCTAAAATAGGCCCGATTTTTTCAATTATATTTTTGGCAACCTCAACTGAAGTCCAGCCAGCAGTATTAAAAGGTGTGCCTATTATCTTCCTTTTTTTACCATCATTATATTCATAAATATAAGCTTCACTCAACTTTGGTTCATCTAACAAAACAATTAAAACATATTTTGATGAAGATATTGGAAAAATTGAAGCAAAAGTATTTATTTTTTTTTTTGAATATTTACCTCTTATAGATTTTTGAGCTGTTCCTGTTTTTCCAGCGATTTCATAACCAGTAATATTTGCTAAATTAGCAGTGCCCTCTTCAGATGTTACAATTTTTCTCAGTATCTCATTAATTTTATGTGAAATTTCATTAGATATTATTTGTTCACCTTTTTTTGAATATTTCTCTTTTTTAATTAAAGATGGTGTTATTTTATATCCACCGTTTGAAATTATTGCATAAGCTTTTGCGAGTTGAAGTGGTGTAGTAGTTATACCATGACCATATGCAGAAGTAGCTAATTTACATTTACCCCATTTAAATGGAATTGGACTCCCAATTTCATCAATATCAAATTGTGTTTTATTTAATAAATCTAAATCTTCTAAAAATTTCTTAAAATTTTTTAAACCGACTTTCTGTGCAATTTTAATCGATCCAATATTTCCAGATCTAATTAATATTTCTTCCGCTGTAAGATTTGATGGAATATCCATATCATATTCAGAAATCGACATCCCAGCACATTTTATTTTTTTTGGTAAATTTTCAAATAGAGTATCTTCTTTAATAACATTTTGTTGAAGTCCAGCAGCTAATGTAAATGTTTTAAAAACTGATCCAAGTTCATATACACCCTTAGTAGATCTATTTATAAATTTTTTATCAGAAATGTTTTCTCTTTTATTTAAATCGAAATCTGGTAAAGAAACCATAGAAATAATCTCACCATTGTTAACATCCATTAAAATAGCTGTACTTCCATAACTTTTAAAAATTTCCTGAAATTTTATCAATTCCTCTCTTATCAAATATTGTATTTCAGTATCTAAAGTAAGTTTTAAAGGTGTGTTCGAAGTTGTTAGTTCATAATCAAAAGATTTTTCTATACCAGATACACCATTGTTATCTGTATCAATCTGTCCCAATATATGACTGAAAAGATTACCGTTAGGATAAACGCGAGCAATGTTTTCTTCCTCTATGAATGATTTTTCTCCCAATAATTTAATTTTTTCAAGTTTTTCTGGAGATATTTTCTTTTTGACATAAAAAAATTTTTTTCCATCTATTTCTTTTTCAAAATTCTTGTCAGGGAATATTAATTTTAAAGAAATTAATAATTTTTCTTTGTTAATTAATTGATTTGGATTTATGGCCAAATTAGTCACACGCACAGTTTTAGCAATAATATTTCCATTTCTATCCATAATTGATGCTCTATATTTCTCTTTTTCTTTTATAATTTGAGTTTGGTTAGTTTTCTTAAGTCCTAAATAGATAGTTTTAGATGTAAAAATTATTGTAATTATAAAAAAGATAAAGAAAATAAAATATATTCGTTCAAAGGATATTTTTAAATTTGATTTATTTCCTTCGAATTTGAAATTTTCATCAATATTATTCATTTTTAAATTTAAAAATTTTTAAATCTGTAATTTTCTTTTTTTTTAATTCTTTATCAAAATATATTTTAGAATATTCCATTAACTTATTTGGCGATGTAAGATAGTTGTAATCAAATAAAACCAACTCATAAATGTCATTGAGAGCTCTAATATCTTCTTGAATTTCAAAAATTTTTTTATCAAGTTTTTTTGTCGAATTTTTTGTAAAAGCTGTTGAAATTATAAGAATAATAAGCGTTATAAATAAAAGAATTTTTTTATGCATCAAAGTTCATGTTTTCTATATCTTTTAAGTAATTAAAATTACTAAGAAATTTTTTAAAATTACATCCGTTCTCTAGTTTGTATGCAAATCTAAGTTTTGCTGACCTTGAGGGGGGATTAATATTAATCTCACTGGATGATGGAGTTATTGGTTTTTTTTTAGTTAAATTAAAATACTTTTTAGTTGAAATACTTTTCGGTAAATACCTAGAGGAATTTTTTACTTCTGAGTATTCTTTAAAAAAAAACTTTACTATTTTATCCTCGATAGAATGAAAAGTGACAACTGCTATTACTCCACCAACTGGCAAAATATTATAGGCTTTTATTAAACCATATATCAGTTCGGTTATCTCTTTATTTACAAAAATTCTAAGAGCTTGAAAAACTTTAGTGGATTTATTTTTTCCACTTTTCTTTTTTTTTATACCTTCAATGATTTCTACTAAATTTTCAGTTTTAATTTTTTTATTTTTTCTTAAATGTACTATTTTTTTTGATATTGGTTTTGCATATTTTTCATCACCAAAATACTTGAAAATTTTAAAAAGACTTTGTTGGCTCATTTTTGAAATTACATCATCACAAGAAAAATCATTTAATCCCATTCTCATGTCTAGTTTACCTTTGCTATTAAAAGATATACCTCTATTTAGATCAGAAATCTGATTTAACGAATATCCCAGATCAAAAATAATTGCTTTAATATTATCTTCATTTATTTGATCAACATCCGAAAATTTTTTGTTATAAAATTTAAATCTTTTTTTATACTTTGTGTGGAATTGATTAGCTGTACTATTGACAGAATTATCTCTATCTAATGCTATTACATTATTTAATTTGTTCTCTAATATTTTTTTCGAATAACCGCCTGCACCAAATGTGCAATCAATAAATGTGCCACCATAAAGAGGGGAAATAATACTAACTAATTCGTTTAGTAATACTGGAAAATGTTTTTCCAGATTTATGGTGGCATTCATTTATTTTTTTGAAGACCATTAATTCTTTTGTCTTCTCAAAAATGCTGGAATTTCTAAATCTTCTTCTTCCTCTGAGTTTATCTCTTGTGGTGAAGTTGATAACTCTTCATTAGCATCTGAATTAAATAGCTCGGGGGTATCATCATTCAACTCAAAATTCTCCAAACCATTATTTTCAGATACTTTTTCATCTATATTGGTTTCAAATTCTGAGTTTACTGAACTAGCTTCAGGCGCTTCGGTTTGCATTAAATCCTCACCATTTATAGTGCTTGATGACTCATTTGCATAATTTGTATCTATGCTTTTAGAGCTCAATTCTTCATTTTTCTCTTCTTCCTCTATTTTAAGAGCGTTAGCTCCATTAGTAATTATTGAGTTGTTATTTGTAAATTGGAAAGATTGAGTTGATGCAGAATTTGAAAACTCAGAATAACCTGGATTTCTATTTTGAATTCTATGTACCATGTTAATTACTGATTTAGGCTCAGGTTGCTGACCATCTAGAGCTGTAGCAACAATTGAAACTCTCATTAATCCATCTAAGCTATCATCAGTTATAGCTCCTATAATTAATTCTGCCTCTGGATCGACTTCGGCTCTTACTTTATTCACAGCTTCATCTACTTCAAATAATTTTAAATCTTTACCTCCTGTGATATTAACCAAAAGTCCTTTTGCCCCTTTTAAAGAATAATCGTCAATCAATGGATTATTAATTGCTGATTCAGCAGCTTTAACTGCTCTTCCTTCTCCTTCAGCTTGACCTGTACCCATCATAGCTTTGCCCATTGAACTCATAACAGTTTCAACATCAGCAAAATCTAAGTTAATAAGCCCCGGTCTAACCATTAAATCAGTTATGCTTTGAACACCATGAAGCAAAACATCATTTGATAAAGCAAAAGATTCTTCAAAAGTTGTTTGTTCACTTGCAATCTTGAATAAATTTTGATTTGGAACAACTATAATAGTATCAACATGTTTTCGAAGTTCCTCTAAGCCTTGTTGAGCTTTTCTCATTCTTGAAGGGCCCTCATATAAGAAAGGTAGAGTTATAACCCCGACAGTTAAGATATTAAGTTCTTTTGCAGCTCTAGCAATTACATGAGCAGATCCAGTTCCAGTTCCGCCACCCATTCCGGCTGTAATGAAAACCATATTTGCACCTTGCAATATATTTACAATTTCATTTAAAGACTCGTCTGCAGCAGCTTGACCTATATCTAGTTTTGCGCCTGCTCCTAGCCCTTTAGTTAAATTTAATCCCATTTGTATTTTTGTTTGTGCCTTACTTAATCTTAAATCTTGAGCATCTGTATTGACTGCAATAAACTCTACGCCCTGAAGGCCAGCCTCAATCATTCCATTGATTGCATTTCCACCCGCACCTCCTACTCCTAATACGAGAATTCTAGGTTTCAATTCTTTTATATCTGGTGTTTTAAAGTTTATTGTCATATTTTTCCCCTTTTAGTTATTAAATTGTTTTTCCCATTTAAGACTTGCTCGATTAATATTAGATTTTTTCCTAGCGTTTGCCCTAAATTTTTCAAAATGTGTTGGTTCCCAAATTTGGAATGTTTTGCCTTGACCAACAAATAACATGGTGTTTTTAATTCTTGCATGTTTTAGTAATTTTGTCGTTATTTGAACTCTGCCTTCACTGTCAAATTGTAAATTTATACTTTCCGATAATATAGATGTAGCAAAATAATCTTTCTTTTCTTCAAATGGATTTAATGAGTCTATTGCATTAGATATTTTTTCAATTCGATCTTGTGGCCATGCTTCAATACATAGATTGTTAAATGATGGATAACAAATTATTCCATTGTAGCCTATGTTTGATAAATATGATCTATATGATGCAGGCACTGAAACCCTTCCCTTTTTGTCCAATTTGTTTTCGTAGGTAGATAAAAACATAAACCATATTATCCTAAATTTTGGGTTTTTATGGGATATTATGGGTTTTATTTGTTAGCGTCAATAGCTAATATTATGGAACTGAAATGTAAAAGTTTAATAATTATTTGTATTTATTTTAGTGAAATGCCAGATAAACTATAAGCCGGGTTCTGTCTTTTAAACTTATCATTTATCTAGGCTTTAAATCACTTTAAAGCTCAAGCAACTAACCCTGATGACTAGCCAAAGACTGCTTTTAGTTATTTCTAACAATGTCATCTCTACTCAGTCTTGCTCTCAGTGGGGTTTTCCATGCGCTAGTTGTTACCAACTTAGCCGGTGTGCTCTTACCACACCTTTTCACCCTTGCCTTGATAAGGCGGTTTATTTTCTGTGGCACTGTCCCTAGGGTTACCCCCGCCAGTCATTAACTGGCACTGTGTCTTTGTAGAGCCCGGACTTTCCTCTTTAAATAATTAAAGCGATAAGTCGTTTATCTGGCATTATTAGAAATATGCTTTTTTTTATAAATTTCAACTTGTATTAACTCAAATAAATCAATGATTTTAATATTAAATAACACTCTTTATCAACAATACTACTAATTAATTCAGGTCTAAATCTTCTTTGAAAATTTTTTAATATTTTAATCTTATCAGAAGAATTATTTGTATATTTATAGCCAAACTTAAATAATAATTTGTAAAAATTTATATTATTATCTAATTTAATTTTTCTGAATTCTTTACAATTTCTTTCACTTAAATTGTGCCATATAGATAATTTTTTTTTGGATAACAATCTCCATGGAAATTTCTCTCCTGGATCCTTTTTTCTCAAAGGTGCTATATCAGAGTGGGCTAAAATATTACTCTTTTTAATTTTGTATTTTTTTTTTAAAATTTTAGATAATTTAATAATTGAATTAATCTGTTTAAAATTAAAATGTTTATAACCATTTTTATGTCCTGGATTTGATACTTCTATACCAATAGATTTTGAATTAAGTGATTTATCTTTTTTCCAAGATGAAATACCAGCATGCCAAGCAATATATAAATCTGGAACCATTTTTATGATTTCACCATTTTTTTTTATGAAATAATGACAACTTACTTCTGAATTTTTGTCTGTCAGTTTTCTTATTGCTCCAATTTCAGATTTCATGCCAGTGTAGTGAAATATAAGGTATTTTACTTTTGAAATACTTCTTTTTTTTGTATAAAAATTTGGAGAGTATTTTATCGACATTTTTTCAACATTTTTTAGCATAAATTCAAACATTTTATCTTTATATTATTGTTTAATATAATATAAATAATATATGAAAAAGTTGCTTTCAGTTTTATCAATTTTAATATTTTCATTTATTAATAATCTAGCATACGCAGGTGATGATGGAAAAATAGATATTAGTAAAAAAAATAATGGGTATGTGGAAGCGAAGGATTGTTTTGAAACTGTAAACAGGGGAATTTTTGCATTTAATCAAGTAATTGATAAAGTTGTTTTTAAGCCACTTGCAAAAGGATACATAATATTTCCTCAACCAATTAGATCAGGAACTAGCAATGCTCTTGCAAATTTAAGTAATGTGGTAACAGTACCAAACAACGTTCTACAAGGACAATTTAAAGATGCGGGAGTTAACTCTGCAAGATTTATTATCAATTCAACATTAGGAATCGCTGGAATTTTTGATGTTGCATCATACTATGGATTAAAAAAACGTGATAGTGAAGACTATGGACAAACATTAGGTGTTTGGGGGGCAGGAACAGGATGCTATTTTGTATTACCAGTATTAGGGCCAACAACAGTGAGGGACTCTATTGGATCTGTTATTAATTTAATTGGGGGAGATGCATGGTATAACGTTACAGTTGTAAATGATACCCAGTACTTTTCTGAAGCAGATTATTATATGTCTAGAGTGCTTGATGGAATTGATTTTAGAGCAAAAAATTTAGAGTCATTTGATAGCCTTGAAAAGAGCTCTGTTGATCTTTATGCTTCTGTCAGAAGTCTTTATTTGCAAGATAGATATAGAAAAATTCAAAATATAGATGAGACAACTGACACATTAAGTGACGACGATTGGGAAGAATTAGATAGTCAATAATTTATCTTTTAAAATGAAAGTTTTAAAAATTTTAATTTTTTTCATAATTTGTATTAATTTAAACAATTTTACTTATGCAAAAGATCCTAGTGATCTCATTAATGGTATTGTAGATGAAGCTGCATCTATACTGTCCAGTGAAGACCCGGTTGAGTCTAAAATAATAAAATTAAACGCAATTGCGGAAAGAAGTGTAGATATTAACGGCATAGGATTATATACACTTGGAAAGTACAGAAAAATAATTAATGAAGAACAAAAATCTAAATACCAAAAATTATTTCGAAGTTATTTTTTAAAGAGTTTTTCTAGTAGATTAGTTGATTATACAAATCCAAGAATAAATGTTGTTTCACAAAAAAAAATTAATGATAAATATACCATTGTTAATAGTATTTTAGAAGCAACATCAAAAAGACCACAGGTGAAAATTGACTGGAGAATATATACAAAGAATCCGGAAAGACCTTTGATAAGAGATTTAATTGTTGAAGGATTAAGTTTAGCAAGAACTCAAAAAGAAGAGTTTAATTCTATAATTCAGAATAATGATGGTGATATAAATGCATTGTTTAAAACACTTGAGGAATTTTTAATTAAATAATTAGTAAAATCCAATTTCACTTAAGCAAATATTTGACTTAAAATTATCAAAACCTGCAACTAACCCAACTGATTTTATATTTTGACCCAATATACTTTTAGGTTGATAGAAATTTGATTTTTTAAATTTTTCAAATGGTGCCCTAATTTCAATCCAGTTTTTTGTTGTTGCAAAGGTGTAACTATAATACTGCCATGGGGCTAAAGTTAAACCAGTTCTTAAATGAAGATTATAATTTTTTTCATTACCATAAACTTTTACGTATACTCCATCATAGTCTTTAGTATTAATTTCAGGACTTAATTTTGTCCTCATTTGAATAAATCCACCATTATTTTTAGTGGATACGTTTCCAATCATTTTATAACACACTTGTCCATCAACTTCCTCAACTATAAATTTTCCTGTTGATACACCTCCCATTACTTGATCTGTAATAAAATTCCACTCTTGAAATTGATTTGTTATTTTAGGGTTTTTTAATTGATCTAAAATCATAATATTAGAATAGACACTATTTTGGCATAATAAAAATAAAACTAAAAATATTATTTTTTTCAAAATAGAACTACTTTTTTTTTGCAAGCTGTTGCAGAAGGTAAATTTCTTTTTCTGTGAGGGTATTTTTCTCTTCTTTAATTTGGTCCTCTAAGCTGAATAAAGTAATTAATGAAAAAAAAGACACCAAACCAGTTAATAAAATAAAATAAATTGAGCTCAAATTAACGACGACTAGTATTATAAAAACACTTGTCCATCCAATAAATAATCCTTTTAAAATTGTAAAATGACTTTTTAGATCAGGTATTTTTATAAACTGTATAAATAAAAGAATTAAAAGAAGCATTATTCCTGAAATAGATGCACGCAATAAAACTAATGTATCTAATCCTCCACCATATAACTCTCGGTGAATTAGATATGCAACAATTCCTTTATAGGCAAAATAAAAAAGAATGACAGAAGAGACTAATATTGAAAAATAATACGAAATCTTAGGTTTAATTTTAATTTTAAAATTCATTTTATTTATAATGATAATACAGTTTTTGCTTAAATTTTGAAAAACTATAATTTATTAATATTAATTTTGCTTGATATGGTGGGCCCGCCAGGACTCGAACCTGGGACCAATACATTATGAGTGTACTGCTCTAACCAACTGAGCTACAGGCCCTAAATTGAACACCTAAATATACCATTTTTTTTAAGTTAGCAATTGAAGATAATCTAGAAATGGTGGGCCGTGTTGGTTACGCTCCAACTACCCCTGCAATGTCAATGCAGTACTCTACTATTGAGCTAACGGCCCTAACTTTCCAGGAAACTTTTTAGTTGTTTGGATCTACTCGGGTGTTTTAATTTTCTAAGAGCTTTAGCTTCTATTTGTCTAATTCTTTCTCTAGTAACTGAGAACTGAAGCCCAACTTCTTCTAGAGTATGATCGGTATTCATTCCTACACCAAATCTCATTCTCAAAACTCTTTCCTCTCGTGGAGTAAGCGTGGATAAAATTTTAGTTGTTGCTTCACTTAAATTAGATTTTATTGCTTGCTCAAGTGGAGCTAGAGCCTTGGTATCCTCTATAAAATCACCTAAACTACTATCTTCCTCATCACCAACAGGTTTTTCTAATGAAACAGGTTCTTTGGATATTTTTAAAACCTTTCTTACTTTTTCTAGAGGCATTCTTAATTTTTTTGCAAGCTCCTCGGGAGTTGCCTCTCTTCCAAATTCACTTAAAATTAATCTTTGAGTTCTTACTATTTTATTTATTGTTTCAATCATATGAACAGGTATTCTTATTGTTCTAGCTTGATCAGCTATTGACCTAGTTATTGCTTGCCTAATCCACCAAGTTGCATATGTTGAAAATTTGTAACCTCTTCTGTATTCAAACTTATCTACTGCTTTCATTAAACCTATATTACCTTCTTGAATTAAATCTAAAAATTGGAGACCTCTATTTGTATATTTTTTGGCAATAGATATTACCAACCTTAAATTAGCTTCAACCATTTCTTTTTTTGCTATTCTTGATTCTTTTTCACCTTTTTGGACTCTACTTACTAGTTTTTTAAATTCTGTAACAGATATTCCTAACTTATTACTAATTTCAACTAGCCTATCTCTTATATTTTTAAATTCATTTTTATTTTTTTGAAAAAATTTTTTCCATACTTCATTTGTATCCAGAAATTCTTTCAAATTTGGATTTATCTCATTACCTATATAAAATTTGATAAATTCATCTCTTGATATTTTAGACTCTATAGCTAATCTCAGTAAGTTTCCCTCTAAAGAAACTATTTTTTTATTTTCTGAATAATGTTTTTGAACTAATTCCTCCAAAACTGATGGAGAAAGTTGAAGTGACTTTATTAGATTTAAAATGTTATCAACAATTTTTTTATAGTTTGTCTCTTTTGAAGATGAAAATTTTTTAGAGTTTAATATACATTGAAGCTGCTCATTTTGATATTTTATTAATTTATTATACTCTTTAGTTAAAGAATGAACAGTTTCTAGAACTTTTGGTTTAATTTCTGTTTCCATGGCTGCTAAAGTTGGGTTGAATTCATCTTCGTCAGAATTATTTGTATCTTCTTGATTTTGATCATCATCTTGTTTTTTTACTTTAGAGTTATTAGAATTTTCATCGTCATCCATGTAATTAGTATCAATATCAATTATCTCTCTGACTAAAATTTCATCATTATGAAGTTTTGTATTCCATTCAAAAAATTGTTGTGCTGTAATAGGACTTTGCGATAATGCATTCAACATTACATCTTTGCCAGCTTCAATTCTTTTGGCTATAGCTATTTCGCCCTCTCGTGATAATAACTCTACACCTCCCATTTCTCTGAGATACATTCTGATAGGATCGTCGCTTTTTTCTAAAGTTTTTCCCTCTTCTTTAGATGAGGAATCTTTTTTTCTTAAAATTTTATAATCAGACTTCTTTTCAACTAAAACAATACTTTCATCTAAAATATGTATAAAAGCTTGAGAAAGATTCTCGCTTGATAAATTTCGCTTGCCTAATGACTTGTTTAATTCTTCATGAGTTATAAATCCACGATGGATACCACGACCCATTAACCTAGCAAATGATTTTGTAATTATTCGTTCCACAATTAAAAGTTTGAAGGACTTATATAATATCTATTACAAAAAAATCTATGTGATTTTTATTATTTTTAGTTGATTTTTTGTAGCTTTTTTAACTCTTTTATCTTGTTAAAAGTGCTTTCGCTCATATCTTCTAAAAACTTTGATTCTAATTCAGATATTCTTTGCTCTAACTCATAATTTTTAAGATCTTGTATAATCTCAGTAAAAATCTCTAAAATTTTTTCTTCATCATTTAAGTTTTTTGAAATTATGTGTTTGACTGAAGCATAATTCATAACTCTATTAACAAGATTTTTGTCCACATTTAATTTTTGTAAGTCTAAATTTAATAAATTTTCTGATTGGTTCAAAATTTCAGCAAATAATTGCTTGTTTTCATCACTATATAATTTGACTCTATCTATTAAATGAAAGTTTTCCTGAATTAATTTAGGTTTTGCAAGCAATATGTATAAAAATGAAAATTCTTTAATTTCAAAAGATTTTAATGATTTCGTTTCATTGTAATAACTTTTAGTTTTAGCAAGAGATTTTGGAAAAATTTTATAATTTTTTTTAAATTTTGAATTAATATTTGGTGTTAACTCTGAAACTTTTTCAAGAAAATACTCTAGCGTATATTTTTTTACAAAACTGTCTTTAATATTTGATGCAATTTCTCTTAGTTTTTTTTCAAAGATTGCTCGCGAACTAGGATTTTCAGTTGTTTGATGCAAATAATGTTCTAAAATAAATTTGTGTATAGGAATAATTTTTTTATTTGAAAATTCTAAGAATTTCTCTTTACCAAATTTATTAACATAGTTATCTGGATCTAAGTTATCCTCTAAAAGTAGAAAAGAGATTTTTTTGTCAGGTTTTAATTCATCGATAATATTCTCTGCAGCTCGTAGAGCAGCTTTATAACCACTTTGATCACCATCAAAACATATAATAATATGATTATAGAATTGATTTAAAATTTGTATTTGTTTACTTGTCAAAGCAGTTCCTAAGTTTGCAACAGTATTTTCTATACCATTTTTTGATAAACCAATAACATCCATATAACCCTCTACTAAATAAACATCTTCTAATTTATTTGATAATTTTCTTGCTTTATCAAGATTATATAAATTTGAACCCTTTTTAAAAAAAGGTGTTTCAGGTGAATTAATATATTTAGCTAAATTTTTATTGTCCTCAACAATTCTTCCTCCAAAACCAATTATATTTCCTGATATGTTATTTATTGGAAAAATTATTCTATTTCTAAATCTTGATATATATTTTTTTTTCTTCTCATCAAAGTAAAATAAGCCTGTATCTTTGATAATTTCTTCATCATAATCCTTTTTTAGGATTTCATAATAATCTAAATCCTCTGTGACAAAGCCAAGATTAAAATTTTTAACCTCAACACCAGATAGCCCTCTTGATTTAAGATAATTTTTTGCATTAATTGAATTCTCATTTTTAAATAATTCATTTTTATAAAATTTAGAAAAATTACTACATATAGATTTATATAATTTCCATTTATTCTCTCTTTCCTCATCTTGTTTTGAAAACGTATAAGGTTGCATACCTGCAAGATTTGAAAGCATTTTGACTGCTTCACCAAATCTAAGGTTTTGGGTTTTCATTACAAAATCAAAAATATTTCCGTGCTCACTTGTGCTAAAGCAATGGTAAAATTCTTTTTCATCATTTACTGTAAATGATGGAGTTTTCTCTGTTTTGAAAGGTGATAAACCAACAAACTCTTTACCTCTTTTTTTAAGTTTAACAGTTTTAGAAACAACTGTTGAAACTTTTAATCTAGTTTTAATTTCGTCTAAATATTCTTTTGGATATTTCATTGGCTATTAAGTAAATTTTTAATAATCTGACCTGCCTTAGAAAAATCAATTGTATCAGCGTGGTTTTTTTTCAATTCACCCATGACTTTACCCATATCTTTAATTGAAGAAGCTCCTGAACTTTTTATAATTTCTTCACATATCTTTTTTGTATCTGCCTCGGATAATTGCTTAGGCAAATATTCGGATAAAACATCAAGCTCACCTTGTTCAATTTCTAATAAATCTGATCTGTTATTTTTTTTATATATTTCAATTGATTCGGATCTTTGTTTGATCATTTTTTTTAGGAGTTTTTTTATATCCTCATCGTCTGTCTCCTTTTTATTTGGGCCAGACCTATTGTTAATATCTAAGTCCTTAACTCCAGATAAAATTAACCTATAAGTTGATATCTTATTTTTATCTTTTGATTTTAAAGCATTTTTGTAATCGTTATCTATTTTATCTCTTAAGGACATATTAGAATGTACTTCATAGACAAAATTGTTCAAAAGAAAAAATTGTATTTTTAAAAAATTATTATAGATGTGTTGCGGATAAATACGTTTTATTGTATTAACCTTTAACTCATGAGTTGTAATTGACTTTAAAACGAAAAAAAAAAACTTCACATCTCTCAAATATTAATACAGCTATTTTAGTACTCGAAGATAAATCAGTCTTTAAGGGGATCGGACTAGGACATGTAGGAGAAGCAACTGGAGAAATATGCTTTAATACCTCATTAACAGGTTATCAAGAAATAATATCAGACCCATCTTATGCTGGACAAATTATAAATTTTACATTTCCACACATTGGTAACGTTGGGGTTAATAAAGAAGATATAGAGTCTGATAAAATATGGACAAGAGGAGTTATTTTTAATTCAGAGATAACAAGTCCTTCTAATTATAGATCTCTGCAAAATTTAGATAAATGGCTTAAAAAAAATAAAATAGTAGGCATAACTGGTCTAGATACTCGAAGTTTAACAAATTTTATAAGAGATAAAGGGGCTCCAAAAGGGACAATATCAAACAATAAAAATGGTAAATTTAATATTAATAAACTTATAAATAAATCAATAAAATGGCCTGGTTTAAACGGAATGGATCTTGCTCAAGAGGTCACTACTAATAAAACTTATATTTGGAAAGGATATAAAACTTGGAAAAAAAATAAGGGCTATGAAAAAAATAATAAGAAAAAATTTAGGGTTGTGGCGATAGATTATGGAATTAAAAAAAATATACTTAGATATTTTTCTGATTTTGATTGCGAAGTTAAAGTCGTTTCCTGCAAAGAAAATGCAAATAATATACTTAATCTAAAACCTCATGGAATTTTTTTGTCAAATGGTCCTGGGGATCCTGCTGCAACAGGAAAGTATGCAATTAAAGTTGTAAAAAATTTAATAAAAAAAAATATTCCATTATTTGGGATATGTTTGGGTCATCAAATATTAGCTTTAGCTTTAGATGCAAAAACAAAAAAGATGAAATTAGGACATAGGGGTGCAAATCATCCAGTAAAAAATTTAATTACTAAGAAAGTAGAAATTACCAGTCAAAATCATGGATTTGAGGTTGTTAAGCAAAGCTTAAAAAAAAATACGGAAATAACGCATCTGTCATTATTTGATAATTCTATTGAAGGAATAAGATTAAAAAATAAACCAGTTTTCTCAGTTCAATATCATCCTGAAGCTAATCCTGGACCACAAGATAGTAAATATTTATTTAGTAATTTTATTAAAGACATAAAAAAATATGCCAAAAAGAAAAGACATTAAAAAAATATTAGTTATTGGAGCTGGTCCAATTATTATTGGTCAAGCTTGTGAGTTTGATTATTCAGGGACACAGGCATGCAAAGCATTAAAAGATGAGGGTTATAAAGTAATATTAATTAACTCAAATCCAGCAACTATAATGACTGATCCTGGTATTGCTGATAAAACTTATATCGAACCAATATCTCTGGTAGTACTAGAGGAAGTCATCAAAAAAGAAAGGCCTGATGCTATTCTACCTACAATGGGCGGTCAAACAGCATTAAATCTTGCAATTAACGCAGAGAAAATTGGTTTGCTTAAAAAGTATAAAATTGAACTTATCGGAGCAAACTCTAAGGCAATAGCTAATGCTGAAGATAGAAAAAAATTTAGAAAGAATATGTCTGACATTGGTATTGATTTACCAAAGTCAGAAGTTCTTAATAAATTTTCAAACGCAAAAAAATGTTTAAACAAAATAGGTCTTCCTGCAATTATTAGACCTTCATTTACTTTGGGAGGATTAGGTGGAGGGATTGCGAGAACAACAAAAGACTTTTTTAAAATTGTAAAAGAAGGAATGAATGAGTCTCCCCAAAATCAGGTTTTGGTTGAAGAATGTTTAGATGGATGGAAAGAATTTGAGATGGAGGTTGTAAGAGATCGAAATGATAATTGTATAATTATCTGTTCAATAGAAAATGTTGATCCAATGGGAACTCATACCGGTGACTCTGTTACAATAGCTCCAGCATTAACATTAACAGATAAAGAGTACCAAGTAATGAGAAATGCATCTATTGCTTGCTTAAGAAAAATAGGTGTTGAAACTGGAGGTTCAAATGTTCAATTCGCCATAAATCCTAAAAATGGAAGAATGGTAATTATTGAAATGAATCCTAGAGTTTCAAGATCATCTGCATTAGCCTCTAAAGCAACTGGATTTCCAATAGCAAAAGTGGCTGCAAAATTAGCAGTTGGTTATACTCTTGATGAACTACAAAATGAAATAACTAAAGTAACACCAGCCTCTTTTGAACCAACAATCGATTATGTTGTAACAAAAATTCCGAGGTTTACGTTTGAAAAATTTTCTGACACAGAAGCAATTTTAGGCACATCCATGAGATCAGTTGGTGAAGCGATGGCAATTGGGAGAAACTTCAAAGAATCTTTTCAAAAAGCTTTGGTTTCACTTGAAACTGGTTTATCAGGATTAGATAATATTTTTAACTATTCAAAAAAAGAAATCCTAAAAAATTTAAAAATCAATATTCCAAACAAATTGCTTCTGATTGCTGAGGCTTTTAGAAAAAAAATTTCTTTAGATATTATATATAAATTATGTAAGGTAGATCCGTGGTTTTTAAATCAAATTAAGGAAATAGTTGATGAAGAAAAAATACTAATCTCAAAAGGACTGCCCAAAACTTTTCAGGAATTTAACAGAATAAAATCAATAGGCTTTTCTGACAAAAAGATCTCACAATTAACTGGTCAAAAAGAAACAATCGTCAAATCCAGAAGAAAAGGGCTAAAAGTTATTCCTGTTTTTAAGAAAGTTGATACCTGTGCTGCTGAATTCAAATCTTTTACACCTTATATGTATTCTACATATCAAAGAAATTTTTCTATTAAAACTGAATGTGAAGCCGAGCCAAGCAATAAAAAGAAAATAATAATTTTAGGTGGAGGACCAAATAGAATTGGTCAAGGTATAGAGTTTGATTACTGTTGTTGTCAGGCTAGCTTTTCTTTAAAAGAAGCGGGTTTTGAAACAATAATGATAAATTGTAACCCTGAAACTGTTTCTACAGATTATGATACAAGTGATAGATTATATTTTGAACCTTTAATTGAAGAATATGTTGAGAATATAATTTTAAAAGAAAAATCAAAAGGAAATCTAATTGGGATTATTGCACAATTTGGAGGCCAAACTCCTATCAGATTAGCTAAATTTTTAGATGAAAATAAATTACCTATTTTAGGAACACAATATAAATCGATTGATCTTGCAGAGGATAGAGACAGATTTAGAGAGTTGCTTATAAAGCTTAAATTAAAACAAGCTGAAAGCGGAATAGCCTACAAATTTGATCAAGCTATTAATGTTGCTGAAAAAATTGGATTGCCTGTAGTTGTTAGACCTTCTTATGTTTTAGGAGGTAGGGCAATGGAAATTGTTCATGACAAAAGCCAATTGAATCAATTTATTAATGAAGCCTTCAAAGCTTCAGATCAAAATCCAATCTTAATTGACAAATTTATTGATAGTGCAATGGAAGTGGATGTAGATGCAATTTCTGACGGAAAAGATGTTTATGTTGCTGGAATAATGCAATACATCGAAGAAGCAGGAATTCATTCTGGAGACTCTGCTTGCTGCTTGCCACCGGTATCAATAAAGGCAAATCTTTTAAAAGAACTTAAAATACAAACAAGAAAATTAGCTTTGGCTTTAAAAGTTAAAGGATTTTTAAATATTCAATTCGCAATTAAAAAAGATGAAATTTTTGTCATTGAAGTTAATCCTAGAGCAAGCAGAACTGTTCCCTTTGTTTCAAAAGCAAATGGTATTCCGCTTGCAAAAATTGCATCAAGAATAATGTCTGGGGAAAAGTTAAGTAAATATAAATTAAAATATAAAACCAATAAAAAATTTGCTGTTAAAGAAGCTGTATTTCCATTTAATAAATTCCCAGATAGTGATTTATTGCTTGGTCCTGAAATGAAGTCTACTGGTGAAGTAATGGGTTTTGATGATGATTTTGGAATGGCAGTTGCTAAAAGTCAGATAGCAGCTTCAAATTCTTTACCTACCAAAGGAATGGCATTCTTATCGGTAAAAGACTCTCACAAACAAGAAATAATAGGTATTGCTCAAAGATTGATAAAACTTGGATTTACACTTTCTGCAACTAAAGGAACTTCAGAAATTTTAAAGCAAAATGGAATGAAATGTAAAAAAATTAATAAAGTAAGTAGCGGCAGACCACATATAGTAGATGTTTTAAATTCAAAAAAAATATCATTGGTAATAAATACTGGAGGCGGAAACTCTGAGCACAGGATTAGTGATGCAAGAGCATTAAGAAGAGGAACTCTTGCGAACAAAATTCCTTATTGTACGAATATGTCTACAGCCTATTCATTTTTAGAAGCAATAAAATCATTAAAAACAACAAAGTTAAGAGTAAAGTCTCTGCAAGATAATTAATTTTAATTGACTTTCCAATCTGTCTCGAATGTAACATAATTCACTTGAAGACATCTTCTCTCTTTTACTATTTCTTTTTTTTCCATACCGTGCCAAGTGTTAGGGCCACTTGAAAAGAAATAACCATAATTATCCTTATAAGGAACAGTTTTTGCTAATTTTAGATTTTCATCATAAAAATCTGTACCTAAATCTTCTTTTTCATTATGCTTATTTACGAATAATAAACATGACATCAGTTTCTCTTTAATATCGCAATGTGGTTTTAACCAGAAACCTTTTCTATCACAGATAACCTCAACTCTTACATATGAATTTGAAAGATCTTTATTGATCATTTCAGAAATTTTTTTATAAGTTGATGGATTTTGAAGTTCTTTAATAAATTCAACAAGATTGGGAAATTGATTTGAGTTTTCTTTGGTCACAAAACATCTAAATTTTAGTGCCTTGCCTCCGTCTGATATACCTTCTCTAAACTTACCTTCACCTCCATCAATTGCTCTTGTACCATCATAGTTTAAATTATGCTCTATCGGATTAGCTATATCAGCGTTTACAATTTCCTGAACTTGGCTGTCAGTTAGAGGTTGATTTAATTCCCAATGTTCAAAAGGAGTTTTGTGATTTGACGAATTTTTTAATATTGAATTTAAAAATGCCATTATAATTGAATTTTATCTTTAATGATATTTGCCACTCTATTCGTTTCATCTAATTTTTCATAGTTCCAATTTTCTAATTTTTCCCCTAATTCTCTAACAATTTTCATTTCTTGAAATAATTTTCTAAATTTTTTAAATCTTTTATCGCTTTTTTTAGGTGGAATAGTGGCAATATAAATTGGCTTACCTGTTAAAGCTGCCTCTGAAATCATAGAGCTTGAATCGCAAGTAATAACTAAATGTTTTGATTGTGAAAGAGCACTTAAATAGGCTTTTTTATCAACACCATCTAATACTAAATGATCATTTCCAAAATATATTTTTGCATGTTCTATAGTTCCCTTTGGTGTTCTCATAGAAGGGATAACTACTAAATTAAGATTATTTTCTTTAACTAAATAATTTACTTTTGAAAAAATTTCTTGGATATTTCTATCTGAATAATCATAATACTGGGTAGGACCACCAATTATTAAAGAAATTATATTTTTATCCCTCAATTTGCTTGAAATACTAAACAAATATTCTTTATCTTTTTCAATTTCTTCACTTGTTAAATAATGAATAGCTCCTTTTGTTTTTAATACATTATGTCCATCAAGATTATCGTGCTCTGGCACTACAACTAGATCAAAATTATCAAGTTTTATCTTTGGATTTTGAATATGAATGTTAAATACTTTTTTCTTTGAATTTTTTTTTAAGAATAAAGATGGAATAATACTTTTTCTTCCACATGAAATTATTAAATCAACATCTTCGCATTCAATTTTTTTAAAAACTGAGTCGGATATTGGAGTGAATTTTGGTGGTATAACTTTCCAGAAACCTTTTGTTTCAACTGTGTGGTGAGAAAAATTTATATCTAAAGCTTTAGCCAAACCTTCTACTTGGCTAATCATCCCATGCATACCTTCTGTTAATAATATACCTTTCAATTTAGTCATTAATCATTATATAGCTTTCATATGAGTGAAAATCCAACTAAACACACAAAAGTGTTAATAATTGGGTCAGGTCCCGCTGGATACACAGCGGCAATTTATGCTGCAAGAGCAATGTTAAAACCAATATTAGTTCATGGCATGGAACCTGGTGGCCAATTAACAACAACAACCGATGTTGAAAATTTCCCTGGATTTAAAGATGTAATACAAGGGCCATGGCTTATGGATCAAATGAAAGGTCAGGCAGAAGTAGTTGGAACTGAAATGATACAAGATCATATTGCATCAGTGGACTTAAAATCTAAGCCATTTAAAGCTGTTGGAGATAGCGGCCAAATTTATGAAGCAGACTCAATAATTATTTCAACAGGAGCTCAAGCTAGATGGTTAAATATTGACTCAGAACAAAGCTTCAGAGGTTTTGGTGTATCTGCATGTGCAACATGTGATGGATTTTTCTTTAAAGACAAAACTGTAGCAGTTGTTGGAGGTGGAAATGCTGCAGTCGAAGAAGCTATGTTTTTAACAAAATTTGCTTCAAAAGTTCAACTTATACACAGAAGAGATAGTTTGAGAGCAGAAAAATTACTTCAAAAGAAATTAATGGAAAATAAAAAAATTGAAATAATTTGGGACTCTGTTGTTGATGAAGTTATTGGGGATAATGATCCTAAAAAT
>QCNW01000011.1 GCA_003210025.1 Pelagibacteraceae bacterium AG-426-M19
TTTCTATAGTTGTTGACCAAGAAAAAACCTCAAAAATTCGTGAAGAAAAGCCTTTAGGAAAATTCAATGGATTTGGGACTTATGTAGATAGAAATCATCTTGCAATAGAAGAAATTGGAAAATTTTGGAATGAAACAAATAGTTTTGGGGAATTTGTAGATCAAGTTACCAACCTACCCTTTTACAAGGCTCTAATTTTTACTTTAACTTATTGCTTATTTGTAACGCCTAACGTCTTACTTTTAGGTTTTATAATTGCTTTAAGTCTTAATGCAGTAACTAGAAGAATTAGAGGACCATTAATATTTGGAACCATATTGCCGATGATTGTTACTCCATTGGTAGGTTCTTTAGTTTTATTTTGGATGATAGATGCAGAAGGAATTATTGGTGCAAATTTGCAGATGTTAATGGATGACCCTTATTTATCGTTAAAATCCTCAAAAACTCTTACTTGGATAACTATAATAATATATGGAATTTGGCATCATTCACCATTTGCTTTTGTAGTATTTTATGCAGCTTTACAAACTGTTCCCCAAGAACCTGTTGAAGCAGCTATTATTGATGGAGCATCAAGATGGCAGAGAGTAAGACATATTGTTTTGCCTCATATTTATCCCGTTGTTACATTTGTTGCTCTCATATCCTTGATGGATAATTTTAGAGTTTTTGAGCCTATAATTGGTTTCAGTGCTGAAGGAAGCGCTCAGTCTTTGTCTTGGTTGATTTATGACAACCTCGTAAATGAGGAAGTAATATTATTTGGTTCAGCCGCTGCCACTTCAATGATGACAATTGTTGGGATAGCGATACTTTTAGCACCAGTTTTAATAAGAACTTGGAAAGAATTTAGGACAGCGAGATAAATGGAATACGGACTTGATAAAAGATCGAATGCATTAAAAATTTTTAATACAACCTTTATAATAGTTTGGTTGTTGGTTGCATGCTTTCCCTTTATTTGGACTTTCTGGGGGTCATTTAAAGTAAGAGCTGATTTTTTTTCAAGAGCTGACTGGTGGTATGCTATTACAGCATTCAATACGTTGCTAGAAACTGGAGCAAAGTTTACAACAGATGCTTATAGTCAAGCATGGACTGAAGGAGAGTTTTGGAAAGCATCTAGGAATACAGTTATAGTTACATTTTTTGTTGTAACCATTTCATTGTTCCTCGGGACCTTAGGAGCTTACGCTTTATCTAGGTCTACAAGAAATTATGCATTTTGGATTTTAATTGCAGCATTAATTTTTAGAGCAATGCCTCATATTACATTAGTCTCTGGTTATTTATTTCCTTTTTTTCAATTACAAATTTGGGGAATACTACCGACGACCATCGTTGTTCTTGTTGCAATAAATCAACCATTTACTTTGTGGTTATTGTATTCATTTTTTAAAACTGTTCCTAAAGAACTTGATGAAAGTGCTTTAATTGATGGCTGCTCTTATTTTCAAGCATTTAGACATATCATTATGCCAGTTATGTGGCCTGGAGTAATAACAGCTGGATTATTTAGTTTAATGCTTGCGTATAATGATTTTACAGTGACAGCTCTTTTATTAAATCAGGAAAATCATACTATGGTACCCAAAATCCAAAGTTATCTTGGAACAAATCAACATGAAGGTAATTTGATGTGGGCTGTTTCAGCAGTTGTCTCAGCAACTGCTCCTTTATTTATGTTAGTTATGTTTTTCCAAAGACAAGTAATCAGTGGATTAACAGCTGGTGCTGTTAAAGGATAATGAGTTACAAAGCTGTTTTATTTGGTTCTATTGGAACTTTAGCTGAGACATCAGATCTTCAAAGAGATGCATTTAATGAAGCTTTTAAAATAAGTGGATTAGACTGGTTTTGGGATGAAGATATATACAGAAAACTACTGTCAAAATCAGGTGGAACTACAAGAATTAATGATTACGCAAAAGATACTAGTGTTGAAATAGACGGAAAAAAAATAAGAAATTTAAAAACCAAAATTTTTAATGAATATTTAAACAAACACAAAGTAGAGCCTAGAGACGGTGTAAAAGAAATAATTCAATTTTGTAAAAAGAACAAAATAAAAATTGGGCTTGCTAGCTCAACAACGAGTAACAATATCAATTCTATTTTTAACTCGTTAAGAGGAAGAATTGAAAAAAAAGATTTTGATTTTATCGGCAATAATGAATTCATATTAAGAGAAAAACCATATCCCGATATTTATAATTATGCTTTAAAATACTTGAATATTAACTCGGACGAATGTGTGGCAATTGAAGATACAGAAGAAAGTTTAAATTCTGCTTTAAGTGCAGACATAAAATGTGTTGCATTTCCTGGAAAATATCACACTCAATACGGATTTGATGGGAACCATTTAAAGGTTAATAAATTATCAAAAAAAATCTTTAATAAATAATATCTCTAATAATGTAAAAAACTATACCTGACATAAATATTATAATAAAAATATTTATATATTTCCAAAAGCTTCTATTATTTAATTTGTTTGAAAAAATCTTCGATAAGTATCCTAAAGAAAAGAAAAATAAAAAAGAAGCTATAGAGGCGCCTATTCCAAAGTAAATTTTGTTTTCAATATTGAAGGATTTTGAGAAATTTCCTAAAAAA
Organism: Pelagibacteraceae bacterium AG-426-M19; assembly: GCA_003210025.1. GTDB lineage: Bacteria > Pseudomonadota > Alphaproteobacteria > Pelagibacterales > Pelagibacteraceae > Pelagibacter. Next base: position 2,623 of record QCNW01000011.1, read on the forward strand.
AATACGGTATCAGAATATACGTGAGGATTTAAATATGTAAAACCTAAGGTCTTAATAAATATATTAAATGAGCTCTGTGCTACGACATTATTTTTGAATTCTAAAGATTTAAATTTAAATATTTCTTTAATTTTTCCATAAATAAAAAAAGATAAAAAAATAATTAAAAGGATATTTAAAATCACCTCCACTACATTATTAAAATAATTAGATAAATAATTAAATAAAAAGATACCTAAGAAAATTAAAATCAAATCAGATAGTGCACAGACTAAGCAAACTAAAAATATGTATTGTTTTTTTAGTCCTTGCTCTATTACAAAAATATTTTGTGGTCCTATTGCAAAAATTAATGTTAAACCGGTCAAAAAACCTAAAAAAAGAAAAGACATGTTTAAGAAACTGATTTTTTATCGGCCATAAAACTTACAAAAATAATTAATACTAAAAAAGGTATGCAAATAAGATTCATCATTTTCCATCCAATAGAATTTAGTAAAATTCCAGCAGATAAACTGGCCAAAGCCATAGTTGAAAAAACAATTAAGTCATTTATCCCTTGCACTTTAAATTTTTCTTCTTTGTTGTAAGTCAAAACCACTAAGCTAGTCCCTGATATAAATAAAAAATTCCAACCGAGACCTAAAAAAATTAATGAGAGCATATAATTAAGATATGTCTGTTCAAATAAACTTAAAAGAACTGTGATGAAAAAAAATAAAACTCCACCATAAATTATTGCACTGTGTCCATATTTTTTTATTAAATTACCTGTTATTAACGACGGTAAAAACATTGCAACTACATGAAATTGTAATACTAACCCAGTTTCTTTTAAGCTCATATTTTCCATAACATGCATACTTAAAGGTGTTGCTGTCATTAAAAATGACATTACTGCATAAGCAAAAGCAGCTGCAGTAATTGCTTGTAAAAATCTTGGTTGTAATACGATAGATTTTAGATTTCTTACATTTCCTTCATTTAGACTATCCTCCTGAACATTTTCTACATTTTTAAAAAAAAATAAAAAAACTCCAGGCATAAAAGATAGGAAAGATAGCAAAAGATAAGAACCAACATACAATTGATCTTGAATTAAATCTTTTGTGTAATTTGCAAGAGTTATACCTAAAAATGCTGAAACAATCCCTGCCAATAGAAGAGTAGAAACTGCTTTTGGTATTTTGTCTTTTTCAACACTTTCAGCTGCTGCAAATCTATATTGATGATTAAATGCAGCGCCCATTCCAAGAATTAAGCAAGACAGACAAAATAAATTAAAACTTTTCTGACTGATTGCAAAAGCAGCAAGCAGTGCTGAACAGGAACTTCCTATAGCCGCAAATACAAAACCATTTCTTCTTCCAATTTTACTCATAATATTTGCCGCTAAGACAGTAAAACTTGCAGTTCCAACTACGAATAAAGCGGTTGGTAAGGTTGATAAAGATTGATTTGAGCTAATTTGAGAACCAACTATTCCGCTAAGAAATACTGTTATTGTTGCTGTGGTAAAACCAAATATCTGACTTAACGTAAGTAAGGATAAATTTCTGTTCATAATTAGCGTAAATATATTTCTACTGTCATTTAAATATCTATATAGATGTTTTGAATTTTAATATAGAAGATATTATTTAAATTATGATTGGAATATTAGGTGGCATGGGAACTCAAGCGGGCTTAGACTTTTGTGATAAGCTTGCAAAATTAAACAGAGGAAAATTAGATCAAAAATATCCGATGTTTGTCCTCTATAATAAATCAAATACACCAAGAAGAGCAGAGAATTTAAAGCAATACAAAAATGTTTTAAAAGAATTAATTGCTGGTTGCCGAATGCTTGAAAAAAATAAATGTAAGTTTATTGTAATGCCATGTAACACAGCACACTATTGGCATGAAGATATTCAAAAAAAAATATCGGTGCCATTTCTTAGTATGCCAAAAGAAGTATATTTAAACACACAAAAAAGATTTAAGAAAGATTCAACTATAGGATTGTTATGTACTGAGGCTACTTTAGACACAAAAATCTACCATAAGTATTTTGAAAAAAATTATAATTTGATAAGTCCAAGTGAAAGATTGCAAAAGAGTTCAGTAAATACTGCTATTAAATATGTAAAAAAAGGTAAAGTAAAAGATGCTGAAAAAGCTTTAAGACCAGCGGTTAAATTTTTAATGAAAAAAAAATGTAAAAAAATAATTCTTGGTTGTACAGAACTACCAATAGCTATTTTTGCGTACAAATCTTTTAAAAAAGCAAAAGACTCTAAAATATTTGTTGATCCAAATCTTTTGTTAGCTCAAGTTTGTATGAAAAAATATAAAAGTTTAAAATAAATTTAATTTTTTTTATTACAAATAAAGTATAATTTTCTTGGAAACGATCCTTCTTCAAAATAATCAATACTTATGTTTTTAAATCCACTTGTTAAACTAAGTATTTTATCTTTTGAAAAAAAATGAATAATAAATCCATCTATTTCATATAGATCTTCTCCTCTATGAATTCCTTTTTTATAGTCCCCATCATCAGTATTTCTGACAGTGTAAATATTTATTCCTCCTGGTTTTAAAATTCTATGAATTTCGCTATTAAGTTTGTCCAAATCTTTTTGAGTTAAAGCCATGCAATAAAGCATATGTGAATAACAAGCATCAACTGAATTACTCTCAAATGGCAAGTCCTCTCTTATATCAAATTTTAATGTAGAAATTGAAGATGTTAGATTTTCTTTTTTTATTTTTTCATTGATAACTTTAATTCCATTTTCACTATAGTCTAATGCTGTTACATTTATCGAATTCTTTGCAAAGTAAATGCTATCTCTTCCTAGACCTGCTCCTAGCTCAACAATTTTAGAATAATTGTTTTCTTTGAAAATATTTAAAGCTTTTTTTGCAGGTAAACTTGGTTCTAAACCAAACATCTCAGGCTTATTTGAGAAATTAGTTTCCCAATGCTGAGATTGTCGGTTTAAAATATTTTTATCCAATTTACTTAGAAGGATCTGGAACCTTTCTTAGATAAGGTTTTACAGTTTCCCATCCATCTGGATATATTTTTTTAGCTTCGTCATCTTTAATCGCTGGCAAAATAACAACATCCTCTCCCTTTTTCCAATTAGCAGGAGTAGCTACTTTATGTTTAGCTGTTAGCTGCATAGAGTCTATTGCACGCAAAATCTCTAAAAAGTTTCTTCCAGTTGCCATCGGATATGTAAGATATAATCCAATTCTCTTATCAGGTCTGATTACAAAAATAGTTCTTACAGTTTCATTATCAACTGCAGTTCTACCCATTGAGGTTGTTCCAGCATCTGCTTCCAACATATTAAACAATTTTGCTACTTTTAAATCTTCATCAGCAATAATTGGATAATTTGGTTTTGTACCAGATACATCTTTAATATCATCTAACCATTTTTTATGATCCTCTACTCCATCAACACTTAAACCAATCACTTTTACATTTCTTTTATCAAATTCATCTTTCATTAATCCTAAAGCACCAAGTTCTGTAGTACAAACTGGTGTAAAATCTTTAGGGTGTGAAAAAATAACTCCCCAACTATCACCTAACCATTCGTGAAAAGAAATATCTCCTTCAGTTGTTTTAGCTTGAAAATCAGGACACATACTATTTATTTTTAACATTGTCTCCTCCTTATAAAAAAAATATTATATGAAAGATTGTTTTACTAAGCAAACTTTTATAAAGTTAGGTATTTATGATATTTGAACAACTTTTCGATCAAAAATCTTCTACATACACTTATATAATTGCAAGTGGTGAAGGTAGAGAAGCATTAATAATTGATCCAGTCATTGAACATTCTGATGAGTATTCAACTATTTTGAATAATTTAGATCTTAAACTTGTAAAAGTAATTGATACTCACATTCATGCTGATCATATCTCAGCATTAAATGAATTAAATAAAAGAACAAACTGTATAAGAGTTATGGGAGAAAAATCTAAATCAGAAGTGATAGATCTAAGAATTAAAGATGGTGAAAAAATTAAAGTTGAAGAAGTTGAACTTCAAGCAATTTATACTCCTGGTCATACTGACTGCTCTTATAGTTTTTTGATGAATGATAGAGTTTTTACTGGAGATACACTTTTAATAAATGGAAGTGGTAGAACAGATTTTCAAAATGGTAATGCTTACGATGCTTATGATTCTATATTTAATAAATTATTAAAATTACCCGAAAAAACTCTCGTATTTCCAGCTCATGATTATAATGGCAAGAAATTTTCCACTATTGAAAATGAAAAAAATAATAATCCAAGATTACAAGTAAGCTCAAAGGAAGAATATGCGGACATAATGAATAATCTAAATCTTGCAAATCCAAAAATGATGGATGTCGCAGTACCTGCTAATGTAAAAGGGCTTACTTTAGACAATATTAATTAACTTTAAATTCCAACATTAATAACTATATAGGCAGTCTATGAATGACTATTTGCAATCAATTATTGATAGAGATCCAGCAGCAAGATCTAAGTTAAGTGTAATATTAACGTACCCTGGCGTTAAGGCTGTATTTTTTCACAGAATTGCAAATTTTTTTGCTACTGCAAAATTTGATCTTATCGCAAGAATAATTTCTCAATTTTCGAGATTTTTAACTGGTATTGAAATTCATCCAAGAGCTAAGATAGGTAAAAATTTATTTATTGATCACGGTATGGGCGTTGTTATAGGTGAAACTTCTGACATTGCAGATAACGTAACAATTTATCATATGGTTACTTTAGGTGGAATATCTCCAAGCATAAATTCCAATGATCAAAGAGAAATTAAAAGACACCCTACTCTTCATGATAATGTAGTCGTTGGTTCGGGTGCACAGATTTTGGGGCCTGTAGTTGTAGGGAAAAATGCAAGAATTGGAGCTAATGCAGTTGTAACAAAAAATGTTCCTGAAAATGCTGTTATGGTAGGAATACCTGCTAAGAATGTTGGAACAGCAACTGAAGAATTTAAACCTTATGCTGTTACAAATGGTAATGAGGAAAAAGAATAATGAAAAATTACAAGGATGATTTTATCCAATCAATTGGAAATACTCCTTTAATAAAACTAAAAGCTGCATCTGAAATAACTGGCTGTAACATTTATGGTAAAGCCGAATATTTAAATCCAGGAGGATCTGTAAAAGACAGAGCAGCACTTGCTTTAATAAGGGATGCTGAACAAAAAAAATTAATATCTAAAGGTGGAATAATTGTAGAAGGAACTGCAGGAAACACTGGTATTGGTTTATGCCTTATTGGAAATTCACTTGGTTATAAAACGATTATTGTAATGAATGATAATCAAACTCAAGAAAAAAAAGATACATTAAGAAATATTGGTGCAGATTTAAAATTAGTTCCACCAAAACCTTATAAAGATGAAAATAACTTTGTTAAGGTTGCTGCCAGAATGGCTGAAGAGCTAAAAAGTTCAAATAATCACGGAGTTGTTTGGGCTAACCAATTTGATAATACCGCAAACTCTAAAGGTCACTACCATACAACGGGTCCTGAGATATGGGAGCAAACGGAGGGAAAAGTTGATGGATTTGTATGTTCTTCTGGAACTGGTGGAACTATTGGTGGAGTAAGTAGTTTTTTAAAAGAAAAAAATAAAGATATAAAAATTTATCTATCAGATCCAAAGGGATCATCTCTTTACAATCACATTGAAAACGGCGAGTTAAAAGCTGAAGGTGGATCAATAACTGAGGGCATTGGATCCAGCAGAGTAACTGCTAATTTTGCAGAAGCAAAAATAGATGGAGCTTTTTCAATTGAAGATAAAGAATCTTTGCCAATACTATATGATTTAATCAAAAATGAAGGTTTAAGTCTTGGAACAAGTTGTGGAGTAAATATTGCAGGTGCAATTAGATTAGGGAAAAAATTAGGACCAGGTAAAACTATTGTCACTATTCTTTGCGACAAATCAGACAGATACAACTCAAAGATGTTTAATAAACCTTTTTTAATTGAAAAAGGTTTGCCTTATCCCGACTGGATATAATCACGCATACCAGCACTGTAATAAAACCATTACATTTTTAATTTAGAATGAATAATAATTATCTAATAATTAAAGGAATTTTATGAACGCAAAAGAAGTAGTAAAAAAAGGATATGAACTTTTTGGCAAAGGAGATATGGAGGGATTTATGGAAATGGTACATGATGATATCACTTGGATTTATCCTGGAGATAAGCATCCAATGTCAGGAACTCATAAAGGCAAAGAAGCATATATGAAAACCATGATGCAAGTTCCAGATCTATGGAGTAATTTTTCAGTAACCCCTGATATGATGATAAGTGAGGGGAATAAAGTGTTTGTTAAAGCAATTGCTAAGGCAGATGGCATGGATACTATTTTTGGTCATTATTTTGAAGTAAGCGATGATGGTAAACTGACATTGTTTATTGCGTTTGACGACACATTGAGCATGTTCAATGCAATGAAAAAGTAATAGTTTATGAAAAAATTATATTTTTTTTTAATTATCATATTTATGTCGAGCACAGCTTTTGCTGAACAAGGACAAGTTAAACTAATTAGCATTTGTTCAGATTTAAATAATTGAAAGGAAAAAATGAAAAAAACAATTTTAGTATTAATATTAAGTTTATTTACAGCTAATGTTTACGCAGATAGCCATGTAAAGAGAATTCTATCAACAAGTCAAACAGGAATGGGAAATGATATTGTATACCCTTCTGGAAAAGCAAAGATAACTGCTTTTGAATTTACTGTACCAGTAGGAGCTCCAGTAACTCCTCATACGCACTCATTTCCAGTTTTAATTATGATCCAGCAAGGCGAAATTGAATTAATTCATGAAGGAAAAACCCAAGTATTCAAAGCTGGTGATGCATTTGTTGAAGATGTTGGAATTGTACACGAGTCGAAAAATATTGGAAATGTTCCAGTTAAAGCGATTGTAGTTGCAATTGGTGTCGAAGGACAGAAAATTATGACACCGGTAAAATAAAAAGGAAAAAGAAATGATCATAAAAATAGAAGAAAATATAAAATCATTTTCATCTTGGATGAATATGGTAAAGGCGAATGCTGAAAAAATTAAAGGATTTGGTGCTACGATTATTTTTGCAGGTGTATCAAAAGAAGACCCTACAAAATTTACTGTGATCGTTAAGTATGCAACCATGGAAGGTTTTGAAGCATTTAAAAATGACAAAGAACTTCATGCAGCAAGAGCTGAAGCAGGCGTGGATTTAGATTCAGCAAAGGTTACACCGATGCATGAAGATTTTATGGAAAATTTTAGTGGATAAACAATCAATATAAAGAAAGGATAAAATATGGAAACAGAAACACTAGTAGTAGCTCATTTAAAAGAAGGTATGTTAGAAAAATTTATGGGCTTTATGCAATCAGATGCTGGTATGGCAGAAAGATCGAAAGTTGCAAATGTATCAAAAACAATTGGAACAGTTGCACCTGACAAAAAAACAGTAATGTTTAAAATTTTTGTGACTGATAAAGCTGCTCTTAAAGCTTTTATAGATGGAAGCAATCCAGTATCAGCTCCAGTTATGAAAGAAGTTATGGAAAGTTATAGTGTCTACGAATTAAATAAAGTAGATATGTAATAATTTTTGTAATAAGGTTTGTAATGCCTTCAGGATATATCATATTAAATATTAATGTGTTAAATCCTGAAAATTACAAAGAGTATTTGGAAAAAGCTCCTCCAACTGCTCAAATGTTTGGTGGCGAGTACATAATAAGAGGTGGCGAAAATGAAGTCATTGAAGGTGAGTGGAAATATCCAAGAACTGTTGTAATTAAATTCCCATCTTATGAAAAAGTTTTTGAGTGGTACAATTCAGAAATATATAAACCTATCAGACAAATTAGATTAGATAATACAGTATCAAATACATTAATAATTAAAGGAGCATAAAGGAGAAAAAAATGTCAATATTAGAAAAATATAGTGCTGCAATTAAAAATAAAGATGAAGCAGCAATGAACGAACTTTTGCATGATGATTTTAAATTCACAATGCATAAATCAGGGAGTGTTTTAACTAAAGGTGATGTTATCAAATGGGCAATGAGTGGTGATATCAAGCAAGATAAAACTAGAATTGTTTATGAAAATGATGAAGTTGGTGTTCACCATGCGTTCGTAACATTTGATGATGGTAATGTAGAAGCAGTTATGGCAGTCTACAAATACAAAGATGGCAAAATGATTAGTTTAGAAACTGGCGCAACGCCAATGCCAAAATAAGTGAACAACATAGATTTTTATTTTTCTATTGGAAGTACTTATACTTATCTTTCGGTTACTCGAGCACTAGAAGCAGAAAAACAACATCAAATTAAGTTTAACTGGACTCCTTTTAGTGTGAGAGCAATAATGAAAGAAATGAACAATGTTCCGTTTCCTAAAGAAAAAAAAAATAAAGTAGATTACATGTGGAGGGACATAGAAAGACGAGCAAAAAATTATGGATTTTTTGCTAAAACACCAGTCCCTTACCCTTTAACAGAATTTGATTTAGCTAATAAAATTGCAATATTAGGTTTAAAAAATAACTGGGGTGTGGATTACGTTCAGCTTACCTATAAACGATGGTTTCAAGAAGGAAAAGAGCCTGCTGTTGAACCCAACTTGAGCGAAATATGCGAAAAACTAAGCTTAGATAATGAAAAGATTGTTTCAGAGGCAAACTCTGAGGAAATAAATAATATTTATTTATCAAATACAGAAAAAGCTAGAAAAAATAAAATATTTGGAAGTCCGTCATTTGTTGTAAAAAATGAAATATTCTGGGGAGATGATAGAATGGAAGATGCAATCAAATGGTCGAAGGCAAATGAATAATATAACTGCTTATATAATTTTATTAATCGCAGTTATTCTTGGAACAGCATCTAACAGTTTTGCTAAAAGTGCTCAAGGTTTTACATTATTAGTACCTAGCATAATCACAGCAGTAACAATTGTTGGATGCATGTATACTTTGTCTTTAGTTATGAAAAGTATACCAGTTGGAATAACATATGCCTCTTTTGCAGGCTTATGTATAATTGCAACAGCTGCTGTTGGTGTTATAAAATTTAATCAAGTACCAAATTTTTATACAATAATTGGATTGATTTTAATTATATCGGGTGTCTTAATAGTTAACTTATTAGGAACAAATAAATGAAACCATTATCTGGTTATATTTATTTAGTATTAGCTATATCAACAGGAATAGCTGCAAATAGTTTTGCTAAAATTTCAGATGGATTTTCAAAATTAACTCCAACGATATTATCAATAGCTTTTATGTGTATAACTATGTATGGACTTGCAAAAGCTATGTCTATGATACCAGTAGGTTTTACTTATGCTACTTATAGTGGGATAACAGTGGCCGCTATTTTAGTCTTCGGTATGATTAAATATAACCAGATACCAAATATGTATGGGTTAATTGGGATTTTTTTAATTATTATTGGTGTTGTAATGGTTAATTATCTTGGAAGAATTAATTAGCTCTTATTTAATAATAAAATTAGTACACCTACTACAAATATAATTATACCTAAAATTTCAGTAATTTTTACTTTTTCTTTAAACATATACTTTGAGGATACGTAGCTGAACAATAATTCTATTTGGCCGACAGCTCTTACAAATGATGACTGTATTAACGTAAAGGCATAAAACCAAGATAATGTTGCTAGAAAACCAGCAAACCCTGCTATCAAACATTCATACTTGTTTTCATATAACTTTTTAAACTGTGATTTTTCAAATATAATTAAATAAATAGTAATTAATGTTGTTTGTATAACTAGACCAAAAAAGAGTGTTGCTATAGCTTTTTCAAAGTTATTACTAAAATTTTCCAATGTTAATGCTGCTGCTCTAAAATATACAACGCTTACACCTAAGAATAATCCTGCGGACAAACCGATTAAAGTTGTTTTTGAAAATAAGTTTTTTAGAAATAAACTTAAGTCTTTAATCGATAGTATAATTACTCCAATTGTAGACACAATAATTCCTGTTATTCCAAATTTATTTAATTTGTCCCCTATTATCAAATATTCAAAAATTGCAACCTGAATAACTTCAGTCTTGCTTAAAGAAGTTCCAACAACAAAATTAGCAAATCTAAATAGGTAAAGTAAAATAAATGTAAAAATTATTTGAAATATTGAACCTAATAATACGTTAAATATAAATTTTTTTTGACTTAGGATTTCAGGAATTACATTTAAGTCTTGAAAATACAAAAAAAATAAAATTGTCACAAATGGTAATGCAAAAGCAAATCTTACATAAGTTGATGCAATAGTTGACACTTTTTGATTAAGTTTTTTCTGTAAAGTTGATCTAAGATTTTGAAAAAAAGCCCCAGAAATAGCTACAATTATCCAATTCATTGATGATTATTAATATTGTATTTAATTTTAAAGTCGACTTAAATAGTCTCATTTAACAAAAAAGAGGGAAATAACATGAAAATCTTTAAAAGAATAATATTTTCTCTAATTTTCGTTTCTTTTGCCAGTGCAAGTTTGGCAGAAACAAAAATGAGAATTACACTTCAATTACCATTAAAGGCTCACTTAGGTCAGAACCTTTTGGTATTTAAAAAAGAATTAGAATCAAGATCAGACATTAAAGTAGAGATTTACGACTCTGCACAACTTTACAAGGATAAAGAGGTTCCGCAAGCTGTAGGTTCAGGAGCGATCGAAGCTGGTGTTGCATCTATAACAAGATTTGCAGGAACTAATCCTGAAGTTGATGTTTTCTATCTTCCATTCTTATTTGACTCAGAACAAAAAGTAAGAAAAGCAACTCAAGCTGGATCTGAGATAAGAGCTATCCTTGATCCTGCAATAGCAAAGACTGGAGCAGTTCCACTTTATTATCAAGCTTATGGATCAGCAATAATGTTATCTAATGGTGGTCCGATGAAAACTCCGGCTGACTTTAAAGATAAAAAAATTAGAGTATTTGGAAAAACACTTGGAGCTTTTGTGAGTTCTTTAGGTGGTAAACCAGCATTAATATCTGGATCTGAGCAATATTTAGCTTACCAAAGAAATACAGTTGATGCAGGTATGACTGGTGTATCTGGTGTAAAATCTAGAAAATTATATCAAGTAATGGATACTTTAACAGTTACAAATCATGGCGATATCGAATTCGTTGTTGTTGCTAATGATAAATGGCTAAGCTCATTAACTCAAAAACAAAGAGACGCTATAGCTGAAGCATCAAAAGTAGCTGAAAAAGCTGTTAGAGATGACATGGCTAACATCGAGGCTGGCGCTTACAAAGAAGCAAAAGCAAATGGAATGAACATTGTAAACCTAAGTAGTTCTGAAGTTTCTGCTCTTAAAAAAGCATCGTCATCTGTTATTGATGATTACATTTCTAGAACAGGTGGAGCTGGTGGAGTTGGTGATCAACTTGTAAAAGCTGCAAACAAACTTTAAATCGTATAAATACCCCGCACTTAAGTGCGGGGTTTTCAAATGAATACCTACGACAAAATTGTAAAATATTCTGGCTATTTAGCTTCAGCGTTATTTATTATGATAGGCTTTATAGTTTCTTATGAAGTTATCATGAGATACATATTTAATTCACCTACTATTTGGGTAAATGAAATTTCTCGATTTTTACAAATTTGGGCTACTTATTTAGCTTTAACTTATACTTTTCATAAAAATGATTTTATCAGAATAACAGTTATATATGACAAAGTAGGAGATAAAGGAAAAAAGATATTAGATTTAATAAGTGCAATATTCATTTTAATTTTTAGTGGATTTGTACTTTATTATGGATGGTTAATTGCTTACGACTCTCTTAAAGTTGGAAGAACAAGCTCTACAATTTTAGATGTTCCATCCTTTCTTACAGAATTTGCGATACCATTATGTTTTGCATTTTTGGTATTAAGAGTGCTTTTCGAAGTACCTAAATACATCAAAGATATAATTAAATGACAGTAGCAATAATCTTATTTTTGTTATTTTTTGTGCTTTTTTTAGGAGTGCCAATAGCATTTGGTTTAGGTTCTATAGGATTGGGTTTAATGTTATTTGGAGATATTTCTCCTTTAATGATCCCACAAACTTTTTACAGTGTGGCAGATAACTTTATTTTATTAGCTGTTCCGATGTTTTTGATGATGTCTAATATATTGTTAAAAGCGGGTGTTGGAGAAGATCTTTTTAATTTTGCTCAAAGCTGGGTTGGAAATTTTCCAGGCGGTTTAGCAATAGCAACTATAGTTTCTTGCAGTATTTTTGCTGCTATATCTGGATCATCAGTGGCTACTGCAGCAACAATCTCAACTGTAGCATTTCCTGCAATGATTAATAGAGGTTATCACAGAAACTTTACTTTAGGTATTTTGGCAGCGGGTGGAACTTTAGGGATTTTAATTCCTCCATCAATTCCAATGATTGTTTATGCATTTGTTGTTGAAGAGTCTGTACTAAGTATGTTTCTTGCAGGAATTGGGCCAGGAATAGTTTTAGCATTATTTTTTATTATCTTTTCAGTTTTTTACGTGAAATTTTTTAATAAAGAAGTTCAAAATGTATCCAGTACTTTAGAAGAAAAAATTAAATACACAAAAAGAGGTTTGCCAATATTATTAATGGCCTTCATCATGCTAGGTGGAATTTATGCTGGAATTTATACGCCAACAGAGGCAGGTGGTATTGGTTTTTTAATATCATTTATCTATGTTGTGGCTAAAAAAAGATTAGATTTCAAAGGTTTTATCGAAGCCGGTTTGGAGACAATGAAAACTACAGTTACAATATTTATAATTATTGCAGGAGCAAAAGTTTTTGGTAAAGCAATTTCTCTTTATAGAATTCCTCAAGATTTATCATCTTTCATAGTTACTAATATTAATGAGACTGGTTTGTTTATACTTGTTGTTTGTATTACTTTGTTAATATTAGGATTTATAATGGAAACTCTTTCATTAATTTTAATCATGATGCCTATATTTTCGATTTCAATCGCTGCAATGAATATTGATTTAATTTGGTTTGGAATAATTTTTACATTAATGATTGAGTGCGCATTAATTACTCCTCCCGTTGGACTAAATATTTATGTTCTCCAAGCAATTGGTAAAGCAAAAATGTCAGAAATAGCTAAAGGTGTGATACCTTTTGTCATTATAATGTTATTTACAGTATTTGTTATTTACTTATTCCCTGACCTAGCATTATATATACCTTTTAAATTATAAATATGTTTTCAAAAATAAAATCAAAAGATAAAGCAGAACAATTAAGACAATTATTAAATGGACCGGAAATAATTGTAATGCCTGGATGCTTTGATGCATTATCAGCAAAATTAATTGAAAGAGAAGGTTTGAAAGTTGGATTTATGTCTGGCTTCAGTGTTTCATCTACAAAACTTGGTATGCCGGACACAGGTTTAATTTCTTTTTCTGAAATGGCAGAACAAGTAAGAAATATATGTAATGCTACATCAATTCCAATAATATTTGATGGGGATACTGGATATGGAAATTCAGTGAACGTATTTAGAACTGTAAGAGGATATGCGGATGCAGGAGCAGCTGGTGTGATGATTGAAGACCAAAAGTGGCCAAAAAAATGTGGTCACACAAAGGGTAAAGATGTTGTCGATC
>QCNW01000012.1 GCA_003210025.1 Pelagibacteraceae bacterium AG-426-M19
AGGAAAATCTAAGCAAAGACAAGGTATCTAAAATTCATGAATAAAGTTTTTAAGGTTGGTCTCATAGGATGCGGCCATATCGCAGAAACATATTTTAGAGGACACCAACATTTTAATAATTTCAAAATAGTTGCTTGTGCGGATATTAATCAAAAAGCATCTGAAAAATGTGCAAAATTATACAACATCAAATCAATGACTGTTAATGAAATACTAAAAGATAAAGATATCGAGGTAATTTTAAATTTAACAATTCCTCAATCACATTATTCTGTGTCAAAAAAAGTATTAAACGCAGGAAAGCATGTTTATTCAGAAAAACCATTAGCAACATACTTTCAAAAAGGAAAAGAGCTAGTGGCTTTGGCAAAACAAAAAAAATTATACATTGGTAATGCGCCAGATACTTTTCTTGGAGGAGGTGGACAAAAAGCAAAGGAATTAATTGACTCTGATTTGATTGGACAAATCAAACTTGGAAACGCAATCTTTGCATTTCCTGGTGTTGAAAACTTTCATCCAAAACCAGAGTCTTGGTATAAAAAAGAGGGAGGACCAGTCATAGATATGGGTCCTTATTTTTTTACAACGCTTGTTAATCTATTAGGTCCAGCTAAGCAGGTGCAAGGAAGAACATTAACGGCATTTAAAAGAAGAAATTATAGAGCAGGTCCAAATAAAGGAAAAACATTCAAGGTTGAAACACCAACAACTTATTTAGCAACAATTCAATTTCATAATGAAGCAATTATTCAAGTCACTTTATCCTTTGATGTGATAAATCATCAAAGAAATCATATGGAACTTTATGGAACTAAAGGTTCAATTATTGTTCCTGATCCAAATATGTTTGGTGGATCTGTTTATATTTCTGTTACTGAAGGTGGTCGTTGGGGCGAACATAAAACTGATAAAATGCATTTAGGAAAAATAAATGTTACATCTGCAAGTGGTAGATCCAATGAGTCACCAACAAATGCTAACTATAGAAGTGTTGGAATGTCTGAGATGTTATATTCAATTGAAAAAAAGAAAAAACATCGATGTTCAGGAGAACTATCTCTTCATGTTTTAGATATAATTGAGTCTACTATGAAAGCCGCAACAACTGGAGTACCTCAAAAAATAAAAACTAAGTGTGAAAAGCCAAAAAGATTTACAGAAGAAGAAGTAAAAAAAATTCTCTTATAGATCATGAAAGATATTGCAATTGTTGATCCCTATCCAAGAACTATGCAGCTTATTTTTTCAAAACCAAAATTAAATGAGTTAAAAAATAAATTTAAGCTTATTTTTGCACCAAAAACAAATAAACAAAAATTTTATATTAATAATATTCATAGAGCGAAATTTATAATAGGACAGCCTGATCTTCCTAAATTTTTATTAATAAAAGCAAAAAAGTTGAAAGCAGTTATAAATGTCGAAAGTAACTTTCTAGATAATATGGATTATAATTATTGCTTTGATAAAGGTATTCATGTTATTGCAACTTCACCCGTTTTCTCGAAACCAGTCGCAGAAATTGCGCTTGGATTTACACTCTCTCTTCTTAGAAATATTCATGGAGCAAATCAGGATTTCATTAATAAAAAGGAAAAGTATGGATTAGATGGAAATCTTAAGGCTTCATTGTTATCAGACAAAAAAATTGGATTATTGGGATTTGGAGACCTAGGGAAAGCTTTGGTTCCATTATTGAAACCATTTTCGAGTAAAATAAATATCTATGATCCTTGGATACCAAACAAAAAAATTATTAATCAAGGATTTAAACCAATTACTTTAAAAAAAATGTTTAAAGAATGTGAAGTTATTTATGTGCTTGCTGCAATTACTACAAAAAACAAAGGACTGATTAATAAAAAATTTCTCAATCTTATGAAATCAAACTCACTTTTTATACTAATGAGTAGAGCTGCAGTTGTTAACTTTAAAGATTTAAAAAATAGGCTTAAAAAAGGTGATATTTATGCAGCGCTCGACGTTTTTCCTGAAGAACCAGTTAAGAAAAATGACCCAATAAGAAAATTAAAAAATGTTTTATTTTCAGCACATAGAGCGGGTGCTTTAGACGAGGCATTCAAAGAAATGGGTAATATTGTTTTTGAAGATATGAAATTAATTTCAAAAAATCTTAATCCAAGATTTTGTAAAAAAGCTCTAAGAAAAACTGTTCATCTTTTAAGGTCAAAACCTGTTGCAATTAATTAATTTTTTTTTTAATTTAAATTAAATGACTTCAACAAATAAATTACTTTTAGAGGCTAAAGGTATCACAAAGTATTTTGGAACAATAACTGCTTTAGAAAATGTAAATTTAAAAGTGCACGAAGGTGAATGTTTAGGTGTAGTGGGAGACAATGGTGCAGGTAAATCTACACTAATGAAAGTTTTATCTGGTTTGTACAAACCAAGTTCAGGTGCTTTATTTTTTGAAGGAAAAGAACGTGTGTTAGATAGCCCAAAAGACTCTCAAAATTTAGGTTTAGAAATGGTTTATCAAGATCTTGCATTGGCAGGTAATTTACCTATTGGAGAAAATATATTCTTAGGAAGAGAGCCAACAAAAAATATTGGCTTCTTAAAATTTCTAGATTTTAAAAAAATTCAAGAAATGACAAGCGCACACTTAGAGAAACTAAAAATAAATGTAAAAAGTGCTGATCAGAAAGTAGAGGAATTATCTGGAGGACAAAGACAAGCGGTTGCAATAGCCAGGTCAACAGCATTTAATGCCAAAGTTGTTATAATGGATGAACCAACTGCTGCTTTAGCAATAAAAGAAGTTGGAAAAGTATTAGACTTAATTAACAAATTAAAAAGTACTGGTGTAGGTGTTATAGTTATAAGTCATAGAATGGATGATATTTTTACTGTTTGCGACAGAGTGATGGCACTTTTTCAAGGAACAAACTTTGCTGAGTCTCAATTAGATAAAACTTCAAGAGATGAAGTAATTGGTTGGATTATGGGGAAAAAATAAAATGGACGATAAGGAAAAAAAACAAGATAGCTTATATGTAAAACTTATTCCATATTTTGAAAAATATGGGATTTTACTATTATTAGTTATCATGATCTTGGTAATGCATATTTTGCAACCAGATGTCTTCTTGTCTTGGAGAAATGTAACAAACGTATTCAAACAAATATCTTGGCAATCAATGTTAGCTTTAGGTGTTTTTATGGTTATTGTGACTGCGGGTATAGATCTATCAGTTGGCTCAATAATGATGCTTTCATTGATGATTTTAGCAATAGTAGCTAAAGCCGGAGCACCTTGGTTTATAGTTGTTCTAGTACCTTTATTCGCTGGATTTTTATGCGGGTTGATAAATGGTTTGGGGATAACACTTTTAAGAATGCCTCATCCTTTTATAATGACTTTGGGAACTCTTTATATTTTTAGAGGAACAGGAAACTTAATATCAGGCGGAACACCCATAAGTGGATTTACCGATGAAGTTAGGTACTTAGGTCATGGTAGAATAGATCTAACTTGGTTAGGATTAGAGAAATCTCAATATCTCCCCGTAAGCTTAGTTTTAATCGCTGTTGTATATTTTGTTTTTTGGGTTTTCTTGAATCATAGTCGAACAGGAAAGTGGATTTATGCAATTGGTGGCAACCCAAGCGCAGCAAGAGCTTCAGGAATTAATGTTAATAAAATTTTAATAATTGTTTATTCACTTTGTGGATTTTTATCAGGTATTGGAGCATTAATTTTAGCAGGAAGAACAGACTCTGGTTATCCTAATGCAGGATTACAATCTGAATTGGATGCTATCGCAGCATGTATAATTGGTGGAGCTAGTTTCTTTGGTGGTAGAGGAACTGTTCTTGGAGTTTTTGCCGGAGTAATGATTATGGGAATTTTAAGAAATGGACTTAATTTGATGGATGTAAGTTCTTTCTGGCAACAAGTATTGATTGGCTCGATCATTGTATTAGCAGTATACGTGGATGTTTTAAGAAGAGATTTCGGCACGAGAAAATAAACACGTTACAGTTGAATAGATGCAATCATAAGAGACCCTGTAAACAGTTGAATTTTTTTTAAAAATTTTATTAAATTGAATTTTAATAATTATTAAAGGGGAAATTTATGAGAGAACTATCAAGAAAAATTGTTGTTTTAGTTTCAGCAATTTTTTTATCGATAAGCATGATTTCAGCTTCTTTTGCTGATGGTCATGGTAAAAAAATCTTGTTCAGTATTAAAGGTCCTGGGTCTGGAAATCCTTTCTGGGCTTCTGTTACAAAAGGTGCTGAAGAAGAAGCTAAAAAATTAGGTGTTAAGTTAATCTTGGTTGCGCCACCTCAAGAAGGTGATGTTCAAGCACAAATTAACCAAGTTGAAGACCAACTTGCTAAAGGTGTTGATGCTTTAGCTCTAGCACCAGGAGATCCAAATGCATTTGCTCCAATTGTAGATGACGCTATCAAAAGTGGTGTTCCAGTTGTATTCGTAGATACAAAAGGGATTAATGAAGGTGTTACTTTTATTGGAACTAACAATATGAATGGAGCAGAATTAGCTGCTAAATTCATTTGTGACAAAACTCCAAAAGGTTCAGATGTTGCAATTTTGACTGGAATAGAGTCTCAATCAACAGCTTTACTAAGAAGAGACGGTGCAATTAAAGGATTTAAAAATTGCGGTTTAAATATAGTTGCTACACAAACAGCTGAGTGGGATACTGCAAAAGGTAGATCAGTTACTGAGTCTATTATTTTGAAAAATCCTAACATCAAAGCAATATTTGCTTCAAATGACAATATGGGCTTAGGTGCTATGCAAGCTCTTAAAGATGCAGATATGAATGATGTTGTTGTTGTTGGTTTTGATGCAACTCCAGATGCTGCTACAAGTATCTTAAAAGGTGAAATGACCGCAACTATTGCTCAGTTCTCATATAACATGGGTGCTTACGGTGTTAAATATGCACTTGAGCTAGCTAATGGTGGAAGTATTGATCCAAACATTGATACTGGAACACAATTAGTAACAAAAGAAAACGCTAACGATTTTAAATAATCATTAGTCTATAACATTTAAAAAGGGTGGAATTTTTATTCCACCCTTTTTTTTTATTTATTTTAAAGAGTGATTACTTGATCAGGTGGATTTGATCCAAGTGCAGTATATAATTGTGGAAAGCATCCGGCCACCACACCATCAACTAAACCTTTTGCTTTAACGTCTCCACTTCCGCATTGTTCTAAAGTTCCATCAGCAAAACCTCGTCTAACAGCACAGGCATCACATACCATTAACAGCATTTTCTTCTCATTAGCAATTTTCGCTAACCTTTCACCTATTGGATCTCCTTTTTTTAAACAAAAAAGGTTGTCATCGAAAAAAAACATCCCAGCAACATCGACTACGTGTGAGTTTTTTTCCAGTTGTGGCAATATCATTGTCGCAAGTTGAAATGTACTTGCCATGCTTGTTTTAAATACATATGCAATTTTCATGTTATCTCCTAGTTTTGTGTTAATATTGTTATGTTATAATATAACAAAATTTATTCTATAATTACATAAAAACAAAGAGGAATATTTTCAAAAATTTAATTAAAAAAAGAATTTGGTTAAAAAGTAAATTCAAGTAACATTAGAAATCTTAAAAGTAATATAATATACTTCTATAATGTTAATAAATATTAACCCAGTTTTAAGCCCTGATTTGCTTTTTCATTTAAGATCAATGGGCCACGGTGAGAAAATAATTCTTGCTGATGCTAATTTTCCCGCAAACTCTATGAACAAAAATGTAATACGGCTAGATGGGGTAGATATTAAAAGTGCAGCAAATGCAATTTTATCTGTTTTTCCATTAGATAGTTTTATCGTATCACAAGGAGGTTCACCCGCACTTAGGATGGAAGTGGATGATAAACCAGAGGAACTAACTGAAACTCATAAAGAATTTATTGAAGCAGTAAAAAATAATTCTGGTTCTCAATGGAAAGTTGGATCAATTACAAGACAAAACTTTTATGAAGAAGCAAAAAAAGCGTATTGTATTGTAACCACTACAGATGCTCGACCTTTTGGATGCTTTATTATTACTAAAGGAGTTATCCTTCCTGATGGTAAAGTCTGGTCTTAATTAAATGAAATCTATATGTGTATTCGGAGTATTCGTTGCAGACCTATGTTTTATAGGTGAAAATATTCCTGAAGTGGGACAAACTATTTTAGGAACAAAACACTTAATTGGACCCGGTGGAAAAGGATCTAACCAAGCCATTGCCGCAGCAAGACTTGGAGGAAACATAAGTTTTATTACAAAAGTAGGTGATGATAATAATGCTGAAATGGCATTAAATTTATATAAATCTTCTGGAGTTAATACCGATTATATTATTAAAGACAAAAATCAATCAACTGGTGTTGCGGGTATTATGATTAATGCTAACACAGGTGATAATGCAATAAACATCATACCAGGAGCTGCTGGTACTTTAAATAATTCTGATATAGATAATAATTTAAAAGCAATTGAAAACTCAGATATATTTTTAACACAATTAGAAACCCCATATGATGTTACTAGCTATGCTTTACAAAAAGCTAAAGATACTGGATCAATTACTATTTTAAATCCAGCTCCAGCTTCGAAAATATCTGAGAATGACTTTAAAAATATAGATTATTTTACACCAAATGAAACTGAAGCTAGTTTTTATTTAGAAAAGAAAATTGAATCAAAATCTGAAATAGAAAATGCAGCTAAAGAATTTTTAAAAAAAGGAGTAAAAAATATTTTAATAACTCTAGGTTCTAAAGGAGTTTATTTTTCAAATGGAACTGAAAGCCATTTTGTAGACGTTCATAAATTAAAAGACGACGTAAAAGATACCACTGGAGCAGGAGATGCATTTAATGGAGCCTTTAGTGTGGCGTTAGCTAAATCATTAAATATTGTTGATGCATTAGAATTTTCTAATAAAGTTGCTGGTATTTCTACAACTAAAGAAGGTGCTGCTAATTCAATGCCAAGTATGAACGAAGTAGAAAATTATTAATTACTCAATAATTTTAAATTCGGATTTATATTTATCTGTAACCTTAAGCCCTAGACCTGGAACATTATCATCTAGATCTATCATTCCATCTATTGGAGCAGGATCACCTTCAAAAATATAATAAAATAGTTCGTTACCTATTTCCACGTCATGAACTGGAAAAAACTCTGAGATAGGACAATTAAAATTCGACATTGTTAAATGATAGTTATGCATTTGACCTGCATGTGGAATTACTGGCACTTGATAAGCCTCTGCAAGAGCGTTTATTTTCTGAGCGATTGTAAATCCACCAACTCTATTATTATCATATTGAATGTAGCTAACTGCTTTGAGGTCTAACAATTGTTTAAAACCAAATAGATTAAATTCATGTTCTCCCCCAGAAATTGGTATAGCGTTCATATTATTCAGTTCCGCATACCCATGAATATCATCAGCAATAACTGGTTCTTCTAACCATCTTGGATTAAATTTTACCAATTTAGGTATCATTCTTTTAGAATAATCTAGGTTCCAACCCATATAACATTCTAACATTAAATCAGTATCATCCCCGATTACTTCTCTTACAGCTTCTACAAGTTCAATGTTTTTTCTCATACCTTCAGGTCCATCTTTTGGTCCCCACCCAAATCTCATTTTAAACATTTTAAAACCTTGTTTTTTATATTTTTCAGCTTCATTTTGTAAATCTTTGATAGGTTGGCTATAAAGTTTTGATGCATAAACAGGTATCTTTTCTTTTGTTCTACCGCCTAACAATTTAAATACGGGTTTGTTAGTTAACTTTCCTAATATATCCCAAATAGCAATATCAATTGCAGATATTGCAACCATACCCAAACCTCTTCTTCCCCATGCATGAGTTCTTCTGTACATTTTTTCCCAGATGTAAGCGTAATCAAAAGGATCTTCCCCTATAACTAATGGTTTAAGATACTCATCAATAGTTTTTTTTACTAACTGAGGAACAAGAGCTGCATTACCAATTCCAATATGACCATCATCAGTTTCAATTTCACAAATTAACCATTCATGAAATCTGAAAGAACCCATAGCATCTGATTTTTCATAAAGTAAATCTGAAGCATTTGTGCAAAAATTATTTTGTGGAGGAACTGTTTTACCATTCCATTGATATACTTTTGTTCTTATATCTTTAAT
This sequence comes from Pelagibacteraceae bacterium AG-426-M19, assembly GCA_003210025.1. Classification (GTDB taxonomy): domain Bacteria; phylum Pseudomonadota; class Alphaproteobacteria; order Pelagibacterales; family Pelagibacteraceae; genus Pelagibacter. Next base: position 8,205 of record QCNW01000012.1, read on the forward strand.
TTTAGACATTTAATTTAAATTTTGAGCCATTCTTAATGCAATTTTAAACGATTGCAATGTAGGCTCCAAATTTGCCTGATTTTTTCCAGCAATATCAAATGCAGTTCCATGTGCAGGTGTTGTTATTGGAATTGGAAGACCGCCTTGAACTGTTACCCCTCTATCAAATCCAAAAGCCTTTAGTCCAGATTGAAGAGCATCATGATACATTCCAACAATGCAATCATGATTTTTATTTTTAAATGCTGTAATGAAAGAAGTATCACATGGTAAAGGACCATCAGCATTAATACCAAGTTTTTTTGCTTCCTCTATTGCTGGTATTATCTCATCTTGTTCTTCAGTACCAAACTCTGCATGGGGGTTTAGAGCTTGTACAGCAACTCTTGGATTTTCTATACCATTTAATTTCATTGCTTCATTAATCAATTTTATAGGCTTCATTATTTTATCTTTCTTAATGTGCTGTGAAACTTCTTTGATAGGTATATGAGATGTCACTCGAGCAGTCCAAAAATTATCTACAACATTAAATTCACAAAAAAAATTTTTTACGTTTAACTTATCAGCCATATGATGTAATTCGTCATCAAATTTACATCCACCTAATTTTAAGCTTGTCTTATTAAAAGGACCAAAATTTATAGCATCAATTTTTTTTTCTTTCGCAAGTTCTAGTGCTAAATTTAATGCATTTAAAACTGTTTCTCCAGATTCTGCAGAGCACTCTGATAAATTGTAATCTTTGTTCCTACCCTTAGAGATATCTAAAAAATATTTATTTTTTTTTTCAAAATTTATGTCATCAAAATCAGTAACAATTTCTAGGTCTGAATTATTTCCTGAAATTTTATCTCCAGAATTTAGAATATTTTGTTCTCCAATTACAGTAATGTTCGCATTCGATAGTTCGTTTTGGGTCAAAAGTTTTGATATAAGTTCTGGTCCAATACCTGATGGATCTCCAAGCAATAAAGCAATATTTTTTTTCTTATTTGTCATCTTTTTTCTTACTGTTTCTAACAGATTATGATTAAATATTTAAATATAAATTAACTTAAGAGGGAAATAATGAAAAAAAGCTTTAAACTATTTTTAGCTGCTGCTTTTTTAGTAACTGAATTTTTTGTTGTAGCACTTCCACTTATGATTACATCTGCAAAAGCAGATGGTCATCCAATACAAGCAATTACTCATGCTGGTTTTGGCGGTGGAACAGATGTTACTACGAGAATGATGTTGTTAAGAGCAAGAAGAGTTTTAAAACAAGACATGCAATTAGTTAATAAAAAAGGTGGTGGTGGAGCTGCATCTATGGACTATATGATGACACTTCCTGCTGACGGTAATCACACTTTGACTTGGACTACTGGTCACGCAGTATCAATGGCTTTAGGTAAAACAAAAGTCAAAATAAGTGATATGCAACCGCTAGCTAGAGGAACTGATGATCCTCAACTATTTGTTGTTAACTGTAATAATGACATCAAAGATGCTAAGAAATTTATTAGCACGCAAAAATCAAAATCACTAAAATATGGAACAACTCATACTGGTGGAATTGATGATGTTAGTGCAATTGCATTTACTAAAAAAGGTGGATTAAAAGATCCAACTATTGTTGCTTACAAAGGTGTTGCGCCAATTAAAACTAACCTAATCAAGGGTGATATTGATGTAGGAGTTTTAAATTTAGGTGAAGCCCTAACTGAAATTAATGAAGGCAAACTTTGTGTTTCAGTTGTATTAGCAAATAATAGAATGGCTAAAATAGGAGACTCTCCTACAGCAAAAGAATTAGGGATACCTGTTTCTTTATCTACTGTTAGAGGTTTCGTGACTAAAAAAGGTGCTCCAGCAGATAGAGTTAAACAACTAGAAGCTGGAATGATGAAAGCTATGAGCCACAACTACTATAAAAATTTCCTAACAGAAATTGGTCTTGATGAGACTAGTGTTGTAGGTGCAGATGAATGGGGCAAGCAAATGGAAGAAATGCTTGCTGAAATGACAGCTCAACTCAAAGCATTGGGTTACATTAATTAATAAATTTTGTACATTTAAATGAATGATGTACATAACGAAAAAGGGACAAACAAAAGTTTGTCCCTTTTTTTTAAAAGTTCATTCATTGTTTCAGCTGTAATAATATTAATTTCTTCAATTCTATTATACTTTACGTTTACTTTTGACATAGTGCCTCCTATATTAAATAGAGGTATCCAACCAGCAACATTTCCTAAGGCTCTATTAATTTTAATTATTGCGCTAACTTTATTAACTTATTTTATTTCTCTTAAAAATCCCTGGAAAAATGAAAAAAAATTACCTAATTCATTTTACATCACTTTGCTTTCATTTGTTGTTTTTATAACTGTTTCAAAATTTTTAGATTTCTTTTTAGGCATAGCATTACTTTCAATCATAGTTTCTTACTTTTGGGGAGAAAGAAGAGTTGCCTATTTAATAATCGTATCAATTATATTTCCTTTAATTGTTTTTGTATTTTTTGAAACAATTTTAGGATTACGATTTCCACCTGGAATTATTACAAACCTTTATTACGGATAAAATGGAAAATTTAGGTTTAATCTTTGCTCCTTTATTTAGTTATAAATTATTAATTGTTTTATTTTTTGGAACAATTTTTGGATTAATTCTTGGAGTTCTTCCTGGACTAGGGCCAACAACAGGCGGTGCTTTAATATTACCTTTTACGATGACACTAGATCCACTATCTGCAATTGTTTTACTAACTGCAATTTATTGTGCAGGAACTTATGGAGGTGCAATTACTGCAATTTTAATAAATACCCCTGGAACCCCTGCAGCAGCAGCCACATGTTTAGATGGTTACCCTTTAGCACAAAAAGGAGAAGCTGGAAGAGCTTTAGGTATGGCTACTGTTTCAAGCGTAATTGGTGGAATTGCTAGTGTTATAGTTCTTATATTTTTTGCTCCTTTACTTGCAAATTTAGCTTACGAATTCGGTCAACCTGAATATTTTGCGCTAGCAATTTTTGGATTAACTATGCTTGCATCAATTGGTGAAGGCAGTCCTATTAAAAATTTAATTGCTGGTGCTTTTGGAATTCTAATTTCAACTGTTGGTAAAGATTTTATGACATCTATAGATAGGTTTACATTTGGAATTAATGAATTGACTGAAGGTATTGGTTTTATTCCAGTAGTAGTAGGTTTGTTTGCTATTAGTGAAATGTTAACTCAATCTACTTTAATAAATCAAATATTTAATAGAGTAGCTTTAAAGGCAGTTAAACTTCCATCAATCGATGATTATAAAAAAACTTGGAAAACAATTATAAGATCTAGTGGGATAGGATCATTTATTGGTGTTTTGCCAGCAGAGGGAGGAACCGTTGCATCTTTAATAGGATATGCTGAAGCAAAAAGATGGTCAAAAAAACCTGAGGATTTTGGAAAAGGATCAATTGAAGGAATAGCTGGAGCTGAAGCAGCAAATAATGCTGCTACTGGAGGAGCCATGGTTCCAACGCTAGCTTTAGGCATTCCTGGTAGTGCGACTACAGCAGTAATACTTACAGGATTAATCATACATGGTGTAAGACCGGGTCCAGATTTATTTAGAGAGCAACCTGAGTTTCTTTATGGAATATTTGGATCAATGCTAATTGCAAATATTTTATTCTTCGTATTAGGATTTTTTGGAGCTAAAATATTTGCAAGAATAACTTTAGTTCCGAATAAATTATTATGGCCGATGATTTTTGCGGTTTCTGTTTGCGGAACATATTCTTTAAATCAGTCAATTATTGATGTTTGGTTGATGCTATTATTTGGAGTTATTGGTTTCTTTATGAGAAGATATGGATTTTCAGTTGTGCCTGTAATTATAGGTTTAATTTTGGGTGAATTGGTAGAAGGAACTTTAAGACAATCGCTTGTTATTTTCGATGGAAACTGGTTAATGTTTCTTCAAAGACCTATTGCATTAACATTTTTTGTTTTATCTTTAATTGCTTTAAGTTTTCCATTAATAAAGAGAAAGAAAAAAAAATGATAAAGTTTGATCTAAGTAACAGAGTTGCAGTTATAACAGGTGGAGCTCAAGGTTTTGGATTTGCAATAGCGGAAAGATTCATTCAATCAGGTGCAAAAGTTGTTATATGGGATATTGATGAACAAGAAGCAAAGAAAGCCGTTCAAAAAATAAATTCAGAAAACATAAGTTATAAAATTGTAAATGTATGTAACTTTGAAGAGATTTCTAAAAGCTTAAAAGATATTGAGACTGAACATAATAAAATAGATATTTTTGTAAACAATGCTGGGATAACTGGAATGAACAAAACAGTTGCAGAATATCCTATTGAGGAATGGGAAAAAGTAATTCAATTAAATTTAAATGCAGTATTTTACTGTTGCAAAGCAGTTGTTCCTTATTTGGAAAAAAATAATTATGGAAGAATAGTTAATATTGCATCAATTGCTGGAAAAGAAGGCAATCCTAATGCTGGAGCTTATAGCACATCAAAAGCTGGAGTTATTGGTTTAACAAAATCTCTAGGAAAAGAATTAGCATTAAAAAATATAGCAGTAAATTGTGTAACACCAGCGGCTGCAAAAACAAGAATATTTGATCAAATGACCGAAGAGCATATAAATTACATGCTTTCAAAGATTCCAAGAAATAAGTTTGCAAAAGTTAATGAATTGGCTTCTTTAGTAACTTATTTAGCTAGTGAAGAAAACTCTTTTGCAACTGCAGCAGTGTTTGATCTAAGCGGGGGAAGAGCTACTTATTAATGTATTTAATTTAATATTTTTTTTATGAAATACTCTGCATCTAAAAACAGATACTCAAATATGTTATATAGGACTTGCGGTGACAGCGGTGTAAAATTACCTTTAATCAGCTTGGGTCTTTGGCATAATTTTGGTGCCAAAATCCCACTTTCAAATATTAAAAAAATCTTATTTTATGCTTTTGATAAAGGTGTTACTCATTTTGATTTGGCGAATAATTATGGCCCACCATATGGTAGCACAGAAAGTAATTTTGGAAAAATAATAAGTAAAGACTTAAAAAAATATAGAGACGAACTCATCATATCATCTAAAGCTGGTTATGATATGTGGGAAGGACCTTATGGAGAATGGGGATCAAAAAAACATATTATCGCGAGTTGTGATCAAAGTTTAAAAAGAATGAAAGTTGATTATTTTGACATATTTTATTCACATAGATTTGACCCAAATACACCTTTAGAAGAGACAGCAGATGCTTTAGAAACTATTTATAAATCTGGTAAAGCTTTATATGTTGGTATATCATCTTATTCTTCCAAAAAGACGAACCAAATTTACAAAATTCTAAAATCAAGAAATATTAAATTGTTTATTCACCAGCCTTCATATTCTTTAATTAATAGATGGATTGAAAAAGATTTAACTAAAACTATAAAAAAACTTAAAATTGGATGTATTGCCTTTTCTCCTCTTGCTCAAGGAATGCTATCAGATAAATATTTAAAAAAGATACCTAAAGTTTCAAGAGCAAGTGATATTACATCATACTTAGATAAATCTTTAATAACAAAAAAAAACTTAAAGATTGTTTCTGATTTAAATAAGATTGCAATTAAAAGAGGGCAATCTTTATCTCAAATGGCAATTTCTTGGGTCTTGTCAAATAATTATGTAACATCTGCTCTAATCGGAGTTAGAAATATTAACCAGTTAAAAGAAAATATAGAAAGTCTAAACAAACTTAATTTTACACCTTCTGAAATGAGAATAATTAATAAAACCGCTAAAGAAGGGGATATAAATATTTGGAAAGAATCAAGCTCTTACTAAAATGAAAATTGGAATAGATATTGGGGCAACAAAAATTGAAAGCGTCATCTTAAAAAAAAATGGTGACGAAATTGAGAGATCAAGGATCCCTTGTCCAAAGAGTTATAAAAAAATAATAAAAGATGTTAGTAAAATAGTTTTTTCACTAGATCGGAAGTATAAAAAAAAATTTCAAGTAGGCGTGTGTCATCCCGGATCTATAGATTATAAAACTGGACTACTTAAAAATTCAGTAAATGCCAAACAATTAAATAATAAAAAATTAAACATAGATTTATCAAAAGCTTTAAAAAGAAATATAAAATGTGAAAATGATGCAAATTGTTTTGCATTATCTGAAGCAATGGATGGAGCTGCAAAAAATTACAATGTTGTTTTCGGAATAATTATTGGATCAGGCACTGGAGGTGGAATAGTTATTAATAAGAAAATCTTAAAAGGTGCAAATTATATTTCTGGAGAGTGGGGACATCTTCCTCTACCAATTTTTGGAAATCTAAACGATAAAAAATATATTAAAAAAAAGATATCACTTATGCAAATACAAAAGTTTACCTCAGGAAAAGGTTTGGAAAAACTTTATCATAAAAAAATTACTGCGAGAGAAATATTTAATAAATCTGATAAGTTTACAAAATCAATTTTTATTAAACATTTTAAAATACGGTTGGCTAGAGCACTTGTTAACTTAATTTATACAATTGATCCTGATGTATTTGTATTTGGAGGTGGATTATCTAATGAAATCTCTTCATTAAATGAATTAAAGAAAATGGTTGCAAAAAATATGGAAATTAAACATATAAATACGAAATTTTTAAAGGCTAAGTATGGAGATGCAAGTGGAGTAAGAGGAGCGGCACGGTTGAATTATTAATATGACAAAAA
>QCNW01000013.1 GCA_003210025.1 Pelagibacteraceae bacterium AG-426-M19
ACTTATAAATTCATCTTTTTTAATGTTTTTTTTTAAAGTAGCATTATCAGTATAGCCCATAGGTAAAATCCTTTCCTGTTTTGATCTTTTTGATGAGATTAATCTTCCCCTTGCACAATAACCCCCTTCTCCATCAAGTTTTTGACCAGCTTTTAAATCTTTTTTTGCAACACTTGCTATTTCAGCATTAAAATTTTTTGTATGACCTGTTGCCTTATTATCAAGAACTATAGAATAAATTGATTGAGCTAATTCTAATCCAATATAATGATAAGGCCTCCAAATGGCCGAATAACTTCCAGAAGAGTCAGTTACCATTCCATAGTCTTTGAAACAGTTTTTCACATACTCATTTTGAGCTTTTATAACAATATACACTCCCCACCTAAGATCATTGGGAATATCTTTTTTTTCTAAATCAATGCTTGAGATAACTTCTACTTGACCAGTATGATCTAATAAACCGCCCTCTGATTTTGGAATTAATTTTTTTGCAATATCATAAACTCCTATTGGAGGATAAGTTAATCCACTATTTGGGCATTTTAAGTCTGTTGCATTACTAACTGCACACATTTCAATTGATGACTTATCTCCACATAAAAAACTATTAAACATTTTAGGGTTCATGCCAGATTCATTTTCAGCTCTTTCTTTAGTTAAACCATAGTGTCCCCAAACAGTTTCTGGAGTCGAATATTCAAATGATGGATGATATTTTGTCCCTTTACCTGCACATATAACTTCAAAACCATTTAATTTTGCCCATTCAATTTGTTCTAAAATCAATGATGGCTGATCACCATAAGCCATTGAACAGATCACATTATTTTTCTTTGCTAAATCAGATAAATACTTTCCACATAAAACGTCTGCCTCAACATTAACCATTATTACATGCTTTTTATTTTCTATAATTTTCTTTGCATGTAATGTGCCTGCTATAGGGTTTCCTGTAGCTTCAATAAATACATCAATTTCTCTTTTAAAAACTTCGTCTAAATTGTCTGTAAAATTAATTTTGTCTATAGTTTCATTAGATAATCCACTTTTTAGACAATTTTTTTTAGCTCTATCAATATCAAGTTCAACTATTGTGTCTAAAATAATTTTGTTTAATTGATTATATTGAGCAAGGAACATAGAAACAAATTTGCCACAACCAATAAAGGCAATGCTGATAGGTTTATCTAAATTTTGAAGTTTAGAATATAAATACACATATCTATTTTAATAAGAAAAAAATAATAAACCAATAAGATAATAGTCCAGAAATAATAGTAGCAATTATATTTCTTGAGTAAAATCCAACAACTAAAGCAACAATTGCACCATAAATTTTTGGATCCGTGATTTCAACCAATGAACCAAAATCATTAAAAAAAACTCCTGGAAATATTATTGCTGGAAATACAGCTGCAGGGACGTAATTAAGAACCTCTTTGACTTTGGTTCCAAGCATTTCTCTATCAATTAAAGCCACCATAGCCATCCTAGAAAAATAAGTTACAATTCCAGATACTATAATTGAAAACCAGGTCATTTTTTCAGCCTCAGCATTATAAAAGCTGCAATTAAAGCAACAATTGGAGATAATATTATGTAAGATTTGAATGGAGCATCAAATAATATTAGTGAAGCAAATCCAGATACTAACATCACAAAAACATGATCTAGTTTTCTTAAGTCATTTACAATAATTGCTAAAAAAGTTAGAGGGATCGCAAATTTTAAACACAATTCCTCAGGAATGAATGAGCCCAATATAATTCCACTTATTGTCGATAATTGCCAACAAAACCAAAGAGTTACACCTGTACCAAGGATATAATAATGCGGGTTAGATAAATTTTTATTCTTTTTAATATACTTGTTAGACTCTGCAAACCCTTGGTCGACAATAAAATAGGATATGAATAATTTTTTAATAAAACTTAATTTTTCAAGATATTCAGATAAAACTGCTCCATATAATAAATGTCTAGAATTTATTACTCCAACTGATGTAATGGCTACTAATGATGAGGCTCCACCTGACAAAAGTTGCATAAATATTATTTGAGAAGCTCCACCAAAAATAATCAATGATGTTGCATAAACTAAAATCGGATCAAAACCTAACTCAACACCAATAGCTCCAGTTATAATTCCAAATGGAATTACTGATAACATATGAGGTAAAACAGCAACTGTTCCTTTAAAAAATATTTTAGATTTTGAAAGCATTAATTAAAAATTCACTAAAGCTTTTTTGAGATACTTATGATCTAATTTACAATCTTTATAGCCTTGTTTAACAATATTTAGATATCTTTCAGTTGGATATCTAAAAATTGTTTTTTTTGGCATTATGTAAGTCATCACAGTCTTATTGTAATACTTGAAATACATTTTTTTATATAGGATTGGATAATCTTCATAAATATCAAGTTTTTTTTCATCACTTTTCGATATCTCATACAATCCACCAGGGACAATAGAATTATTTTTTTTTTCTATATCTGCTGCACGATACTTACTTCTGAAATTAAGAGTATATCCTTTTAAATTTATCCTTTTAATAAATATAGAATCTTTACATCTTCTTTTCATTTGAAAATGATTTAGATTACTTCCATAAGCAAAATAAAGCATAATTAACGTTCAACTATTTCAATTTGTTTATCTTTTACAAATTTAAGTATTTCTGAATTGCATTTATCAATTTTTGTTTTATCTACTGATCTGACAACAATTGATACACCTAATTTTCCAGCTTTAAAAAATGGATAACTTCCAATTTCAACTTCGGAATTATTATTTTGGACCTCTGTTAAAGATTTAGCTATTTCACTCTCAACAGTCCTTAAATTTATTGTTTCGCTTAATATTGGTTCTCCACCAACTAAAAGATTATTTAAACTTCCAAGCATAGCTTTCATAATAGATGGAACTCCTGGAAGACAAAATACATTTTCAACATAAAATCCTGGTGCACCGCTCGAAGGATTTAAAATTAAATTAGCACTAATAGGCATTTTAGCCATCTTTTGTCTACCTTCATTAAATTCTCCTGGCTTATAATAATTTTCTAGTATTGAAAAAGCCTCTTTATGGAAACCGTATTCAATATTAAATGCTTTAGAAACAGATTCAGCAGTAATGTCATCATGAGTTGGCCCTATTCCACCTGTAGTAAATATATAAGAATATCTTTTTCTTAATTCATTAACTGTATTTATTATAATACTTTCATCATCAGGAATGACTCTAACTTCTGAAACAGGTATACCTAACGAATTTAACCAAACTGCTAATGTACTTGTATTAACATCTTGTGTTCTACCTGAAAGAACTTCATTACCGATAATTAAAATACCAGCATTTATCTCTTTTTTATTTTGCATATGTAAATATAAGTAAATTTATATGAAATTTACAAATAGCCTTATTAAAGGAAAATTATTAAAAAGATATAAAAGATTTTTTGCCGATATAAAAGTAAATAACAAGATTATAACGGCACATTGTCCTAACACTGGATCTATGCAAGGTTTATTGGATGAAGGTAATGAAGTATTAGTCACAGAGCATAATGATCCAAAGAGAAGACTAAAATTTACACTAGAAATTATTAAAGCAAAAAAAAAATACGTTGGAGTAAATACTCATAGAGCTAACAAAATTGTTAATCATGGATTAGAAAATAAATTAATATCAGAATTTAAAAATATCAAAAATATTAAAACAGAATTTAAATTTAGTGATGATACGAGATTTGATTTTTTATGCGATAGCAATTTAATAGAAGTAAAGAATGTTACATTATTTAGAGAAAATGATATTGCAGAATTTCCTGATGCTATTACATCAAGAGGAACAAAACATCTAAATATGTTAATTAAATCAATTAAAAAAGGATATAAGCCGTATGTCTTATTTTTAACGCAAATTCAAAATATAAATAATTTTAGAATTGCAAAAGATATTGACCGCATTTATTTTGAAAATTATAAAAAAGCAAAAAAAGCAGGAGTAAATTTTCTCGCTTATAGATGTAAACTTAGCTCTAAAGAGATTAAGATAGAAAAAAAAATTAATATTTTAGATGACTGATTTTAAAGAAAAATTCGAAAAGATGAGAGTTGCTGGAAAGCTTGCATCTAAAACTTTAGATATGCTTACAGATTATATTAAACCAGGAGTATCAACAGATAAGATTGATAAATTGGGTTATGAATTTATAAAAGATAATGGTGGCTATTCAGCTCCGTTATTTTATAGAGGTTTTGAAAAATCACTCTGCACATCATTGAATCATGTAGTTTGTCATGGAATACCCTCTGAGAGAATTTTAGAAGATGGTGATGCAGTTAATGTTGATGTGACAGTGGTCATTGATAATCATTATGGGGATACAAGTAGAATGTATGAAATTGGAAATGTACCAGTTAAAGCAAAAAATTTAATTGAAGCAACCTATGACTCATTAATGAAAGCAATATCAATTTTACAACCAGGAAAAAAACTTGGTGATATAGGATTTGAAATTCAATCTTATGTTGAAAGCAAAGGTTATTCAGTTGTAAGAGATTTTTGTGGTCACGGAATAAGTAATGTTTTTCATGAACCTCCCAATATTCTTCATTATGGATCTAAAAATACTGGTAAAGAACTATTACCTGGCATGACTTTTACAATTGAACCAATGATAAATTATGGAAAATATGACACAAAAGTTTTAAATGATGGGTGGACTGCAGTAACTAAAGATAAATCATTATCAGCACAATTTGAGCATACTGTTGGTATCACTGAAGATTCATATGAAATTTTCACAGAATCTGTTAAAGGTTATACGAGGCCCCCATATAATTAATGATATCAAGATATTCTAGAAAAGAACTTGTCAGTATTTGGTCTGAAGAAAACAAATATAAAATTTGGCTAGATGTAGAAATTGCTGCAGCTGAGGCAATGGAAAAATATAAAATTATTCCTAAAGGAGTTGCTTCATTAGTAAAAAAAAAGGGTAAAATCAAAGTTAAAAGAATTTATGATATAGAGGCAAAAGTTAAGCATGATGTAATTGCTTTTTTGACATCAATTACAGAACAAGCTGGTCTTAAAGCAAGATATCTTCATCAAGGCATGACCTCATCTGATGTTTTAGATACAACTTTAAATGTTCAATTGGTTCAATCAGGAAACATTCTATTAAGAGATATTGATAAAATTTTATCTGTTTTAAAAAAACAGGCAAAAAAGTATAAGTTAACTCCGTGTATAGGTAGAAGTCATGGAATTCATGCGGAACCAATTACTTTTGGACTAAAATTAGCTTCATTTTATGAAGAATTTAAAAGAAATAAATTAAGATTAAAAGATGCAATAGAAAATGTATCAACATGTGCAATTTCAGGAGCAGTAGGAACGTTTGCAAATATAAATCCAAAAGTCGAAACTTATGTTGCAAAAAAATTAAAATTGAAAGCTGAGCCAATTTCAACTCAAATTATTCCAAGAGATAGACATGCACATTATTTTGCCGTGCTTGGCATTATTGCTGGATCTGTTGAAAGAGTTGCAACAGAAATAAGGCATTTACAAAGATCAGAAGTTTATGAATTACAAGAATACTTTTCAAAAGATCAAAAAGGCTCATCTGCTATGCCTCATAAAAAAAATCCAATATTAACTGAAAATCTTACAGGACTTGCAAGAATGGTGAGAAGCTATGTAATTCCAGCTTTAGAAAATATTTCTTTGTGGCATGAAAGAGATATTTCTCACTCGAGTGTTGAGAGAAATATAGGTCCAGACGCAAACATAACTTTAGATTTTGCTTTAGTTAGATTGTCAGGAATTTTAGATAAAATGATTGTTTATCCAAAAACAATGATAAAAAATTTAAATTTAACAAGAGGTCTTGTTTTTTCTCAAGAAGTAATGTTAGAGCTTACTAAATCAGGTATTTCTAGAGAGAAGTCGTATAGATTGGTTCAGTCTCATGCAAAAGCTAGTTTTGCAAAGAATACAAACCTATTAACACTTTTAAAAAGTGATAAATCGATCACTAGTAAAATAAGTGAAAAAAGATTAGATAAAATCTTTACTTATGACAAACACTTAAAAAATGTAAATTATATATTTAAAAGAGTATTCAAATAATGAAAAAAGGAAAAAAATTATACGAAGGTAAAGCAAAAGTAATTTTTGCAAGTAACGATAAAAAATATGTTATCCAACATTTTAAAGATGATGCAACAGCATTTAATAATCAAAAAAAAGCCATTATGGATGGTAAAGGAATTTTAAACAATAGAATTTCTGAACATATATTAACTCAATTAAACAATGTTGGTATCAAAAATCATTTAGTAAAACGTTTAAATATGAGAGAGCAACTCGTTCAGCATGTTGAAATTATACCTATTGAATTTATTGTAAGAAATATTGCAACTGGATCATTAACTAAAAGATTGGGTATTGAAGATGGGACAGTCTTGGATAATCCATTAATAGAATATTGCTTAAAAGATGATGATTTAGGGGATCCCTTAGTAAGCACTGAACATATCTTAGCTTTTAAGTGGATGGAAAAAGATGAATTAAATTTAATTAATAAAGAATTAAATAGAATTAACGATTTTCTTCAAGGCATGTTTAGAGGTGTTGGAATTAAACTTGTAGATTTTAAAGTAGAATTTGGACGATATGAAAAAAATGGAAAAAAAGAGATCATTCTCGCGGATGAAATAAGCCCGGATACATGCAGACTATGGGATGTAAACAGTGACAAAAAATTAGATAAAGATAGATTTAGAAAAGATCTTGGTAATCTAATTGAGGCTTATCAAGAAGTAGCAAGAAGATTAGATATACTTCATGAACAATCAAATATTAGACCATTAAAATACACCAAACCACAAGCAGTAAAGATTAAAAAAAAATAATGAAAATTAAAGTAATTGTAACTCTTAAAAATGGAGTTTTAGATCCTCAGGGAAAGGCTATTCAACAAACACTTAATGGAATGAACTTTGGAAATGTAGAAGATGTGAGACAAGGCAAATATTTTGAAATTGAAGTTAAAGAGAAAGATGAAAAAAAAGCAAAGTCTTTAGTAGATGATATGTGTAAAAAACTATTAGCCAATCTTGTAATTGAGGATTACAAAATAGTTTAATAAATGAGATCATCAGTCATTATTTTTCCAGGATCAAATTGTGATAGAGACATGGATGTAGCTCTAAAAAAATTTGGTTTTAAAAATCAAATGGTTTGGCACAATGATCAATCTATTCCAAAATCAGATTTGATAGTATTGCCTGGTGGCTTTTCTTACGGTGATTACTTAAGGTGTGGAAGCATTGCTTCTAAATCAAAGATTATAAAATCAGTAATTGATTTTGCTAATTCCGGAGGTTTAGTGTTAGGTATTTGTAATGGATTTCAAATCTTAACTGAAACTGGCCTACTAAAAGGAATTTTGCAACAAAATAAGTTTCTTAATTTCATATGCAGCAATGTTTACATAAAAGTTAAAGATAAACAAAATAAATATTTTAAAGATCTAAAAAAAGATGTTTTAGAACTTCATATTGCCCATAATGAAGGAAATTACTTTTGTAGTGATGATGAATTAAAATCATTGGAAGATAATAATCAAATAGCTGTAACGTATTGTGGAGAAGATGGTACAGAAAATGAAACAACTAATCCAAATGGAGCAATTAAAAATATAGCTGGAATATTTAATAAAAATAAAAATGTATTGGGAATGATGCCTCATCCTGAGAGAATGATAGACAAATATTTATCAGGTGAAGATGGTTCATTATTTTTCAAAAATATTTTAGATAATTTTAAATAATGGAAGTTACAGAAGCAGTTGCAATAGACCACGGATTAAAAAAAGAAGAGTTTTCTAAAATATGTGAACTTCTTAAGAGAACACCTAATTTAACTGAGCTTGCAATATTTTCTGCAATGTGGAACGAGCATTGCTCCTATAAGTCTTCTAGAAAACATTTAAAAAAAATGCACACCAAAGGAAAACAAGTCATTCAAGGACCTGGAGAAAATGCCGGTGTTATTGATATTGGAGATGATGATGCAATTGTATTCAAAATCGAAAGCCACAATCACCCTTCGTTTATTGAACCTTATCAAGGTGCAGCAACTGGAGTTGGTGGAATTATGAGAGATGTATTTACAATGGGAGCAAGACCAATAGCAAATCTAAATTCAATTCATTTTGGTTCACCTCAGCATAAAAAAACAAGAAACTTATTAAGAGGAGTTGTTAAAGGGATAGGTGGATATGGAAATTGTATTGGAGTTCCAACAATTGCTGGTCAAACAACTTTTGATGAGTCTTACAATGGCAATATATTAGTAAATGCCATGACTCTTGGCTTAGTAAATAAAAATAAGATTTTTTACTCAAAAGCAGCTGGTTTAGATAAACCAGTAATATATGTCGGTTCAAAAACTGGAAGAGATGGAATTCATGGTGCCAGTATGGCTTCAGCAACTTTCGATGACAAAATTGAAGAAAAAAAACCAACAGTTCAAGTCGGAGACCCATTTACTGAAAAATTATTACTTGAAGCGTGCCTAGAATTAATGGCTGATAATTCAATTATTGCAATTCAAGATATGGGTGCAGCAGGATTAACTTCTTCTAGTGTTGAAATGGCCTCAAAAGGAAATCTCGGGATTGAATTAAATCTTAGCGAGGTCCCTTGTAGAGAAGAAAAAATGACACCATATGAAATTATGTTGTCTGAAAGTCAAGAGAGAATGCTTATAGTTCTTGAAAAAGGAAAAGAAGAACACGCAAAGAAAATATTTGATAAATGGAACCTAGATTTTGCAGTTATAGGTAAAACAACTAATTCAAAAAAAATAGAATTAATATTTGATAATAAAAAAGTTGCTGAAATACCAATTGATCTTCTAGCTGAAAATGCTCCAATTTATGATCGTCCTTGGAAAAAAACTAAGTTACCTCAAAAATTGAAATTTGATAAAGACGAATTTAAATCATTAAAATTATCAGATTGTCTAAAGAAGATTTTAAGTAATTCAAACATTTCAGATAAAAAATGGATATGGGATCAATACGATCATACAGTTATGGGTGACACAATTCAAAAACCTGGAGGTGATGCTGGAGTTGTTAGAGTTCATGGGAGCAATAAAGCGGTAGCAGCAGCAGTAGACTCTTCTGCATTATATTGCTTCTCGCATCCATTAACTGGAGGAAAACAAATAGTTTGTGAAAGCTATAGAAATCTTATTTCGGTGGGAGCCAAACCTATTGCTATTACAAATTGTTTAAACTTCGGAAACCCAGAAAAAGAAAAAAATATGGGTGAATTTGTAGAATGTGTTGAAGGAATTACAGAAGCAAGTAAGTATCTAGATTTTCCAGTCGTATCTGGAAATGTATCATTTTATAACGAAACAAAAGATAAAGGCATAAAGCCTACACCAACAATTGGAGGTGTTGGACTAATCTCTGATTATCAACAAATGCTCACTATGGATTTTAAAACTGAAGGAAATTTAGTTTACGTAATAGGTAAAACGGATGGGCATTTAGATCAAAGTATTTTTGCAAGAGAGCTTTTAAATGAAAAAAAAGGTCCTCCACCAACTGTTAATTTATTTAATGAAAAAAACATTGGTGAGACTGTATTAGATTTGTCTAGAAAAAATCTTATTGTAAGTTGCCATGATGTATCATTAGGTGGAATTTTAACTGCAGTATCGAAAATGTGTATTAAAGGAAAAAAGGGAATAAAAATTAATGCACTTAAAGGTTTAACAAATAAATATCAATATTTCTTTGGTGAAGATCAGGCTCGTTATATTATCGAAATACCTAAAGCTAGTTTGAAGAAAGTAATCGAGATTTTAAACAAATATTCAGTACATTTTGACGATTTAGGAATAATAGATGGCAATTCCATCAAATATAATGCTGATATCAATTTGCCTATTGAAGAATTGGCAGATGCACATAAATATTGGTTAAAGAAGTATATGGATAGCTAATGGCAATGGATTTAAAAGAAATTGAGAGCTTAATTAAAGAAGGATTACCTGACGCAAAAGTTGAAATTCAAGATTTAGCGGGTGATGGAAATCACTATTCTGCTACAGTGACATCAACTGAATTTTCAGGTAAAAGTAAAATAGAACAACACAAAATGGTGTATAATTCTTTAAAAGGTAAAATGGGAAATGAGCTTCACGCTTTAGCAATTAAAACAAAGGAAATTTAAATGGAACAAGAAACAAATGATTTAATAAAAAGTGAAATTGAAAATAACGATGTGTGTCTTTTTATGAAAGGAACACCTGATGCGCCACAATGTGGATTTTCGATGGCTACATCAAACATTTTAAAAGTTCTTGAAGTAAATTTTAAAGGTGTAAATGTTTTGGCAGATCAAAAGCTAAGAGAAGGCATAAAAGTATTTAGTGATTGGCCAACCATTCCTCAATTATATGTAAAAAACGAGTTTATTGGTGGATGTGATATCGTAAAAGAAATGTATGAGACTGGAGAACTTGCTAAACTTTTTGAGTCTAAAGGAATAAACTTTAAGGCTAAAAATTAATTATCTAGAGTAATATTCAATTACTAAGTTTGGCTCCATCACAACTGGGTACGGAACTTCTTCGAAAGATGGAACTCTTACAAATTTAACTTTTTTATTCTTTTCGTCTAATTGTAGATATTCTGGAACTTCTCTTTCTTTGTTAGCAAGAGCAATATCAATTAAAGCAAGTTGTTTAGATTTATCTCTAATTTCAATCGTATCTTCTTCTTTAACCTGGTAACTTGCTATATTAACTTTTTTTCCATTTACTTTAACATGACCATGATTAATAAGCTGTCTTGATGAAAATATAGTGTTTGATAACTTTGATCTATATATCACTGCATCTAATCTTCTTTCTAATAATCCAATTAGGTTTTCAGCAGTATCACCTTTTTTCATGATTGCTTTTTTATAAACATTTCTAAACTGTCTTTCATTCATGTTTCCATAATAAGACTTTAATTTTTGTTTTGCTTGAAGTTGAATTCCATAATCTGAAGGTTTTCCAGCTTTTGTTTGTCCGTGTTGTCCTGGAGGATACGCTCTTGTATTAAAGGGACTTTTTGGTCTGCCCCATAAGTTCACTTTTAATCTTCTATCTACTTTATGTTTAGAGTTTAATCTTTTAGTCATTAATAGGAGGCTTTATAAGCCTAAGTTATGTTTTGTCAATCAACCTTTTCCTTGCTTAAACCAGCAAATACACTCGATAAAATACGAGTTTCTTTTTCTGAAAGATTGAGTTTATAGAAAATACTTCTTAAATTTTCCATCATGATCGGTTTTTTTTCAGGTGGGTGAAAAAAATTCTTATTTTCTAAATTATTAATGCATAAATTTAACATTCTTTGAATGTCATTCTTATTGGCACTTTTAATTTTTTTTGACTTTTGAAAGGTAAACTTTTTATTTGAAATTAGGCCACTTACTATTTGAGCTACTATAATGAGACTATGAGACAAATTTAAAGATCTAAAATTCTTATTACTTGGAATTTGTAAAGTATAATCAGCGTAACTGACTTCATTATTTGATAACCCTGATGCTTCTGATCCAAATAGAAAACCAACCTTTTTTTTGTAATTAATTTTATTAAGATCAGTTATTGATATATGTTTAATATTTTTATTTCTAAACCTTGCAGATGTTGCAACTAATATATCCAGATTACTTAATGATGTTTCTAAATTTTCATATACTTTTGCTTTTTTAATAACATCTTTTGCCCCTACAGATGTTGCAATAATTTTATCATTTGGAAATGTCGGTTTTGGATTAACAATTGATAAATTATTAAAATTAAAGTTTTTTAAAGCTCTAGCACAAGCTCCTATATTTTCTGATAGTTGAGGTTTGTGTAAAATAAAAGTTATATTTCTTAATGACATCAAGTACTAGCAGGAGCATTATCCTTGAAAAGCTTATAATCCAAACTATCAACAAGAGCTTTAAAAGATGCATCAATAATATTTGGAGAAACTCCTATTGTGAACCAATTACCATGTTTTGAGTCTGCACTTTCTATAGAAACTCTAGTAACGGCTCCAGTTCCTGTATTTAAAATTCTAACTTTGTAATCAACTAGCTTTAAATCTTTTAAATATTCTGAATATTTTTCAAGTTTATTTACATTTTTTCTTATCGCATTATCTAATGCATTAACGGGTCCATTACCCTCGCCTTCACATAATATTTCATGACCATCTACTTCAAGTTTTGCTTTTGCAAATGATACAACTTCACCAGTTGAATCTTTCTTAACAGAAACATCATACTCATTAATTGAAATATATCTTGGTATTTCTCCCATCAATCTTCTAGCTAAAAGTTCAAAAGATGCATCTGCACCATCGTAACTATATCCTATGAACTCTCTATCTTTTACTTCATGAAGAAGTTTTTTTATTTTTGGATCGTCTTTTTTAATATTAATGCCAATTGCATTTAATCTAGACATTATATTAGATTGTCCTGATTGATCAGAAACAACAATATTCCTAGCATTACCTACTTCATCAGGATTAATATGTTCATAGGTTTTTGGATCTTTTTGTACTGCTGATACATGCATTCCACCTTTGTGTGAAAATGCAGATGCACCCACATAAGGTAAATGTTTATTTGGTTTTCTATTTAATATTTCATCTAATAATCTTGAGCATTGAGTTAAATTTTTAATGTTTTCAGGTTTAATATTAATTTCATATTTGTCTGAAAAATCTTTTTTTAAAAAAAAGGTTGGGATCAAAGACATTAAATTTGCATTACCACATCTTTCTCCAAGTCCATTTATTGTACCCTGAACCTGTCTAACTCCTGCTTGTACAGCTACTAAACTATTGGCAACTGCATTTTCAGTATCGTTGTGGGCATGAATTCCAAGGTTTTTTCCAGGTATATGCTTTGTTACTTCCTCAACAATTTTAGAAACTTCATGAGGTAATGTTCCTCCATTGGTATCACATAATACAATCCATCTTGCACCATTATCATATGCAGCTTTTAAACATGATATTGCATATTCAGGATTAGATTTATAACCATCAAAAAAATGTTCAGCATCAAACATAAATTCTTTTCCTGAATTAATTATATGCTTTGCGCTCTCGCTTATATTTTCTAAATTTTGATCGTTTGAAATACCCAAGGCGACATCCACATGAAAATCCCAACTTTTACCAAATAAACAAACTGATGAACTCTTTGAATTAATCAGAGATGACAACATAGGGTCATTTTTTGCACT
>QCNW01000014.1 GCA_003210025.1 Pelagibacteraceae bacterium AG-426-M19
ATTCCAATTCTTGTCGGAGGCACTGGTTTGTATTTTAAAGCACTTATTGATGGTATAGTCAAAATTCCTGATATTCCATTTACTATTCGAAATAAAATAAGAAAAAAACAATCAAAAATAGGACAAACTAAATTTTATTCTGCGCTTATTAAACTAGACCCGCTTTGCAAAAAAAAAATCAACAAAAATGATTCTCAAAGATCAATAAGAGCCTATGAGGTAAAAAAGTTTACAAATAAATCTTTGTTTGATTGGTATAGTGAAACTTACTCTGATTTTACTCAGGACAGCTTTATAAAGTTACATATTGATTATCCTAGAGATAAGTTAATTGAGAAAATTTCCTTAAGAACAAATGAAATGTTAAGAGATGGGGCAATAAAAGAGGCTAAGAGGTTTTATAAATTAAGAATAAAGAAAGATTTATCATCTAATAAAGTTATTGGTCTTAGTGAGATTAAAGATTATCTGGAAAAAAGAATAAATCTTAATGAACTTAAAGAAAAAATATCAATAAAAACAAGGCAATATGCTAAGAGACAGTCTACATGGGCAAGAGGACAAATGTCTGACTGGCAAAAAATAAAATTTGATAGAGTTAAATCATTTATAAAAAAATTTCCTAAATCCGCATAGATTGCTTGACCTATTAGCACAACTTCAGCTAGATTGTCTGAATGTCAAAATTATACTCTGGAGCTGAAATCGTATTTAAGTGTATGGAGGACCAAAATGTTGATCATATTTTTGGTTATCCAGGCGGTGCCGTGCTTCCAATTTATGACGAATTACAAAATTTTAAATCAATTAAACACGTTTTAGTTAGACATGAACAAGGCGCAGGCCATGCAGCAGAAGGATATGCAAGGTCATCTGGAAAACCAGGTGTTATTTTAGTAACATCAGGACCAGGTGCAACAAATGTAGTTACAGCTTTGACCGATGCATATATGGATTCAATTCCATTAGTTTGTATCTCAGGACAAGTTCCAACACACTTAATTGGTACAGATGCATTTCAAGAATGTGACACAACTGGAATAACAAGACCTTGCACTAAACATAATTGGTTAGTCAAAGATATAAATGATTTAGCTAATACAATACATAAAGCATTTGAAGTAGCAACTACTGGTAGGCCAGGACCAGTTTTAGTTGATATACCAAAAGATATTCAGTTTCAAAAAACAAAATATAACAGACCAAAAAAAGAAAAAAAACTTAACGGTAGATCTCACAACCATTTTAATCAAAATAGTATTGATGAATTAATTGAATTAATGAGTAAATCGTCAAAACCTATTTTTTATACTGGCGGTGGAGTAATTAATTCTGGACCTAGGGCTAGTGAACTTTTAAGAGAACTTGTTTATGCAACAGGTTTTCCTATAACATCAACTTTACAAGGATTGGGATCTTTCCCAGGCGATGATAATCAATTTTTAGGAATGTTGGGTATGCATGGAACCTATGAAGCAAATAATGCAATGCACGATTGTGATTTAATGATTAATATTGGGGCACGTTTTGATGACAGGATAACAGGAAAAATAGATGAATTTTCACCAAATTCAAAAAAAGTTCACATCGATATAGATCCATCATCTATTAATAAAAATGTCAAAGTTGATTTAGCTATTGTCGGAGATGTAAAAACTGTTCTTTCATCTACTTTGAAAAGTTTAAAACAAAAAAAATCAAAATTTTTAAAATCAAATAAACAAAAGACTTCTAAGTGGTGGGAAAAAATTCAAAAATGGAGGTCGGTTAGATCTTTAGATTATATTGGAAGTGAAGAGACCATAAAACCCCAATATGCAATTGAAAGATTATATGAATTAACTAAAGATAAAGACTCTTATATTACAACTGAGGTTGGACAGCATCAGATGTGGGCCGCACAACACTATAAATTTAACAAACCAAATCGTTGGATGACATCTGGTGGTTTAGGTACTATGGGATATGGTTTACCAGCAGCAGTAGGTGTACAAGTTGCTCATCCAAAAAAATTAGTTATTGATATTGCGGGAGAAGCATCAGTATTAATGACGATACAGGAAATGTCTACAGCTGTACAATACAACCTTCCAATTAAAATATTTATATTGAATAATCAATACATGGGTATGGTTAGACAATGGCAAGAACTTTTACATGATAAAAACTATTCTGAAAGTTATACTGCTGCCTTACCAGATTTTGTTAAATTAGCAGAAGCATACAACTGCGTTGGAATACGAGCAAAAACACCAGAAGAGTTAGACGATAAGATTATTGAAATGTTGAATACAGATAGACCTGTAATATTTGATTGTATGGTTGATAAAGTAGAAAATTGTTTTCCAATGATACCATCAGGAAAGCCTCATAATCAGATGATTTTAGGGCCCAAAGATCAAGAAAGTAAGAAGATTACTGGCAAAGGTAAGTCCTTAGTTTAATGCCTAATTCAAAATCAGCGTATAGTTTTTCAAATAAAAAAGAAAAATTTGATACACATATCATAGTAGTTTGGGTCGACAATGAAGCTGGTGTGTTAGCTAGAGTAGTCGGTCTATTTTCTGGCAGAGGTTATAATATCGAATCTTTAGCAGTTGCCCAAGTTGATGAAAAGTTAAAGATATCAAGGATAACAATTGTAACTACAGGAACACCACAAGTTGTTAATCAAATTAAACTTCAATTAAGAAAACTTGTGCCAGTTCATAAGGTAGCAGATTTTAAAAGAGAGGATAAAGCAGTTATCTTTAAGGAGATGGCTTTATTTAAAATCGTTGGTCCAAATAATAAATTAGAAGGTGCATTGAAAGCTTGCAAAAAATATAATCCTATATTACTAGACAAAACAAAAAAATCGAATGTTATTCAAATAACAGCTTTAAGACGAGAAATAGACAAAATGTCAAAGGATTTAAAAAAATTTGGATTGGTGAGTGTTTCAAGAACAGGAGCCGTAGCTATGACAAGAGGTGCAGATATATTTAAATAATTAATTAGGAGAAAAAAAATGAAAATGTTTTATGAAAAAGATACTGATGCAAATTTAATAAAAGATAAAAAAATTGCAATTTTTGGATATGGTAGCCAAGGACACGCTCACGCTTTAAACCTCAAAGATAGTGGAGTAAAAGAAGTTGTTGTAGCTCTTCGAGAAGGATCTTCAAGTATTGCGAAAGCAGAATCTAAAGGTTTAAAAGTCATGAACCTTTCGGATGCCGCTGAATGGGCTGATGTTGTGATGATTTTAACTCCAGACGAATTACAAGCAACTATTTACAAAAATCATATTGAGCAACGTGTAAAAGAAGGGACCTCCATAGCTTTTGCTCATGGATTAAATGTTCATTATGATTTGATTAAAGCAAGAAAAGATTTGGATGTATTTATGGTAGCACCAAAAGGACCAGGTCACTTAGTTAGAAGTGAATATGAAAAAGGTGGTGGAGTTCCATGTTTATTTGCTGTTCATCAAAATGGATCAGGCAAAGCTAGAGACTTAGCAATGTCATATGCTTCAGCAATTGGTGGAGGAAGATCAGGTATAATTGAGACAACATTTAAAGACGAAGTAGAGACAGATTTATTTGGAGAACAAACAGTCTTATGTGGAGGTCTTGTTGAATTAATTAAAAATGGATATGAAACTTTAGTTGAAGCAGGATATGAACCAGAAATGGCTTACTTTGAAACAGTTCATGAAGTAAAACTTATAGTGGATTTAATTTATGAGGGTGGAATAGCAAATATGAATTATTCAATATCTAATACAGCTGAATATGGTGAATACGAGTCAGGACCAAGAATTATAAACAAAGAAGAAACAAAAAAAAGAATGAAAGAAGTTTTGGCAGATATTCAGTCAGGCAAATTTACCAAACAATGGATGGATGAATGTAAGAATGGTCAGAAAAATTTCTTAGCGACAAGAGCAAAACTGGCAGAACATCCAGTTGAAAAAGTTGGTGCAACTCTGAGAGAAATGATGCCTTGGATTGCTAAGAAGAAGCTTGTCGATAGTGATAAGAAATAATTTGATGTTAAAATTGGGCTAATTTTCCCAAATTATTTTGCAATCTGAGCGAGAGCATGTATTATGCTCGAGCAAAAAAATACAATGTCAGACAAAGAAAAATTATACATATTTGATACGACTATGCGAGATGGTGAACAATCACCAGGCGCATCTATGAGCGTTGAGGAAAAAATTCAGATTTCAAGAGTATTTGATGAAATGGGAATAGACATCGTTGAAGCCGGTTTCCCAATTGCATCACCAGGAGACTTTGAGGCAGTCTCAGAAATAAGTAAAATAATGAAAAACTCAATTCCATGTGGTCTTTCAAGGGCACTTAAAAAAGATATTGATGCGTGTCATGAGTCATTGAAACATGCACCAAGATTTAGAATTCATACTTTTATTTCCACAAGTCCATTACATATGAAACACAAACTAGAAATGACAAACGAGCAGGTTCTAGATGCAATTAAAGAAAGTGTTACTTATGCAAGAAACTTTACTGATGATGTTGAGTGGTCATGCGAAGACGGAACTAGAACTGATATGGATTTTATGTGTAAAACTGTTGAACTTGCAATTAAATGTGGAGCTAAGACTATAAATATTCCAGATACAGTTGGGTATTCTATCCCAGAAGAATTTGCAAAAACAATCAAACATCTAAAGAATAATGTTCCAAACATAGACAAAGCAATATTATCTGCACACTGTCACAATGATTTAGGCTTAGCAGTAGCAAATGCATTGGCTGGAGTCTCAGAAGGTGTAAGACAAATAGAGTGTACAATTAATGGAATAGGTGAAAGAGCAGGGAACGCCGCATTAGAAGAAGTAGTTATGGCAATCAAAACGAGAAATGATTTAATGCCTTATAATACTGGAATTAAAACAGAACTAATAAGTAAAGCCTCTAAAATAGTTTCAAATGCAACTGGTTTCCCAGTTCAATTTAACAAAGCAATAGTTGGAAAAAACGCTTTTGCACATGAGTCGGGAATTCATCAGGATGGAATGCTAAAAAATAGAGAAACCTATGAAATTATGACTCCAGAAAGTGTTGGAGTAAAGAAAACATCTTTAGTAATGGGTAAACATTCAGGACGACACGCTTTTAAAGATAAATTATCTGATTTAGGCTATTCAGATCTTACAGACGATATTATCCAAGCTGCATTTGGAAAATTTAAAGTTTTAGCTGATAAAAAAAAGCATATATATGACGAGGATATAGTTGCGCTAGTTGACGATAGCCTAATTGTAGATAATAAAATAAATGCAATTAATTTAAAATCTTTAAAAGTTTTTGCTGGCACAGGAGAACCACAAAAAGCCGAAATGACATTAGATGTATATGGCGATATTAAAAATACTACAGAAACAGGGGATGGACCAGTTGATGCAATATTTAAATGTATAAAAAAATTATTTCCTCACGATGTAAAATTATCTCTTTATCAAGTACACGCAGTAACAGAAGGTACAGATGCTCAAGCGACTGTTAGTGTAAAAATTGAAGAAAATGATAGGACTACAGTTGGTCAATCAGCTGACACAGATACTTTAGTTGCATCAGCAAACGCATATTTAAATGCATTGAATAAAATGCTTATAAAACGTGAGAAAAAAGCACCATCTCAAAATATTAAACATCAAAAAGTGAAAGGAATATAATTAAATGTCAATGTTTGCCAATTTAAGAAAGTTTTGGAGCCAAGATATGGCAATTGATCTTGGAACAGCTAATACGCTCGTTGTTTTAAAAAGTAAAGGTGTAGTTCTAAATGAACCATCTGTTGTAGCAGTTGTTGATAACAAAGGAAAAAAATCAGTTTTAGCAGTAGGTGATGAAGCTAAAACAATGTTAGGAAGAACACCAGGTAATATTCAGGCAATAAGACCTTTGAGAGATGGTGTGATAGCCGACTTTATTGTTACAGAGGAAATGATTAAACATTTTATAAAGAAAGTTCATAAAAAAACTTTGGCAAATCCTAGAATTTTAATTTGTGTACCAACTGGATCAACACCAGTTGAAAGAAAGGCCATTCAAGATAGTGCACTTGCAGCTGGAGCAAGAAGAGTTCAACTAATTGAAGAGCCAATAGCAGCAGCAATTGGAGCAGGGTTACCAATTCAAGAAGCGACAGGATCAATGGTTGTAGACATTGGTGGTGGAACAACAGAAATTGCTGTTATGTCATTAGGAGGTGTTGTTTATTCAGAGTCACTTAGAGTTGCGGGAGATGCAATGGATAATGCATTAAAAGATTACATGAGAGAAGAGTATAATTTGATGATTGGAGACAGTACTGCTGAAAAAATTAAGAAAGATATTGGAACAGCAATACCTACAAATAATAATACTTATGCAGTTAAAGGTAGAGATTTAAGATCAGGAACTCCTAAAGAGGTAAACATCTCAGAACAAGATACTTCAGAAGCTTTAAATCCGATACTTAAAGATATTGTATCTGGAATAAAAAAAGCATTAGAAAATACACCGCCAGAGTTATCAGCTGATTTAGTTGATATGGGTTTAACAATGACAGGAGGAGGATCGCTTTTAAAAAATATAGATAAAAGATTCTCTAAAGAAACTGGTTTACCAGTAAATATTGCTGATGATCCATTGTCATGTGTTGCAATAGGAACAGGAAAGGCGTTAGACGATCAAGAAATATTTTCTACTGTACTATCTGAGTATTAAATATTATGTCAACAGAAACGAGTAGAGATGATTTTATTATTGCTATTCGTTCAGCATTTTTAAAAAAAGGAAATAGACAAAAATTTTCTTTATTTACATTATTAATTATATCTATTTTAGTTTTATCTTTAGAGTATTTTAAAACTGGTCCAGTTAATCAATTTAGGTCTATTTCAAAAGATATAATATTTAGAGGATCATATCTTGTCTCAAGCCCATTTAAATATGTAAAAGATAAATATTATCTCTTCCAAGATCATATGAGTATGTATGAAGAGTTTTCAGTTTTAAGAGATAAGAACCTAGATCTTGACTCACTGAGAAAAGAAGTTGAATTTTACAAATCAGAAAATGCTCTTTTAAAAAAATTGATAGAGGAAAGAGATCTCTTTTCCAAAGAGTATATGTTAACAAAGATTTTATTGGATAAACAAAGTCCCTATTTAAAGTCTTTGATAATTAATAAAGGTCAAAAAAATGGAGTTAAATTAGGATCAGCTGTTAAAGATCGATTATATTACATTGGAAAGGTTGTAAATGTTAACTTTTTGAGCTCTAGAGTATTACTGGCTAATGATCTTAATAGTAAAATCCCAATCATTGTTGAGCCAAGTGGCATCAATGCAATACTCTCAGGAAATGGAAATGATGAATATGCAGAACTAGAGTACTTACCGAAAGACAATGAAATAAAAGAGAACGAAATTGTGTATACTTCAGGTTCAGATGGCACAATTCCAGCATCAATTCCTGTTGGAAAAATAATAATTAAAGATAATAAAAAGTATGTGAAGTTTTTTAGCAACTTAAATCAACTAAATTATGTACAGGTAAATAAGTAAAATGGCTAGAGGAGATACAAAATTTTATCAATTTTTGTTAAATGGTTTTCCAATTATTTTATTATTTTTCTTTGCTTTGACAGGTTATTCATTTTCATTCCAGATTTTCAAAATTAATATATCTTTTAATTTTATTCACCTAATTGTTTTTTATTGGGTTTTAAGGAAACCTGAAATGCTTGGATACGGACTTATTTTTTTTGCAGGTGTAATTAATGATGTTGTACAAAACTTACCCATTGGAGTTTCATCAATAAATTATCTTTTACTCTGTGTTATTGCATCTTTTTTTAGGACAAGAACTTTAGTTCCTAATCTAATTTATGATTGGATATTATTCTTTATCGCAATATTAATTATTAGCTCAATTCATTTTACAGTATTAGCAATTTTTTTTGATGGAAATATTAGTTATGGGGCTTTAATGTCAACAGCCTTTTTTTCATTTTTGATTTATCCAGCAGTGGCGAAATTATTTAATCAAATTTACTTACTAGGTTTAAGACAAGAAAATGTTGAATAGAGGAAGAAACATAGAAAAGGGTAGAGTTATAACAAGGAGGATGTTTATCCTAGCTGCTGCAAAAATATTACTTTTTGCTGGTATATCTTCAAGGTTATATAATTTACAAATTTCTGACAGAGAAAAATATGAAATTTTATCTGATAAAAATAGAATACGTGAGTGGAAAACTCCTCCTCAGAGAGGCATAATTCTAGATAACTTTAATAAAGTACTAGCAAGCAATGATAGAGTTTTTCAGCTACACTTAATATTAGATGAAATTAATGATTTTGATTTAACAATATTCAAAATTAAAAATTTAATTGGTTTAGATCAATTTGAAATTAAAAAATTATATAAAAAAAAGGAGAGATTAAAACCTTGGGATACATTAGTAGTTTCAGATAATTTAACTTGGGAACAATTCTCAAAAATAAATCTATATTTACATGAATTAGAAGGTGCAAAACCTGTATTATCGACATCTAGGTTTTATCCCTATGCGAATGACTTAGTACATATAGTTGGTTATGTTGGTGACGCTAGTCTAAAAGATCTTGAGAAACCCGAGATAAAAGAAAATTTTGTTCCAGGTCTAAAAGTTGGAAAATATGGAATAGAAAATTCACAAGAAAAAATGTTAATAGGTAATTACGGTATCAAAAGATACGAGGTTAATGCATCTGGAAAAAGAATAAGCCAAATAGATTATATAAAAGAAAGACAAGGCAATAAAATTAACTTAACTATAGATATAGAAATTCAAAAATATGCTCAAGAGCTGCTTAAAGGAAAAGCAGGCTCAATATGCGCAATGGACATATATACTGGAGAAGT
Organism: Pelagibacteraceae bacterium AG-426-M19; assembly: GCA_003210025.1. Classification (GTDB taxonomy): domain Bacteria; phylum Pseudomonadota; class Alphaproteobacteria; order Pelagibacterales; family Pelagibacteraceae; genus Pelagibacter. The sequence goes on from QCNW01000014.1 coordinate 8,913, forward strand.
TGTTGCAATGGCATCATCACCAACCTATGATCCAAATAAATTTACACATGGAATTAATCAAAAAGATTGGCAAGAAATTAGAAATAATCCTCTAAAACCATTGATAAATAAGTCTATTGCAGGACTTTATTCTCCCGGTTCAACTTTTAAGCCATTAGTTGCTCTAGCAGCTCTAGAATATGGAATTTTAGATCCCGATAAAACAATAAGATGTAAAGGTCATAAGCATCCATATGAACTATATGGAGTTAAATATCATTGTTGGAAAAAAGAAGGTCACGGTTACATGAAGTTGAGAAATGCAATCAAACAATCTTGCGATATTTACTTTTATGAAATGGCAAGATTACTAGGTGTTGATAAATTATCTATAATTGCAAAAAGATATGGGCTAGGGACTAATGTACTTGGAGATCTTTATAACGACGAAAAAAATGGATTGGTTCCAGACACTAAATGGAAGAGACGTGCGTTGGAACAAAGTTGGTATTTAGGAGAAACAGTAATTAATGGAATAGGACAAGGTTATATTCAGACTACGCCACTTCAGCTTTGTTTAATGACGGCACAAATTGCAAATGGAGGATATAAAATAAAACCTCATATCATAAAAGATGAATCAATAAATTATAAGGATGTAATAAATAAAATTAAATTAGATCAATCTAATTTTCCTTTGCATGAGAGAAATTACTTAGATGACATAAAAGTTGAATTTTATCAAAGAATGTATCACAAAAAGTCTAATATTAATTTTGTTTTAGATGCAATGTTTGGCTCTACAAATGAGCAATATGGAACATCTTACAAATCTCGCTACGATGATCCCAAATATCAATTTGCTGGTAAAACTGGAACATCGCAAGTTAGAAGAATAACTGATCTTGATAGAGAACTAGATTTAGATACTGATCAAATTGAGTATAAAAAAAGAGATCATGCACTGTATATTGCTTTTGCGCCATATAAGGATCCACGATATGCAATAAGTGTTATTATTGAACACGGAGGCTCTGGTAGTAAAGCTGCAGCTCCGCTTGCGAGTAAATTAATTAAAAGAATTATAGATAGACACAAATTACGAGAACAATTTAATAATGGAAATACTAGTTTAGCATAATGTTAAGAGAAAGAATACAAGCAAGCAATTATAGTTTTTTGGACAAATTAAAATCAATAGATTATTTATTAATTTTATTAATTTTAGCTATCGGATCAATCAGTGTATTTGCAATTTATTCTACCGAAGGAGGAAAATTTTCTTTTTATACAAAAAATCACATAATTAGATTATCTGTATTTTTTAGTTTATTTTTAGTTTTATCATTTGTCAGAGTTTCTACCTGGTATAAAAATGCTTACTTATTTTATATTGTTGGATTAGTTTTATTAATAACAGTTTTATTTTTTGGAATTTCAGCCTCAGGTGCAACAAGATGGATAAACTTATACTTTCTAAATTTACAACCGTCAGAATTAATGAAGATTGCAGTAATAATATGTTTTGCAAGATATTATCATAGAATTCAAAGTTCAGATATTCAAAGCTATAAATTTTTAATTCAACCAATTATTCTCTTAATCATTCCATGTTATCTTGTTATTCAACAACCTGATTTAGGAACTTCTATTTTAATCGCAGGTAGTGGTATCGCTATAATTTGGTTAGCAGGTCTTAATATTAAATATTTTGTTTATTCTGGATTGTTGTTATTAGTATCATTGCCTTTTGTTATTTCCGTTTTAAAACCTTATCAAAAGTCAAGAATTCTAACCTTCTTTAATCCTGATAGAGATCCCCTCGGAGCTGGATATCAAATAATTCAATCGAAAATAGCTATTGGATCTGGTGGTTTTTTTGGGAAAGGATATTTAAAAGGTACACAAAGTTATCTAGAGTTTTTACCTGAAAAACATACAGACTTTATATTCACACTATTTTCAGAAGAATTTGGATTTCTTGGGTCAATAATACTTTTATTTTTATACATATTGTTAATTTATAGAATAATAAATGTTGGACTAGTCTCAAGGAGCTTCTTTGCAAAATTATATTGCTTTGGTTTTGCTACAGCGATTTTTTTATATGTATTTGTTAACATAGCAATGGTTTTAGGAATGCTACCAATTGTTGGCGCACCATTACCTATAATGTCTTATGGTGGATCATCTTTGTTATCTATAATGTTAGGATTAAGTATTGTTATGAGTTGTAAAATTTATAATCAGGAACAAATATCAGTCTATTAACTATTTTCCATCTATAGCAACAATTGTTAAATCATCTTTTTGTATGTGGCCCGCTCCCAAAATATCATCGATCATTGTTTTAAGTCTTTCATTAATTGGAGTTGATTGATATTTTTTAATGTAATTTTCAAATCCTTCAGAACCCAGCATTTCTCCACTTGGATTTTTTATTTCAGTAATTCCATCTGTAAAAATATACATTGAGCTTTTTTCAAAAGGAATGGTATGTTCAGGATATTTCGTTTTAGGCATGATACCTAGTGGTGGACCTGCTTCAGAAAAATTACTAAAAGCACCATCAGAAGATAGTATCAATGGGGGTTCATGACCTGCGCTAGACAACAACAGCTCTTTTTTATTTGAATCATATATTCCAATCAGCATCGTAACAAACATCCCTCTTGAAATTGTTTCACATATTTCATTATTTAGTTGAAATAATAAATCTGATGCTGAAAGATTAGTTTTACTTAAACATCTATAAAGACTAGAAGCTTTTGACATCAACAAAGATGATTTAATGCCTTTTCCGGATACATCGGCAACCCCGAAACCATATTTTCCATCTCCTAAATCTGAAAAATTATAAAAATCCCCAGAGACTACTTTTGCTGGTATATTTATTCCTGAAATAGGAAAATCTTTCTCTTTGTTCTTAGATAATAAAGATCTTTGAATTTCTCCAACAATTTCTACTTCTTTTTGAATTTTATTTTTTTCAACCATTTCTTTTGCCATCTTTGCATTTCTAATTGCTAGTGCTGCAGGAGCAGATAGTGTTTCTAAAAGTTTTCTGTCATCTTCTATAAATAATTTATCATCAGTTTTTTTATTCAAGCAATGTATTACACCGATACATTCATTTGCAGCAATCAATGGTGAGCATAATACTGAATATGTTGTAAAATTTGTTTTATTATCTAAATCAAAATAAAATTCCGCTATCTCTCTTACATCTTTTCTAACATTTCCTACACGAATACATTTTCTTTGCTGAACAGCTTTACCCATAACACCATCTTTTAGATCTAATTCGTATTCATCCAAATAATCTTGATGAAGTGATGCAATACATTCAAACTTTTTCTTTTGCTCATTTATTAAAAAAATGTTTGCAGCTTCTGCATTCAGTCTTGCAATTATAACTCTTAATGCATTCATTAAGGTGTCGTTTAAATCAAGAGATAAAGCAAAGTCTTGATTCATTTTCGTGACAAGTTCTAAGTCGACATTAACTTGTTCAGCTTCTTTTTTAGGCTCGATCGGTTTTTTTGATTTAAATAAAAACATTTATTTAACTAGTATTTTAAGCAATTTTTGATAAATTTTTCAACAATGGAGATTATAATTAATACACCTAATTTATACATTCACCTACAAGATGCAGTTCTAATGGTTCAGTATGTAATTGATGGGTTAATTCACATAACATCAAACATTAAATTATAATCAGTTTCTGTGGATCTAATATTTGTAATTATTCTTGGGGGCCTTTGGGGCAGTTTTGCAAATGTTTGTATTTATAGACTCCCTATAGGCAAAGGTGTTGTATCAGGAAGATCATTTTGTCGTCTATATTATAAAGCACCGGTACACTACGAATTACACCATCTATACCTTGAATTAATGAAATTGAACCAATACCACTTGCGGCACTACTAATTTCCTCAAGAGAAATTATTTTATTTTTAAATTTATAAATAAAATTTTTAGGATTTTCTCCTTTGGTAATTAATCTTAATTTAGGTTTAGAATTATTC
>QCNW01000015.1 GCA_003210025.1 Pelagibacteraceae bacterium AG-426-M19
GTGATAAGAGAATTTTTTTCCAATCATTATTTTCTTTAATATATTTTAATCTTTCGTGAATTCTATTTTCACCATCTAACCAAAATTCAATTTCGTGGTGTTTTAACCTCCATCCTGACCAATGATCAGGTCTTGGAACATTATTTTCATCTTTATAGAGATCTTTAAATTTTTTTATAGATTGGTTTAGCTCTTCTCTATCTTTTAAAATTGAACTCTGATTTGATGCCCATGCACCAATTCTACTTCCGTAACTTCTGGATTTATAATAATTATCAGCTTCTTCATCAGAAACTTTTTCAGCAGTACCAACTATTCGAATTTGTCTGAGTAAACTTTTCCAATGAAAGCACATCGAAATGTTTGGATTCTGCTTTATAGAGTTTCCCTTATTACTATTAAAGTTAGTATAAAAAACAAATCCATCCTCTCCATAATCTTTGAGCAATACCATTCTTACATTCGGATAACCTTTTTCGTTAATAGTGCCTAGAGCTAATGCATTTGGATCATTTATTTCTGTTTTCTTTGCCTCGTTGTACCATTCAGTGAATAATAGTATTGGATTATCGAGATCTAGAAAGCATTTATTTAACCCTAAAGAATTTTTTTCGTTCATAATTTAACCAAAATAATTTATATAATAATATAATGTCTTTTAATACATTTGGAAAATTTTTTCGATTTACTACATGGGGTGAGTCTCACGGTCCGGCAATAGGATGTGTTGTTGATGGATGTCCTCCAAATATTAAGCTTAATATTAAAGACATTCAGTTAGAATTAAATAAAAGAAAGCCTGGTCAGTCTAAATTCACAACTCAAAGAAAAGAAGATGATAAAGTGGAAATTTTATCAGGAACATTTGGGGGAAAAACAACTGGTACGCCTATCTCAATGATTATCTTCAATAAAGATATGCGGTCTAAGGATTATAAAAATATTAAAGATAAATTTAGACCTGGTCATGCTGATTACACATATTTTAAAAAATATGGAATTAGAGATTATAGAGGTGGAGGCAGACAATCAGCAAGAGAGACTGCTTCAAGAGTGGCAGCAGGGGCAATAGCAAAACAAGTTTTGCAAAATATTATTGGGAAAAAGTACAGTGTAATTGGAGCCGTAACACAATTAGGAATATTAGGATGTGACACAGAAAAATGGAATGACGGTTTCATCACAAAAAACCCTTTATTTTGTCCTGATAAAACAGTTTTAAAATTATGGGAAAAATATTTACTTGGGATAAGAAAAGCTGGCTCATCATGTGGGGCTATTATTGAAGTAAGAGCAAGAGGTGTTCCTGTTGGATTGGGAGCTCCAATTTATTCAAAATTAGATATGGATTTGGCATCAGCAATGATGAGTATTAACGCAGTTAAAGGGGTAAATATAGGATCAGGAATGAACTCTGCTCAACTTTCTGGTGAACAAAATTCTGATGAAATGTCCCAAACAGGAAAGAAAACAAAATTTAAATCGAATAATGCTGGAGGAATTCTTGGAGGTATTTCTAGTGGTCAAGAAATAATAGTTTCTTTTGCAGTAAAACCAACTTCATCAATTCTTTCTCAAAGAAAAACAATTAATAAATTTGGAAAAAATACTTCAATTTCAGTCACAGGGAGACATGATCCATGTGTAGGTATTAGAGCAGTGCCTATTGGCGAAGCAATGATGCATTGTGTAATTCTTGATCACTACTTAATGAATAAAGCTCAATGTGGCAATTAATTAGTTTTTTTAATTAAAACTTTAGAATTTAGAGTTTCTAAAACCTTCGCTTCAATAGATTTAGCATCTAGACCAGCTTCTTTATACATTTCTTCTGGTTTATCTTGGTCTAAAAATTTATCAGGCAAAATCATTGATCTAAATTTTATATTATTATCTAATAAATTCTTTTCATTTAAGAAATGATTTACATGAGCTCCAAAACCTCCTATAGAGCCTTCTTCCAACGTAATTAGCACTTCATGATTTGTTGCAACTTGCCATATAAGATTTTCATCCAGAGGTTTTACAAATCTAGCATCTATAATTGTTGGATTAATTCCCATTTTTTTTAAACCTTCTTCAGCCAATAGACATTCTTTTAATCTATTACCAAAACTTACTAAGGCAACTTTCTTGCCTTCTCTTATAACTCTACCTTTTCCAATATCTATTTTTTCGTTGATATCAGGTAATTCTAAACCTGCTCCATTTCCTCTTGGATATCTAAATGCACATGGTTGATTATTAATATCTACTGACGTGTTGACCATTCTTACCAATTCTGCTTCATCACTTGCTGCCATAACAATAAAATTAGGTAAGGTTGATAAATATGTAATATCAAAAGCACCTGCATGAGTGGCTCCATCGGCACCAACTAATCCAGCTCTATCAATTGCAAACCTTACTGGTAAACTTTGAATTGCAACGTCATGAACTACCTGATCGTAAGCTCTTTGTAAAAATGTTGAATAAATTGCTGCATAAGGCTTATAACCCTCTGTAGCTAAACCTGCAGCAAAAGTAACAGCATGTTGTTCAGCAATTCCAACATCAAAAGTTCTGTCCGGAAAAACTTTACTAAATGCGTCCATTCCTGTCCCAGATGGCATAGCAGCAGTTATACCTACAATTTTACTGTCTTTCTTTGCATGCTCTATTAATGTATTTGCAAATACCTTTGTAAAAGTGGGAGCCTTGGTTGTTGATTTTTGTTGAACTCCAGTTTGAACATCAAATTTTGTAACTCCATGATACTTATCATCAGATTTTTCAGCAAAACTATATCCTTTCCCTTTTTGAGTTTTTATATGAATTAGTATTGGACCATTATGATTGCTTTCTTTTGCGTTTTTTAAAATTGGCAATAGAACATCTAAATCATGACCATCAATTGGACCAACATAATAAAAACCTAATGAATTAAATAATGTACCGCCAGTGACAGCCGATCTTAAAAAATCCTCAGCCTTTCCAGCCTTTTTACTAAATCTTTTTGAAAAGGATGAAATAATCATTTTAACTGTTTCTCTGAAACTAAAATAAATCTTACCTGAAAAAATTTTAGCAAGATAAGAGTTCATTGCGCCAACAGGTTTTGCAATTGACATATCATTGTCATTCAAAATTACGATCATTTTTGTTTTTGAGTCTCCAGCATTATTCATAGCTTCATATGCCATTCCTGCGCTCATTGCACCGTCACCAATAACTGCTATAACTTGATCTGATTTATTTGATAATTTATTTGCTGTTGCAATGCCAAGTCCAGCAGAAATAGAAGTAGAACTATGAGCTGCACCAAAGGGATCAAATTCACTTTCTGATCGCTTTGTAAAACCAGATAATCCACTTCCTTGTCGTAAAGTTCGTATTTTGTCTTTTCTTCCTGTTAAAATTTTATGAGGGTACGATTGATGGCCAACATCCCATATCAATTTGTCCTTTGGGGTGTCAAAAACATGATGAAGAGCTACTGTTAATTCTACAACACCTAAACCTGCACCTAGATGACCACCTGTTTTTGAAACAGCATCAATCATTTCGCTTCTAACTTCTTCTGATAGAACTTTTAATTCTTCATTATTCAGTTTTTTTATATCTGAAGGGAAATTAATATTATTTAAATATTTATAATTCTGCATTTATTTATTTCTACTTAATATAAATTCAATTGTCTCTTTTAAATCACTAGTATTATTTCCATATCTAACTAAACTATTAAATATTTCTTTTTTTAGTTTTGAAGCATATTTAATAGCATTTTTATATCCCAGTAAACTTATTAATGTTGCTTTTCCCCTTTTAGAATCTTTATTTGTTTTTTTTCCTGCAGTTTTTGATGTACTGCTATAATCAATTAAATCATCTGCAATTTGAAAAAGTAAACCAATTTTTTCACCAATAACTGAGAATTTTTTTATTTGATCTTTTTTATTTGTCAAAATAACTGGAGACAAACAGCTGAAAGAAAATAATTTTCCAGTTTTTTTAATCTCCATATCTATAACTTTTTGTTTAGAAACTTTTTTTCTTTCATAATTTAAATCCAAAAACTGACCTCCGGCTATTCCTTGATGTCCTGATGATTGAGATATTAGATTTATTAGGGTTATTTTTTTATTGTTATTTATATTGAACTTTGGATCAGATAAAATTTCAAAAGCTAATGTTAAAAGGGAGTTTCCAGCTAAAACTGCTGTTGATTCTCCAAATTTTTTATGTGTAGTTAGTTTACCTCTTCTAATATCATCATCATCCATACACGGCAAATCATCATGTATTAGTGAATAAGCATGTATACATTCAACAGCTGAACTTAAATATAAAAGATATTTTTTTTCTACATTAAAAATTTTTCCAACATCAAAAATAAGCTTAGATCTTATTTTTTTTCCTCCAGGAAATAAACCATATTTAATTGGTATAATTAGATCTGTTTTTTTTTGTTTTGCTAAGTAATTTTTTAAAAATTTATTTACTTCATTAACAGTTTTAACTAATTTTTTTTTCATTTTTTTTTGAGGTTAATTCTTTTATTTTTAGCTTGGTACTTTCAGATATATATTTTGAGTCCTTTTGAAATTTTTTCTCTATTATATTGTTTAACTTAATTAAATATTGATAATCTTCAATGGATTCTTCCATATTTTTTTTATTTTCTAATTTTTGAATTAAACGATCTGCTATATCTGTGAGTTCACTCAAAGATTTTAATTCAATATCATCTGGCAAAATTTTTTCATTCATATAATAGTTTGTAATATTATATGAAAATTAATGATTCAAATATTAAAAAAGCATTAAAATATTTAAATAACAACGAATGTATTGGAATACCTACAGAAACTGTCTATGGATTAGCTGCTAATGCCTATTCTGATAAAGGCACTAAAAAAATATTCAAATTAAAAGGAAGGCCTTCTGATAACCCCTTAATAGTTCATTATTATAATATTAAAGATTTGGAAAAAGATTGTGAGACAAATACTTTGTTTTATAAACTTTATAATTCATTATGCCCTGGACCAATTACCTTTATATTAAAACTAAAAAATGAAAGCAAAATTTCAAAAAACGTTACTAATAACAAAAAAACGTTAGGTGTAAGATTTCCAAGTCACCGAGTCGCTAGAATATTATTAAAATCTCTAAAATATCCTTTAGCAGCACCAAGCGCAAATATTTCTGAAGGGATAAGTCCAGTGACAAAAGATGACGTATATGATGAATTTGGAGAAAAAATTAAATTTATTCTAGAAGGCGGAAGATCAAAAGTTGGTGTTGAATCTACAATAATAAGTTTAGTAAAAAAACCACAAGTTTTAAGATTGGGTGGTTTAGATATTTCTACATTAAATAAAATATTAAAAACAAATTTAAAAACTAAGTTACAAATTAAAAGCAATATAAATTCTCCGGGGAGAGGAAAAATTCATTATTCACCAGGTATACCTATTAGATTAAACGCGGTTAAAATAAAAAAAGACGAGGCTTTTATCCTAATTAAGAAAAAAAAAGAAAATAATAAGAACTATTTTTATTTAAGTAAGACAAATAATCTAATGGAGAGTGTTAAAAATTTATATAAAACATTGAGAAAAATTAAGAAGTTAGGTTACAAAAAAATAGCTGTAGAAAGAATACCAAACCAAAGCTTTGGATTAGTGATTAACGATAGACTTTTTAGGGCATCAAAAAAATGAAAAATTTAGTAGAAGTTAAAAATATAAAAAAAAATTACGGGAAGAATGAAGCCGTTAAAGGTATAAGCTTTAAGATAAAAGAAGACGAAATTTTAGGTCTATTAGGTCCAAATGGTTCAGGCAAAACGACCACCATTGGTATGTTGTTGGGACTTTTAAAACCAACTAGTGGGGAAATTTTGATAAATGGTCAAAAATTGGAGGGAAATAGAATTGAAATCTTGGAACAAATAAACTTCATATCCCCATATATTGAATTACCAAAAAAACTTACGGTTAAACAAAATCTAACTGTTTATGGAAAATTATATAAAATAAATAATATTAATGAGAGGATTGAATTTTTATCAAAAAAATTAAGATTAGAAGGATTGCTTAATAGCATTACAGGTGAATTATCATCTGGACAAAAAAATAGAGTTAGTTTGGCAAAAGCATTAATTAATGAACCAAAAGTATTGCTATTAGATGAACCAACCGCATCATTAGATCCAGAAGTAGGTGATTTTGTTAGATCTTTTTTGGAAGATTATAAAAAAGAAAAAAAAATATCTATACTTCTTGCCTCTCATAATATGAATGAAGTCACTAGACTTTGTAAGTCAATTCTAATGATGAAAGATGGAATAATAATCGATAAAGGAAATCCTGACGAATTAATTAATAAACATGGCAGAAAAAACCTTGAAGAAGTTTTTTTAAAATTATCTAGGAGTAAAAATGAGCTTAACTAGAATGTATGGTCTTTTTTTAAGACATTTTTATTTAATTACCAGATCTTTCCCAAGGGTTTTGGATCTTGTTTATTGGCCGACTATTCAAATTACATTGTGGGGATTCATCTCAAATTTTTTTGCTACACATACAACATATTATAATAATGCTGTAGGAGTTATATTAACATGCGCAATCCTTTATGATTTTCTTTTCAGAACAAGCATTGGATTTAATATGCTTTTTCTTGAAGAAATTTGGAGTAGAAACTTTACAAATTTATTTATTGCGCCAATGAAAATTGGTGAAATATTAACTTCACTTGTTGCTACAGCTTTAATAAGAGCTCTAATAGGTTTAATACCAGCAGTACTTTTAACTTCTCCATTGTTCGGTATTTCTATATTAGATTTAGGAATATTTTTATTCTTTTTATTTTTGAGCCTATATTTATTTGGAATAACACTTGGCATATTGGTTTCTGCTGGTCTATTAAGATATGGGCCCTCTTTTGAAAATATAGCATGGTCTACAATGTTTTTATTAGCTCCATTTGGATGCATTTATTATCCAATTGAAATTTTGCCAGAGGTGTTTCAGAAAATAGCTTACTTATTACCATTGGTATATATTTTTGAAGAGGCAAGAAATATTTTGATTAATCAAACCGTAGATATTCAAAATATCTATTATGCATTCTTGTGGAATGGGGTTTACTTTGTATTATCAATTGTATTATTCTATTATTCGTTTAATGTCGCAAAAAATAAAGGGACGCTTATTAATATGGGTGAATAGTGGTGCGCCCGCAAGGAGTCGAACCCTGAACCTCCAGAGCCGAAATCTGGCGCTCTATCCAGTTGAGCTACGAACGCATAATAATTTAATATAATAATTTATGAAAAATTTCATCAATTTTATTATTAAAGAAGATGATAATAATAAGAGAGTAGACACGATATTAGCAAATCATGACAAAAGGTTAAGCAGAACTAGAGTAAAAAATTTAATTCTAGATAATAAATTAAAAATTAATGAGAAAATTATAAAAGACCCTTCAATTAAAACAAAATTAAATGACAAAATTGATCTTGAAATTGTTGAACCTAAGAAACAAAGCTTAAAACCTTATAATTTTAAATTAAACATAATTTATGAAGATGAAGACTTAATTGTAATTGACAAACCTTCTGGAATTTCAATGCACCCTGGCCCTGGTAATTACGATAATACAATAGTTAACGCTTTGATGAATTATAATGGTAAAAATTTATCTGATATTGGAGATAAACTTAGACCTGGTATAGTACATAGAATTGATAAGGATACATCAGGATTAATTGTAATTGCAAAAAATAATTTAACCCATGAAAAATTATCAATTCAATTCTCTGAACATTCAATAACTAGAGTTTATCAAACTTTAATATGGGGAAAATTAAGACCTCAAAAAGGAAAAATTGAAACCTTCATAACTAGAAGTTCGAAAAATAGACAGATGATGGAGGTATCATCAAGTAAAGGTAAAAAGGCGATTACTTATTATGAAACTTTAGAGCTTTTTGAGAATGATAAAGTTCCAACTTTTAGCTTTATACAATGTAAATTAGAAACTGGGAGAACTCATCAAATAAGAGTTCATATGTCATACAAAGGTAATAATATTCTTGGTGATAAAAAATATAAAAAGAAATTTAAGAAATTTAAAAATATTGATGAAGATCTTAATGATAAAATTTTAAATCTAGATAGACAATTTTTACATGCAAAACAGTTAGGTTTTGACCATCCCAGGAGAGAGGAAAGACTAGAATTTTCATCAAATATCCCAAAGGAGTTAAGTGATATCCTAAAAAAACTAAGAAAATTAAGTAAATAAAACGATTGTAAAAAAAAATTTCTCTATTACATAAATACTTCCGATGAGTAATAATACTTACAACTTGCCTACGCTTTCGAATGAAGGTGGCTTAGCAGCTTATCTAGCTCAGATAAAAAAATTCCCTATGCTAGATGCAGAAGAAGAATACATGCTTGCTAAAAATTGGCAAAGTACAGGAAACGTTAAATCAGCAGAAAAACTTGTTACAAGTCATTTAAGACTAGTTGCTAAAATAGCGATGGGTTACAAAGGCTATGGTTTACCTCTTAATGAAATGATTTCAGAAGGTAACGTAGGTTTAATGCAAGCTGTTAAAAAATTTGAACCAGAAAAAGGTTTTAGACTTGCAACTTATGCAATGTGGTGGATTAAAGCATCTATTCAAGAGTATATTCTAAGATCATGGAGCTTAGTTAAAATTGGAACTACAACAGCTCAGAAAAAGCTTTTTTTCAACTTGAAGAAGTTAAAAAATCAAATTGCACCTAGAACTGAGGGTGACTTGCGTGATGAACACGTAAAAGATATAGCAAACAGATTAGATGTTAGTGAACAAGAAGTAGTATCTATGAATAGAAGACTTTCGGGGAAAGAGCAGTCATTAAATGCACCAATTGGAGAAGACGGTGATGAATGGCAAGATTGGGTTGTGGACAATGATATGGATCAAGAACTTAAATTTGCCCAAAATGAAGAAATGGAGCAAAGAAAAGATCTCCTTCAAGATTCTATTAAAATTTTAAATGAAAGAGAAAAAGAAATTCTTTATTCAAGAAGGTTAACAGATGATCCAATAACTTTGGAAGATTTAAGTAAAAAATTCAAAATAAGTAGAGAAAGAATAAGACAAATTGAAAATAAAGCATTTGAAAAACTTCAAAAACATATGCTTAACTCTGCTAAATCAAAAAATCTACTACCTGCAAATTAATACTGCTGTTCTTTAATAATTAAATGGATCTACTAAAAGAATAGTATCTTCTCTCTCTGGGCTTGTTGAAATACTGGATATTTTTGTCTCAATGAACTCTTCAATAGCTCTTACATAATTTTTTGCATTATTAGGTAAATCTTCAAATTTTTTTATTCCTTGAGTTTTAGATTTCCAACCTTTGAATGTCTTGTATAATGGTTTGACATTTAATTGATCTTCAACAGCAGCAGGAAAATAATCTATTTGTTTGCCATTTAATTTGTAAGCTACACAAAGATTTATTTCATCAAGTTCATCTAATACATCTAATTTTGTTAATGCTATTCCATCAATGCCTGAAATCTTTATAGTTTGTCTCACTAAAACTCCATCAAACCAGCCACATCTCCTTTTTCTGCTTGTAACAGTTCCAAATTCATGTCCCTTTTCACCTAAATGATTGCCAATATCATCTGTTAATTCTGTTGGGAAAGGTCCTTCACCTACCCTTGTTGTGTATGCTTTTGTAATTCCTAATACATAATTTATTGAGTTTGGACCACATCCAGATCCTGTTGCTGCTGAGGCTGCTACTGTATTGGAAGAAGTTACATATGGGTATGTGCCATGATCAACATCAAGTAATATCCCTTGAGCTCCCTCAAATAATATTTTTTTATTTTCTGATTTAAATTGATCTATCTTTCTCCAGACAGGTGCTGAATATTTTAAAATATTTGGAGCTATTTTTAATAAGTCCTCAACTAGTTTATGTTTTTCATATATTGGCTTACCCAATCCCTTTCGAATTGCATTGTGATGCTCAAGTACTAATGATAATCGATTTTCAAGATTTTGTTTTGATGCAAGATCCATTACTCTTATTGATCTTCTTCCTACTTTATCTTCATATGCTGGACCAATACCTCTTCTAGTAGTTCCAATTTTCGATTTACCTGCAGAGTCTTCTCTTATTTCATCCATCTCTCTATGAAATGGTAAAATTAATGTAGCAGCCTCTGATAATATGAGATTATTTTCATTAATTTCTACACCTTTAGATTTAGCCTCTTCAATTTCATCAAGAAGTGCCCAAGGATCTACAACAACACCATTTCCTATAACAGAAATTTTATTTTTTCTTACAATTCCAGACGGTAATAATCTTAATTTATAAGTTACACCATCTATAACTAAAGTATGACCAGCATTATGTCCTCCTTGGAATCTTATAACAATGTCTGCTTCGCTAGATAACCAATCAACTATTTTCCCTTTTCCTTCATCTCCCCACTGCGATCCAACAACGACTACATTATTCATCTAAATTTCTTTTCTAGTACAAAACTATTTAAATGGTTAATTGGTCCATTTCCTTTTCCAAAGTTTGGCCTTGTCTTAATGGCATTGTTTACATATCTAATACCTAACTCACAAGATTTCTTTAGAGTTTTTCCACACCCATAATATGTTGCAATTGCACTGGATAACGTACATCCAGTTCCATGAGTATTTTTTGTTTTAATTTTTTTATTTGTAAATATTTTAGTTTCTTTTTTATTTACGAAAATATCTTTCAAAGTTTTAGATCTTAAATGACCACCTTTGATTAAAACATTCTTAGCACCTAAATTTAATAATATTTGAGCAGCATTTTTCATGTCTAGCTCAGAATTAATTTTGATTTTAGTAAGTATTTCTGCTTCAGGAATATTTGGTGTTATTAAATCAACTTTTTTGATTAGTTTTTTTTTCAAAACTAAAATAGCTTTATTATCAACAAGCTTGGTTCCACCTTTGGCTACCATAACGGGATCTAATATTATTTTTTTTAAATTTGATTTTTTTATTGATTTTAACACTGAGTTTATAACTTTAGTAGAATGCAGCATTCCTATTTTTACTGAGTCTGGCTTAATATCTTTTGACGTAAATTCGATTTGATTGGAAATTTCCTTAGCAGGCATTGGAATTATAGACTTAACACCAGTTGTATTCTGGGCTGTAACAGCGGTAATAGCTGTCATAGCAAAAGAACCAAGAGAAGTAACTGATTTAATATCTGCTTGAATACCTGCTCCTCCAGAAGAATCTGAACCAGCGATTATTAATATTTTAGATTTGATTTTCAATTTATTGAATAGATTTTTTAATTATATTTACACACAGTTTATTTAAACTTGGATCCTCTGACTCACTCATAATTCTTATTTTTGGTTCAGTACCAGATTTTCTAACTAATATTCTACCTTTATATTTAATTATTTTATTTGCTTTGTTAATAGCTTTTTTACATTTAGGTGTATTGATAATTGATTTATCTTTAACTTCTATATTTTCTAATATTTGAGGTGTAGGTTTGAACTTATTAAAAAGTTCACTTGCTTTCTTTCTTTTTCTTAAAGAAAAAAGAATTTCCAATGCAACCAATAATCCATCTCCCGTGGTTGCAAACTTCCCAAGAATTATATGACCAGATTGTTCTCCACCCAAATTAAATTTATTTGTTTTCATTTTTTCTTTTACGTATCTATCTCCTACATCTGATCTTAAAAATTTAATTCCAATATTTTTAAAAAAATTTTCTAAGCCATAATTTGACATTAATGTGCCAACAACGCCTCCGTTTAAAATCTTTTTTCTTTTCCATCTCTCACCCAACATTGCAAGGATTTTATCTCCATCGATAATTTTCCCTTTTTCATCACAGACAATTATTCTGTCTGCATCACCATCTAATGAAATGCCTATATGAGTTTTATTTTTTTTTGTCATTTGACAGATTTTACTTGGATAAGTAGAACCTGATTTAAGATTTATATTCAATCCATTTGGAGAAATACCTGCACTATATACTTTAGCACCTAATGATTTAAATAATTTTGGACCAGCTTTATAACTAGCTCCGTTAGCACAATCTAAAGCAATTTTAATACCTTTTAAACTAAATGAAGATGGAAAATTTTGTTTTAATATTTTTATATACCTTTCATTGGCATCTTCTAATCTTTTAACTCTGCCCAACTCAATTGGTTTTGAGAGATTTTTAATAATTTTCGAGTCAATTAATTTTTCAATTTTTTTTTCGATTTTA
>QCNW01000016.1 GCA_003210025.1 Pelagibacteraceae bacterium AG-426-M19
TGCAGGACTTATGGCCGTTGAATCTCTTAATAATTTCATATTACTGCTTGTAGCAAGCTTGGGTAACATACTTGGTTCATCTTTTAATTGGGTATTGGGAATTTATTCTAGAAAATTTGAGTCCAAAAAATGGTTTCCATTTAATCAAAAGCAAATGAAGCGATCTTCCAAATGGTTTTTGAAGTATGGTAAATGGTCTTTATTGTTTGCTTGGTTGCCTATAGTTGGAGATCCGCTAACTTTTGTTGCGGGTACTATGCGAATTCGTTTTTTAAATTTTTTAGTCTTGGTTGCTATAGGGAAAGTGGTACGTTATCTTATGGTTATTGCAGTGACAAATTGGTCTTTAAACCTATTTTAAAATCGTTCATCTGCATTTTGGTGCAGTTTAAAACAATAAATATCATTTAAGTTATTTTGATTTACTACATCAATATTTAAAAAAGAAATAAATATTAAATTAATTCAAATTTATCTTTTAATTTTTGGTATATCTTTTCTGTAACATCTTCCCATTGATTAAATTTGGTCTGATTAATTTTGGTTAATGATTTGTATGGATTAATGCTATCGAGAGCCCCCCATCTCCAGTCTGGGTAAATATTAAATATACCCCAAGTTTCTTTATTCAAAATTGCAGAAATATGTAAAATAGCCGTATCTACTGATATTACTAAATCTAAATTTTTTATAATTGATGAAATTTCAACTAAATCATATTTCCCAAAATCTTTAATTTTATCAGTATTAAAATATTCTTTATCACTTTGCCAAATTTCACTTTGTAAACAATAAAAATTAATATCTAGATCTAAAATCTTTACTAAATTTTTTAATTGTATAGATCTAAATGGCTGATTTGGACCAAGGAATGAGCCAGTCCAAACTAAACCTACATTTGGTTTATCTGAACTTAATTTATTTTTCCAATCTTCATTAGTATCAATATTTTTATTAATTAATTGATCATGTGAACTAAATTTTTCCAAATAGAAAAATTTTATTAATGAACCTAAAGAGATTTTATAATCAAATTCTTTATTTGTAAAACTATCTCTGGTTTCAATTTTTAGATTAATTAAATCAGTTCTAAATAAATTTTTAATACTATTATTCACTATAAAAATCACTTTTTTTGATATTTTTGTTAAAGAATAAACATATTTTGAAAATTGTAGAGTATCCCCAATTCCTTGTTCATAAAATACAACAATACTTTTATTTTCAAGGTTTTCTCCATTCCATTCTTTAATTTCTTTTAGATAAGATGTGGTTTTTGATCCTCTACTTTCATAGAATTTCCAGCCATCCTCAAAGTTCCCCTCTCTAAGAGATCTAATAGCAATATAATTGAAAAAATTGTTATCTTTTTTAATCTCATTTCTAATACTATTTAGCAATAGCTCTCCTTGTTTTAAATTTCCCATATTAAAATATAGTTCAATTAATATTATCAAAAATTTTGATATATCTTTATGGTTATTTAGGAGTTCTATTGCTTTATCAAATTTTTCTTTAAAAATATAATATTGAGCTTCGTTATAAATAAATTCTATATATTTACTGTCTAGTTTCTTTGAAATTTCAAAATATTCATCTGACTTGTTTTCATCTTTAAGTTTTATGTAATTCAAAAGAATATTATTAATTATAATTTTATCGTTTTTTATAATTTCATTTGCCTCTAAAAGGTATTTGAGGGAAGTTTTTGGTTTATTATTTTTTAAATAGATATTTCCAATATTATTGAGAGCTTTTAATTTATGTTTGCCTTTTAAATCTTTGCATTTTTCATAATTTTCAATTGCTAATAAATTATCATTATTTAACTCATAAGCATAAGCAAGCTGATAAACAAATAAATCATTTGAATTATCTAAATTACTTAGTTTTTGAGCAATATTTATTGCCTCTAAATAGTTCTTTTTTTTAATATTAATAATGTAAAGATTTTTTAGAGGATCTTCAAACTTTTCATTTAATTTGTGCGATTTCTTAAAGTACTCTTCTGCAAGAACCTGATCATTTTTTAATGAATATATAACGCCTTTAAAGTTATTAATTAAATATATATTTTCTTTAACACTATAATCCTCACACTGTTTTAGTGCTAAATCTAATTTTTTTGAATTTATATTTTCAACGATCAGCTTTAAATTATCCATTAATACAAATATAAATTATATTAAAAATTTTACATTTTAAACTTGTTCAATTATAGATATTACCATAAATACTCATGAAAATAACTCATGCCCTCGTGGTGAAATTGGTAGACACAAAGGACTTAAAAAACATAGGGTTGAGATATTTTATAGTCTCACACAGTCTCATACAGTCTTAAATCCCATCAAATCCTACATTTTAATAAAACCTTAACCTATTATTATTTGAAAATATGTATAATAAATTTTCTTAAACTAGACGTAAACTAGACGTTAGATAGATAGAATATTATAATTAATATATCTATGAAAAAATTTTTAATATTTTTATTATTTTCAATTTTTACTTTTACAAATCCAATATTAGCAGAACAAATTTATTCAGATGAAGCAAAAGAAATGATGGATGATCATGTTAGATCCAGTGAGCTTCTTAAGGTTCCACTACCTAAAGTGAATAGAATTATAAAAGACTATGACAGATATAAGTTTTATCGAACAAATATACAGGCCAATAATTGGTCTCACACTAATTATCTTTGGAAAGATGAGATTGATGGAAAAATTTTATCAAAAAAACTATGCACAAAAGTAATAAGTGAATTTCAAGTGCCAAGCACTCCTACAATTCAAGAAGAAATTTTCAAAAAATGTCAGAGATCTTTAATGAGTTATGCCACAATAGATTTTGAGGGAGGAATAGATTTGCATGGGGAAATAATATTAAATATTGCAACCGCCGAAAAAGATAATTGGGTCTATAAAAATTCAGGTAAGGATAATTTTAATCCAAGAGATTATCAGTTATGGGGTGTTCTTTCTCCACTAGTAACATTTTATGCAGTTAATTATGATCAATTCAATTTTACAAAAGATCAGCATAAAACTATCCAAAATTATTTTAAAGATAAAGCAATGATTGAACGACTTGATAGAGATGGCAATCGTAGTAGAACAAAACTTTGTCCAATTAAAAATCCTATGAAGCTTAATAAAAAAAGACATAAAGTTAATAATTGTGGAACTGTAAGATTGAGATTTGCTTCAGCTGAATTAGCGTTGGCTATAGTTATGCAAGATAAAGAACTTTGGTCTAAAGGGTTGTGGGATTTAGACTATGTTTTAAGCATGATTGGTGACGAAGGATATTTTATTCCAACAGCAGCAAAAGGTTGTAAAGCAATTGGATATTCATACTCTACAAGCCAATTATTTTCTACTAATGTGGAGTTATTGAATTTAGCAAAATTTAATCTTCTTGATTATAAAACAAGACATGGAAAAACTTTAGCTGAAGCGTACGAGCAACTTTTCAAAATATATGATGATATTACTTTAATAAAACATATAGCAAAAAAAGGAGTTGGCGCAGCATCATGTGGAACAAAACCTTTTAAAACACATATGGAACACGTTATTTATGAACGAGGTGGTCTTGAAAATTACCAGCATGATTTGAAAATAGGGAGGATCCCGGACAAACAATCTTATATCAATTGGTCAATAAGATTTGTGACAGAGAAACATCCTGAGTGGCTTGAGGATAAATTTTCACCTCATGAAGTTAAAGTTCATCCATTCCATGGTGCATATTATCATATTCAACCAATAGAGATATTTAATGCAAATATAATGTCAGAAGGGGATAATTTTTGGACAAAAAAACTATCTGAAAAACCAAAAGATTATGAAAAAAAATTTAGATATTCTGAATTTAAAATTTTTAACAATATGTTAGGTGGTACATTTAAGCTTAAATCAAATAATGTAAAATTTGCATCAAACACAAATCCTATTAAGCCAAATAAACAAAAAGATCACCAATTATATAAAGCATTTATCAAAGGAAATTTGATATCTGAAGATGATAAAAATATTAAATTTGATGGAGCATTGGTTTACCAGGATAAATTAACAGATGAAATGAAGGATCAAATTTTAGCTGTTTATATAGGAAGGAAGGCAGATGAAGATACAATCATGCCTTTGTTTAGACACCGTGAAAATATTATAAATAAATGTGGCATGTTATTTATGGAGTTAAATTTCATTGAGGGCGGTTGGATGAATTTTGTAAGTGAAACTAATAATGTAAATTTTGCAGAAAACCAACAATGTATTCATAATTATTTTTCTGAGTCTAATGATGCTGAGTCTTTGGAATTATTTGAAGCTATTTTAGCTGGGACAAATTCTATATTAAAATATTTAAAAGATAATGAAAATTTAAGAACTTTACCAAATGATATAAAAAAAATAGCTAAAGCGAAAATAACCGAGGAAATTGCAGAACCAATGAAAGATATTTTTACAATATTTAATTATGAAAATGGAATATTTAAACTTAAATCAAATAATGTAAACTTCTCATCTAATACAAATCCAATTAAACCAAAAAGGCAAAAAGAAGATCAATTATATAAATCAATTATTAAAGGAAATTTAATAAATGAAGTTGATAAGAAAGTTAAACTTGAAGAAGCTTTAGTTTATAAGAGAAAACTTGATACTGATGATCAAATTTTAGTGATTAATATTGGAGAAGAACCAGGAGAAGATGCTATTATACCTTTCTTTAGACACAGCGAAAATATTCAAAGTAAATGTGGTTCTAGATTGTTAAATCAATGGGGCTGGATGAGCTTCATAAGTATGACTAAAAATGAGAAAATTGCAAAAAACCAACAGTGTCACTATGATTACTTTAAAGAAACAGACGACGTTGAGGCTATTGAATTGTTTGAGAGCGTTTTAGGTGGGACAGATTCCATTTTAAATTATTTACAAGCCAATGTTAAATAATAATTAGCTAAAATTAAAATAGGATTTTATAGGACAACTAGACGTAGACTAGACGTTAGAGAGATAAAATAAAAAAAATTTACTTATTCCTCTTGTTCAATTATAAATATTGGCATAAACACTCATGAAAATAACTCATGCCCTCGTGGTGAAATTGGTAGACACAAAGGACTTAAAATCCTTGCCCTTTTGGGAGTGCCAGTTCGAGTCTGGCCGAGGGCACCACTAATGGTAAATCCTTTTATAGTTTCAGACAAAAACTCAAGATCATCAAAAATAAAAAATGCAGTTTTAAAAAATATTAATTCATATTCATTAAAAAAATCAAATATTATTATCGTAATTGGAGGCGATGGTTTCATGTTGGAAACATTAAAAAAATACAATAAATATAAAAAATCTTTTTATGGAATAAACTCAGGAAACTACGGTTTTCTCATGAATAAATTTTCAGAAAAAACAAATTATAAAAACTTAATTAAAGCAAGATTAGTTTCAATTTCTCCTTTAGAGATGACTGTAAAAACAAAACTAAATTCTATCAAAAAATCTATAGCGATTAATGAAATTTCAGTTCTAAGGCAGAGCAGGCAAACTGCATCATTAACTATTTCAAACGGCAAAAAACAAATTATCAAACATTTAATTTCCGATGGAGTCTTGGTATCAACTCCTGCTGGAAGTACAGCTTACAATCTTTCAGTTCATGGACCTATTTTAAGCTTAGATTCTAAAAAATTATCTATAAGTCCCATAAGTGCTTTCAGACCAAGAAGATGGAAAGGAAAAATAGTCAGTGATAAATCTAAAATTACAATTAAAAATTTAAATCCTATTAAAAGGCCAATCAGTGCTGTCGCAGATAATATTGAAGTTAGAAATGCAAAATCAATATATATAAAAACAAATAAAAAAATTAAATTTAATCTGTTATTTGATAAAAATAGAAGTCTTCAGAAAAAAATTAAAATTGAACAACTAAGAAATGACACTAAATGATGGTGCCCCCGCACGGACTCGAACCGCGGACCTATTGATTACAAATCAATTGCTCTACCAGCTGAGCTACAAGGGCACGTAGAGTTTTGTATTACGATTTTTAATATTATCAAGTTTTATTTTTATATTGATTTATGTGATGAAAAACTATTGCAGCACTATTGGATATATTTAAACTCTCTATATTTTTGTTTATATCTATTTTTACCGAAAAATCTGTATATTTTTTTGTATGTTCTCTCATACCAAATCCTTCTGAACCAAAAAGCAAAATGTTATTTCCGTCCCATTTAATATCATTAAATTTTTTTTCACTTTTTGCTTCAAAACCATAAATCCAAAAATTATTTTCTCTTAAATATTTAAGAGTGGTATTTATATTTGATACTTCAAATATATTTATATGCTCCATACATCCACTAGCAGATTTATACATAAGCTTGCTTTCTGATGGAAAATGTCTCTCTTTAATAATTATTCCATCGATATCAAAGGATGCAGCACTTCTAATTATAGAGCCTATATTTCTAGGATCTGTTACCTCATCCAAACAAGCAAAAGTTAAATTATTCTTTATTTTAATAAATTCTTTTAAGTTATTTTTTTCAAAATGTTCTATTTCAGCAACATATCCTTGATGAGTAATTCCATCTTTCGAACAGTATTTATCAAGTTCTTTTCGAGTTTTGTAATAAATTTTTAAATCCTTTAGAAGATTTTTTCTTGAACTTACTCGGTGTATATTTTTTTTACTTTCTTCAGTAAGAAAAATTTTCAAAACTTTTCTTTTGGGATTTTTTAATGCCTCTATAACCGCATGTTTTCCAACTATAAAAAAAGATGATTTGTTCATTATAAATGTTGAATTTACTCTATTTTTAAAGCTATTTTCCTATATTTCACGTATTGCATTTGTACAATAAAAATATATAAAACGCATGTTGTTTAAAGCTTTATTGAACATGGGGTGCTTCCCCCTAAAACTTTGTTAAGGAGGGGTACCAAAGCGGTCAAATGGGGCGGGCTGTAAACCCGTTGACTTCGGTCTTCGAAGGTTCGAATCCTTCCCCCTCCACCATTCAATAAATATTTTTTATGACGAGGAGTGTACTTGGGTGTTGCGGGTGTAGTTCAATGGTAGAACGCTAGCCTTCCAAGCTGGATGTAAGGGTTCGATTCCCTTTACCCGCTCCAAAAATTAAATTAAGGAAAAAAAATAAAAGAGGTAAACAAGTAATGTCAAAAGAAAAGTTCGTAAGAAATAAACCGCACTGTAATATTGGTACTATTGGTCATGTCGATCATGGTAAAACAACATTAACTGCTGCGATAACAAAAGTATTAGCAGAGTCAGGCGGTGCACAATTTACTGCTTATGATCAAATTGATAAAGCTCCAGAGGAAAAGGAGAGAGGAATTACAATTTCAACTGCTCACGTTGAATATGAAACTGAAAAAAGACACTATGCACACGTTGATTGCCCAGGTCACGCAGACTATGTAAAAAACATGATTACAGGTGCTGCACAAATGGATGGAGCAATATTAGTTGTTAACGCAGCTGATGGACCAATGCCTCAAACGAGAGAGCATATTCTTTTAGCAAGACAAGTTGGTGTCCCAGCGATAGTTGTTTACTTAAACAAAGTTGATCAAGTTGATGATAAAGAAATGATTGAACTTGTTGAAGAGGAAATTAAAGATTTGTTAACATCATACAAATTCCCAGGAGATAAAACCCCAATAATTAAAGGCTCTGCATTGGCAGCCGTTGAAGGTAGAGATGATGAGATTGGAAAAAATTCTATCATGGAACTTATGAAATCTGTTGATGAATTCATTCCCCAACCAGACAGACCAAAAGACAAAGATTTCTTGATGCCTGTTGAGGATGTGTTCTCTATTTCAGGAAGAGGAACAGTTGTAACTGGTCGAGTAGAATCTGGTGTAATTAAAACTGGAGATGAAATTGAAATAGTTGGAATCAGAGAAACAAAGAAAACTGTTTGCACAGGTGTAGAAATGTTTAGAAAACTTTTAGACTCCGGAGAGGCTGGAGATAATATTGGAGCACTGTTAAGAGGAGTCGAGAGAACTGATGTTGAAAGAGGACAAGTATTGTGCAAACCAGCTTCTATTACTCCACATACTAAATTTGAGGCACAAGCTTATGTGTTAAAAAAAGAAGAGGGAGGAAGACATACACCTTTCTTTACTAAATACAGACCTCAGTTTTACTTTAGAACAACTGATGTTACAGGTGAAGTCGAGTTGCCTGCAGGCACAGAAATGGTAATGCCAGGTGATGACGCTAAATTTACAGTAAAATTAATTACACCTATTGCAATGGCTGAAAA
Source organism: Pelagibacteraceae bacterium AG-426-M19 (assembly GCA_003210025.1). Taxonomy (GTDB): domain Bacteria; phylum Pseudomonadota; class Alphaproteobacteria; order Pelagibacterales; family Pelagibacteraceae; genus Pelagibacter. The sequence goes on from QCNW01000016.1 coordinate 8,324, forward strand.
ATTAAATTTTGCCATAAGAGAAGGTGGTAGAACAGTAGGAGCTGGAGTAGTAACTAAAATTATAGAGTAAACTCCATAGGAGTGTAGCTCAATTGGTAGAGCGCCGGTCTCCAAAACCGGAGGTTGGGGGTTCGATTCCCTCCGCTCCTGCCAAACTTAAATTATGAAAAATCCACTAAAATTTATACAGGATGTGAAGCAAGAAGCTTTTAAGGTAACTTGGCCGACACGTAAAGAAGTTATACAAGGTTCGCTTATGGTTGTTGCGATGGCTATAGTGGCTGCTTTATTTTTTCTGTTATTGGATCAAATCCTTCAATTTTTTTTAGAACTAGTTTTAAAGGTTAATCTGTAATGAAAAATTGGTATATCGTACAGTCACATTCAAGTTTCGAAAATAAAGTTGCTAAAGAAATTAAAGAAGAGGCTACAAAAGCAAATCTTTCGGATAAAATTGAGGAAATAATTGTTCCCACTCATGATATAACAGAGGTAAAAAGAGGAAAAAGAATTCAAAGAAAGAAAAAATACTTTCCCGGATACGTATTGTTGAAGAGTGAAATGGATAACACGATTTACCATATGATTAAAAACTTAAAAAAAGTAAGTGGATTTTTAGGAACCAAAGGTACACCAATACCTGTATCTGAAAAAGAAATAGAAAAAATACTTGGTCAAATTAAGGATGGTGTAGTGCAACCAAAATCAGGTGTTGAGTACAATGTGGGCGAGAAAGTCCAAGTTATAGATGGACCTTTTGCTTCATTCAGTGGATTGGTAGAAGATATAGATGAAGATAAATTAAGACTAAAAGTATCAGTCTCAATATTTGGAAGACCAACACCTGTTGATTTAGAATATAGTCAGGTAGAGAAGGCAAGCTAATGGCAAAAAAAGAAGTAAGTGGATATATAAAATTACAAATTAATGGTGGTCAGGCAAACCCAGCTCCACCTGTAGGTCCGGCTTTAGGTCAAAGAGGAATAAACATTATGGATTTTTGTAAAGCATTCAATGAGAAAACGAAATCATTTGCTGGCAAGCCAGTACCAGTGATAATAACTGTATATAAAGATAAAAAATTTGATTTTATTATCAAATCACCACCAGCATCTCACTTTATCAAAGAAGCTGTAAAATTAAAAAGCGGCTCAAAAGAACCAGGAAGAAATATTGTTGCTAAGATTTCCAAGAAACAATTAAAAGAAATAGCAGAAAAAAAAATGGCAGATTTAAATGCTAATGATATTGATGAAGCTGCAAAAATTATAGCAGGCTCTGCAAGATCAATGGGTATAGAGGTAGTTGAATAATGTCATCAAAAAGATTTAAAAAATTACCAGAAAAAACTAGAGATTTGCAACCTGAAACGGTGGACAAATTAATACCTATTTTAAAACAAAATTGCACAACAAAATTTGATGAATCTTTAGATCTAAGTTTGCAAATCAATAATAAGCAAAAGAAAAGTGAAATTAATATTAGAACAGTTATTAATTTACCTGGTGGAACTACAAAAAAAGTAAAAGTAGGTGTTGTTTGTGAAGAGAATAAATCTCAAGAAGCAAAAGAAGCTGGCGCTGAGGTTGTTGGTAGCGATGAACTTGTAGAGGAAATAAAATCAGGAAATATAAATTTTGAAAAATTAATTTGCACTCCTGGTATGATGATTAAACTTTCAAAATTAGGAAAAGTTCTTGGTCCAAAAGGACTAATGCCTAATCCAAAATTGGGATCAGTTACT
>QCNW01000017.1 GCA_003210025.1 Pelagibacteraceae bacterium AG-426-M19
ATAAAAAAAATATATTCTAACTTAGAATTTTTAAAAAATTTAAAAGCAGGATCTACAGTTATAGACATGAGTTCTGCAAATCCTAAAACAGCAATTAATTTATCAAAATTATTAAAAAAATATAAAGTTAATTTTTTGGACGCGCCAGTTTCTGGAGGCACAAATGGTGCAGAGAATGCTCAGCTGGCCATAATGGTTGGTGGAGATAAGAAAGTTTTTTCTAAAAATTTAAATGTACTTAAGAAATTAGGCAATCCTGTTTTAGTTGGAAAAAATTCCGCAGGTCAAATAGCAAAATTAGCTAATCAAATAATAGTTGGAATTACAATAGGATCTGTTTCAGAAGCAATTAAACTATCACAAAAAAATAACGTAAATCCAATTAATATTCTCAAAGCATTGAAAGGAGGATGGGCTGACAGTAAAGTATTACAAACTCACGGACTAAGAATGATCAAAAATGATTTTAAACCAAGAGGAAAAAATTTTTCGCAATTAAAAGATATGAATAACATCCTTGATTGTGCAAAAAATAAAAAGTTAGAATTACCTTTATCTAAAATAGTAAAAAAAATGTATAATAAACTTGTTAAAAAGGGTTTAGGTAATTATGATCATAGTTCGTTATACAAAAGCTATAAATAATTATTGGAGATGAAATGAAATTACTAAGAGTAGGAGAAAAAAATAAAGAAAAGCCAGCTATATTAGATAAAGATGGAAAGTTGAGAGATATATCCAAACATATAATTGATTTAGATCCAACTCATTTAAATTTTGAAACATTTGAAAAAATTAAACAAATTGATTTATCATCACAGCCCGAGATTTCAAATAATACAAGAATTGGTTCATGCATAACTAAACCAGGAAAATTTATTGCAATTGGATTAAATTTTTCTGACCATGCAGCGGAAACTGGAGCAAAACCACCAACAGAACCAATTGTATTTATGAAAGCCACTAGTTCAATCAATGGACCAAATGATGATATTGAAATTACAAGCTATTCAAACAAACTAGATTGGGAAGTTGAGCTAGGTTTAGTTATTGGAAAAAATGCTAAAAATATTCCAGAGAAAAATACACAAGATTATATCTTAGGCTATTGTTTAGTGAATGATGTAAGTGAGAGGGAGTGGCAAATAGAAAAAATGGGACAGTGGGTAAAAGGAAAGTCGCACGATACATTTGGTCCTGTTGGTCCATATCTTGTGACCAAAGATGAGATTAATGATGTAAACAACCTAAATATGGAATTAGATTTAAATGGTGAACGAATGCAAACGGGTAATACAAAAACTATGATTTTTAATGTAGATCATATTGTTTCATATGTTAGCAGATATATGTCTCTTCAACCTGGAGATATCATTACCACAGGAACACCCCCAGGAGTTGGAATGGGAATGAAGCCACAAAAATTTTTAAAAGCAGGTGATGAAATGAGGCTTTCAATTGAACTTCTTGGTGAACAAAAATCAAAAGTAGTAGCAATTTAATCCAAATATAATCTCTTTTTTGATATAATAAATTGTGATCAAAAGAGACCTATACTACGAAAGAATTCCTACAAAATCATTAAGAGAGGATGTTAGGTTTTTAGGAAATTCATTAGGAAATGTAATTAAAGAACAAGAAGGTAAAAGCTTTTATAATCTTGTTGAGAAAATTAGAAAGTTATCAAAAGCAAATAAAATCCAAAAAAAATCATATAAAAAAATTTCTAGTGAAATAAAAAGTATTAATCCTAAAAATACTTACAAGCTTGCAAGAGCATTTAATCATTTTATGAATTTTATAAATCTAGCTGAGTCTATTGATGCATCTAGACAACTAAACCAATATGAAAATAAAAGAGACGGCAAAAATCAAAAAAATATTTTTATAGAAGAAATTTTTGAGAAATTATTTAAAAATAAAAAAATTAATAATAATAAAATATATAGTTTTGCAAAAAATTTAAATATTGGAATAGTTTTGACAGCCCATCCAACAGAGGTCAAAAGAAGAACTTTAATTCAAAAATACCATAAAATTACAGAAATACTTGAGGATAGAGAGTTATTTAAAGATCACTCTTCAAAAATAAAATCTTTAAATAAAAAAATTCATGATGAATTTACCATTATCTGGAATACAGATGACTTAAAAAGATCAAAACCGTCTCCAGCCGATGAAGCGCGATGGGGTCTTGCAATAATAGAGGATAGTCTTTGGGAAACTATTCCAAAAGTCTACAGAAGACTCAATGATATATTTTTGAAAAATATGGGTAAAGGTTTGCCAAAAAATTTTAATCCTATTGAGTTTGGATCATGGATGGGTGGTGATAGAGATGGAAATCCAAATGTAACCTCAAAAGTAACTAAAGAAGTTTTGTTATTATCAAGATGGGAAGCAGCAAAATTGTATGAAAAAGAACTCACTAAATTAATTAGATCGTATTCAATGAGAAAATGTTCAAAAAAAATTCAGAAACTAACAGGAAAATCATTTGAGCCTTACAGAGTTTTCTTAAGACCTCTAAGGGATAAAATGCGATTTACTCACCGAGCAATTGAACAGTTCATAGTGAATAAAAAACCTTTGGACTACAAAAAATTGCTAAGCTCAAAAGAGGAAATTTTAAAACCTCTTAGAATTGTCCGTGAGTCCTTAGAAGAAAATCAAAGTGAAAATATAGCAAGTGGTGAATTATTAGATTTAATGAGAAGAGCAAAATGTTTTGGAATTAATCTGGCAAAACTAGATATTAGACAAGAGTCATCTAGACACTCACAGTTAATTAATGAACTTATTAAGAAAAAAAATAAACTTAATTATTTAAAATGGAGTGAGGAGGAAAAAATTAAATTTTTATCATCTAAGATGAAAAAAAAATCAAATTTCATAAAAAATTTTAATTTTAAAAATAAAGAAAATAAAGAAGTTTGGTCAACATTTAAAATTTTATCTGAAGAGCCGCCTGAATGTTTAGGGGCTTATGTTATTTCAATGACATCATCTGCATCTGACATTCTCTCCGTTTTATATTTGCAAAAAGAAGCAAATATTAAGAATAGATTAAGAGTTGTCCCATTATTTGAAACATTAGATGACTTAATTAATGCAAAATCAATAATGGCCAGTTTGTTTTCATTAAAGTGGTACAGAGATTTAATAAAAAATAAACAAGAAGTCATGATTGGATATTCAGACTCAAGCAAAGATGCTGGAAAAATTTGTGCAAGTTGGCATCAATATAAGGCTCAAGAAGAAATTATTAAAATTGCTAAAAAATATAAAATAGATGTTACCTTCTTTCATGGAAGAGGTGGTTCAGCAGGTAGAGGTGGAGGCCCTATTCAAGCTACTTTAAAATCTCAGCCGCCAAATACAGTTAATGGACAAATTAGAATAACCGATCAAGGAGAAGTAATTCAACAGAAATATGGATATCAACCTTTAGCAATTTACAATTTATGTAGCTATATAGGAGCGGTAATGGAGGCAACATTAACCCCACCGCCAGTCCCTAAAAAAGATTGGAGAAATCTAATTGAAAAAATGTCTGATATTTCAAAAAGTTCATATAGAAAAAATATTAATCAAAGTTCAGATTTTATTAAATATTTTAAAACCGTTACGCCACATGTGTCTTTAGGAAAACTTTCAATTGGATCAAGACCGTCTAAAAGAAAGAATATTGATAATATCAAAGGTTTAAGAGCAATACCCTGGGTATTTGCTTGGACACAAATAAGACTAATGCTCCCAGCATGGCTTGGAAGTGCAGAAGCTTTAAGATATTCATCGATAGAAAAATTTGAGAAAACACTAATAGATATGGAAAAAAATTGGCCTTTCTTCAATTCAATGATGGATATCTTGGATATGGTAATTTCAAAAGTGGACCCAGATATTTCAAAAATATATGAGGAATACTTAGCTGATAAAGATTTAAAAAGAGTTGGAAAAAAACTTAGGTTCCAATTCGAAGTTATTAAAAAATTAAATAAAAAGATTACGCCTAAAGAAATTATAAATGAAAGAAAAAAATTTAGATCAGGAGTTATTGTAAGAAATATTTACACAGAAGTATTAAATATAATTCAAGCAGTAGTTATGAATAAAATCAAAAACAAAAAATTAAATTCAGATAAAAAAAATGATCTTAATGATGCATTATTGACATCTATTGCAGGTATTTCAGCTGCAATGAAAAATACTGGTTAAATGATAGAATTATTTGTTGCATTTGGAGCTGGACTGATAAGCTTTTTGTCTCCATGTGTACTTCCATTAATACCTGGATATATATCTTATATTTCTGGAAGCTCTTTAAATGAGCTATTAGAAAAAAAAAACAATTAATATATTCCCTATAGTTTTATTTACTTTTGGTTTTTCCATTGTTTTTATAAGCTTCGGAGCTACCGCAACTTTTTTAGGTTCTTTAATTTTAAGTAACTCTTTTGAATTAAGAATTATTGCAGGAAGTATAATAATCATTTTCTCCCTTCATATTATGGGATTAATTAATATTAAGTTTTTAAATTATGAAAAAAGAATTAATACTGAGATTAAATCAGGGAATTTTAGCTCCATATTAGTTGGTATGGCATTTGGATTTGGATGGACTCCATGTATTGGACCTATTTTGGGATCAATATTAGCTCTAGCTTCAATTGAGCAAAGTTTGAACCGAGGTATATTGTTGCTTTTGTTCTATTCACTTGGTTTAGCATTGCCATTTATTGCATCAGGTTATTTGATACAACGTTTTATGGTTGTTACAAAAAATCTAAAATCAAAAATGATAACTATTTCAAGAGTTGGTGGAGGATTATTATTGATAACAGGAATATTAATGATTACAAACCAGTTGCAAGCTTTAGGATTTTACATATTAAAGTATTTTCCTATACTTCAAAAACTTGGATAAAAATGAAAATATACCAAATCGATTGCAGCGCTAGAAAAGAGGGTTCTACCTCAAGGATGCTTGCAAAAAAAATACTTGATAAAGTTAAAAAAGATAATGATGAAGTCATTTATAGAGATCTTGATGACGAAATGCTTTTTATATCTGGTTTAACTGAGTCTGGAATGAAAATTCCAGAGAATGAGCAAACAGATGAACATAAAAAAATGTTTGAATTGTCTGATAAGTTAGTATCAGAGTTAAAAGAATGTGATGTAATTATTATATCAGTGCCAATTTATAATTTTGGTCCGCCAGCAACACTGAAAGCTTGGGCTGATCTTGCAGCCAGAGTAAAATTGACATTTAAATACGGGGATGATGGAAGAAGAAAAGGTTTATTAGAAGATAAGCAGGTCTATTTAGTAATTACTTCTGGTGGAACAAAAATACAAGGGGAAGAAGACTTTTTAACTCCGTGGTTGATACATATGTTAAATTTTTTTGGTATTAAAAAAATTGATATAGTAGCAGCAGATCAAATGGCTTTAGATTATGAAAAGTCGATAAAAAACGCTGAAGAAAAAATAAAAGAATTGTTCAAAGATTAAATTTTCTTTTTAAATGTCTAAGTTTACCTTCTGTACTGTCGAAATCAATGTAGCATCCTTGTAAATATCTATCACCTTCGTTAACATCATACTTTGTTCTTCCATGAAGTAACCTATGATTGTCCATCATTAATAAATCTCCAGTTTCTAATTTAAATTCAACTTTATATTTATCAGAGTTGTATAATTCAGAAATTTTATTTCTAGCTTTATAGAATAAATCCAATTTTGATTTTTCTAATATCGGAGCATAATCTAATCTTGGACTAAATCTAACTTGTTTAAAATTATTTTTTTCATCCAATTTAATTAACTCAGACATATCTTCTAGAACAACTGTATTGTCTATAAATTTGAATTTTACTTTAACTGAAGATAAAATTTCATAATATTCTGGATAATCCTCTTTGATTTTTTCACTTACTGTGTAACCATCAACCAAGGTAGAATTTCCTCCACTCACATTATTTGTAATACAATGCAATAATTGAACACAAGGAACTGGTTTTCTATAAGGATTATCTGTATGTGGAGATAATGCTAATGATGTATAAGCCAAATCATTTGGATTAGGTACAGATCTTACATTAAAAAATTCCCCAAAATTTGTTCTTCTGACACTGCCAATTGAATTTGCAAATTTAATAATAAAATTATCTTCAGTTGGAACATTAGTTAAAACTACAAAACCAAATTTGTAGAATGATACTAATAAATCATACATGATTTTTTTTTCAAAAATATCATTTTCAAATTTAAATTTTTGAAAATTATTAAAATTTGAATCCCATTTAATTTTATCAATTGAAATAGGATCAAAATTTTGCGATTTATACTCATTTAATATTTGATCTTCTTTTATTTTATAATTGGTTCCATCATTGAAAAATAAATTAAGTAATCCATCTTCATTCTCAATTTTTTCTATATCAATGTTAGTATTTATAGAATTTGGATCAAATAATCTTTGTTGATTTCCTTTATCCAGAGCATCTTCGTTATTTATTCTTTCTCTAAGCCAAAATGGATGTATTTCTTCTTTATTATTTCCACTATTTATAAATACTTTTTTAGTATCGATTTCTATTTTCATCTATTCGGATTCTTCTATCAAATTCTAAAATTTTCAAGATATTTTATTTGAACTAGTTGTATATTTTAACTATTACTCATCAGATAAATGACCTTCAAAAAAACAAAAGATTTCAAGATTTATTACACCTTTTTGAATAAGCTTGCTAAGGATTTAACTAATTTTTATTACACTAAACTTAACAAAACTTTTACAATTAATAACAAGTTAAAAGGTAAAGGTTATGATCCTGTTACCAGTGCTGATAAAGCTTTTGAAAAATTTATAAGAAAAAAGATTAATGATAAGTTCCCAGATCATCAAATTATCGGTGAAGAGTTTGGAGCAAAAAAGACAAAAAGTCTATTTTCGTGGATAATTGACCCAATTGATGGGACAAGATCATTTGTCGCTGGAAATCCTACATGGAGCAACTTAATTTCTCTAAATTATAACGACGCTCCTATAGTTGGTTTAGCAAATTTTCCAAGAATGAAAAGATACTATTTAAATCAAGACGATAAATCTGCTTTTGTGTTTGAAAATGGAAAAAAAAGAAAATTAAAAGTAAACAAAAAAATAAAATTTAATTATTTGAAAGTAGCTGCCGCCTTTCACGGAACTTTGTCGTTTCAAAAACAAAAAAAAATAATGAAATTTATCAAGAGAATGCAGTTTCCATGTTTCGACGCACTAACATATTGCCAATTAGCAGAGGGAAGACTAGATATTGTAGCTCAATGTGCAAACAAAATTTGGGATATAAATCCAATAATACCGATTATTAAAGCATCAGGTGGAATAATTACTACATGGGATAATAAAGATGCTTTATTAGGTGGAAACATAATTGTTTCAAATAATTTATCAAATCATAAAAAAATTTTAAAATTGCTTAAGCCAGCTACATGAAAAATATAATTGTTCTTCAACACATTAAAATTGAGGATCCTGGTTATATTAAAGATTTAATGTTAGAGGATAAAGTTAATATTAAAACTGTAGAACTTGACGAAGGGGAAAAAATACCAGATGATTTAAATGGATTTGATGCAATGTTTTGTATGGGCGGACCAATGGATACTTGGATGGAAAAAGATTACCCTTGGTTAATAGAGGAGAAAAAAAAAATCAAAGAATTTGTAGTAGACTTAAATAAACCATATTTAGGTTTTTGTTTAGGTTGTCAATTATTAGGAGAGGTAGTTGGAGGGAAAGTAGTTAAATCAAAAAATCCAGAGATAGGTATTTTAAATGTTAATTTTTTAAATAGTAAAAAAGACGATTTATTATTTAAAGAATATCCTGATATTATTAAATCACTCCAATGGCATTCATATGAAGTTCAAAATCTAGAAAATAATAATGATATAACTCTTTTAGCGTCATCTCCTGAGACGAAATACCAAATTTTTAAATATAAAAAACATGCTTACGGTATTCAATTTCATATAGAGATAAAAGATACCACTGTAGGAGAATGGGGATGTGTGCCTGAATATAAGTCTGCTTTAGAAAGTCAGTTAGGAGAGGGAGCTCTTGATAAATTTGATAGTGATGCGAAAGACAATATTCAATCTATGAACAAATATTCTAAAATTCTTTATGAAAACTTCAAAAAAATAGTG
>QCNW01000018.1 GCA_003210025.1 Pelagibacteraceae bacterium AG-426-M19
GATGGAACTCCATTTACATCTGAAGATGTTGTATTTAGTATTTTAAGAGCAAAACAAAGAACATCTGATTTCAAAGAATATATAAGTACAGTATCAGGTGTAAAAGCAGTTAATGACTACACAGTAGAAATAACTACAAGTAAACCAAATCCAATTCTTTTAAACCAACTTTCAAACATTTTTATAATGTCAAAAAAATGGAGTGAAAAGAATTTTGCTGTTATGGCGCAGAACTGGGATGCTGGACAAGAAACCTTTTCAGCTACAAATGCTATGGGAACTGGACCATTTAAAATTACATTAAGAGAACCAAACACTAAAACAGTTTTCAAACGTAATAAAAAATGGTGGGGTACTATGAAAGATAATAAAGTAACAGAAATTCACCTTCTACCTATAAAGAATGCAGCTACTAGAGTTGCAGCTCTTTTATCTGGTGAAATTGATGTTGTTACTGATGCGCCTGTGCAGGATTTGGCTAGAATTAAAAATTCACCTGCTCACAAAGTTGAAAGCACTGCTCAAATGAGAACTATATTCCTTGGTATGGATCAGGGAGCAGATAAACTTAGAACAGGTAATACAGGTGATAATCCATTCAAAAAGAAAGCAGTTAGACAAGCTCTTTATCAAGCTATAGATATTGAAGCTATTAAGAAAAAAGTAATGAGAGGTTTAAGTGAACCTGCAGGAATAATTACTTTTCCAGGTGTTAACGGATACACAGAAGAACTTGATAAGAGACTTCCTTATGATGTAGCTGCTGCAAAAAAACTTTTAGCTGATGCTGGATATCCTAATGGATTTGAAGTTGAGCTTAGATGTCCAAATGACAGATATGTAAATGATGAAGCTATATGTACAGCTGTTGTTGGTATGTTAGGTAAAATCGGTGTTAAAGTAAATTTATTTGCTCAAACAAAAAGTAAGCACTTTAAGGAACTAAAAGATAATCAAGGTGACTTTTATATGTTAGGTTGGGGAGTTCCAACTTTAGATAGTCATTATGTTTTCCATTACTTATATGAAAGTGGAGCAAGCTGGAACAGAGTTAACTTTAGTAACTCTGATGTAGATGCCGCTATAAGAGTTATGGAAGGTGAAGTTAACCTAGATAAGAGAAATGCTGCGATAGCTAAAGCTTGGAAAATAGTAAAAGATGATATTTCTTATCTTCCTTTACATCACCAAGTTATATCTTGGGCTGCAAAAAAAGATGTTAATGTTCCGATAAGACCGAATAACGAACCGTTATTCCGTTTTGCGAGCTTTGACTAAATAATTTATTACAAGCCCTTTTTAATTAAAGGGCTTGTATAAAAATAAAATTTCATAAATTGATAAAGTATTTTTTCAAACGATTGTTTCAATCTGCAATGGTTATGCTTGTCGTAGCTTTTGTATCTTTTTCTCTTTTTAATTTTGTAGGAGATCCAATAAATAACATGGTGGGTGAGGAAACATCAGATGAAGAAAGAGCTGAGTTAAGAGAAACTTTGGGTCTAATGGACCCAATTCATGTACAATTTACTAGGTTTATAATTAACGCTTCAAAAGGAGAATTTGGAATATCTTATCAATTAAGAAGACCTGTATCAGAATTAATCATTGAAAGATTACCGGCAACAATTGAATTAGTTTTAATTTCTGCTCTAATTGCATTGGTTTCAGGTACTTTATTGGGAGTATATACAGGCATAAAAAGAAAAGGTTTTTTGAGTGACTTTATACTAGCAGTTTCATTATTAGGTGTTTCTCTTCCAACTTTCGTAATTGGTATTTTATTTATTTATCTTTTTGCAGTTATATTGGGTGTTCTACCATCTTTTGGAAGAGGCGAGGTGGTAGATTTTGGTTTTTGGTCGACAGGCTTTTTAACCATATCAGGTTTAAAAGCAATTATATTACCATCAGTTACTTTAAGCCTTTTTCAAATGACTTATATAATCAGACTCGTTAGAGCTGAAATGATGGAAATACTTCAGACTGATTACATAAAGTTCGCAAGGGCCAGAGGCATTAATGAAAAAAGTATTAATTACAAGCACGCACTTAAAAATGGACTAATTCCAGTAATAACTATTGCTGGAATAAATATTGGAACATTAATTGCATTTTCAATAATTACGGAAACAGTATTTCAATGGCCAGGTATGGGATTTCTTTTCATTCAAGCTGTTCAGTTTGTAGATATTCCAATTATGTCAGCATATTTAGTATTTATAGCATTCGTTTTTGTAATGATAAATTTTATAGTCGATATCTTGTATTACTTTATAGATCCAAGAATTAGAGTTAAAGGAGATTCAGCTAGTGGATAATAAAGTTTTAACAACTTGGGATAAAATAAAAGATAGTGAAATTTATTTCAGTTTTATAAAATCTCCTACAGCAATAGTTTCATCGATTTTATTAGCAATAATATTTTTTTGTTCATTTTTTGTAGAATTTATTACACCTTATAATCCATTCGATCCATCATCTTTATCTTTAATGGATGCATTCACTCCGCCATCTTGGACTAGTGAAGGAAAAGTGGAATTTTTACTTGGTACTGATGGACAAGGAAGAGATATGTTATCGACTATTCTTTATGGATCTAGAATATCTTTGATTGTTGGTTTCTCAGCAATTTTATTTAGTTTAATTTTAGGAGTTGGATTAGGTCTTACTGCTGGTTTTTTTGGTGGCAAGTATGAAATGATTGTTATGAGATTAACTGATGTTCAGTTAACAGTTCCAAGTATTTTGATGGCTCTTCTAGTTGATGGTATTGCTCGAGGTATAATTTCACGAGAACTTCATGACGAGATGGCAATATATGTTTTAATATTTGCAATTGGAATTTCAGAGTGGCCACAGTTTGCAAGAGTATCGAGAGCAGCAACTTTAGTTGAAAAAAATAAAGATTATGTTTCAGCTTCAACAATCATTGGAGTTTCTAATTTTATAGTAATGTTTAAGCATATTCTTCCAAATATAATGAGACCAGTACTTGTTATTGGAACCATAGGTCTTGCATTAGCAATCATTGCAGAAGCCACATTGAGTTTTCTGGGTGTTGGCGTTCCTCCAACCACTCCTTCTTTAGGAACTTTAATTAGACTTGGAAATGACTTTTTATTTTCTGGTGAATGGTGGATTACCTTTTTCCCAGCAATATTCTTAGTTGTTTTAGCTTTTTCCATTAATCTATTAGGAGACTGGATGAGAGACACACTTAATCCTAAATTGAAAAAATGAGTTTTTTAAAAATACAAAATTTAAGCGTGGATTATAAATTGAGAAAAGAGACGGTTAATGCCGCAAAAGACATTAATATTGAGATAAAAAAAGGAGAAATTGTAGGATTAGTTGGGGAATCTGGGTCTGGAAAAAGTACTGTAGCAAATGCAATAATTGATTTAATTGACGAACCAGGGAAAGTATCTGAAGGATCAATTTATTTAAGCGACATAAATATTCATGAAAATAAAAAAAATATTTTAAGTTTAAGAGGAAAAAAAATTGGATTTATTTTTCAAGATCCCCAGACATCTTTAAATCCTATCTTAACAATTGGACAACAGCTTATTGAAACAATCCAAACTCATCTAAACCTCAGTAACTCAGAAGCAAAAGAAAAATCAATAAATCTTTTAAAAGAAGTAGGCATAAAAGATGCTGAAAAAAGATTTAATGATTATCCTCATCAATTTTCAGGAGGTATGAGACAAAGAGTTGTTATATCACTTTCTCTATGTTGTGAACCAGAGTTGTTAATTGCAGATGAGCCCACAACTGCACTTGATGTATCAATACAATCACAAATATTAGAACTTATCAAAAAGCTGACTAAAGAAAGAAATTTAGCAGTTATATTAATTACTCATGATATGGGAGTTATAGCAGAGACTACCAATAGAGTTGCAGTAATGAAAAATGGTAATTTGGTAGAATTGGGAACAACAAAGCAAATTTTAACAGAACCAAAAGAAACTTATACAAAAAGTTTAGTTAGCTCTGTTCCTCCCACAAATAAAAAGATATCCAGATTTAAAATTATAGAGAAAGAAAGTAATAACCAGGAAAATATTAATTTAAAAATTTTAAACAGATGGAATAAAAGAGAGATTTTAAAAAAAGATTTAGTTCAAATAAAAAATCTCAGTAAAACTTTTAATGAAGGTTTTTTTACAGAGAAATCTCAAAATAATGTATTAGCAGTTGATACTGTTTCATTTAACATACAAGAAGGAAAATCTTTTGGACTTGTTGGTGAAAGTGGTAGTGGAAAAACTACAATTGCAAAAATGATTGTTAATTTATTTAAACCCAGTTCAGGTGAAATTTATTTTGATGATGTATGTATTAATAATATAAAAAGTAACAAAGAGTTACTTAAATTTAGAAAACAAATTCAAATGATATTTCAAGATCCATACTCTTCGTTGAATGGTAGACTTAAGGTTAAAGATATTATTGCTGAGCCTATAAAGTTGCATGATACAAATATCAATTCTAATGAATTAAATGAATATATAAATGATCTCTTAGACTCTGTGGAGTTATCTAAGTCTTCAGCTGAGAGATATCCGCATGAGTTTTCGGGAGGACAAAGACAAAGAATTTCTATTGCAAGAGCGTTAGCAACAAAACCAAGACTGTTAGTTTGTGATGAACCAACATCTGCTTTGGATGTGAGTATCCAGGCCCAAATACTAAATTTACTTAAAGATTTACAGGAACAACTTAATTTAACTATTCTTTTTATAAGTCATGATCTACCAGTTGTTCGACAAATGTGTGATGATATTGGAGTTTTAAGGAATGGAAAACTATGTGAGATGTCTGAGACGGAAGAGTTGTTTAAAAATCCAAATCATGAATATACTAAGGAATTATTAAGATTAATGCCTAAAATAGAAACAATTTACAATTAAGGAGGTGAAATGGCAGTTTTTAATATGATTGAAGAAGCTGATGCTACAGGAAAAGTGAAAGAGGTATTTGAAGATATAAAAAAGAAGAGAAATACAGACTACATAAACAATTTTTGGAAAATGTTAGCCAACAACCCAGAAACTTTAGAGAGAACTTGGACTTCTATACAGCAAGTGATGAAAAAAGGTGCTTTGGATGAAATGACAAAAGAGCTTATTTATGTTGCAGTTTCAATGACAAATAGTTGTGAGTATTGTATTAAATCTCACAGTATCGCTGCTAAATCTAAAGGTGCTACTACAGAGATGTTAAGCGAACTTATTGCAGTTGTTGCAATGGCAAATGAAACTAACAGACTTGTTGAATCATATCAGGTAAAAGTTGACAAAGTTTATGAATGATAGAGCCAAAGCAATATTAGATTTTTGGTTTGATGATATGGTCGTTGAAAAGCGATTTAAAAGAGATGATAATTTTGATCAATTGATTAAAGACAAATTCAAAGATGATCATGAAAAAGCTACTTTAAATGAATATGATGATTGGCAAGATGAACCATTAAGCACTCTAGCTTTAGTTATTTTATTGGATCAATTTTCAAGAAATTTATATAGAGATGATAAAAAAGCTTTTGAGTTTGATCATAAAGCAAGACTGATTGTAAATGATGCAGTCTATAACGGGTATCTTGATCAAATGGATGAATATCAACGTTTTTTCATGCTATTGCCATACATTCACAGTGAAGAAGTTATAGATCATGATAGAGCATATAAATTGTTAGATAACTATTTATCTAACCATCCAAACTATAATGAGATAAAAAAATTTTGGAAAGATCATACCGCTGCAATTAAAAGATTTCATAGATATCCTCATCGAAATAAAGTTATGGGAAGAAAATCTACACCAGATGAGTTAAAATTTTTAGAAAGTCCAAATTCCTCCTGGTAATTATTCTATTGGATAATCCCAAGCATCTCCACCAATTACCTTTGATATAGCAGAAAAATCTTTCGAACTGTTTCCATCCTCACAAAACTTTGAATATATTTCTAATGCCATCTCTCCTAATGGAGTAGATGCATTTGCATTTTTAGCACATTCATTTGCAAGTTTTAAATCTTTGTTCATCATACCTGCAGAAAAGCCCGGCTTATATTTATTGTTAGATGGAGTTCCTTCAATTAATCCAGGTAAAGGTGGATAAACTGAAATAGGCCAACTATTTCCGGAAGCATTTTTCATAATTTCATGAACTTTCTTTATATCTATATTCAATCTTCTTGCTAACATTAATGACTCTGAAGCAGCAATCATTGTTATTCCAAGAGACATGTTGTTACAAATCTTTGCACCGTTTCCGCTTCCTATCTCTCCAGCATGATAAATATTTTTACCCATTAATTTTAAAATAGGTAAAGCTTGATTAAATGCATCATTTGATCCACCAACCATAATATTTAAAGTTGCTTTTTGTGCACCCATCACACCACCACTTACTGGTGCATCAATCATCTTAATACCTTTTTCATTTGCTTTCTTTCCTATTTCTTTAGAGGTATTTATATCGATTGTTGAACAATCTATTAGTAGACAATTTTTAGAAACTTTATCTAGAACACCATTTTCTTTTAAATAAACTTCTTTTGAGTGTTTTCCCTCGGGTAACATAGTGATTACTACAGACGTTTCACTATTGATTAGTTTTCCAAAATCCTTCTCAACATCAAGATTATTTTCAACTGCTTTATCAATCATTTCTTTAGAAACATCAAAAACCTTAACCTTTTTCCCTGCGTTCTTTAAATTACAGGCCATTGGGTTTCCCATATTACCAACTCCTATAAAAGCTATATTTTCACTCATATGACATCCTCTCTATTTAGTAATTTTTTCCACTAATTTATTAACCAACGGTGCAACAAAAGTTGTTGCTACTAATGCAACCGGCAAACTAATAGACCAAGCTTTGAAAAATCTTTTATAATAAAATTCATCATAACCTGTATTTATAAATGTAATAATTAGGGTCATTAACAAACTCATTCCTAAACCCATAAAAAAAACGAAAAGAATTTTAGAGAATTTTTTTGGAAACATTATTTATATTTGTCTTCAATATCGTAATATTCGTTGAAGCCAACTATATCTCTTAAGTCTGAAAATTTAGAAACATTTTTATTATAAACTTTATTTTTCATATTATTCAAACATTCTTGCATCGTTTTTACTGATGCACTCATTAGGGTTAGAGGCATTACAGCAATTTTATAACCAATTTCCTCTATTTCATTAATTTCTAATAATGGGGTTTCACCATCTTCGATCAAATTTAACATATGATGACCTGGAACTTCTTTGATAAT
>QCNW01000019.1 GCA_003210025.1 Pelagibacteraceae bacterium AG-426-M19
GTCTACACAAGGTAACTGGATAGACGCTTTCTCCTAAGATTAAGTGATAGTAAGTCCCTGTATAAGTATTTGTAAAACTGATCCAGTATCAGGTCTATGTTATGGATGTGGAAGATCTGATGAAGAGAAAAAAATCTGGAAAGATCCTGAAACAACTGATGATTGGAAGAGCAATAATTTAAAAGAGCTAGAGAATAGACTTTCAGGCTGGCAATTAGAAGGTTTTAAGAAATCATATATGAATAAAGTGGAAAAAGGCATCTCATTATATAAACAGAGGCTAAAATCAAATATTTAGTTACTTTTATCTGTAAATCCCATTTAGGTGTGGTCAAATGATCCTTGTATTAGCAATTTCACTTTGATTATATAAATTTTAACTTTACGAGAGGAAAACAATGAAAAAAACGTTAAATTTGTTACTTAGCGCTATTTTAGTAGTTACATCATTCATTGGTTTGGGAAATATTGCCGTTGCTGACGGTCATGGTTTTCCATCTAAACCAATTGAAGTTGTTACTCACGCCGGTCTAGGTGGAGGAACTGATACAACTGCAAGAATGTTGTTAATTAGAACAAGAAAAAATCTTAAAAATAATGCTTACATCACTCCAAAAAGAGGTGATGCAGGTAACAAGGCAATGGCTTACGTAAAATCGAAGCCTAGAGATGGTCATACAGTACTAGCTATCACGCCAACTCATTTATTTAGAATGGCTAGAGGGCAAGCGGAGCTGACAATTGATGATTTTGTTGGTGTTGCAAGAACTACAGTTGACCCAATTGTAATATTTGTAAATGCAAAAAGTCCTTACAAAACGATTGAAGATTTAATTAAAGCTGGTCAAAAAAAACCAATTAAATATGGTGGTACTAACGTAGGAAGTGTTGATCATATTTCAGGATTAATATTCGCAAGGGAAGCAAAAACAAAAATTGCTTTTGTACCATTCGAAGGTGGTGGAGCGATAATGACTAGTTTAGTAGGAAATCAAATCGAAGCTGCTGGATTAAACCTTGATGAAGGAAAAGATCAATTAGATGCAGGCGAATTGAGAGTACTAGCAGTAATGGCAGATGAAAGAATGTCTGCATTACCAGATACACCAACTCTTAAAGAAAAAGGTATTAATGCGTCTTTTGCTACAGTTAGAGGCGTTGTTGTGCTTAAAGGCACACCACAAAAGACTATTGATACTCTTGAAAAAGGATTCCTTAAAGCAATGAAACATCCAGTTTACCAAAACTATTTACAAGGTGCTGGTTTGGATGCATCAAGTGTTGCAGGAGCTAAAGCTTGGGATGCTGAAATTAAATCTATTTACAAAGAAGCAAGAGCTGCTTTAGTAAGTTTAGGTTTAGCTAAATAATTTCAATTACTTAATGGGGGTTATACAACCCCCATTTAAATCAAAATGATAAAAGATATAAAAATTCTAAGTATTATTATAATTATATCAGTCGCATTATTTGCATACACATTCACATTTGATGAAGTTCCTGAAATTTTAGCCCAGGGAATGCAACCTACAATGATGCCAAGGTTAATTTTTTCTTTAATAATTTTTTTATCTATATTTCAGTTAATTCAGAATAAAAATTTAAAGTCTGATAAAAAAGAATTAATACGAAGAAATGCTTTTGTAACATTTGCTTATACATTATTTATAGTTTTAATAGCAGATAAACTTGGATTTTTAATTTCTATATTTTTGTTCACTTTAGTTACACCAATGTTATGGCAAAGGAAAGATTATATAAAAATCTTTTTTTATTCTTTAACTATATCAGTATTTGTTTTTGTTTTTTTTACACTTGTACTTCAATTAAAATTTCCTCAAGGGATATTAGAGGAATATATAATTAGGAATTTTTATTAATGGAAATTTTATCAAATATCTCTTTAATTTTAAATCCAACAACATTTGGTTTAATACTAGGATCTACAATTGTTGGAGTATTGATAGGTGCTCTTCCTGGATTAAGTTCAGGAATGGCTATTGCATTGTTATTACCGTTCACAATATATTTAGAACCCAGTCAAGCGATTGCAGCTATGGCTGCATTATATTGTGGTGGTACATTTGGAGGATCAATCACAGCTATATTAATTAATGCACCTGGCGCACCACCTGCTGCTGCAACAGCTTTTGATGGTTTTCCAATGGCTCAGAAGGGCCAGGCAGGTAAAGCTTTAGGCATGGCTGCAGTATCTAGCGTAGTTGGTGGAATTATTTCCTTGATTGTCCTAATTATTTTTGCACCAACACTTGCAAGAATTGCATATAAATTTGGACCTCCAGAATATTTTGCATTGGCAATATTTGGATTATCAATGTTAGCCTCTATAAGTTCAAAATCTCCTGTTAAAAATCTTATAGGAGGTTTGATAGGTTTATTTGTTGCAACAATCGGAGTTCACCTTACAACTGGTATTTCAAGATTTACATTTGGGGTTGCTGAACTTTTTGAAGGGATAAGCTTTGTTCCTGTATTAATTGGTTTATTTGCAATGTCTGAGATATTAGTCCAAGCATCAAAAAGTGAATTACTTTTAGAAAGAATTAAGTTTTCAGCAATAAAACTTCCTTCAATTTCAGAATTTAAGAGTTGTGTTAAAACAATTTTAAGATCATCAGGTATAGGAACTTTTATAGGCATTCTTCCAGCTGAAGGCGGAACAGTTAGCGCAATGATTGGTTATAACGAGGCAAGAAGATGGTCAAAAAATAAAGATAACTTTGGAAAAGGAGAAATAGAAGGTGTTGCAGCTCCAGAGTCAGCTAATAATGCTGCTACCGGTGGTGCAATGATACCAACACTTGCTTTAGGTATTCCAGGTTCAGCTACTACAGCAGTAATTCTTGGAGGATTTCAAATTCATGGATTAAGAGCTGGACCATATTTGTTTGAACAGCAACCTGATCTGCTTTACACAATTTTTTATGGCATGCTTTTAGCAAACTTTATCTTTTTAATTTTTGGTTTACTTGGAGCTAAAATATTCTCAAGAATTTCTTTAATACCAAGAGGTTATTTATGGCCATCTGTATTTGTATTTTGTCTTGTAGGATCTTATGGATTATCCCAGTCTATGGTAGATGTTTACATAATGCTAATTTCAGGTGTTGTTGGATTTTTCTTAAGACGGTCAGGATTTTCTCCAGCACCAATAATTATGGGAATTGTATTAGGCGAATTAGTGGAAAATTCATTAGCTCAATCAATCATAATTTTTGACCAAAATATATTTATGTTTTTTACAAGGCCAATAGTACTTGTATTTTTTACATTAACTTTTTTAAGTTTATTCTACAGACCTATTAAAAATCTAATAATGAAAGGAAAATAATGACTAAAGCTTTTACACCAAATATTAAATCTAAAAGAGGAAAGGACTTAACAAAATATGTTGCTAACTTTGTTCACAAAACAAAATTTAAAAATATTCCAAAAGAAGTAGTTGAGTTAGCAAAAAAACATATTTTAGATGGTTTTGGTTTAGCATTATCAGGTTCTGTTGCAAGAACAGGAAATTACTTATTTGCACATATCAAAAAAAGTTCAGCAAAAGGGAAGGCAACAGTTATTGGTTCAAAAATGAAGGTTCCAACGCACTTTGCAGCTTTGGCAAATGGTGTAGGAATACATTCTGACGATTACGATGATACGCAATTAGCTGTAGCAAAAGATAGGGTTTATGGGTTATTAACACATCCTACAGCACCTTGCTTACCTAGCGCTTTTGCTGAGGGTGAGGTTAATAAAATAAACGGAAAAGATTTTTTAAACTCATATTTAATTGGAGTAGATGTAGAATGCAAAATATCTGAAGCAATGTCTCCACGTCACTATCAACATGGTTTTCACTCAACAGCAACCTGTGGAACTTTTGCTTCAGCCTCTGCTGCAGCTAAAATTAGAAAATATGATCATTACAAAATTTTAAGATCTTTAGGGATTGCGGCCTCTCTTAGCGCTGGATTAAGAGAAAATTTTGGAACAATGACAAAACCACTGCACGCAGGTAGAGCGGCAGAGAGTGGAGTTATAGCTTGTGATTTAGTAAGATATGGGTGGTCCTCGACAGATAAAATTTTGGAATCTCCAAGAGGTTTCTTCCAAGCCCATGGAGGCGGATACGATATTAACGCATTAAAAGGTAAACTTGGAAGACCATGGACATTTAAATCTCCAGGTATTTCTATTAAACCACATCCTTGTGGTTCTTTAACTCATCCTGGGATGACAAAGATGTTAGAGTTAATTAAAAAGTATGACATTAAGCCAGAGCAGGTAGTTAAAGTAGATGTTGGCACGAACCATAACATGCAAAATGCTTTGATACATCATAGACCAAAAAATGAGTTTCAAGCTAAATTTAGTATGGAGTATTCTATGGCAATACTTTTAATTGATAGAAGAGCATACATTCCTGAATATCAAGATAAAAGAATTAATAAATCTGATGTCCAACAAATGCTTAAAAAAGTGAACTTTTATAAAAATAAAATAGCTGAGGCTGCAGGTTACGACAAGATGACAACTATAATAGATATCTATTTAAAAAATGGAAAAAAAATATCTGGGAGAGGTGATTTTGGAAAAGGTAGTCCAGCAATACCAATGACTTATGATGAAGTTGCAGATAAGTTTCTTGGTTGTACAGAATTTGCTAAATGGCCTTTATCTAAATCAAAAAAAATTATTGAAACAGTAAGGAACTTAGAAAAAGTTAAGGATATTAGAGTATTAGGAAAGTTATTATCTAAATAGTTATCTTTGATTTAAAAGCATAACTTTTCGA
>QCNW01000020.1 GCA_003210025.1 Pelagibacteraceae bacterium AG-426-M19
TGCTACAGCCTCAGTATTAACTCATAGAAAGTATAATGCTGTTGATTTTAATATTATTAAAAATTATGGAACATTTGTAATAATTGGAGTTTTCTCTGGAACATTGATGGCAGCATTGATGAATACTAAAACATTGTTATTCTTTTTTTCAGCTGTTGTTTACTTTTTTGGAGCTTACTTATTGTTACAAAATGAAAAGAAAAAAAAAATTAAGAAAAAATTTAATATTTTCCCAAGAATAATATTTGGATTTTTGTCAGGATTAATATCTGCTCCTATGGGCATAACAGGAGCTATGATGAATGTTCCTATATTAAGATACTTTGGTTATCCTATTAACTTGGCAATAGGAAGCTCTGCAGCCATTGGATTTATAATAGCTTTATTTGGATCAATTGGTTTTTTTACATCTGGCTTAATGTTAAAGGCCGATATCCCACTCAGTATTGGATTTATTAATATACCTGCATTTATAATTTTTGTTCCAATAACCACATTCATGGCCAGGATTGGAGCAAAAACAGTTCAAGATCTAGATAGAGTTAAAACACAAAGATTATTTGGTGTTTTTCTTTATGTTATTGGTACTCTATTTCTATATAGATTTTTAGTGACCTAGGAGACGAGGTGGTTTCAGTCTCCCTCCGCCACCTCATTTACATATTAATCGATTCTCTAATTTTTTCTTAACTCTTTATAGTTGAATTTTAAATTTTTTGATCGTAATCCCCAACTTTACCAGTTTGTTGAAGGAGATTATCAATAAAGTCAAAAATCTTCTTTTTTCTATCTTCGGAGGTTGGACTTTCCGTAACTACAACTAAAGAGGGCTTATTAGAAGATGCTCTTATTAATCCCCAAGACCCATCATCAAAAGAAAATCTTACTCCATTAACAGTTAATATTTCTCTAATTTCTTGATCATCTACTTTAGTTTTATTTTCTCTAATGTTTGTTATTTCTTTAACTAAATTCTTAACTACTTCATATTTTTCACTGTCTTTACAATAAGGAGCCATAGTCGGACTTTGATAAGTTGTTGGCAATTCAGCAAGTATTTCACTCATTTTTTTGTTATTTTTATCGAGTAGCTTACAGACCTGTATTGCTGAATTAATTCCATCATCATAGCCATACCCCAAAGGTTTATTAAAAAAAGAAATGACCACTTTTTTCAAATCCTGCTAAAGCGTTATCGGTATTTACCTTTCTTTTGATATGGGAATGACCAGTTTTCCAATAAATTGTTTCACATTTATTTTCTTTTAATATTTTGTCATTGGAATAAAGTCCTGTCGATTTTACATCAACAATAAATTTACTGTTTTTATGATCTTTCGAAAGATTTCTAGCAATTAATAGCCCTATTTTATCTGAAAAGATTTCATTACCTTTATCATCTATAACCCCAACTCTATCCCCATCTCCATCAAAACCAAATCCAATATCAGCATTATTTTCTTTAACTGCTGAAGAAATTGCATGTAACATTTCTAAGTCTTCAGGATTTGGGTTGTATTTTGGAAAAGTCCAATCAAGTTCACAATCAAGTTCAATTACCTCGCACCCAATACCTCTTAAAATTTCTGGTGCAAATATTCCTGCTGTTCCATTGCCACAAGCAACTACTGCTTTAATTTTTTTATTTAATGGGTTTTTTGCTATCAAATCATTTTTATAAACATTCTGAAAATCATCAATTTTTTTTATATTACCTTCACCATTAATAAATTTTTGATTGAGAGTAATATCTTTTAGTTCTTTCATTTCCTCAGGTGCATGAGTAAGTCCTTTTTTGATACCCATTTTTACACCCGTCCAACCATTTTCATTATGACTAGCTGTAACCATTGCAATTGCATCTGAATTTAAATTAAATTGTGCGAAGTAAACCATTGGGGATAAAGATAATCCTATATCTTCGATCTTGCATCCAGTTGAAACCAAACCCTCTTTTAATTTTTCCTTTATATGTTCACTGTAAGACCTGTAATCTTGGCCAACTATAATTCTTGGATTGTTTTTCTTTGTATGATTAATTATTTGAGTTCCAAGACCTTTACCAAGTTGAACGATTCCATCGTCATCTATGTCTTTTTTGTATACCCATCGTGCGTCATATTCCCGAAAGCCGAAGGGATCAATTTTTCCCGAATTATTCATGTGGATATATGTACATTTTTTCTAAAATTTTTATTGATAAATATTTAATAAGTTCTATAAATGTTCTATTGATTTACAATTTATATAGTATATCAGGTAAATCTACACACTATATCTAGTTATTTGCTAGATTTTTTAGTATAAAAAGAAAAAGGGAGTTTAATGAATAAAATATTGTCTCAGGCAATCAGGAAGGCTGTCTCTGATTATAAACCAGCGGAAAAAATCAGCAATAATGACAAAAGACCAGACTTATTTTCACTAAATAACAACACAGAGTTGTTTCAAAATTCTAAAGGAATAACTATTAAAATAGATAGATCTAGAGATAACAATTTAACAGATTTTGGAAGAGCAACACTAAGTGATAGATACCTTGGAGAAAACGAGTCTTTCCAAGATTTATTTGCAAGAGTTGCGAGTCATTATGCAGATGACAACTTACACGCGCAAAGACTTTACAACTACATAAGTAACTTATGGTTCATGCCAGCAACACCAGTTTTATCAAATGGTGGGACAAAAAGAGGTTTACCAATTTCTTGTTTCTTAAATGAAGCAGGGGATAGCTTAACAGGAATATTAGATCTTTGGAGCGAGAATGTTTGGTTAGCAGCTAAAGGCGGAGGTATTGGAAGTTATTGGGGCAACTTAAGATCTATTGGAGAAAAAATTGGTAGAGTTGGAAAAACTTCAGGAATTATTCCTTTCATCAAAGTTATGGACTCTTTGACAATGGCGATCAGTCAAGGTTCTTTAAGAAGAGGATCAGCAGCTTGTTATCTTCCTATTGATCATCCGGAGATAGAAGAATTTATTGAAATGAGAAGACCAACAGGCGGTGATCCAAATAGAAGATCATTAAATTTACACCACGGTGTTTTAGTTTCAGATGCATTTATGAGAGCTGTTGAGTTAGACGAACAATGGGCACTAAAAAGTCCAAAAGATCAATCAGTACAAGCTACTGTTTCTGCAAGAAATTTATGGATTAGATTATTAACTGCAAGAATTGAAACTGGAGAACCTTATATTGTTTTCATTGATACTGTTAATAGAATGATACCTCAACATCATAAACTGGCCGGTTTAACTGTTAAGACATCTAACTTGTGCAGTGAAATAACTTTACCAACAGGAATTGATAAAGAGGGCAGAGATAGAACAGCGGTATGTTGTTTATCATCTTTAAACTTAGAAACTTATGATGAATGGAAAGACGATGAAAATTTTGTTCCAGACGTAATGAGATTTTTAGATAATGTATTAACCGACTTTACTGAAAAAGCCCCTGAGTCATTTAGTGATGCAGTTTATTCAGCATTAAAAGAGAGAAGTGTTGGTTTAGGCGTTATGGGTCTTCATTCATTCTTCCAACAAAAAATGATTCCTTTTGAATCTGTGATGAGTAAAGTTTGGAATAAAAAAATATTTGAAAGTATCCAAAAACAGGTTGATCAAGCTTCAAAAGATTTAGCTGATGAAAGAGGAGCATGTCCAGATGCAGCAGATTATGGAATTAATGAAAGATTTTCAAATAAAACTGCAATAGCTCCAACTGCTTCAATTTCAATTATTTGTGGTGGAACATCTCCAGGTGTAGAGCCAATTGCAGCAAATAGTTATACACATAAAACTTTGTCTGGATCATTTAACGTTAGAAATAAATATCTAAGTAAATTATTAGAGAAACACGGTAAAAATGATGATGAAACATGGTCAAGTATAACAACTAACCAAGGCTCAGTTTCTCATCTTGATTTTTTAACCCAACAAGAAAAAGACGTATTTAAAACAGCTTTTGAACTAGACCAGAAATGGATTGTGGAATTAGGCGCAGATAGAACACCTAATATTTCACAAGCACAATCAATAAATATATTTATACCTGCAGATATTCATAAAAGGGACTTACACCAAATCCACTTCCAAGCTTGGAAAAAAGGATTGAAGAGCCTTTATTACTGCAGATCTAAATCAATACAAAGAGCGGAAAACGTAAACGATGCAAATTCTACAGATGTAACTGCAAACGTTT
>QCNW01000021.1 GCA_003210025.1 Pelagibacteraceae bacterium AG-426-M19
AATATTTTTTTTAAAACTAATTTTTCATCTGAAGATAATTTTTGATGTAATAGAATAATCGGGAGAGTAACCTTGCCCTCAAAGAAATCTTTCCCTATCTCTTTACCAAACATTTTTAATTCTGAGTTATAGTCAAGTGTGTCATCTGCAATCTGAAATGTTAATCCAAGGTTTTTTCCATAGAATTCTAGTGCATCTTTAAATTTATTGTCTTTATCAGTAATTATCGACCCAACTTTTGAAGATGCTGAAAATAAAGCTGCAGTTTTAGAAGAAATTATATTCAAATATGTATCTTCTAACATTTCAGAGTCACCTTTATGTTGTAATTGTAAAACTTCTCCTTGAGCAATAGTTGATGATGTAGAAGATAAAAGTTTTAGTACTTCAATACTTCCATCCTCAACCATCATTTCAAAACATCTACTTAATAAATAGTCCCCAACAAGAATTGATGACTGATTTCCCCAAATTTTATTTGTAGTTTTTTTGCCTCTTCTTAAATCTGCGCTGTCAATTACATCATCATGCATAAGAGTTGCTGCGTGTATAAGTTCAACACATGCAGCTAGATTCACATCTCTACTACCTTTTGTATATCCACACAATTTAGCACACTCCAAAGTAAGCAATGCTCTTAATCTTTTACCTCCACTAGTCATGTGGTAAGCTGTCATTTCTTTAACAAGCTCAACTTTACTATCTAATTTATAAGAAATTTTGTCTTCAACTAAACTTAGTTTTTCATCAACAGAATTTACTAAATCTGTATACGCATTAGTTATTTGCTTTTTTAATTGAACTACTGAACCCATAAATTCAAAATATTACATTAAGTTTATTAATATACTTATCAATTGACGCACCTAATTCTTCAACTATAAGTAGCTTTATAATTAAGTAAAATTTTTATAATCATTTGTATGTTTTCATTTTTTAAAAAAAAAAAGATTGTTAGTCATTTAAGACTTACCGGCGTCATAGGAAATGTTGGAAAGTTTAAACAAGGAATAGAATATTCCTCTCAAGAAGAAATGATAAAAAAAGCTTTTTCAGTAAAAAAAGCAGAGGCTGTTGCAATTTCGATTAATTCGCCAGGTGGTTCACCCGTTCAATCACATCTAATATATAAATTTATTAGAGAACAGTCTAAGAAAAACAAAAAAAAAGTAATAGTTTTTGCTGAAGATGTTGCTGCATCTGGAGGCTATCTAATTGCATGCGCAGGTGATGAGATTTATGCTAATGCAAGTTCTATAATCGGATCAATAGGAGTAATCTATTCTTCTTTTGGTTTTAAAGATTTAATTCAAAAAATAGGTGTTCAAAGAAGGGTTTATACAGCTGGAAAAAATAAAAGCACTCTAGACCCTTTTTTAGACGAGAAAGAAGAGGACATTCAAAGATTAAAAAATATTCAACTGGAACTTCACCAAGAATTTATTAATGTTGTAGAGGAAAGTAGATCAACAAAATTAAACAAAACTGATGTTGAACTTTTTTCTGGAGAATTTTGGTCTGGCAAAACATCTTTAAAACTTGGTTTGATAGATGGAATAGGGAATGCAGAACAGATATTGAGAGAAAAATTTGGTGAAGATGTTGAAATTAAAAAATTTGAAAAGTCTAAAGGATGGCTTGCCAAAAAACTTTCGTCTTCTGAAGACCAAGCGGATAAATTGATAAGTGTTTTAGAAGAAAGATCTATTTGGCAAAAATATGGTTTCTAAAAAAAAAACAAAAAATCCAAAATCTTTTATTTCTTTTCAGGATACAATTTTAAATCTTCAAAAGTACTGGTCAAAAAAAGGTTGTGTTATTTTACAACCTTATGATTTAGAAGTTGGAGCAGGAACATTTCACCCAGCAACAACTCTAAGATCATTAGGTTCTAAACCATGGAAAACAGCTTACGTTCAACCATCAAGAAGACCAACAGATGGAAGGTATGGAGAAAATCCTAATCGTTTGCAACATTATTATCAATTTCAAGTTTTAATAAAACCTTCACCAAAAGATATAAAAAAAATGTATCTTAATAGCCTTTCATCAGTAGGTATTAAATACGAAGAGCACGATATCAGATTTGTAGAGGATGATTGGGAAAGTCCAACCTTAGGTGCTGCTGGTCTTGGATGGGAAGTATGGTGTGATGGTATGGAAGTTACTCAATTTACCTATTTTCAACAAATGGCAGGTATGGAATGCAATCCAATATCTGTAGAAATTACATATGGTTTAGAGAGATTATGTATGTTTATTCAAGGTAAAAAAAATGTTTTTGATTTAATTTGGAATGATGAAGGAGTTTTATACAAAGATGTTTTTCATCAAGCTGAAAAAGAATTTTCAGCCTATAATTTTGAGTATGCAAACACAGATAAATTATTTAAAATTTTTGATATGCTCGAAGAAGAAGCAAAATCATTAATTGAAAAGAAAATTTCTCTTCCAGCATATGATCAATGTTTAAAATCAAGTCATGTGTTCAATATTTTAGATGCTAGAGGAGTTATAAGTGTTGCTCAAAGAGCAGAATATATTGCAAGGATCAGAGACCTGACAAGAGAAATTGGAAAAATCTGGGTAGAAACACAAAATTAAAATGTCTGAATTTTTCCTTGAATTATTTAGTGAAGAAATACCTTCCAGATTACAAATCAATGCTAGAAATGAATTAACGCAAATTTTTAAAAAATTTTTTGATGATAATGAAATTATAGTTAAAGGTAAAATTAATACTTATTCAACTCCAAATAGGCTCATTGTTCATATAAATAAGATATCTAAAGATGTAATAAAAAAAGCAGAGGAAATTAGAGGTCCGAATATAAATGCTCCAGAAAAGGCTTTGGAAGGATTTTTAAAATCCAATAAAATAAGTAAAGAAAAAGTTTTCAAAAAAAGCACTGAAAAAGGCATATTCTACTTCTTCAACAAACCATCGCAAAAAATAAAAACATACGATTTATTAAAAGAAAGTATTGCAAGTTTACTTTTAAAAATTTCATGGAAAAAATCAATGAAATGGGGCAATCATGATTTATATTGGGGAAGACCGTTAAAATCAATATTAGCTTTATTTGATAAAAAAATAATTGAATTTAAATTAAACCATTTACATAGTTCAAATAAAACTTTTACAGATAAAGATCTAGAAGATGAGGTAAAAAGTTTTAATGATTTTAAATCTTATATAAAATTTTTTAAACAAAAAGGAGTAACAATTGATCAAGATAAAAGGAAAGAATTTATAATTAAAGAAATAAACAAGGTAACTAATCAAAAAAAAATTCATATAAAAGTGAATGAAAAACTTATAGACGAAATAATAAATATTGTTGAAAAACCAAAAATTTTAGTATGTGAGTTTAATATGAAATTTTTAGAAATTCCCCAAGAAATACTTATTATTACAATGCAGCATCACCAAAAATATTTTCCTACATTTAATAGCAAAAACAAAATAACAAATAATTTTATAGTTGTAGCAGATTGCAAGGACAAAAAGGGATTAGTTAAATTAGGAAATCAAAATGTTGTAGATGCAAGGTTGGCAGATGCAGAATTTTTTTGGAATAGAAATAAGTCTCAAAATTTAGTTAAACAGGTGTCTAGATTGAAGCAAATTAATTATTTTAAAGGGTTGGGAAGTTATTTTGATAAAATACAAAGAGTAAGAAAACTCAGTGGAATAATATCAGATGAACTTTTAATAAGTAAAGAAAAGATAGAAATTGCCTCCTCAAT
>QCNW01000022.1 GCA_003210025.1 Pelagibacteraceae bacterium AG-426-M19
TAGGAATACTTCTTTCATGGTTCCCAATGCTTTTATTAATTGCTGTTTGGATTTTCTTTATGAGACAAATGCAAGGAGGAAAAGGTGGCGCAATGGGCTTTGGAAGATCTAAAGCTAAAATGATGAATGAAGTAAAAGGAAAAGTTACTTTTAATGATGTCGCTGGTGTCGAGGAGGCTAAAGAGGAAGTTGAGGAAGTAGTAGAATTTTTAAAAGATCCGAGAAAGTTCAGTAGATTAGGTGGCAAGATACCAAGGGGATGTTTATTAGTAGGTCCCCCAGGCACTGGTAAGACATTATTAGCAAGAGCAATCGCTGGTGAAGCTGGAGTTCCGTTCTTTACAATTTCTGGATCAGATTTCGTTGAAATGTTTGTTGGAGTTGGAGCTTCAAGAGTGAGAGATATGTTTGAGCAAGGCAAGAAACATTCGCCATGTATAATTTTCATTGACGAAATTGATGCTGTCGGAAGAAGCAGAGGAGCAGGTCTTGGTGGAGGAAATGATGAAAGAGAGCAAACACTAAATCAGCTGCTAGTTGAGATGGATGGTTTTGATACTAATGAAGGTGTAATTATTATTGCTGCTACTAATAGACCAGATGTATTAGATCCAGCTCTTTTGAGACCAGGAAGATTTGATAGACAAGTTGTTGTTTCTAATCCAGATCTAATCGGTAGAGAAAAGATTTTAAAAGTCCACGCAAAGAAAATATCAATGGCACCAGATGTTAATTTAAGAACAGTTGCTAGAGGAACACCAGGATTTTCTGGGGCAGATTTAGCAAACCTTGTAAACGAGGCTGCCTTGCTAGCTGCAAGAAAAAATAAAAGGATAGTGACATATCAAGAATTTGAAGAAGCTAAAGATAAAGTAATGATGGGATCTGAGAGAAGATCTATGGTTATGTCAGAAGAGGAGAAGAAGTTAACTGCCTATCATGAGGCTGGACATGCAATTGTAACAATAAATGAAAAGGCTGCTTATCCTATTCATAAAGCAACAATAATACCAAGAGGAAGAGCTTTAGGAATGGTTATGCAATTACCTGAAAGAGACGAAGTTTCTCAAACAAGAGAACAACTTCATGCACAAATGGCTATTGCAATGGGTGGAAGAGTTGCGGAAGAAATTATTTTTGGAGATGACAAAGTAACTACAGGAGCAGCAAGCGATATTGAACAAGCAACAAAAAGAGCAAGAGCGATGGTTATGCGAGCTGGATTAAGTAAAGAGATGGGACCAGTTGCTTACGGTGAAAACGAAGAAGAAGTATTTCTAGGAAGATCTGTTGCAAGACAACAAAATATGTCAGAGGAAACTGCGAGAAAAGTAGATAGCGAAATTAGAAAATTTGTTGACATGGGTTACGAAAGAGCAAGAAAAGTATTGACTGAAAAAATCGATGATCTGCATAAACTAGCAAAAGCTTTACTTACTTACGAAACTTTAACAGGTGCGGAAATTGAAGATTTAATAAATAAAAACATATACCCTAAAAATAAAGAAGATCTCAAAGTTGAAGATGATGATCAAAGCTCAGCACTTGGTTCAATGGGCTTAAAACCAAAGATAGTGCACTAAGCACTAATGAATAAATATTACACTAGAGCGTGTAATTTTTATTACGGATCAGCTTCAAAAATAAATATCAAAAAAAAAAAATCCATTCCACTTAACGGATTTGTTCATATTTCTTTTGATAAAGTAGAAATCATTGACAGAAAAAAAACTAAAATTATAAATCTAAAAGATATTAGCAAACTTCCGAATAAACTAAAAAAAAAGGTTATTAATGATTTAAAAAATATAAAAAAAAAGAAATCTTTTAAAAAATTAAATTTATCCCACAACCCAATTTTAATGGGTATAGTTAATTTAACACCAGACAGCTTTTCAGATGGTGGTAAATATAATAAAAAAAATTTAGCAAAAAAACGTGTGAATAGCTTATTATCAAGTGGTGCAAAAATAATAGATGTAGGTGGTGAGTCTACAAGACCAGGCGCAATTGATATCCACCCCAAGAAAGAATGGGATAGAATTAAATTTATTTTAAAAATTTTAAAAAATAAAAAAAGTTTTATTTCATTAGATACAAGAAAAAGTTTCGTGATGGAGAAAGCTTCCAAAATCAAAATTGATCTTATAAATGATGTATCTGGACTAAGTTATGATAATGAAACTATAAATTATTTAAAAAAAACAAAAAAACCCTTTGTCATTCATCATATGAAAGGAACACCTAAGAATATGCAAATTAAACCTACTTACAAAAATGTGCTACTTGATATCTATGACTTCTTTGAAATAAAATTAAATTATCTGAGAAAACAAGGCATTAATCATAATAATATTATATTGGATCCTGGCATTGGATTTGGAAAAAATTTGAAACATAATATTACTCTGTTAAAGAATATTTCTATTTTTCATTCATTAGGCCTTCCTATAATGTTAGGTTTGTCTAGAAAAAAATTTATTAAGGACATTTCAAAAGAAAATGATACAAAAAACAGGATTGGTGGAACAGTATCTTCTTGTATTCAAGCATATCTTCAAGGAGTCCAAATTCTTAGGGTCCATGATGTTAAAGAAATAAATCAAGCATTTAAAGTTTTTAGAGAATTACAAAATTAAAAAATGATTAAAAAATATTTTGGAACAGATGGAATTAGAGGAAAAGTTAATGGATCTAAAATAAATGGAGAAATGTTTTTTAAATTTGGCTTAGCTGCTGGAACATATTTTAAAAATTTAAAAAAAAGTAAACAAACAGCAATTATTGCAAAAGACACTAGACTATCAGGTTAT
>QCNW01000023.1 GCA_003210025.1 Pelagibacteraceae bacterium AG-426-M19
TTACAAAAATACTATTAAAATAAGGCTCAACAATATCTACTCCACCTTTAGCAGGAGACTTAATTAAAACTCTCCAACCCTCCAGTGTTGGTTCGAAATCTAACCAAGGTATATAAGTTACTTTACTATTTACAGATTGGAAGTCTTTAAAAGATGTTGATACAGCCCACAGAAATGGTGCAACGACAAATACAGTCCAAAATGTAATAAAGAAATATTTAAGAAAAGTGTAAAGTTTGCTCATAGAGTTATTCTTTGATCATTAATTTGGTTAAAACTTTAGCTATTATCGTTAAACTGATAATCATTATGACAAGATAAGTAAAAGATAAGGTTGCTGCATAACCCATCTGAAATTCTCTTAATCCTTTAATATAAATATAAAAACTTGACGTCTCAGTTGCAGTACCTGGCCCTCCTGAAGTCAAAACAAATACTGTATCCATTATTTTTTGATGCCTCGATAAGTCTTATTATTATTGCTCCAATTGATATTGGAGCCATCAAAGGAAAAGTTACATAAACAAATTTTCTAAATGGACTTGCTCCATCTATAGCGGCTGCTAAGAAGGGTTCTTTTGGAAGTGACAAAAGTCCAGCTAGTAGTAGCAAAAACATAAACGGTGTCCATTGCCAAACCTCAACAATTATAACAGTAAACTTCGCAATAACTGGATCACTCAACCATAAAATAGGTTTTACTCCTAATCCACCTAACAAATCATTTACAGGACCGAGGGACTCATGAAAAAATGTTCTCCAAATAACTGTCATTATTACTGGAGTTGTCATCATGGGTACTAGAAAAATTACTCTAAAAAATCTTTTAAATTTTATTTCTCTCCAAACCATCATCGCTAGAGCAAATCCGATAACATATTGAAGAATAACTGTGGTAACAGATAAAAAACTTAACCTAAAAAAGGACTCCCAAAACCTCGGGTCATCAGTAAATAACCTTATATAATTCGTAATACCTATGAAGTTCATTTCTGGGGTATAACTATTCCATCCAGAAAGACTTAATCTAATAGTAAAAATAATTGGAAAGATTAGAATCCCAATAAGTACAAACAATCCTGGGAATAAAAAAACAAACTTGTGTTTAAAATTCATAATTTTTTTTTGGATTATTTTAAAATGTGGCCGTTAAAAAACGGCCACAAGTTTTACAAAATTATTGCTTATTATCTTCCATTGCTACACCAACAGCATAGGCTTTTCTTACGTTATCTTTTCCTACTCTGTTAAGTATATCTTCCCACTGTTTAGCAGCTTCGTCTAAAGCAGCTTGTGGAGATAATTGACCAGCTAATGCTTTTGCAGCAGCAGTAGCCAATGCAGCATTAAA
The DNA here is from genome assembly GCA_003210025.1 of Pelagibacteraceae bacterium AG-426-M19. Taxonomy (GTDB): domain Bacteria; phylum Pseudomonadota; class Alphaproteobacteria; order Pelagibacterales; family Pelagibacteraceae; genus Pelagibacter. The sequence goes on from QCNW01000023.1 coordinate 1,352, forward strand.
CTCAAAAGTTCCAGGAACTCTTAATGGAAATACTCTATTTTTACTTTGTTCCATTTGTGCAAGAGTATCAACATATGATTGAGCAATATCTTTATCCCAACCAATTTGTGTCCATACATCAACTTTAAAGTCATCATTTCTAAATGGGTTTACACCAAATCTACCAATTCCAATATCTGCTTGGTGGTTAGCTTCGTTAGCAAAGAAACATAGGTAATCGAAAGCCATTTCTTTCTCTTTACTTTTCTTAGCTACTCCAACTGCCCATCCCCATACGAAGAAAGGAGCTTGGTTAAAGCCTTCATCCCAAGAGTTAGTTTTTTCTATTCCAAACTTTCATTGCTCCTGGTAACTGTGCAGCACCAACTTTATTGTTTATTGGACTATCTGGTTGCATAGCAGCAACAAATGCATCATCCCATGAAAAACTAAACAAAGTTTGTCCTCCACCAAATGATCCAATTTCATCACCTAAACCAAAATTTATTCCTCCTGGAGGAACATATTTAGTTGCCTCAACCCAGTCAGTTAAAGCTTCAACAAAACCTGGATTGTTAATTAGTGGTTTCATAGTTTCTAAATCAAAGAAAAAACCACCAGGTGTTTTAGGATTTTTTGAGTAAGCAGCAGATCTTGAATAGAAAGCAGCATACATTAGATCGTCTTTTTTCATTACTTCAGCGGATCCGTATTCTTTCTCGCCATCTCCATCCCAGTCCCAATTATTAAAGTAAGCTGCCATTTCTCCATACTCTTTCCAAGTTTGAGGAACTCTTAGTTCTTTACCAGTAGCTTCCTTATATTGTTTTTGGTACTCAGGATTATCAATTACATCTTTTCTATATTTTAGATAATGTCTGTCTCCATCAACCGGAAACTGATACATAACACCATCCCAAGATGCTACACCGATGTGAGACGGAGTAACGTCTTTCATTTGTTTCATCTCAACGTATTTCTTTGGAACTGGCTCTAAGTATCTTCTCCAATCGTTAATGAAGTTTGAAAATCCAAAAACGATGTCATATGGAGCTTGTCCAGCTTGAAATGGTACCATTGCTTTCGCATATAAGTCACCTGCTGGTGTATGAGTAACATCAACTTTTGCTCCAGTAAGTTTAGCGAACTGCTCAGCATGTAGAGCTGTTGGCTCTCCCATGACTGGTACAGCATGTGTATTAATCTTAAGCGTCTTGCCTTTATAGTTTTTCTTAGACATAGACTCGTAAGAACAATCACCAGGAATATCCCCAGTTGCTTTGATATGTGGAAACTGATCACTCCACTTATCAGCATACGCAACAGGACTAAATACCAACAAAGCTGATATTAGAGCGGTTACGCAAGTTTTTATTGTCTTCATCTTTTTTCCTCTCTTTGTTGTTAATTATGGAACTAACACTGCACGACCTTTAATCTTACCATCATTTAAATCATGTAGTGCTTTATTAGCTTCT
>QCNW01000024.1 GCA_003210025.1 Pelagibacteraceae bacterium AG-426-M19
TCAGTGTATAATTCAAAAAAAAACTTAAAAGTTGGGGTTCTTAATTTGATGGGTAATGTTTTTATGAAAAAATGTGACGATGTTTTTAAAACTGCTAATGATTTTATCGCTGAAAAAAAAATCTCAAAAGATTACGACTTTTTAATTGTTGATTTTCATGGAGAAATAACAAGTGAAAAAATGGCAATAGGTAATTTGTTTGATGGCAACGCAACATTAGTTGTAGGTACACATACACACGTACCAACAAATGATGCAAGAATTTTAAAAAATGGAACTGGGTACATAACAGATGCCGGAATGTGTGGCGACTATGACTCAGTGATTGGAATGGACTTACAAAATTCAATTAATAAATTTTTAAAAAAAGAATCTTCAAAACATTATCCTGCTAATGGAGATGCAACTTTGAGCGGAGTAGTAGTGGACTGTGATACAAGAAATGGGCTTGCAAAAGATATCGAAAGTTTCATTTTTGGAGGAACTTTAAAAAATACTGATTAATTATGGCTGGGCATTCACATTGGGCTGGTATTAAACATAAGAAAGGCAAAGCTGATAAACAGAGATCTAAAATATTTTCTAAACTATCTAGAGAAATCACAGTAGCAGCAAAATTAGGTGACAACAATCCAGATATGAATCCTAGGCTTAGATCAGCAATTCAAGCAGCTAGATCGGCTAATATGCCCAAAGAAAATATAGAGAGAGCAATTGAAAAATCGTCCAATAATAATCAATCAAATTTTGAAAATATGAGGTACGAGGGTTTTGGACCAAATAAGTCAGCTGTAATTGTTGAAGCATTAACTGATAATAAAAATAGAACTGCTTCTAATATTAGAACAATTTTTTCAAAAAATAATGGTTCTTTAGGAACGCTAGGTTCTTCATCGCACAATTTTCAGAGAGTAGGCGTGATTAAAATTGATAAAAACGAAATTAATCAAGACAAAATTTTTGAATTAGCGATAGATTCTGGTGCTTATGATTGTATTTCTCATGACGAATATCATGAGGTGCATACTAAAATTGATGAAATGTATGAAGTTAAAAAAAAATTTGAAAAAAAAATTTCAAACTTTTTATCTACTGAGATTGAATGGCTGCCAATAAATAAAGTATCTCTTAAAGGTGAAGAAAGTCAAAATATGATAAAATTTTTAGAAACTCTCGAAGAAGAGGATGATGTTCAAAATGTTTACACAAATGTTAACTTTGAAAGTTAGATGATAATAATTGGTATTGATCCTGGAATAGCCGGCGCTATTTGCTTCTTCTCTAGTGGAAATATCATCGATGTAATTGATATGCCAACAATGGCTGAAGGTAAAAAAAATAAAAAACAAGTTAATGGTAGACAAATATTTAATGAAATTTCATCCTTAAAAAATAAATTTTCTAATGAAAAAATAAGTGTGGTTGTCGAGCATGTTTCAGCAATGCCGGGACAAGGTGTAACCAGCATGTTTAATTTTGGGCAATCATTCGGAGTAATAAAAGGTATCTGCTCTGCAATGGAATTGCCTATTTTCTATGTCAGGCCAGCAAAATGGAAAAAATATTATAATTTGATTAATTCTGAAAAAGACGCAAGCAGAACCAAGGTAATAGAAATGTTTCCTAAAATTTCCTTTAAGCTTTCCAAAAAAAAAGATAATAACAAAGCTGATGCCATTTTAATTGCTCATTATTTTGAAAACACCAAAGAAAATAACGATTACTAGTAAATAGGACATATTTAAGGTCAAATTAATGACATATTTTAATGAGAAATGATTGAATGGAAGCAGATATTGCAACACAAAGTTTAGGATTAGCAAGTAACACAGATTTTTCTTTAATTAGTTTATTTTTACGAGCTGATATAATTGTCAAGTCAGTTATCGTAATATTAATTTTAAGTTCAATATACTCATGGGCAATAATATTTGAAAAAATAAGAATGTTTAGAAAAATTAATAAAAGTGCAGACGAATTTGAGGAAAAATTTTGGAAATCTAAATCTGCTGAGACATTTTATAATAGTTTGCCATCAAACATTGAAGATCCAATGGCAAAATTATTTAAAACTTCAATGCAAACAGTTATGAAAACTAGATCAAAATCAAATTTATCTGAAAGGCTATCTAGTGTTTTAGAAGTAAATATCGAGAAACAAATGGTTGCTGTAGAAAAGTATAACAGTTTTTTAGCAACTGTTGGATCAACCGCTCCATTTATAGGACTATTTGGAACTGTTTGGGGTATTATGAATTCATTTCAATCGATTGCAATTTCAAGAAATACCAGTCTTGCAATAGTTGCCCCAGGTATTGCAGAAGCTTTATTCGCAACTGCTCTTGGATTATTAGCTGCTATTCCAGCCGTAATCGCTTATAATAAATTTAATTCAGACTCTAGAAAATATTCACAAAAATTAGAAAATTTTTCAAAAAGATTCTTATCAATTATTTAAATGGGATTTAAGCTCAAAAGTTCAAAAAACGATCCAATGAGTGAAATTAATGTTACACCATTTGTTGATGTAATGTTGGTTTTACTAATTATATTCATGGTCACTGCAC
>QCNW01000025.1 GCA_003210025.1 Pelagibacteraceae bacterium AG-426-M19
TAACTCAAATAAAGATTCTAAAATTACTTCCTTAACTCTTGGACCAGAACAGTTAAAAAATTTAAATAAGGAAAATACTGATAATAAAATTTCATTTAGAAATTTAATAAATGAAAGTATATATGAAAAATTCTTGTTTTCAGGTACTGATGTTGAAAACAAAATTAACATTATTTTTGAAGATTCAGTAAATTTTGATGAGAGCAAATATATAAATAAATTTGATTTAATATTTATAGATGGAGGACATACTTATTCTGTTGTAAAAAATGATACCGAAAAATCATTTAAAATGATCAACAAAAATGGAATAATTTTATGGCACGATTACGTTCCTGGCAAACAGTCCGCAAAAAATGTCGTAAATTATTTAAATGAAATTTCTAAAAAAAAAAATATTTTAAATATCAGAAATACATCACTGTGTGTATTTAGGAATAGTGATTAAAGGAGAGGTGGCCGAGCGGTTGAAGGCGCACGCTTGGAAAGCGTGTATAGGGGAAACTCTATCATGGGTTCGAATCCCATTCTCTCCGCCATATTATTGTTAGAAAATTGATCTTTTTAGCGGGTTTTAGTGAAATAGAAAAAAAATCTAAAAAACATCAAATAAATGTTGATATTCAACAATTATTTAAGCATTTACGCCTCTACCATTTTTAAATTTTTTGTAAAAATGTTATAAAAATTTTTCCATATTAAAAATTAATGACAAAAAATAATTCAAACAATTACCAAGCTGACTCCATAAAAGTCCTAAAAGGTTTAGAAGCTGTAAGAAAAAGACCAGGTATGTATATCGGTGACACTGATGATGGGACCGGATTACATCATATGGTTTACGAAGTAGTAGATAATTCTATCGATGAAGCTCTAGCAGGTTTTTGTAAAAAAATTGAAATTAGTATAAACGATGATAACTCTGTAACAGTGATTGATGATGGCAGAGGAATTCCTGTTGATATTCACAAGGGTGAAAAAAAATCAGCTGCCGAAGTTATAATGACCCAACTTCACGCTGGTGGCAAATTTGATCATAATTCTTATAAAGTCTCTGGAGGACTTCATGGAGTGGGAGTATCAGTTGTTAATGCTCTTTCAGAGAGATTAAAACTTACTATTAATAGAGATAATAAAAAATATTATATAGAATTTAAAAATGGAGATGCTAAAATTTCATTAAAACAAGTTGGTAAATCAAAAACTAGCGGAACCGAAATTAATTTTGTTCCATCGAAAGATATATTTTCATCTATTAAATTTAGTTTTTCTATTTTAGAAAAAAGAATGAGAGAGTTGGCTTTTTTAAATAAGGGCATAAAAATAGTTTTAAGTGATTTAAGACAAAAAAAACCAAAAACATTAGAGTTTAAATTTGATGGAGGTATTACTGAATTTGTCCAATTCATTGATGAAAAAAAAGAAAGTTTAAAAAACAAAAATGAAAATGATCTTTTTAAAAAACCTATATACATAGAGGGTTTAAAAAATAATATTGATGTTCAGTGTTCCCTCAAATGGAATGCAGGGTATAGTGAAGATGTATTACCTTATACTAATAATATTTATCAAAAAGATGGAGGAACACATCTTCTTGGATTCCGAAGTGCATTAACAAGAGTAGTAAATAAATACGCAAATGAACAAAATTTATTAAAAAAAAATAAAGTTTCTTTATCAGGAGATGATGTTAAAGAAGGACTAACTTCAGTTCTTTCTATCAAAATTCCTGACCCTAAATTTTCATCTCAAACAAAAGATAAATTAGTCTCGTCAGAAGTTAGAAATATTGTGGAAAATATCATTAACGAGAAGTTGTCTACTTGGTTTGATCAAAATCCATCAATTTCAAAAATTATCTTAACTAAAATTATTCAGGCTGCGGTAGCAAGAGATGTAGCTAGAAAGGCGAGAGAAAATGTAAGAAGAAAAGGAGCTTTAGAATTAACGGGATTGCCTGGAAAATTAGCGGATTGTCAAAATTCAAAGCAAGATGGTACCGAACTATTTATTGTAGAAGGTGACTCAGCTGGTGGTTCAGCCAAACAAGGCAGAAACCGTGAAAATCAAGCAGTTTTGCCGCTTAGAGGAAAAATATTAAATACTTTTACAGATCTTAATGGATCTAAAAAGAATGGAAATGCCAATGATTTGAGAACTAAAAGCTTATCAAAGATGATTTCATCAAATGAAATAGTTACATTGATAAATGCACTCGGTCTTGATCCAAAAAATGAGGACATAGATCTCAAAGATTTAAGATATGGAAAAATAATAATAATGACAG